>NZ_CABFPH010000247.1 GCF_902141845.1 Methylobacterium symbioticum | reverse complement strand
CCTGCGCGCGGCGCGGCGGGTTGCAGGACCCGTCGCGCCGCGGGACAGCGCGTGGCCGGGATGTACGTGTTTTGTTCTCGCGTGTCAAGCTTTTTGTCTTAGGGCAGGCCTTTCCGCCCTGCCGCTGCGCTCTCCCTCCCCCGCAGTGGGGGGAGGAAGGGCGCGGTTCCAGCGCTCCGCCGCTGCCCGGATCAGGCGCGGGTGCCCTCTCCCGTTCGGGAGAGGGGCCGGCGAGGGGCGAGAGCGCGCCGGAGAGGACGCCGTTATGCGCCGGTACCGCCGCATCCCTTTTGCCTGACGCTCCCCTCCCCGCCCGCCTCGAAGCCTCGGCGCGCATGCGGGACGGGCCAGGATCCCAAACACGAAAAAGCCCGGCTTTGCAGCCGGGCGGATCCGAGTCTGAAGCTTTCGGATACCGGACCCGCGCGGATCCGGAAGGATCCGCGCGGGGTCACGTCGTGACTTAGAAGTCGCGCTGGACGCGGGCGCGGACCTGGAACACGTCGGCGTTGGTGACCGTGCGCAGCGTGCCGGCGGCGACGGCGGCGTTGAAGCCGGCGGCCGAGGTCGCGCCGGGCGTCCGGTTCAGATCGATCACGCGACCGCTCTGGACGCCGTAGTTCTGGTAGACGCCCTCGACACCGATA
>NZ_CABFPH010000246.1 GCF_902141845.1 Methylobacterium symbioticum | reverse complement strand
CGTCATCGAAGGCCACATTGTGAGGCCTGACACACGTCCGATCGAAGACCCCGCCGAAATCTCAAAGATCATGCTTGCCAAACAGGGGGCATCCACACACGCTCCGGGTTTCTCGGAGGCTGTTTGTGTTGGGTCAGGCGGCCAAGGCTTTGTCGCCGACGTGGGCATGATAGCGCGCTTCGGCCTCGGCGGGAGGGAAGTTGCCGATCGGCGCGAGCAGGCGGCGGTGGTTGTACTAGTCGACCCACTCCAGGGTGGCGTACTCGACCGCCTCGAAGGAGCGCCACGGGCCACGCCAGTGGATCACCTCCGCCTTGAACAAGTCGCTGATCGTCTCCGCCAGGGCATTGTCGTAGCTGTCGCCGACGCTGCTGACCGACGGCTCAATGCCCGCTCCGGCCAGGCGCTCGGCATAGCGCAAAGCCAAGTATTGCGAGCCGCGATCCGAGTGATGCACCAGCCCGCTGCCCTGGACGGGACGACGCCTGCGCAAGGCTTGCTCCAGGACGTCCAGCACGAAGCTCGCGTGAGCGCTGCGTGAGGCTCACCAACCGACAATGCGCCGGGCGATCCTCTCGATCGAGATGAATTTTTCCGCATTGGGCATACGGCTGGTCCGGGCATCGTGGTCGGGGCGGCGCGCGCGATGCGCCGCACGAAGGGGAGGAGCTTGCTCATCGGGTGCCTCACTCCGGGAAGGTGACGAGGCGTTGCGCCCGGGCGAGCAACT
>NZ_CABFPH010000245.1 GCF_902141845.1 Methylobacterium symbioticum | reverse complement strand
CTCAGTACGAGCCGAACTTGTAGTTGATGCCGGCGCGGACGACGGCGAACTCGGTGTCGTTGCGGCGGCTGGTGGCGCCGGAGATGACGGTGACGCCGGTGCTGCTGAGGGCGACCGGGATGCCGGTGGCGCCGACGGCGAACAGGCCGTTGTTGCGGTTGCCCTGGTCGAGGTTCACGTACAGGCCTTCCACCTTCAGCGTCACGGCCGAGGAGCGGAAGAAGTTCAGGAACGAGTCGGTGGGCAGGGCGTACTCGACGCCGCCGCCGACGGTCCAGCCGGTCTGGAACTCGTCGCGGGTGAAGTTGGGCAGGCCGAAGTCGCGGCCGCCGCCCGAGCCGTAGGCGAAGCCGCCGGTGGCGTAGACGAGGGTGCGGTCGAAGGCGTAGCCGAGGCGGCCGCGCACGGTGCCGAAGTAGTCGAGGCCGGTCACGCCGTTCGGGTTGAAGGCGGCGGCGCCGGCGGCCAGCGGGCTGGTGGCCAGGAAGCGGTTCCGGTCACGGCCGAAATCGACGTACTGGGCGTCGGCCTCGACGCCGACCACCACGCCCGAGCCCGGGGTGAACTGATAGTTGTAGCCGATCTGGCCACCGCCGACGAAGCCCTCGGCCGAGCGCTGGCCGGCGAAGGCGATGACCTGCGGGCCGGGATTGGCGAAGACGCCGTAGGCGGCCGGGACGGCGGCGACGGTGGCGCCGCGGTCATTGCCGGTGCCGAAGCCGTAGCCGGCGTTGAAACCGGCGTAGAAGCCCGTCCAGGTGAAGACCGGCACCGG
>NZ_CABFPH010000244.1 GCF_902141845.1 Methylobacterium symbioticum | reverse complement strand
CAAGGCGCAGTTCGCCGTCATCTTCGGCGAGCGCTTCACCCGGGCCATGGCGGCCTGATGTTCAACCCGCCGCCCGCACACGGAATTCCTGACAGTCCCCGCCTCCCCCAGCCGTCACGCCAGCGTCCGGCATCTGCGTCCCACCAGCGGCCATCGCCGAGGTGGTAGACCATCCGCCCGTGCGGCCGTCCGCAGCCCTCACAGCAGCCTCTCGCTCGCCCGAACCGGATCGCGATCGAGAGCTGCGGCCAGTCGATGGGGTAGAAGAAGCGGTGCTCGGGCCGGATCTGCATGCTCTCTCGATCCGGTCAGGCAACTGCCCTGCCCCGTACGGTGGCAGAAATCTGCCGCACGGCTGCCTCGGCGCGCATACGGGCAAGCTCGTCCCGCAACGCGGTGTTCTCGGCATGAAGCCGCCCGGCATCCGCCGCGGTTTCCACCAGCATGTCCTGAGCAGCCGCCAGCTGTTGGCGCAGCTCCGCCACCTCGAGCTCAAGGGCGAGGTGATGGGCATCGGGTAAGGACATCACCGTCGGCGCAGTGGCGCCCATTCGAGGGCGAGAACCGCGAAGCCGATAGTGCCCAGCGTCCCGGCCAGCATGACGAGGAAGGCCGCGGTCGTCATTCAGTACCAGATCCGCTAACCGCGCCGGCTGCCGCCGCGCTCAAGGCCGCCGCCAGGACTGCAACAAGGGCGGCCTCGATCATCGCAGGCGTCTCCCGTCCTCGGGTACCGCGGATAGATCGACGTTGTAGCCCTTCGCGGCGAGGGCCT
>NZ_CABFPH010000243.1 GCF_902141845.1 Methylobacterium symbioticum | reverse complement strand
CCTCCCGCAACGAGTAGAAGATTTCTTGGCGTAGGCACTCGTCCTTCAGCTTGCCGTTGAAGCTCTCGCAATAGCCGTTCTCCCAAGGCGATCCGGGAGTGATGTACTGGATCTGCGGGCCGGCTTTGGCGACCCACTTGCGCAACGCCTTAGAGATCATCTCCGGGCCATTGTCGCAGCGGATGTTCTCCGGGATGCCGTGCAGGCACATGGCCCCCGCCAACACCTCGATCACGCCCACGCTGTTGATGCGTCGCGCCACCTTCAGCGCCAGACAAGCCCGGCTATGCTCGTCGATCAGCGTCAGGACCCGAAGCGAGCGTCCGTCGTGGGTCCGGGCCTGGACGAAGTCGAAGCTCCAGACGCGGTTGCGATGGAGTGGGCGCAGCCGCACGCAGGATCCATCGTTCAGCCAGAGGCGGCTGCGTGGTCGGTGCTTCTGCGGGACCTTGACCCCCTCACGACGCTTGGATAGCGCTGAACCCGATCCTTGCCCACCTGCCACCCCGCTGTTTGCAGCAGCGCGGTGACGCGGCGGTATCTGTCGCGCCCGTACTCGGACGCCAGGGCGATGATGGCACGGGTCAGCGCATCCTCGTCGGCAGGCAACGTGGACACGTAGCGCTGCGTGCCCCGATGCTGGCCGACGATCCGGCAGGCGTGACGTTCCGAGAGGCCGTACTTCTCCCGGATGCCATCGACCGCCTGCCGGCGTCGCTCGGGGGCTACAAGTTTCCCGCGGCAACGTCCGCCAGCACCTGCTTCTCCAAAGATAGATCGGCCACC
>NZ_CABFPH010000242.1 GCF_902141845.1 Methylobacterium symbioticum | reverse complement strand
TCACGCAGTCCTGCGCCAGTCAGCACCGCTCCTGGGAGCGCCGACCCAACCAGTACGGGCGCGCCTGCCGGGCTCAGGTCGAGATCGAGGGCGAGGATCCGCGGCGCACCTTGCCGTCGCGGACTTGAGCCAACCGGTGCCCTCGGCGAGCATGGCGGGATGTGCAACCTCTACAGCCTCATCCGCCCGCAGGCCGAGATCCGCGATGCCTTCGGCATCCGGCGTGACGAGGCCGGCAACCTGCCACCGCTGCCGGGCATCTTCCCGAACACGGCCGCGCCCGTTGCCCCATGCGAGAGGGCGAGCGCACGCTGTCGATGACGTGCTGGGGCATGCCCTCGCCGGCCTTCGCCCTGAAGGTCCGGAGGTCGATCCCGGCGTCACCAATGTGCGCAACACGGCCTCGCCGCACTGGCGGCGCTGACTCGGGCCGGAGCACCGCTGCCTCGTGCCGTTCACGAGCTTTTCCGAGAACGAGACGCTGCCGGATGGCTCGCATCCGCCGGTGCGGTTTGCCCTGGCCGAGGATCGGCCGCTCACCTGCTTTGCCGGCATTCCCACGGAGGGGTGGACCTCGGTGCGCAAGGTGAAGGACGGCGAGACGACCGACGACCTCTACGCCTTCCTGACGACGGAACCGAACGCCGAGGTTGGTGCAGTCCATCCGAAGGCGATGCCGGTGATCCTGACGACGGATGAGGAACGAGAAGCGTGGCTGTCGGCGCCCTGGTCTGAGGCGAAGGCGCTCCAGCGGACTCTGCCGGATGGGATGCTGAGCGTCGTCGCGCGCGGCGCTCGCCATGA
>NZ_CABFPH010000241.1 GCF_902141845.1 Methylobacterium symbioticum | reverse complement strand
TGGCCGTTGGCCGCCATGCAGGCGAAGACGTAGTCCACGCGCGCGTCGGTCGGGTAGTCGTTCTCCTCGGCGGCCCGGGCTCCGAACGTCAGCCCCGCCCGCCGGCCCGCCCAAGGTCCTGCTGATCGGCTCCTCCACCGGTGGCCCCCGCGCCGTGGGCGAGGTGCTGGAGAAGATCGGCGCGGCGACGCTGCGCCGCCTGCCGGTGCTGATCGTCCAGCACATGCCGCCGATCTTCACCGCGGTCTTCGCCGAGCATATGGGCAGCCGCGTCGGCCTGCCCTCCGGCGAGGGCAAGGCGGACGAGCCGCTGCAGCCGGGACGGATCTATGTGGCCCCCGGCGGGCGCCATATGGGCCTCGTCGCCGGCCCCGGCCGCGAGCCGGTGATCCGCCTCGATGACGGGCCGCCGGTGAATTTCTGCCGCCCGGCCGTGGATGTCCTGTTCAAGGACGCCGCCGCGATCTTCGGCTCGGCCACCGTCTCGGTGATCCTGACCGGGATGGGCTCGGACGGCACGCACGGCGCCCGGGCGCTCGTCGATGCCGGCGGCCCGGTCCTGGCCCAGGACGAGGCCACCAGCACTGTCTGGGGCATGCCCGGAAGCGTCGCCAAGGCCGGCCTCGCCCAGGCCGTGCTGCCGCTGCCCGAGATCGGGCCGGCGCTCCGCAGCCTCATCACGGGGCAGCCCGCATGACCGACCTCGATTTCGACTTCCTGCGCGGCTTCCTCAAGAACTGATGCGGTGGATGCCCCCACCGACCGGCATCTCGTATGCCTGATGGTTGAATCGGAACCGATCATAGGGGTCATCGATGACGACGATCAGCAT
>NZ_CABFPH010000240.1 GCF_902141845.1 Methylobacterium symbioticum | reverse complement strand
GCTCGACGACACCCTCACAGCAATTCCACCTCAGGCCGCCTGACCGATGGCCGCTCCAACTCCACCCCGAATTTCCACCTCATTGACGGACACGACCCGCGATCCACCACCTCCCTGCGGTAAAACCGGAGAATGTTCTCCAATGGTCCGGCCGCCATCAAGAAGAGGAATTGGGGGTCATCGAACATGGCTGCCGCCAAGGCTACGATTGCTAGTCCAAGGTCGGGATCGTCAAGCGACAAATCTATGAATTTCACAACGTCAAAATTCTTGGCGAGTTGTGCCCGTTCAGTTCCCGACAGTTTACCGTAAGAGTGATATCGAAGCAGCCGCTCTCGCAATGCAGCTACATCCTCGCGCTCCAATGCTCGCGTAAGCTCGTCTCGATACCCGCTCGACATCTCAGTCCCATAGCATTTGACCCCGGACCGAGCTTCGTCGGAACGATGTTAAGGTCCGCTCACCACCGAGGCTGTGTGAAAACGCGGAAGCGATCCAAAAACCTAGAACAATCCTCTCCGTGGCGGCGATTCAGGCATCTTGGGTAGCGGCCAGGATGCCTCCAGAATGCGTATCCCCGGGCTGCTCAGAGTGTACAAGGGGAAGATACTCCTATCGCTCTAGTGTTTTCACACAGCCTCTACCCTCAGCCGAAGCTGCCGGACAGCCGACCAATGACCGCTTCCGGGAAGCGCCTTTGGCTGTCGGTACGGCTGACTTGGGTCGATAGCAGGTCGTCCGCTTCTCCAGCGGGCATGCTCCGAAGCGGCCATTCCGGTTTCGGCCAGGATCGGTCGTTCTGGGCCAATCAGAGGGCCGGTAAGCAGACCTTCT
>NZ_CABFPH010000239.1 GCF_902141845.1 Methylobacterium symbioticum | reverse complement strand
TCGAGCATCCGTCCGCTGAGCCTGTCGGAGTTTGTGGGCCAGCGTGCGGCGCGGGCGAACCTGCAGGTGTTCATCGAGGCCGCCCGCAAGACCGGCCAGGCCCTCGACCACGTGCTCTTCGTCGGACCGCCCGGCCTCGGCAAGACCACGCTCGCCCAGATCGTGGCGCGCGAGCTCGGCGTGAACTTCCGCTCCACCTCCGGTCCCGTCATCGCCAAGGCCGGCGATCTGGCCGCCCAGCTCACCAACCTCGAAGAGCGCGACGTGCTCTTCATCGACGAGATCCACCGCCTCAACCCGGCGGTGGAGGAGATCCTCTATCCCGCCATGGAGGACTACCAGCTCGACCTCATCATCGGCGAGGGCCCCGCCGCCCGCTCCGTCAAGATCGAGCTGCCCAAGTTCACGCTGGTGGGCGCCACCACCCGCGCCGGCCTGCTGTCCACCCCCTTGCGCGACCGCTTCGGCATCCCGGTGCGGCTGGCCTTCTACGACGTGGACGAGCTGCGCCTGATCGTGGAGCGGGGCGCGCGCGTGCTGGGGCTGGGCATGGCCCGCGACGGGGCCGACGAGATCGCCAAGCGGGCGCGCGGCACGCCGCGCATCGCCGGCCGCCTGCTGCGGCGGGTGCGCGACTTCGCGGTGGTGGCCGAGCAGGCCACCGTGACGCGGGCGCTGGCCGACCGGGCGCTGGGGCTGCTGGATGTGGATCCGCTCGGGCTCGACGTGATGGACCGCAAGTATCTCGGGCTGATCGCGGGCTCGTTCGGGGGCGGGCCGGTGGGCATCGAGACGATCGCGGCCGCGCTCTCCGAGCCGCGCGACGCCATCGAGGACATCATCGAGCCCTACCTGATCCAGCAGGGCTTCGTGCAGCGCACCCCGCGCGGACGCGTCCTCACACCACACGCCTTCCGCCATATGGGCCTCACTCCACCCAGGCGG
>NZ_CABFPH010000238.1 GCF_902141845.1 Methylobacterium symbioticum | reverse complement strand
GTGTCTGGGGCCTGCCTTGCCGATTTCGGGCACGGGGTGGTGTGCATCGACACGGATCCGGCCAAGATCGAGGCGCTGCGGGCGGGTCGGATGCCGATCTACGAGCCGGGTCTTGAGGCGCTGGTGGGCGAGAACGTGCGCCAGGGCCGGCTGGCCTTCCGCACGGAGCTGTCGGAGGCGGTGGCCGAGGCCGACGCGGTGTTCATCGCGGTGGGCACGCCCTCGCGGCGGGGCGACGGCTTTGCCGACCTCTCCTTCGTGCACGCGGCCGCCCGCGCCATCGCGCCGGCGCTGCGCGGCTTCACCGTGGTGGTGACCAAGTCGACCGTGCCGGTGGGCACCGGGGACGAGGTCGAGCGCCTGATCCGCGAGACCAACCCGGAGGCCGACGTGGCGGTGGCCTCCAATCCTGAGTTCCTGCGCGAGGGGGCGGCGATCGCCGACTTCAAGCGGCCCGACCGCATCGTGGTGGGCGCCGAGGATCCGCGGGCGGTGGCGGTGCTCAACGAGATCTACCGGCCGCTCTACCTGAACCAGGCGCCGATCCTGGTGACGGGGCGGCGCACGGCGGAGCTGACCAAGTATGCGGCCAACGCGTTCCTGGCCACCAAGATCACCTTCATCAACGAGATCGCCGACCTGTGCGAGCGGGTGGGGGCGGACGTGCAGCAGGTGGCGCGCGGGATCGGGCTGGACAACCGGATCGGGGCCAAGTTCCTGCATGCGGGTCCGGGCTATGGCGGCTCGTGCTTTCCCAAGGACACGCTGGCTTTGGTGAAGACGGCCCAAGACCACGGGGCGCCGATGCGGATCGTGGAGACGGTGGCGGCGGTCAACGAGAGCCGCAAGCGGGCGATGGCGCGCAAGGTGATTGCGGCCTGCGGGGGCGGGGTGCGGGGCAAGACGGTCGCGCTCCTGGGCCTGACCTTCAAGCCCAACACCGACGACATGCGCGACGCGCCGGCGCTCGCCATCGTGGCCGGCCTGCAGGATGCCGGCGCCCGGGTGCGCGCCTACGATCCCGAGGGCATGGACCAGGCCCGCGCGCTG
>NZ_CABFPH010000237.1 GCF_902141845.1 Methylobacterium symbioticum | reverse complement strand
TCCAGTACTAGTATGGCCCGGGGGATCCTTAAGTCGTGTCCTTCTCCTACGATCTTGTGAACGATGGATATTTTCTTTCTAAACTTTAAACAAACAGTGGAGAGATGTTGTTGTGTGTGGAACGACGCTTAGCCTACCGAGGAAGATCCAGACTACAATAGAATATGTGGCCAAAACTCTCCGCAACTTCAGCAGCAAAAAGGATATTATTGACATAACCTCCTCACAAAAAGTACACAAATGGCTAAATAACAGAGCCCCTCTTTTTACTAGGGAAATGGTGGATGTGGACTTTAGAATTTAAGATAATAAAGCTCTTGATCCCAATGTTATTTCCATGTGAGGGACATTAAATTGAGTAACCTTTGCCACATACCCTCTCCCAGAGTCCATTCTCTAAAACTTGAAGCTCCGCCCCTTTTTACGCACATTAGGCTTCCAATTACGGTCAATGGTCTTGAAGATTGGGAGCTTTTGAAGAGTAATAAGAACCATCACAAAAAGGAACCCAGAAGCCGGGAGTGTCTACCAAAAAAATTCAAGGGTTAAAAAAAAGTGACATTTTCTCCTGTTTTTTACACATGATTTTGAATGCTGATGGGTCCACGTCCAGCTCTAAAGGTAGGTTCATGGTTCTCCAAAGTTGCTTTCTTGTCAGAATTGAGCCACATCAGGTAGGTGGGGAAGTAGATCAGTGAGGATGCTTCACATGTGTGGGCACTGGGAACAGAATGCTTCAATAACACGAGCTGACGAGGGCCCGCTATGAAAAAAAAGATTCTCTTTTTTTTTTTTCAAGCAGAAGACGGCATACGAGATTACAAGGTGACTGGAGTTCAGACGTGTGCTCTTCCGATCTAGTATGGCCCGGGGGATCCTACGTTCCAAATGCAGCGAGCTCGTATAACCCTTTAAGAGTTGCTCTTTTTGTTTGGTAAGTTGCAAATCGAAGTTTTAGATTGAGTTCTACGTCGAGCGGCCGCGATATCCTGCAGATGCATCCAGTACAGATCGGAAGAGCGTCGTGTAGGGAAAGAGTGTAGATCTCGGTGGTCGCCGTATCATTAAAAAAAAAAAAAACTCCCCCCGGTCTCCGTCGCGTCACAGCT
>NZ_CABFPH010000236.1 GCF_902141845.1 Methylobacterium symbioticum | reverse complement strand
GGCTGCTCAGTTCTTCCGGCGGCGGGCCCGACCGCGCGTCAGGTGGATGCGGGGGCGGAGGTGGCCACGCCCGACGGGCTGTTTGCGCGCTACGAGATCATCGACATCACCCCGGCCGTGGTCGAGGCCCTGCGCACCCGCCCGCTCGACAGCCTGCTCGCCTCCTTCGGCGACCACCGCCCCTCCCTCGAGCCCGTCATCGGCATCGGCGACTACGTCTCCATCTCCGTCTGGGAGGCGGGATCGGGCGGCCTGTTCTCCGGACCGCTCGTCGCCGACCGCTTCTCGGCCGGCTCCAAATCCGCCCTCATCCCCGAGCAGGTGGTCGGCCGCGACGGCGCCATCTCCGTCCCCTATGCCGGCCGCATCCAGGTGCTCGGCCGCCGCCCCCAGGACGTGCAGAGCCTCATCGAGAACGAACTCGCCGGCAAGGCCATCCAGCCCCAGGTCCTGGTCAGCGTCACCAAGCCGCTCTCCCAGACCGTCACCGTCACCGGCGAGGCCGCCGCCGGCGCGCGCATCCCGCTGACCATGCGCGGCGACCGCCTGCTCGACGTCGTCGCCTCCGCCGGCGGCGTGCGCTCGCCGGTCAACGAGACCTTCATCCGCCTCTCGCGCGGCACCCTCACCGCCACCGTGCCGATGACCACCGTGGTCTCCAACCCGCGCGAGAACATCTACCTGCGCCCGGGCGACGTGCTCACCCTGGTGCGCGATCCCCAGACCTTCCTGGCGGTGGGCGCGCTCGGCAACGCCACCGAGCTGCCCTTCTCGGCCGAGGGCATCACCCTGGCCCAGGCCCTGGCCAAGGCGCGCGGCCTGTCCGACTTCCAGGCCGATCCGACCGGCACCTACATCTTCCGCTTCGAGCCCGCCGCGGTGGTGCGCAAGCTCAACCCGGCCTCGAAGCTCCTGGGCTCCCCGCTGGTGCCGGTGGTCTACCGCGTCGACATGCGCGATCCCAACAGCCTGTTCCTCACCCAGGCCTTCCGCATGCGCAACCGCGACCTCGTCTACGTCTCCAACGCCCCCTTCACCGAGCTCCAGAAGGTCCTCAGCGTCTTCTCAACCGTCGCAAGCCCCATCGCTGGCGCTGCCTCCGTCTATTCCG
>NZ_CABFPH010000235.1 GCF_902141845.1 Methylobacterium symbioticum | reverse complement strand
GGGGCGGCGCGCGCGATGCGCCGCACGAAGGGGAGGAGCTTGCTCATCGGGTGCCTCACTCCGGGAAGGTGACGAGGCGTTGCGCCCGGGCGAGCAACTGGTCGAGGACCATGCCGACGAGACCGATCACCAGGATCGAGGTGATCACGTTGGTGATCGACAGGTTGTTCCACTCGTTCCAGACGAAGTAGCCGATGCCGGTTCCTCCAACCAACATCTCGGCCGCCACGATGACGAGCCAGGCGATGCCGATGGAGATGCGCATGCCGGTGAGGATGGTGGGGGCGGCGGCCGGCAGGATCACCGTGAAGGCCCGCCGGATCGGCCCGACCTCCAGGGTGCGGGCGACGTTGAGCCACTCCTTGCGGGTGCTCGACACGCCGAACACCGTGTTGATCAGCATCGGCCAGAGCGAGCAGATGAAGATCACGAAGATCGCCGAGAGCCCCGAATCCTTGATCGTGTAGAGGGCGAGCGGCATCCAGGCGAGCGGCGAGACCGGCTTGAGGATCTGGATGTAGGGGTCGAGCGCCCGGCTCATCAGCGGCGACATGCCGATGAGGAATCCGACCGGGATCGCCACCAGCACCGCGAGCCCGTAGCCGAGCGCGACGCGCCCGACCGAGTAGGCGAGCTGGATGCCCAGCCCCTTGTCGTTCGGCCCCCGGTCGTAGAACGGGTCCTTCAGGTGCTTCCAGATGGTCGCGCCGACATCGAGCGGCCCCGGCATGGCGGATTTGCCCGTGGTGGCGGTGGCGCCCATCAGAGCGGCGTATTCGGGATCCATCGCCTCGGTCTTGGCGGTCCCGCTCACCGCGACCTGCCAGACGAGCAGGATCGCGGCCAGGAGCGCCAGCGAGAGCACGCCGGCGCGCAGGTTGAGGGTGCGCGCCATGGCTCAGCTCGCCCGCTTGATCGTGAAGGATTCGAGGTATTCCTTCGGCTTGGCCGGGTCGAAGGTCTTCCCCATGACCGAGAAGGTCTTGGTCGTCGCCTCGGGCGGGGTGAAGCCGTCCTGCTTCATCAGACGGGCGGCGTCGGTGGCGAGATAGACCTGGCGGGCGACCGCGGCGTAGTCGACGTCGCCCTTGAGCTGGCCCCAGCGCTTCATCTGGGTCAGGATCCACACCGCGAAG
>NZ_CABFPH010000234.1 GCF_902141845.1 Methylobacterium symbioticum | reverse complement strand
GATCATCGCGCGGATTCGGCTGGCCAGGACGTCGACGCTGAAGGGCTTGGTCAGCACGTGCATGCCGGGCTCGAGGCGGCCGCCGCCGAGCGCGGCGTTCTCGGCATAGCCGGTGATGAACAGCACCTTCAGCCCGGGCCGGGAGACGCGGCCGGCATCGGCCATCTGCCGCCCGTTCATGCCCCCGGGCAGCCCCACATCGGTGACCAGCAGGTCGATGCGCACGTCCGAGTGCAGCACCGTCAGCCCCGAGGCCCCGTCCGCCGCCTCGATCGCCGCGTAGCCCAGATCCTCCAGAACCTCCGTCACCAGCATGCGCACGGTCGGCTCGTCGTCCACGATCAGAACCGTCTCCCCCACCCGCGCCCGCGGCGCGGCCCCGGCCTCGGGCGCGGCCTCGGGCGCCTCGGCGGCCCCGCGGTGGCGGGGCAGGTAGAGGCACAGGGTGGTGCCCTGGCCGAGCTCGGAATAGATCCGCACCTGCCCGCCCGACTGGCGCACGAAGCCGTAGATCATCGACAGGCCAAGCCCCGTGCCCTGGCCCATCGGCTTCGTGGTGAAGAACGGGTCGAAGGCCTTGGCCATCACCTCCGGGCTCATGCCGGTGCCGCTGTCGGACACGCAGAGCGAGACGTACGGGCCCGGCGCCAGGTCGCGCTCGCGCGCCGCCGCGGCATCGAGCCAGCGGTTGGCGGTCTCCACCGTCAGGCGGCCCCCGTCCGGCATGGCGTCGCGGGCGTTGATGCAGAGGTTCAGCAGCGCGTTCTCGAGCTGGTGCGGATCGACCAGGACGGACCAGAGCCCGCCCGCCTCCACCACCTCGACGGCCACCCCCGGCCCGGCGGTGCGCCGCACCAGCTCCTCCATGCCGCGCACGAGGCGGTTCACGTCGGTGGGCTTGGGGTCGAGGGTCTGGCGGCGGGAGAAGGCGAGCAGGCGGTGCGTCAGGGCGGCGGCGCGCTTGGCGGCGCCCTGCGCTGCGGCCACGTAGCGGTCCACGTCCCCGTAGCGGCCTTGCGCGATGCGCGCGCTCATCAATTCCAGCGAGCCGGTGATGCCGGTGAGCAGGTTGTTGAAGTCGTGCGCCAGACCCCCCGTCAGCTGGCCCACCGCCTCCATCTTCTGGGCCTGCCGAAGCGCCTCCTCGGC
>NZ_CABFPH010000233.1 GCF_902141845.1 Methylobacterium symbioticum | reverse complement strand
CCAGCGCCGCCGCGAGCCCGGCGGCCCCGGCGCCGACGACGGCGACCTCGAAGCGGGGCGGGGCGGAGGCGGAGATCTCGGGCATCGGGGACTCGCGGGCTGGGGCGGCCCGGCGGAGCGGAGAGCGCGGGACGCGCGGCGGCTCCCGGACGGCTCCACCGAACGGCACCGTCCGGGCTACCCTCCCAAGTGGCTCCGCAGGACCGCGAAGGCAATGCATCCCAATGGCATCCAATCGCCATCCGGGCCATCTGCGGCCGGGCGCGGCCTGCGGCGGGGGGTCCCGGCCGGCTCGGGAGCCATGCCCGCAGCGCGCTTGTCGGGGGGCTGCCGGACCCGCTACCCGGCCATCGGAACCACGGGGATGGGGGAGCCAGGATGGCCGATACAGACGACAGCTATGTCTACGACGAGGCGCTCGGCGAGTGGCGTCCCGCCGGAGCTTTGGCCGAGGCCGACACGGGCCGGGCGCCGGTCCGCGACGCGGCGGGCAACCTGCTGGCCGACGGCGACGCCGTCACCCTGATCAAGGACCTGAAGGTCAAGGGCACGAGCCAGACCCTGAAACAGGGCACCGTGATCCGCTCGATCCGGCTGACCGACGATCCGGAGGAGATCGACTGCCGCCACGAGAGCATCAAGGGCCTCGTCCTGCGCACCGAGTTCGTGCGCAAGCGCTGAGCGTCCGGCCGGGCAGGGCGGTGGACGGGATCGGCGGAATCCGCTTCCGGGCTTGACAATATTCCTGTTTTGTGCTCATTTGCCCGCACCTGCCGCCCGGCATCGTGCGCGATGAGCGCCCGCTGCCTTTCGGGGGCCCGTCCCGGGGACCGACCGGGAGGGGCGCGGACGGCGGGGCGGTGCCCGCGTCACCGGCCTCGGATCCGGCCGGTGCCCCGGGCGGCGTGCCGACGCAAGGTCTGCTCGGATCCGGGCGGTGAGGCGGGCTGAGGAAATGCGCCTGTCCCGACCCGGTTCTGGGGGACCGCCAGAGCCTCGCCGGCCCGACCCACTACGAGGCGGGCCTCGCGCCGGACGGGCGTATGTCAGCGTGCACGGGGTTCCCGTCCCGACAGGGACCGGACCCGGCCAGCGGCAGTCGCGAGGTCGGAGGACGCCGGGACAGACACCGCGACGACAAGACGGATGGGCGGGCTTGCAGCAGGGCCTCTC
>NZ_CABFPH010000232.1 GCF_902141845.1 Methylobacterium symbioticum | reverse complement strand
GAGGCTCAGTCGTTGATGGCGGCGACGACGCCGGCACCGACGGTGCGGCCGCCCTCGCGGATGGCGAAGCGCAGCTTCTCCTCCATGGCGACCGGGGTGATCAGCGTGACGTCCATGGTCACGTTGTCGCCCGGCATCACCATCTCGGTGCCCTCGGGAAGCTGGCACACGCCCGTCACGTCCGTGGTCCGGAAGTAGAACTGCGGGCGGTAGTTGGTGAAGAACGGCGTGTGGCGCCCGCCCTCCTCCTTGGTCAGGATGTAGGCCTCGGCCTTGAACTTCGAGTGCGGCTTCACCGAGCCCGGCTTGCACACCACCTGGCCCCGCTCCACGTCCTCGCGCTTCGTGCCGCGCAGCAGAACGCCCACGTTGTCGCCCGCCTGGCCCTGGTCGAGCAGCTTGCGGAACATCTCGACGCCCGTCACCGTCGTCGTCGTGGTCGGGCGGATGCCGACGATCTCGACCGTCTCGCCCACCTTCACGATGCCGCGCTCCACGCGACCCGTCACCACCGTGCCGCGGCCCGAGATCGAGAACACGTCCTCGATCGGCATCAGGAACGGCATGTCGATCGGACGCTCCGGCTGCGGGATGTAGCTGTCCACCGTCTCCATCAGCTTCAGAACGGCTTCCTTGCCGATCTTCGGCTCCTTGTCCTCCAGCGCCATCAGGGCCGAGCCCTTGGTGATCGGGATGTCGTCGCCGGGGAAGTCGTACTTCGACAGAAGCTCGCGCACCTCCAGCTCGACCAGCTCGAGAAGCTCCTCGTCATCGACCATGTCGACCTTGTTGAGGAACACCACCAGCGCCGGAACGCCGACCTGACGGGCCAGAAGGATGTGCTCGCGCGTCTGCGGCATCGGGCCGTCGGCCGCCGACACCACCAGGATCGCGCCGTCCATCTGCGCCGCGCCCGTGATCATGTTCTTCACGTAGTCGGCGTGGCCGGGGCAGTCCACGTGCGCGTAGTGACGGTTCGTCGTCTCGTACTCCACGTGCGCCGTCGAGATCGTGATCCCGCGCGCCTTCTCCTCCGGAGCCTTGTCGATCTGGTCGTACGCCGTGAAGGTCGCCCCACCCGACTCAGCCAGAACCTTCGTGATCGCCGCCGTCAGCGACGTCTTGCCGTGGTCAACGTGGCCAATCGTGCCAATGTTGCAGTGCGGCTTCGAACGCGAAAATTTTTCCTTGGCCATC
>NZ_CABFPH010000231.1 GCF_902141845.1 Methylobacterium symbioticum | reverse complement strand
TGGGATTGCCCCGTTTTTGTGGACGGTTCAGGGGGCTTGGCTGAGCAGGGTCTCGATCGGCAGTTCTGACGCAGTCTCCTGCTCGTAGACGACGGGCGAGCGGTAGCCGAGCGCCGAGTGGCGGCGCAGCGGATTGTAGAAGCCTTCGACGTAGCTGAAGACGGCCATGCGGGCCTCCGCCTGCGAGCGGAAGCGCCGGCGGGCGAGCAGCTCGCATTCGAGGGTCGAGAAGAAGCTCTCGGCCATGGCGTTGTCGTAGGCGTCGCCGACCGAGCCCATCGAGGGGCGCACGCCCGCCTCCTGGCACCGGTTGCCGAAGGCCAGCGACGTGTATTGCGAGCCCTGATCCGAATGATGGATCACGTCGCGCGGCCGGCGCTGCGTGACGGCCATCTCCAGGGCGTCGAGCACCAGCTCCGAGCGCAGGTGGTTGGTCATCGCCCAACCGACGATCCGCCGGCTGAAGGCGTCGAGCACCACAGCGAGGTAGAGGAAGCCGGCCGCCGTCGGCACGTAGGTGATGTCGGCGACCCACAGCCGGTTCGGTGCCTCGGCCACGAAGTTGCGGTCGACGAGGTCGGGGGCCGGCCGTGCCTCCTGATCGCGCCGTGTCGTCACGGGACCGCCGCGCCGATGGCTGGCTCCGACGAGACCAGCCTCCCGCATCAGCCGGGCGATGCGCTTTCGAGAATGGCGCTCGCCTTGCTCGCGCAGATCGGCGTGGACGCGCGGCGCGCCATAGGTCTGGCGCGAGCCGAGATGGACTGTACGGATGCGCTTCAGCAGTGCGGCGTCGGCAACCGCCCGCGCCGAGGGCTCTCGTCCCGCCCAAGCGTAGTAGCCGGCCTTCGACACGCCGAGCACACGGGCCATGGCGGCGACCGGGAAGTCGGCCTGGTTGGCGCTCATGAACCGGAAGACCCCGACGGCAGGACCCCGGTCTCCCGCGCGAACCAGGCCGTCGCGCGAGAGAGGATGTCACGCTCCAACCTCAACTGTCGGTTCTCGCGCCGCAGCCGGACGAGTTCGTCGCGCTCGCTCGCCGTCAGTCCGGGATCGGCTGTCGGCGGCTTGGCCTCGCGGCGGCCCTCGCCGCGGTCAGCCTCCGCGACCCAGTTCTGGATGGTCTGGCGCGACGGCTCGAACTCGCGGGCGAGCTCGGTGGGGTCGCGGCCGGCGCGGACCAGATCGACCATCTGCCGCCGGAACTCGGCGGGGTATGCGGGGCGGGTCTTGGGCATCGGGCAAACACCTCACGCGAAAGCGATCTCGGTGTCCATCAAACCGGGGCAATCCCA
>NZ_CABFPH010000230.1 GCF_902141845.1 Methylobacterium symbioticum | reverse complement strand
GGGACTGTCAGGAATTCCGTGTGCGGGCGGCGGGTTGAACATCAGGCCGCCATGGCCCGGGTGAAGCGCTCGCCGAAGATGACGGCGAACTGCGCCTTGGCCATGACCCACTCACGCGGGCCCATCTTCCACGCCTTCTCGGAGCGGTTCAAGACCAGGTAGAGCAGCTTCAGCGCGGCCTCGTCGGTCGGGAAGTGCCCGCGGGCGCGCACGGCCCGGCGCAGGGTGGCGTTCAGGGCCTCGATAGCGTTCGTCGTGTACAGGATCCGCCGGACCTCGCCCGGGAACGCGTAGAACGGGACCACCTCGCCCCAGGCCCGCCGCCAGCTCTGGGCGATGGCCGGGTACTTCCGGCCCCACTCGCCGGCCTCGAAGGTCGCCAAGGCCGCCTCGCCAGCGGCGGCATCGAGCGCGCGGTAGACGTCTTTGAGCGCGGCCGCCACGGCCTTACGGTCCTTGTAGGAGACGAAGTCGAGGCTGTGGCGCAGGAGATGGACGATGCACGTCTGAACCAGCGCCTCAGGAAACACCGCCCGGATCGCGTCGGGGAAGCCCTTCAGCCCGTCGACCACGGCCAGGAGCACGTCCTCGACGCCGCGGTTCCTGAGCTCGTTCATGACCCGCAACCAGAACTTGGCGCCCTCGTTCTGCTCCAGCCACAGGCCGAGGATTTCCTTGGATCCGTCGGCGCGCACGCCGAGCGCGATGTGCACGGCCTTGTTCCGGACGAGGCCTTCGTCGCGCACCTTGATCCGCAGAGCGTCGAAGAACACGATCGGGTAGACCGGCTCCAACGGCCGGGCTTGCCACGCGGCGACCTCCTCCAGCACCGCGTCGGTCACCGCGCTGATCAGGTCGGGCGAGACCTCGATGCCGTACAGCTCGCGCAGGTGCCCGACGATCTCCCGGGTGCTCATGCCGCGGGCGTACATCGACACGATCTTGTCGTCGAAGCCGGGAAACCGGCGCTGATAGCGGGCGATCAGCTGCGGGTCGAACGTCGCCTGCCGGTCGCGGGGGATCGCCAGCTCGATCCGGCTGGTCCCGGTCGTGACCGTCTTGCGGCCGTAGCCGTTGCGGCTGTTGCCGGCCTCCTCGCCCGCCAGATGGTGGTCCATCTCGGCGTTGAGTGCCCGCTCGGCCAGGGCCTTCTTCAGCGCGTCCAGTAGACCGTCGGACTCGAACGCCGTCTTGGGATCGGCCCCGGCCAGCAGCTGGTCCAGGAGCGCGTCAGGGATGTGGGGTGCTTTGCGTCGTGCCATCGGGAACCTCCTTTGGGTCCACTATGGCCGCCCACACGAAATTCCTGACAGTCCC
>NZ_CABFPH010000229.1 GCF_902141845.1 Methylobacterium symbioticum | reverse complement strand
GAACTGATGCGGTGGATGCCCCCACCGACCGGCATCTCGTATGCCTGATGGTTGAATCGGAACCGATCATAGGGGTCATCGATGACGACGATCAGCATGTTGGCAGTCGATCTGTCGAAGGGCAGCTTTCAGGTCTGCGCCGTAGGTCCGGACGGGACGGTTCTCTATAACCGCGCGCTGTCGCGCTCTCGATTTGTCGCACTCCTTGCCGATCAACCGGCCTGCGTCGTGGCGATGGAAGCTTGTGCGACGTCGCATCACTGGGGTCGTGTGGCCCAGAAGAGCGGTCACGAGGTCCGGCTGGTGCCGGCGGTCTACGTGAAGCCGTTCGTCAAACGCCAGAAGAACGATCGTGCCGACGCGGAGGCGATCGCCGAGGCGGCCGCGCGCCCGAGGATGCGCTTCGTGGCGGTGAAGAGCGCCGAGACACAGGGCCGCGCGGTGGCGTTTCGGACACATCAGTGTCTGGTCCGTCAGCGCACGCAGCTGATCAACGCGCTACGCGGCCATCTGGCCGAATTTGGTGTCGTCGCTCCGAAGGGGCCGGCAAACCTTAAGGTGCTGGAAGAGGCTCTGGCCGACGAGGTCGCCGATCTGCCCGTCGCGGTGCGGGCGATGGGGACGATCTATCTCGACCAGATCGCGGGGCTGACGCAGGTGATCGAGCGGCTGGCCGACGAACTGGAGACGGCCTCGCGGACGGACGCCGATCTGCGACGCTTATGCACCATACCGGGGATCGGGCCGGTGACCGCAGGAGCCGTCGCCGCCTTCGCTCCGGATCTCGACACGTTCGACAGCGGACGCAACTTCGCCGCCTGGCTCGGTCTCGTGCCGCGGCAGCGATCCACGGGCGGCAAGGCCAAGCTCGGCCCCGTCAGCAAGATGGGGCAGACCGATATCCGACGACTGCTCATCGTCGGGGCCATGAGCGTGATCCGCTGGGTGGTTCGCAAGGGCGGGAGCGCGAACCGCTGGCTCGCGACCCTCGTCACGCGCAAACCGAAGATGGTCGCGGCGGTCGCGCTCGCCAACAAGATGGCGCGGATGATCTGGGCCGTGACGACGAAGCAGGAAGATTACCGGATGGCGTGACCGGAGCCCCGAGCGGGCGAAGGCACGTCGTGGCCGCGAGGCCGGGCGAGCGATCGACGAGGAGTAGGCGACACGGACTTCGAAGTTCAAGGCAGGGACATTCAGACCCGGGGCTCGAGCGCATGCAGCTCTCTGAACCGATGTGAACCCAGCCTTCCGAACAGCATACCGGCCCGTGGCGTCATCGAAGGCCACATTGTGAGGCCTGACACACGTCCGATCGAAGACCCCGCCGAAATCTCAAAGATCATGCTTGCCAAACAGGGGGCATCCACACA
>NZ_CABFPH010000228.1 GCF_902141845.1 Methylobacterium symbioticum | reverse complement strand
GGGTCGTGTCCGTCAATGAGGTGGAAATTCGGGGTGGAGTTGGAGCGGCCATCGGTCAGGCGGCCTGAGGTGGAATTGCTGTGAGGGTGTCGTCGAGCAAGCTCGGGGTGAAGCCAGCCATGCCCTCGATCTGCATGTAGCGGTGCTGGAGCTGCCATTCGTCGTTGGCCTCCAACAGCACGGCTCCGATCAGACGCTGGATCGAGTCGGTGTTGGGGAAGATGCCCACCACGTCGGCGCGTCGCTTGATCTCCTTGTTGAGACGCTCCAGCGGGTTTGTGGAGTGCAACTTCGTTCGGTGCTGCAGCGGGAACGTCAGGTAGGCGAGCACGTCCTCGCTCGTGGCATCGATGAAGCCTTTGAGCTTCGGCCAACGGTTGTGAAGCTGCTCAGCCAGATGGTGGAGCGCGGCTCGGGCTGCCTCCTGGTCGGGCTGCTGGAAGGCGTGGCGCAAGCCGGCGGCGACCATGGTCTGCTGAGCGCGCGGCACATAAGCGAGCGCGTTGCGGGTCCAATGAACCCGGCACCTTTGCCAGGTCGCCTTCAGGACGCGGCATATGGCGGCTTTAAGCCCCTCGTGCGCGTCCGAGATGACAAGTTGCACACCTGACAGCCCGCGCTTGACCAGGTCGCGCAGGAAATCGGTCCAGAACACCTCGGCCTCGGACGGGCCGATGTGCAGCCCGATGATCTCGCGTCGACCTTCGGTGTCCACCGCCACGGCGACTATGGCGGCTACGGAGACGATGCGCCCGCCCTCACGCACCTTGAGGTAGGTGGCGTCGAGCCAGAGATAGGGCCATGCGCCGGACAGCGGGCGCTTGAGGAAGGCGTTCACCCGCTCATCGATGTCCTTGCACAGCTTCGACACGGAGGACTTCGAGATGCCCGACAGCCCCATGGCCTGCACCAGGTCGTCCACGCGCCGAGTCGACACGCCTGCGATCCACGCCTCCTGGATCACCGCCACCAGCGCCTTCTCGACGGTCTTCCTTGGCTCCAGGAAGCCGGGGAAGTAGCTGCCGGTGCGCAGCTTGGGGATCTTGAGGTTGAGCGAGCCCAGCCGCGTGTCGAGGCTGCGTTCGCGATACCCGTTGCGGTAGGTGCTGCGCTCGCCAGACCGCTCGTAACGACCCGCGCCGATCAGACCGTCCACATCGGCCTCCATCAGGATCTGCAGGACCGTCTCGGCCAGGCTGCGCAGGAAGTTGCCGTCGTCAGCCTTCTGAAAAGCCTCGATCAGTGCCACTCTGTCGTCGGTCATCGGGTGCTCCCGGTTCGGGTTGAAGTCCGCAAACTCCACCTTAGCCGCATGGCCCGATGGCCACCCCAATCCCCGCCAAAGCGGTCCTCGAATTTACACCTCGTCCGCGGACGCTACC
>NZ_CABFPH010000227.1 GCF_902141845.1 Methylobacterium symbioticum | reverse complement strand
GCCAGGACTGCAACAAGGGCGGCCTCGATCATCGCAGGCGTCTCCCGTCCTCGGGTACCGCGGATAGATCGACGTTGTAGCCCTTCGCGGCGAGGGCCTCGAGCACGAGGTACTTTACCGTGACCCGGCGGTTTAGCGCTTCCTGGCGCAACGCTGTCCACACCGTATCCGGCACCTCGAATTTGAGGGCCGTACCCTTGGCAGGCGCAGCAGGGGCAAGTGGGACTTTGGGTTCTTGGGCAGTCGAGACTGCTGAGGCTGCAGCAGGCATGGGCTCAGCTGTTGGATGCACCGGCTCCTCGACCCGCGCCTCGGGCGCGGACGAGGGCCGGGTGAAGCCCAGGTCGCTGGTAGCCACAGCGAGCTGCTGAGCATCCTCGGGCGAGATCCGGGGCCGCGGGCGCGGCGCGGGCTGGAAGGCGGGCTTCATCATCGTGCTCAGGCCGCCTGCTGATGGACTGCCAAGACCTCGAGGAGCTCACCCAGCGCGCCGGCAACCTCCTGGAGGGCCTTGGGATCGCCGTCCGGGTGGGCGGGCGTAGCGCCGGTGAAGTGGATTGACTGATAGGCCGCCCGCTGGATGACTTCGGTACGCAGGACCGGAATGCTGGCGGACTGGATCTCCTGCCGGGCGTGCTGCGCCACGCGGCTCTGCAGGGGCGACATCTGCGTGAGAGCCACTCGGGCGGGGATCGGCCGGCGCAGCATCTTCTCCGCGCGCTGCACCACCTCGTACGTGCGGAACACCTCCTGCAGGTCCATGCCCGAGACCTTGGACGGGATCAGCACGAGGTCGCTCTCGGCAATGGCATACGTGACGGCCTGCGAGGCCGCGCCTTCGAGATCCACGAACACGAGGCTGTAGCGCGAGGCGGCGTCGGAAATCCGGTCGAGGACCGTCTTCTCGGTCACGTCAGCGATGACGTCGACGCGACAGTCTTCTCCGGCGCGCTCGCGCCAGGAGGCGACATGCCCATTTGGATCCGCGTCGATGATGGCGACACTACCGCCCTGGCGCGCGTAGGCGTCCGCCAGGCAGATCACGAGCGTTGTCTTCCCGACGCCGCCCTTGGTCGAGCAAACGGATATGACCGCCATTGCCCCAGCTCCCTGTTGCGCGCCTTCCCCAGCGCCCAAGCGAGCTGAAGCCCAAATGGTCAACGAACCCTTAACCCGAGCGCCCCGATGGGCAAGTTCCCCTTTGGGCTTCTGGGCTCAGGGGTGATCACCCATAAACCCTTGAGCCCGTAAGAGCGGGTGGGTTGATGGGCGATGGACCTGATGGGCATCAGGGCGAAGGTTCGAATGGGTAGATGGCCTGAAGCCCACCTGCCCCTCAGGGTTACAGGATTTCGACGGACCGGTTCAGGCCGCGACGTTGACTTAGCAGCGTCGCCCGGACGACATGAGCGGTCCCGGTTACGCTCGATCTGTCGAGTCGTGAGTCGGGGAAGGAGATGATCGCCGCGGAAACGAGACCCTGAAACGACTACGGGCCCCCCGTCGCCAAACGAGGAGCCCGCGAAATCGA
>NZ_CABFPH010000226.1 GCF_902141845.1 Methylobacterium symbioticum | reverse complement strand
TTGAAGCCGGCGGCCGAGGTCGCGCCGGGCGTCCGGTTCAGATCGATCACGCGACCGCTCTGGACGCCGTAGTTCTGGTAGACGCCCTCGACACCGATATCGAGGTCCTTCACCGGCGACCAGATCAGGCTGCCACCGACGTTGAAGGCGTAGGTGTCGCGCAGGATCTGGTTCAGGTTGTAGTAGGCCGAGCCGAACGTGCCGATGTTCGAGATGCCGCCGATGGCCAGGCCGTTATAGGAGGCCTGAGCAGCGCGCGCGCCCGGAGCGAAGGCGACCTCACCGTACGAGCCGAACAGGGCCGAACGCAGGGTCGGGTTCCAGTAGTGCAGCAGCGAGGCCACGACCGTGAAGCTCTGGGTCAGCTCGAGGCGGTTGTTGAGCGGGTTGAGCACCGCGTCGCTGAAGAACTGCGAGAACGGCGCGCCCTGCAGCGAGGTGGCCTGCTGGATGTACGAGCCCGCCCAGGCGGACGCGCCGGTGTACATCTGCGCGCCCTCGGCATAGGCGCCCTGCAGGTACAGGGTGTCGCCCGGGGCGATGAAGGGCAGGTTGACCTTCAGGCCGCCCTGGACCGCCCAGCCGTACTCGGAAGCCGTGCGGCCGAGGGTGCCGGGGTTCGCGCCGACGATCTGGGCGGCGGCGGAGTTGACGGTGCCGGCGTTGATCTCGTGCACGGCGGCCGAGATCTGGGCCGAGCCCCAGGGCTGGTCGTAGCGCAGCACGCCGACGAAGTCGGGCAGACGGTTGCGCTCGATCACGTCCACGAAGCCGAGGCCGACCGGCAGGCCGGCGGCGTTGTAGCCGAGGAAGACAGGGGCCGGCGACTGGGTGATCGCGAAGGTCTGCAGGCTGGAATTGCCGAGCACCGCGGCGGCGGCGGCGACAGTGGCCGGCGAGTAGGTCGGGGTGCGGCGGAAGCTCGGATCTTCCATCGAGATGGTGGCCGAGAAGCCGTTGCCGAGGGTGGCGGTGTAGGCCGCGAGGTTGGTCGAGGCGACGTCCGAGCCGAGGGTGCCGGCCTGGATCTCGAAGTCGTGGGCGTAGAAGTCGAAGAACGAGGACGCGCGACCGGCGGTGAAGCCGGCGAACTGCACGAAGGCCTTGTCCGTGTTGAAGTACTGCTGCACGCGGCCGAAGCCGTCGACGCCGAGCGCCGGGAAGGCGTTGGCGATGCGGTTCTGGGTGCCCGAGTTCAGGCCCGGGAAGCCGCTGCGGCTCGCCGTCTCGAGGCGGACGAAGGCGCGCAGGGTGCCGTAGGCGGTCTGGGTGCGGGCATCGAGGTTGATGCGGGCGAGGCTACGGTAGCCGCTGTAGTCACCGTTGCCGGCGCCGCGGGAGAGCGGGGCCTGGTAGCCGTACTCGAAGCGGGCGCGGCCGGAGAGGCGCAGGCAGGTATCGGTGCCGGGGATGTAGAAGAAGCCGGCACCGTAGGCGGAGCAGACGCGGACGTACTCGATCGGAGCCGCCTTCTTGACCGGAAGGTCGGCGGCCTGGGCGGCGGCGACGGCGGCGAAGGCCGCAGCCGATCCGAGAAGGGAGCTCTTCAAGAGCTTCATCGATATCTCCAAAAGCTTCGAGA
>NZ_CABFPH010000225.1 GCF_902141845.1 Methylobacterium symbioticum | reverse complement strand
CTGTTCGCCCAGAGCGTCGAGCACATCCTGCACCGCCAGCGCGAGCGCGACGCCGCCCGCAGCGCCGAGAGCGCGGAGGCCGAGCGGCGGGCCCGGCTCGGGCGCGACCAGCGCCGGCGCGACGCGGTGCGCCTCGTCATCGAGACCCAGCCCACCGGGCCGGAGAACCTGCAGCACATCCACTCGGTGCTGGCGCTGTGCGGCCTGCCCTATCGCGATCCGGGCGAGGCGCGCGAGTTCAGCCGCACCTACGGCCGCAACTCCCTGAGCCTGACGGCCGGGCGCCTCAAGAACCCCGAGACCGGCGCCTGGGAGCCGCAGGGGCTGCCCTACGGCCCCAAGGCCCGGCTGGTGCTCCTGCACCTCTGCACCGAGGCCGTGCGCCAGCGCAGCCCCACCGTGCAGGTGGCGGATTCGCTCTCGGGCTTCATGCGCGAGATGGGCTTCGCGGTGACCGGGGGCGAGCGCGGCACCATCCGGCAGTTCAAGGAACAGGTGCACCGGCTCGCCGCCTGCGCCCTGCAGATCGGCCTGTGGGACGGGCAGGGCGCGGCCAGCACCCTCAACGTGCCGCCCTTCCGCAGCCTCGATCTCTGGCGCGCCCACGGGGAGGGGGAGTGGTCGCGGACCGTCCAGTTCCACCAGGATTTCTACGACAGCCTGATCCGGCACGCGCTCCCCGTCGACGTGCGGGCGGCCCGGGCCTTCTCGGGCTCGGCGCGCAAGCTCGACCTGCTGTTCTGGGTCGGCTACCGCCTGCGCGCCCTGCACCGGCCGCTGCGGCTGACCTGGGAGAACCTGCACGGCCAGTTCGGGGCGGAGAATGCCAGCCTCCGCAGCTTCCGCCAGGCCTTCAAGGCGGATCTCGCCCATCTCTGCGAGGTCTTCCCGAAGCTGCCGCTCAGCCTCGACGAGGGCGGCCTGGTGCTGCAGCCGGCCGATCCCGGCGCCCTGCTGGTCCCCCCGCGGCAGGGAATACGGACCGCCGCGAAGCAGGGCATGAAGCTCCGGGCCTGAGCCGGTTGGAATATTCCCGGTTTTCCCGGGGATGCGGCCTCCGATGGAAAGCCGTACGGGCGCCGCATGGATCGTTCCCGATCGACGCGTGCCGCATTCCCGGCGTTTAGGGAATAACGGGATCTAGGGAATGAGCCGCTGCGGCCTCTTCCCTTGGAAAATCCGGTCCGCTAGTTTCGGGGAACAGAATATTCCGGAGGCCGGAAGCATGGTTCCATCGGAAGCGGAGATCCGGGCGCGCCTCGCCGACCTGCGCCGCCGCCGCGAGGCCCTCGACCGCGAGATCGCCGACCACCTGCTCTATCTCGAACTCGGCCGCCGTCTGCGGGCCGGCCCCCAGACGGACGGACGCGCCGACGGCGTCGTGGACGCTCCGGCGGACGGGGCGAGGGATCCGTCGCCGGACCCATCGCCGGATCTCTGGCCAGACCCCTGGCCGCCGTCCGGGGCCGAGCCGCCGGCCGGTCCGGGCCATCCCGCACGCGATCCGGCCCGGCGGAGGCTCGGGATCGGGACGGGGAGGGTCGATGCAAGTCCCGCGCCTGTCGGTGCGCGGCGCTCAGACGACCGGCG
>NZ_CABFPH010000224.1 GCF_902141845.1 Methylobacterium symbioticum | reverse complement strand
TGACAGGCAGCGTGTACCTCCTTTTGCTTGGCATACGACCTCAGGGCAGGAGCGAGCGATGCGTGCAGTCGTCTACAATGGCCCGCGGGATGTCGCCGTGCAGGACGTGCCTGACGCCCGGATCGAGCGGCCGACCGACGTGCTGGTGCGGATCACGAGCACCAACATCTGCGGCTCCGACCTGCACATGTACGAGGGCCGGACCGATTTCCCGCGCGGGGGCGTGTTCGGGCACGAGAACCTCGGCCAGGTGGCCGAAGTCGGCGACGCCGTCGATCGGGTGAAGGCCGGAGACTGGGTCGCCATCCCCTTCAACATCGGCTGCGGGTTCTGCAAGAATTGCGAGCGCGGCTTGAGCGCGTTCTGCCTGACGACGGCCGATCGCAGCGTCATGCCGAACATGGCCGGCGCCGCGTACGGCTTTGCCGACATGGGGCCGTATCGGGGCGGCCAGGCCGACCTGCTGCGCGTTCCCTACGGCGACTACAATTGCCTGAAACTGCCGCCCGATGCGGAGGAGCGGCAGAACGACTACGTGATGCTGGCCGACATCTTCCCGACCGGCTGGCACGCCACCGAGCTTGCCGGACTGCGCCCCGGCGAATCGATCGTCATCTACGGGGCCGGCCCGGTCGGTCTGATGGCGGCCCATGCGGCGATGATCAAGGGCGCCTGCATGGTGATGGTCGTCGATCGCCATCCCGACCGCCTGCGCCTCGCGGGCTCGATCGGGGCCCTGCCCATCGATGACTCGAAGGGCTCCGCGGTGGACCAGGTGCTGGAATTGACGAACGGCATCGGGGCCGACCGCGGCTGCGAGTGCGTCGGCTACCAGGCACACGATCCGCAGGGCCACGAGCACCCCAACATGACCATGAACGACTTGGTCAAATCGGTGAAGTTCACCGGCGGCATCGGCGTGGTCGGCGTCTTCACGCCCCAGGATCCGGCGCCTCAGGACCCGCTCTACAAGCAGGGCGAGATCGTGTTCGACCACGGCCTCTTCTGGTTCAAGGGCCAGACGATCGGCGTCGGCCAATGCAACGTGAAAGCCTATAACCGGCCGTTGCGCGACCTGATCTCGACCGGCCGCGCGAAGCCGTCCTTCATCGTCTCGCACGAGCTTCCGCTGGGAGAGGCGCCGACGGCCTACCGGCACTTCGACGCGCGCGATGACGGCTGGACCAAGGTGATCCTCAAGCCAGCCGCATGAGCGGCCCTGCCAAGCCGGGCGGGCCGCCGCTCGCCCGGCCGATCCATGATCTCGCCGGACGGGCTCGAGCGTGAGGACGCGATGCCGACTTACGACTACGCGTGCGACGCGTGCGGGCCGTTCAGGGCCATGCGCCCCATGGCGCAGTTTCAAGACCCCTGTGCCTGTCCCGAATGCGGGACCGGGGCCGCACGGACAGTCCTGAGCGCACCGGCCATCGCCAGCGGCCACGCAGGTCGCGGTGTCGCCCGCGATGCGACCGAGCCAAGCGCGCCCTCGTCACGCCAGGCTTCGGCTGCCCATCCGGCCGGCTGTGGCTGTTGCATGCGCCGCGCACCACTTCCGGGCGCCCTCTCCGCGGGCGGACGGGTCTTCACGGCGCACGGGCCGATCCGGCGCAGCAGTCCGTGAGGGC
>NZ_CABFPH010000223.1 GCF_902141845.1 Methylobacterium symbioticum | reverse complement strand
GCACGAGCGCGACGCGGCGGGCGGGGGGCGCCGTGGCCTCGCTCTTCTGCAGCATCGAGGGCGGCGCGGCGAGCGCCACCGGACCGATCGCGGCGAGCTGGACCGGGCGCTGCGGCGGCAGCGGCATCATGATCGCCGCTGCGGCGACGGTGGCGAACTCGGCGGGCCGGCGCGGCGGCAGCGGCGCCTCGACCGCCTGCAGCAGCGGATCGGCCGGCTTCGCGGCCGCCGGCGCGGGCGTCTCGGCGGTGAGCAGGCTCCTGGCATCGACGGGTTTCGCGTCGGCCGCCTTGACGCCCCGTTGGAGCGCCGAGCCGCGCAGCGCCTGATCGGCGTTCGGGGCGGCGTAGGCGAGCGCGTTGCCCGAGCCGATCTGCACGTCCGGATCGGCGCTTGCGACGACGATGGCCGGCTTCTGCCGTCGCCGCGCCGTCGGGGCAGGAGCGGGCTCCGGCGTGCTCGATCCGCCGCCGAACAGGCTTGCCAGGAACTTGCCGACGCTCGGTCCGTCATCCTCCTCGGCCGCCGCGACCTGGGTCGTGATGCCGGCCCCCGAGCCGCCGCGGGCGAGCACCTCGGCGCGCGCCTCCTCGTAGCGGGCGAGCGGGTGGCCGTCCGCCGGCAGGTGCACGGTCTTGCCGTCCGGGAACAGCCGGACGAGCTGGTCATGGCTCATGCGCGGCCAGGAGCGCACCGAGCCCACGTCGAGATGCACGAAGGGCGAGCCCGCGCGCGGATACCAGCCGACGCCGCCGCGCTGCATCTGCATGCCGACCGCGCGGATCTGGTCGATCGACGCGTCGGGCAGGTAGAAGTCCATCGCCTTGCCGAGCATGTGCTGGCTGAATTCCGCCACCGCGCGGGAGCGGCGGCGCAGCATCGCGTTGGTGCCCGGCGAGCGGTAGGCCGAGACCACGTGGATCGGCTCGGAGGCGCCGACCTGCCGGTAGGCCTCCCACACCGTGTCGAACAGGCGCGGGTCCATCTTGATCGGCTCGTCCATGCGCCAGTCGCGCAGGAGCCAGTTGAGCTGCTCCAGGGCCGCACGGTCGTAGCGCCCGTCACGCTTGAACGTGACGGTCGCGCTCTCCTTCGTGTGGGTGTGGTAGATCGAGAGCGTGCGGGTGTCGCCGTTGGCGACCGCGTCCTGGGTGCCGCGGGTGCCGCCGAGCAGGGCGATCGTGAGGCCGGAGACGGCGATGACGAGACGGCGGGCGGGTCGGATGCGGGAGAGCCTGCGCACGATGATCCTTGCCCAGTGCGGGGACCCGCGACGGCGGGAATCATGGTGAACGCAAGGTTGCCGAAAACCGTCAACGGCCGGTTATCGGGTCCTCGACCTGGACACCGCTCGATTCCCTACGGCTAAGGCTCGACCATGGCGAAATCGTGCCCGCAAGTGTGACCGCGCACGCTCACGGATTCTTGTCCTCAACCGTGTCGTCGGGCTGGGGACCTCACCACCAGCCGCGCACCACCGGAGCGGCCCGGCCCGCCCACGGATCCGGATCGGCATAGACCACCCCCGCCTCCTCGCGCGCGGGCCGCGGCAGCGGGCGCGCCGCCTGCCGGGTCTGGACATGCGGCCGTTGCGGACGCGGCGGCGCCGCCTCGGCGTTCCGGGTGGCGGGCTCGCGCTTGGGCGCCTTCGC
>NZ_CABFPH010000222.1 GCF_902141845.1 Methylobacterium symbioticum | reverse complement strand
GGCGCAGGGAGACCTGTCCGCCGCGGCGCACCACCTCGTAGCCGCCCCAGGTCTTGCCGCCATAGGCGGCGATCTTGGGCAGCATCGTCTTCAGGATCGTCGTTCCAGTCGGGCAGGGGCTCCTCGCCCGCGGCGCCCAGCGCGGCGCGGATCGCCTCGATATGCTCGCGATGCTCGACCTCGAAGGCCGCGAGCAGGAGCTGGCGGATGTCGCTCACGGCCCGCTGCGCCCGGGGCTCAGTGGCGGTAGCGCTCGGCCAGCGCCCTCAGCGCCTGCGCGAGCCCGGTCAGGTTGGCCGGGGCCGCCTCGACCTCGCGGGGGCCGGCCGCCGTCTGCTGGCTGGCCTGGCGGATGTTCTGGAGCGCGCCCATCACCTGCTCGATGCCGAGCTGCTGCTGGTTCGTCGAGGCGACGATCTGCTGGAAGGTCTGGACGTTCTCCTCGACGCGCGCCGAGATCTCCTCGATCGTGCGCTGGGTGGTGTCGGAGCGGGTCTTGCCGGTGGCGGCGCGCTTGACCGCCTCCTCGGTCAGCATCACCGAGGTGTTGATGCCCCGCTGGATCTCGCCGAGGATGCCGCGCACCTGCACGGTGGCGGCCTTGGCCTGGTCGGCGAGCTGCTTCATCTCGGCGGCGACCACCGCGAAGCTGCGCCCGCTCTCGCCGGCGGCGGCCGCCTCGATCGCCGCGTTCAGCGCGAGGAGATGCGTGCGCTCCGAGATGTCGTTGACGGTCTCGATGATGTCGCCGATCGCCTGCGTCCTCTCGGAGAGCGCGACGATGTTGCCGGCCACCGCCTCCGCCTGCTCGCGGATGGCGTCCATGGCCTTGGCGGTGTCGGCGACCGCGCGCAGGCCCTGGCGGGAGGTCTGGGCGGTGGCCTTGGCGGTGGCGATGACCTCGCCGGCGCGCTTGGTGATCTGCGCGCCCGAATGGGTGATCTCGTCCACCGTCGCCGCGGTCTCCTGAACGGCGGCGAACTGCTCCTCGACGGAGGCCGCCTGCTCCTGGGCGGAGGCGCGGATCTCGGCCGCCGCGGCGTTGAGGTCGGCGGTGGCGGCGCGGTTGGTGCGGGCGAGCTCGGCAAGCCCCGCCACCATGGCATTGAGGGTGCGCGAGAGCCGGGCGATCTCGTCGTTGCCCCGCGCCGGCAATTCGCCCGCGAGGTCGCCCGAGCCGACGCGCTCGACGAAGCCCATCACGGTGGTCAGCGGGCGCACCACCGCGCGGCTGATCAGCACCGTCACCAGGATGCTCAGCAGGGCGCAGGCGGCAAGCGTCCCGAGAATCGAGAGCCGGCTCGACTCGTAGACCCCCTGCACCGCGCGCTGCCCGGCGACGATCCCCTCGTCGAGCACGTCGCGGCCGCGGTCGATCCCGCGCAGCACCACCTCCTGCTGGCGGTTGATCTCCTCGTTGCGGGCCTCCACCGCGTCCGCGTCGCGGGCGGAGATCGCGGCGACCTGCGTCTCGCTCGCCGTGCGGAGCTGGCGGAACTGGCCGGCGGTGTCGGCGACGTTCTGGGCGAGGCGCTTCCAGATCGCGGCGCGGGCCGGCGAGGTCGCGTTGTCCGCGTAGGCTTCGGCCGAGCGGGTCAGGCTGGTGAAGATCGCGTCCGCCTCGCCCGCCGCGCCGCGCCAGCCGTCCAGCGCCCGGGCGACCTCCTGCGCGTCCGTCTTCCGGCTGAGCACGGCGATCACCGCGTTGCGGCGCATCAGCCCCATGTCGCGGGCCTTGTTGGCGAGGTCGTCGAACTGGCGCGCCATGGCGAGGTCGCGGGAGACGATGGCGTCGGTGGTGTCGCTTGAGGGCTCTCCTGGGTTCAGACGCCTGGAGAGCCGAAATAGATCCGCGCGATCGGCGGCGGATATGCCCCAATGTCCGCACAGCTCTCCAGCCG
>NZ_CABFPH010000221.1 GCF_902141845.1 Methylobacterium symbioticum | reverse complement strand
TGGCCGAGAGAGAGAGCGTGACGTCGATTCTTGACGGTCTTGAGGAGCCTGCGGCGTTGCGGCGTCTGCCGGAGAGCCGTCTTCAGGCGGTGGCGGACGCGGTGCGCGCCGAGATGATCGACGCGGTCTCGGTGACCGGCGGGCATCTCGGCTCGGGTCTGGGCGTGGTCGAGCTGACGGTGGCCCTGCACCACGTGTTCGACACGCCCGACGACCGCATCATCTGGGATGTCGGCCACCAGGCCTACCCGCACAAGATCCTCACCGGCCGCCGCGACCGCATCCGCACGCTGCGCCAGGGCGGGGGCCTGTCGGGCTTCACCAAGCGCAGCGAGAGCGTCTACGACCCCTTCGGCGCGGCGCACTCCTCCACCTCGATCTCGGCGGGCCTGGGCATGGCGGTGGCCCGCGACCTCGACGTGGCCGGGGCCAAGGCGGCCGGCCGCGAGGCGGGCAAGCGGCGCAACGTGGTGGCGGTGATCGGCGACGGCTCGATGTCGGCGGGCATGGCCTATGAGGCCATGAACAATGCCGGCGCGCTGCACTCGCGCCTGATCGTGATCCTGAACGACAACGACATGTCGATCGCCCCGCCGGTGGGGGCCATGTCGGCCTATCTGGCCCGGCTGGCCTCCGGCGACACCTACCGGAGCCTGCGCGAGACCGCCAAGCAGCTCGGCAAGCTGCTGCCCAAGGCGCTCTACCAGCGCGCGGCCGCGGCCGAGGAATATGCCCGCTCGCTGGTGGTGGGCGGGGGCACGATGTTCGAGGAGATGGGCTTCCACTATGTGGGGCCCGTGGACGGGCACAACCTCGACCACCTGCTGCCGGTGCTGAAGAACGTGCGCGATGCCGAGCACGGCCCGATCCTGCTGCACGTGGTCACGCAGAAGGGCAAGGGCTACGCTCCGGCCGAGGCGAGCGCCGACCGCTACCACGGGGTGGTGAAGTTCGACGTGGTCTCAGGGGTGCAGGCCAAGGCCAAGCCGAACGCGCCGGCCTATACGCGGGTGTTCGGCGAGAGCCTGATCAAGGCGGCGGATGCCGATCCGAAGGTTGTGGCGATCACGGCGGCGATGCCGGGGGGCACGGGCATCGACCTGTTCGGCAAGGCGCATCCGGCGCGCACCTTCGACGTGGGGATTGCCGAGCAGCACGCGGTGACCTTTGCCGGCGGCCTGGCGACGGAGGGCTACAAGCCGTTCGTGGCGATCTACTCGACCTTCCTGCAGCGGGCCTACGACCAGGTCATCCACGACGTGGCCTTGCAGAACCTGCCGGTGCGCTTCTGCCTGGACCGGGCGGGTCTGGTGGGGGCGGACGGGGCGACGCATGCGGGCGCCTTCGACCTGGCCTATCTGTGCTGCCTGCCGAACATGACGGTGATGGCGGCGGCCGACGAGGCGGAGCTGGTGCACATGGTGGCGACCGCCCATGCGCATGACACGGGCCCGATCGCGCTGCGCTACCCGCGCGGCGAGGGTGTGGGCGTGGAGCTGCCGGAGCGGGGCGAGGCGCTGGAGATCGGGCGTGGGCGGATCGTTCGGCGTCCGGAGGGGGCGCGTGTGGCGCTCCTGAGCCTGGGCACGCGTCTGTCGGAGGCGCTGAAGGCGGCGGACCAGCTGGCGGATGCGGGTGTGGCGGTGACGGTGGCGGATGCGCGCTTTGCCAAGCCCTTGGACGAGGCGCTGATCCTGGACCTGGCGGCGAGCCACGAGGTTCTGATCACGCTGGAGGAGGGCTCGCGGGGCGGGTTCGGGGCGATGGTGCTGCACTGTCTGTCGGATCGCGGCGTTCTGGACGCGATGCGGGTGCGGGTGCGGACGATGACGCTGCCGGACACCTACCAGGACCACGACACGCCGGAGCGGATGTATGCCGAGGCCGGCCTCGACGCCGCCGCCATCGTCGCAAAGGTCAAAGACATCCTGCCGGAGCG
>NZ_CABFPH010000219.1 GCF_902141845.1 Methylobacterium symbioticum | reverse complement strand
CCGGATGCCATCGACCGCCTGCCGGCGTCGCTCGGGGGCTACAAGTTTCCCGCGGCAACGTCCGCCAGCACCTGCTTCTCCAAAGATAGATCGGCCACCAGACGACGAAGCCGGGCGTTCTCGCGCTTCAGGTCTTTCATCTTCCTGGCCTGGTCAACCTGGAGGCCACCGTACTCCTTGCGCCAGCGTGAGTCGCTCTGCTCGGAGATCTCTGCCTCCTTAGCTGAGCCAGCGCCAAGTTCTTGCCCTGGGCTGTCTGCACCTCGATCTGGCGCAGCATCAGCACGACCTGCTCCGCGCTCGTCTTCTGACCTCGCCGCATGTCCGACTCCTCCGGTCCTGGCTGATCCTCTCAATCAGCCCGGTCCAAAGCCAGCCGGTCAGGTCACTGGGGGCATACGACTGTCGGCTTGCCGGAAGGTTGCGCCGGTCATTGCGATCGGTGCGCAAAAAGGAACTGCCCAGATCCCCTCAGCCCATCCACGGTCATCGATAACGTCGATGTCGGCTATCAAGCGCATCTGTTTGAATGATGATGCGTTGCAACGCAAATAACCCCTCGAAGCGGGGCATCAGCCCTGAAGGTCCAGAGGGATCAAGATCATGACCGTCCGAACTTTCATCCTCGCTGCCATCGCCTCCGCCACCACCGTCGGTTCGGCCGCCGCAGGCGAGCACGTCGACGTCACCCCGACGCTCTACCGTGAGCAGGCTCGCGCTACCGCATCCGTGCGTCCAGCCTCCGAGCTGACGACCACGCCGCGTCTCGTCCCCGCATCATCTGCCAGTTCCCAGGTAATCGCCGAGGCAACCGCTCGCTAAAATAGCCCGGTCGTGCAGGCCGGGATCGTTAGCCTGTTCGACCGCGCTCCGAGAGCAGTCTCAAGGAGCGCGGCTCAATGTCACCTGAGCCGGCTCTAGGTGGTAGTTACTTGCCACTATCACAACAGCCATTATTGAGGTGCGCAGAATATATATTCTTATGGTGTCGGCTTTCGAAAGACCTAACTTTTCCAAGTAACAACTAAATACAGCTATAAAATTATTCTATCGAATTCACTGCATATAGTGTTTTCCAAGTCCTCCGGATGATAGCTCTATCACGTAGCCAATACGGGCGTTTTTATTCTCGTCGCCGTTCCATGATCTCGGCGCGATAGCATTGGAAGCCGTTTTGATTTCTTTCAGAAATTGTTTTTTCTGACTGTCTATCAAACTTGACGCAAGTACAAATCCGGTCTTGAGACCCTTATTGTATGCTTCGACCCTGATTGCGTCCGTTCTTTCATCGAAGCTGTTGATCTTTATGACATTTCCTCGGCCAAAATGATCTGCGACCTGTTTTCCGGACCAGCCAAGCAATCCTGTTACGAAACCCTGTGAAAAGCCCGATGCAACATTCTCATTTTCCACAAGCTCACGAGCCTCGGCATAGCCAGATCCAAGAGCCATTCCTACGCCGACAAGGCCAATGATTGGTCCTCCAACGCTTGCGGCAAGTCCAGCGTATCCCGCAAGTGCACCGCCTCCTAGTACGCCTACCCCATGGCCGCCTACGTGCGCGATCTCCATTCCCGTTGCCGCAGCTTCGGTAAGGGCAATACCGATATGCACACCATCTCCATGAGATTTGGTGCGTATACCGTTTTTGGATAGGAACTCCTTCAAGCCGGACATTTTCGCCTCCAATCCTTGTAATTTACGTGAGCGCAAAAGTTACGCCACGCGATCGGATCATATACGAAGTAGCCAAGTTTTATGTGATAAAGCTCACAGGCTGTATCTTATGACGATTGATATTCATTATTCATCTCCAGGCACTCTGGTGCGATCAACCTAGTTGTGCCGTCGGTGGCTACTGTCTGGATCTCAGGTATTGGTCCTGATTGAGGAAAGGAGTGTGGTCACGCAGTCCTGCGCCAGTCAGCACCGCTCCTGGGAGCGCCGACCCAACCAGTACGGGCGCGCCTGCCGGGCTCAGGTCGAGATCGAGGGCGAGGATC
>NZ_CABFPH010000218.1 GCF_902141845.1 Methylobacterium symbioticum | reverse complement strand
GTCGTCCGCACCGGCCGCCCGGCGGCCTGCGCCACGGCGGCGACGCGGTCGGCATAGGCGCCGTCCGCGTTGACGATGGCGGGGCACCCCTCGGGCAGCAGGGTCGTGAACAGGCGGAGCTTGGCCTCGAGATAGCTCTCGATATCGGCGTGGTAGTCGAGATGGTCGCGGCCGAGATTGGTGAAGGCCGCCGCCGCCAGGCGCACGCCGTCGAGGCGGCGCTGCTCGATCCCGTGGGAGGAGGCTTCCATGGCAAGGTCGGTGATACCCTGGTCGGCGAGCCGCGCCAGGGTCTCGTGCAGGGTGACCGGATCGGGCGTGGTGAGCGAGCCGTACTGCGCGCCCTGGTTCGTGACGATGCCGACCGTGCCGAGGCTCGCCGATTCGCGGCCGATCCGCGCCAGGATCTGGCGGACGAAGTCGGCCACGGAGCTCTTGCCCGCGGTGCCCGTCACGGCGACCACGGTTTCGGGTTGGCGCGGATGCAGGCCGGCGGCAGCGAGCGCCAGGGCGCGGCGCGCGTCGGCCACCGCGATCCAGGGTGTGCCGGCCGGCAGATCCGCCGGCCGTGCGCCCTCCCCCACCACGGCGACCGCGCCGGCAGACGCCGCCTTCGCAGCGAACAGGCGGCCGTCGGCCTTCACGCCGGCCACAGCCACGAAGAGGCTGCCGGGCCCGGCCTTGCGGCTGTCGGCGGTGACCGCGGACACGGACAGGCCGGCGCTGTCCGCGCCGGCTTCGGGGAGGAGGTCGCCGAGCGCGGTCATCGCCCGTCGACCTGGGTGGCGTGGTAGGCGCCGAGCTTCACCATCAGCGGGAAGGGCCGGGCCGGCGGCTCGAATTGCGGCGGCAGTCCGAGGATCGGGGCGACCCGCTCGATCACCCGGCCGGTCACGACGCCCGAATTCCAGGCGGCGGTGGCGTAGCCGCCCGATTCCGGCAGGCCCTGCGGCTCGTCCATGATGGTGACGAACAGGTATTTCGGGTTGTTCATCGGAGCCGCCGCCATGAAGGTCGTGAACAGGCGGTTCTTCACGTAGCGCCCGCCGATCACCTTCTCGGCCGTGCCGGTCTTGCCGCCGACATAGTAGTAGGGAATCGCCGCCTTCTTGGCCGATCCCTCGACCGCGTTGAGGCGCATGATGAAGCGCATCGCCTCGCTGGTCTCGGGGCGCAGCACGCGGGTGGCCTTGGTCATCGCCTCCTCGGACGTGGTCTTGAGGAAGGTCGGCGTCATCAGGAAGCCGCCATTGGCGATCGCGGCGACCGCGGCCGAGGCCTGGAGCGGCGCCACCGCGAGGCCGTGGCCGAAGGCGATGGTGATCGTGTTGATCTCGGTCCAGCGCGGCGGAATGATCGGTGCGGCCGATTCCGGCAGTTCGGTGCGGAGCCGGTCGAGGAGGCCCATCTTCTTCAGGAAGGCCTTGTGGCCGGGGACGCCGACGCCGAGCGCCATCTTGGCCGAGCCGATGTTGGACGAGTGCGTGAACACCTCCGGCATGGTGATGACGCGGTTGGTGCCGTGATACTCGTGGATCTTCTGCCGCCCCCAGTTGAGCACGCCGCCCCGGGTGTCGAAGGTCGAGTTGACGGTGAACTTGCCGGATTCGAGCGCCATGGCGAGGGTCATCGCCTTGAAGGTCGAGCCCATCTCGTAGACGCCGACATTCATCCGGTTGATCTTGTCGTCCGACAGGGCGTCGACCGGGTTGTTGGGGTCGAAATCCGGCATCGAGACGAGGGCGATGACTTCGCCCGTGGTCACGTCGAGGATCATCGAGGCGCCGGCCTTGGCCTTGAAGTGCTCGATGCCCTTGGCGAGCTCGTCGCGCACCGCGAACTGGGCGCGCAGATCCACCGAGAGCTGGACCGGCTTGAGGTCGGTCTGCTTGGCGATCAGGCCGAACTCGTTGAGCGCCTTGTTGCCCTGGCTGTCGATGTACTTCTCGATGCCGGCGATGCCGATATTGTCGAGGTTCGTCGCGCCGATGATGTGCGCGACCTCGTGGAGGTGGGCATCGGCCTGACCCGCGAGGAGAAGCGCAAGGCGGTGCAGGCCAAGGCCGAGGCCGCGGCCGAGGCGCGGATCCTC
>NZ_CABFPH010000217.1 GCF_902141845.1 Methylobacterium symbioticum | reverse complement strand
GCGTCAGCGTTCCGGACGGCGGCGTCGCCGCGCGGGCCGGCGCGGAGCGCGCCGCCGGCGCTCGCCCCGCCGAAGTCGCGGCCGGTCCTGGCCCCGCTCCGGTCGGCTCCGCGCGGGTTCGCCCCCGGACCTGCGGACCGAAGAAACGCGCGCCGACGAGCTTCGCCCCGCCCAGGTCGGCCGTCTTGAGCCCGGCCTGGTCGGGGGCCGCGACGCGGAGACCGCCCCCCCGCGGCAGGACCCTGTTCAAGCGGGACGGGCGCAGGTTCGCGCGCCTGAGGTCCAGGCCGGACAGGCGCCCGTCCGAGAGGCTGAGCGGCTTGCCGGCCGCCCGGGCGATCGTCGCCTCGATAGCGGCGCGGGCCGTCCCCGCCTGCGTCATGTCCGGCATCGTCCGGCCGAGGGGGCGGAGCAGGTCGCCCGCGGCCGACGCCGGACCCCGGGCGACGACGGCCGAGAACGGGAGGGCCGCGTGCCTGCGTATGGGTGTCCCCGCGGTTCCCGGCGAACGGGCTCGGGCCCCGCGCACCGCCGGAACCGGCACCGCCGCGCGCCCGCGCGGCTCAATCCGAACGCGGGCGGCATCGGTCGTTTGTGCCCGCGCTCATCGACGCCGGCCTGTCCCGGAACGTCCCCGGCGCCCGACCGGCGCGCCGCGGAGCTGAAGGTCATCGCGCATGTCTCACGCCGACCGCGTCGAGCGCTGGTTCGAGCAGTTTCCCGTGCTCGGGACGCTTCCGGCCGACCACCGGCACATCCTGCGCGGCGCCGTGCGCTTTCCCGTGCTGGAGGCGGGAGCGACCGCCTACGAGCTGGGAGGCGAGTGCGCGAACTACCTGATGTGCATCGAGGGCCGGACACGCGTCTTCCGGATCTCCGCGGGCGGCCGCGAGATGCTGATCTACCGGGTGGGTCCCCGGGGGACCTGCGTCCTCACGACCCAGTGCCTGCTCGCCGGCGGCACCTTCCCGGCCGAGAGCGTCGCGGAGCAGCGCACGGTGCTGGCGGCGCTTCCGGCGGAGACCTTCCGGCACCTCATGGCGGCCTCGGCCGCGTTCCGCGCCTTCGTCCTCGACGATTACGCCAAGCTCATGGCCGTCCTGTTCGGGCTCCTCGACGAGATCGCCTTCACGCCCCTTGAGGAGCGCCTCGCCCGGCACCTGCTCGCCCAAGCGGACCAGCACGGAAGGGTGACCGCGACGCACCGGCAGATCGCGGCCGACCTCGGCACCGTGCGCGAGGTCGTCAGCCGGCATCTCGCCGGCTGGGAGCGCGCGGGATGGATCCGGGTCCTGCGCGGGCAGGTCGAGATCCGCGACCGCATCGCCCTGGCCGGACATCGGCTCCGCCCCTGAGGCCGGGCCGGACCCCGGCGAAGCGCGAAACCCTCCGCGCGAGGAGGGTCCTGCGACGGGTCGCGCCGCCGGCGCGCGGGAACGATCGGGCTCCTCGGACGCTGGCCTCCCCCACCTCCGCGAGACCTTGCGCCGGGCGGCGCGCCCCCGTAAGCATGGCGTATGGTCAGGCTTCGGCAGCGGTGGGACGGGTACGCGTCCGGCGTTTGGCGCCGCGCCCTGGTTTGCCTGCTCGCCATCGCCCTGACCGTCTCCCTGGTGGACCCGGCCCTGACCGCGCCCGCGTCGCCGGACGAGGAAGCCGGCGGGCCCGGCATCGTCATCGTGCTCGATGCCATCTCCGGGGCGCCCGCCGCGGACGAGCCGGCGGACCGCGGCCTTGCGGGGCCTGGCCGTTGCAGCGCGCACTGCCCCTGCCATGCCGTCATCCGGCCGGAGAGCCCGGTCGTGACGCCCCTGCGCATCGCCAGGCCGCCCGAATTCCCCCTCGGCACCGCCCGCCTCTCCTCCGTGGCATCGACGCCCCCGAGCGAGCCCCCGCGCGCCTGACCCGCCGGCCGCCGCATGCCGCGGCGGCAACCCGGGTTGCATGGTCATCCCCAGGCCCGGAAGGGAAGGCGCCCGCCCTGCGCGGCGCGGGTCCCGTCGATGCGACGGGGCGGCATGTGGCAGCATCTCGCAGGGTGGGCGATGCCCGTTCCCCTCATCATCGACCCCGAACCGGCGGTCTTCCCGGGCGCGGCGCCGCGTGCCGGCGCGTTCCCGCTCGCTCGTGCGGGCCAGGCCTCGGCGCTCGCCGCGGGTCGGGGACGCCGCGCAGCCGAGCCTCGGCAGGGCGGTACGCCGGAGCCGTCGCGCGGGTCGGATCCGGCC
>NZ_CABFPH010000216.1 GCF_902141845.1 Methylobacterium symbioticum | reverse complement strand
GACGGCGGCGACGGTGGCGCCACGGTCATTGCCGGTGCCGAAGCCGTAGCCGGCGTTGAAACCGGCGTAGAAGCCCGTCCAGGTGAAGACCGGCACCGGGGTGAAGACCGGCGGCGGGGCGGCGCGGCGCGGAAGGTCGGCAGCGGCGGCGGCGGCGGTCATGCCGGCGAGAACGGTCGATGCGAGGAGAAGCTTTTTCATTGTGTCCTGGGTCCTGTGTGGCAAAGCCGGCGTGCTTGTAGGTCCTTGAGCCGGGTGGGTCTGTCGCTTTCCTGCAACAAGCGTGGCTAGATAAAATCCGACCCGTCAACGAAAGGTGAAAGTTACGCGTGCCTACCGAACGGGCTCGCCCCGATGTGCTCTGGCGCACATGGGCGTCTTCCAAGCATCGCGTTGCTGGAAGCGGCTCCGGGCCAGCGTGAGAATGGGGCAAAACCTGGGCACGCTCGCGCCAGATGCAGGAAGAACTTCGTGAGCGATCCCCATCGCGCAGAGTTTTATTGCACGATCTCCTGCCCGGAGCCGTCGCCCGGGTAACCGCCGCTTAACCAAGATCGCCGAGGCTGAGCCGTCACCGGACAGGCGGACGAGCGGGGCACCCCAGTGGACGAGGCGGAATCGAGCGCGGCCTACGGCTCTCTCCTGCGCTCGGGTGCCGTGAGCTGGGCGCTCCGGGTCACGGCCCTGGCCGCGATCGCGGCCGTGGGGGCCGCGCATTATCTGGCGCATATCGGGGCTTTCGGCGAGCCCCCCTCCGCGCCGCGGATCGCCCGCGAGGCGCGCCTCCTCTCCGATCCGGACACGACGGGCTCGATCGCCGCCGCAGGTCAGGTCCGGCTCGATCCCTGCGCCCTGCTGCGCCGCTGAGCGCGGCCGGCGGAGCGCCCCGCCAGAGTCTTTGGCAATCTTCTTCCCCGATCCGGCCTCTGCGCGGGCCCGATCCGTGCGGGAAAAGCCGGGCTGTCTCGCGTCCGCGAGATTGACAAGCCGTAGCAAGGCCCTAAGTGTCCCGTCACGCGTGCATGCCGGGTGCCAGGCCAGGTTCCCGACGAGACGGCAATAGCCGATACGAATTCCGATCTTCCCGGCCCCGTAGCCGTTGCCGCGACTGTCCTCTCTGCGCCGGCCGGTCGTCACGCCGCGCGCAACGGTCCACTGAGCTGATGCCTTTCTCCGACCTCGGATTGAGCGACAAGGTCCTGCAGGCCGTCTCGGCCTCGGGCTACACCGAGCCGACGCCCATCCAGGCCCAGGCCATTCCCCACGTCCTGGCGCGGCGCGACGTGCTCGGCATCGCCCAGACCGGGACCGGCAAGACGGCGGCCTTCACGCTGCCGATGCTGACCCTGCTCGAGACCGGCCGCGCCCGCGCGCGGATGCCGCGCACCCTCATCCTGGAGCCGACCCGCGAGCTCGCCGCCCAGGTCGAGGAGAATTTCGAGCGCTACGGCACCAACCACAAGCTCAACGTCGCGCTGATCATCGGCGGCGTCTCCTTCGCCGACCAGGATGCCAAGCTGACCCGCGGCACCGACGTGCTGATCGCGACGCCGGGGCGCCTGCTCGACCATTTCGAGCGCGGCAAGCTGTTGCTGACCGGCGTCGAGCTCCTCGTCATCGACGAGGCCGACCGCATGCTCGACATGGGCTTCATCCCCGACATCGAGCGCATCGTGAAGATGGTGCCCTTCACGCGCCAGACGCTGTTCTTCTCGGCGACGATGCCGCCGGAGATCGAGCGCCTCGCGGACGCGTTCCTGCACAACCCCGAGCGCATCGAGGTGGCCCGCCCCGCCTCCACTGCCGAGACCATCGTCCAGCGCCTCGTCGCCACCGGCGCGGAAGGCCATGTCAAGCGCGAGCGCCTGCGCCGGCTCATCCGCGGCGCCGAGGAGCTGAAGAACGGCATCATCTTCTGCAACCGCAAGCGCGAGGTGGCCCAGCTCCAGAAGTCCCTGGTGAACCACGGCTTCCCGGCGGCGGCGCTGCACGGCGACATGGACCAGCGCGCCCGCATGGCCGCGCTCGACGCCTTCCGCAGCGGCGAGACGCCCCTGCTCGTGGCCTCCGACGTCGCCGCGCGCGGCCTCGACATCCCGGCCGTGAGCCACGTCTTCAACTTCGACGTGCCGCATCATCCGGAGGATTACGTCCACCGCATCGGCCGCACGGGCCGCGCCGGCCGGGCCGGCCATGCCTTCACCCTGGTCAGCCGCAGCGACGGCCGCTCGCTCCAGGCGATCGAGTCGCTCATCGGCCAGCCGATTCCCTGGCTCGACGGCGACCTCGCCGCACTGCCCGAGGAATCGGAGGAGGCCGAGCCGAGGAGCCGTCACCGCGGCGCCCGCTCCGGCGGGACCGAGCGCCGCAGCCGCGGCAAGGGCGCCGGAGAGGCGCGCGGCGAGAGCCGTCCCCGCCGCGGCGGCGGGCAGCGCGAGCGTGGCGAG
>NZ_CABFPH010000215.1 GCF_902141845.1 Methylobacterium symbioticum | reverse complement strand
CCTCGGCGGCGGCGCGGCGCGAGGCTGCCCGCCGGCTCGCCTCCGACCCCGGCGCGGTCGACGCGCTCGCCGCGCAGCTCGCCCGCGAGGCCGACAACAGCGTGCGCGAGGCGATCCTCGCCGCCATCGGGCGCATCGGCACACCGGCCGCCGCCCATCACCTGCTCGGCCTGCTCGGCAGCGAAGACGTGTGGCTGCGCAACGCCGCGATCGAGACGCTCCAGGTCATGGACGCGGCCGTGCTCGGCGCCCTGGAGGACGGCCTCGACGATCCCGACAGCGACCGGCGCATCTTCGCCGTCAACGTGCTCGCATCCCTGCACCATCCGGAGGCGGCGGCCCTCGCCCTGCGCGCGCTGGCCCGGGATCCGCACGTGAATGTCTGCGCGGCCGCCCTCGACGTGCTCGCCGAGATCGGCACGCCGGAGATGATCCCGGAGATCGAGGCCGTGGCCGCCCGCTTCCCGGACGAGCCCTTCCTGCGCTTCGCGGCCTCGGCCGCCAAGCGCCGCATCGCCTGACCGGGCCCGTGCCGATGAGTGCCTTGCCTGCCGCACACGGACCCGAAGTTTCAGAGAGCGACTTCACGCGCTTCCGGGACTTCTTCTACCGCAAGACCGGCATCATGTTCGCCGACAACAAGCGTTACTTCGTGGACAAGCGCCTACAGGAACGGATGCTTGAGGCCGGGCAGCCAACCTTCCGCGACTACTTCAACGTGCTCCGGTTCCAGGCCAACGGCGCCGAGTTTCAGGCGCTCGTCAACCTGATGACGGTCAACGAGACCTATTTCTACCGCGAGGAGTATCAGTTCCACTGCCTGGTCCGCTCGATCCTGCCCGAAATCGTGCGCGCCAAGCGGCCTGGCGAGCCGGTGCGGATCTGGTCGGTCCCCTGCTCCACCGGCGAGGAGCCCTACTCGATCGCCTTCCAGCTCCTCGACAACTGGGCCGATGTCGACCGCTACGACATCGAGATCGTCGCCTCCGACATCGACACCACGGTGATCGAGCAGGCCCGGCGCGGCCTCTACGGGGAGCGCTCCGTGCAGCACGTGCCCCGCCCCACGCTGGACCGTTTCACCCGGCGGGTGCGCGGGGCCTACGAGGTGCTCCCCGACATCCGGGACTCGATCGCCTTCCACCGGGTCAACCTGTCCGACCCGCTCTCGACCCGGCAGTTCCGCGGCTTCGACGTCGTGTTCTGCCGCAACCTGCTGATCTATTTCGACGACGCCTCGCGGCGCGATGCCGCCCAGACGATCTTCCACGCCCTGAATCCGGGCGGCTTCGTCTGCCTCGGCCACTCGGAATCGATGAGCCGGATCTCGTCGCTGTTCGCCATCCGCAAGTTCGCGGAGGCGATCGTCTACCAGAAACCCTTCGATGCGGAGATCTGAGATGGCACGAGTCCTCGTCGTGGACGATGCCACGACCGTCCGCATGTATTACCGCGACGTGCTGGAGAGCGCGGGCTTCACGGTCGAGGAGGCCGTGAACGGCTTCGAGGGCCTGGAGAAGGCGATCGCGCAGAGCTTCGACCTGCTCGTGGTCGACGTGAACATGCCCAAGATGGACGGCTACGCCTTCCTCCGCCAGGGCCGCGCCCTGCCCGAGCTGCGGGCCGTGCCGGCCCTGATGATCTCCACGGAGAGCGCGCCGCAGGACCGGGTCCGCGCCTATGCCGCGGGTGCCAATCTCTACCTTGTCAAGCCCGTCCAGCCGCAGACGCTGGCGGAGGCCGCGCGCGTGATGGCCGGAGCCGCATCGTGAAGAACGCCCTGCTCGCCCAGTTCATTCCCGAGGCGCGCGAGCTCCTCGAGGTCGCCGGCAGCGGCATGCTGCAGCTCGAGAAGTCGCACGACGCCGATGCGTTGAACGACATCTTCCGGGCGGTGCACACCCTGAAGGGCACGTCCGGCCTGTTCGACGTGGCGCCCCTCACCGCCCTGGTCCACGCGGCGGAGGACCTCCTCGTCGAGGTGCGCACCGGCGCCCTCGCCCTCGAACCGGAGATTGTCGACGGGCTTCTCGACAGCCTCGACCTCGTCGGCCACTGGATCGACGCGCTCGAGTCCCGCGAGCAGCTGCCGGCGGATGCCGAAGGCGTCATGACGGGCCGTGTCGCCGCCCTGCGCCGCTGGCTCGACGGCCCCGCCCCGCAGGGGACGGCGGGTGCGGATTCCGCGCCGCATGCGCCGCCGGCCTGGATCGCCGGCTGGCCGGAGGAATCGCTGCGCGAGGCCTACCGCGCGGCGGCCGGCGGCGCGCTCACCGCCTGGAGCTACGAGCCGGACGAGGCCTGCTTCTTCCGCGGCGACGACCCGGCCCATCTCGTCTCCTCCTCGCCCGGATTGATCCGTCTGCGCGTGGTGGCGCGCCACCCCGTCCTCATCCTCACCGGCCACGCCGACGCCATCGAGATCCCGGAGGATCTCCCGGTCCTCGCCAAGCCCTTCCAGTCGGCGGAACTGGCGCGCCAG
>NZ_CABFPH010000214.1 GCF_902141845.1 Methylobacterium symbioticum | reverse complement strand
ACGGCGACATCCCGCGGGCCATTGTAGACGACTGCACGCATCGCTCGCTCCTGCCCTGAGGTCGTATGCCAAGCAAAAGGAGGTACACGCTGCCTGTCATGAGATCATCCGGGCGATACCTACGGTGTTCTCCGGAGCGCGATTGGCGCCAGTTTCCAGGGAGGGCCCACTTCCGAAGAAACCGAAGCGGTTTAGATCTCGAACGTCTGACCTTCTGAAACCGCCTGAGACAGCCGGCTATTCCGAGCGTCGGCGTCGCTGCCGTCGTGCCAGAAAGGCGGAAGCAGGAGTTTGAGGCGCAGGGCGACGCCGTGCTGGATTGGCCATAATTCCTTTGTGCTCAGGGGGAGACTCCGAAGGTGCACGGTAGAGGAGGTCTACCGCATGCCAGAAGGCTACGCGCTCGGCTGGCGCGACGCGGCTCAGGATGGTCCGGATGTCTGACATGGCACCAGCAGCATTCGTGGCAATGTCAGCCAGAGTGAGGGGATCCTGAGAAGCAGCCATGTCGTACTCCGCGGACGCTATAATCTTTTTGAAATTTGATTATGGCGCCGCTGGTGAAAATGAGGGCGACTACTAATCAAATATACATAATTTTATGCCAATTCCAGTATCTCCCAAGAGATTGCTTCGGGCGTTTCCGCGACGAGACCGCACCGTCGGAGCTTGCCGCAGAGGCACTGAGTCGTAACGTCAGTGCGAATGGCCCGCATGCCTTGGGCGAGTCACTGTAATCGACGCATGTGTCGCTGGCCGACCTGATACGGCACAACGCGAACCAGGCCCAACCGCCAAGCGGCGTCCCGTGAGCTTGGCGCTGTGATGCAGATTGTGAGAGATCCGTGTGGCGGTTGGAGCCGACCGGCGGGAATTTCGTCGATGCTGTCGATCTCGCGTTCGTAGAGCAGAGCATCCGCACTAGCACCTGCACCGGATAGGCAGGTCTCACGGGCCTACAGCATGGGAAGCCGGCGCGGTCGCGGTCCGAGCGGGAACGCTGCGTCGAGCCGTGCGATCTCGGCGTCCGTCAGCGACAGCGCGCCGGCGCCCGCGTTGTCGGCGGCGTGCTCAGGGCTGGACGCCTTGGGTATCGTGAAGCAGGACGGCCGCCGTAACAGAAACCGGAGCGCGACCTGGCGTGCGGTCGCGCCGTGGTGTGCTGCGACGCTCTCCAGCACGTGGCCGCCCGGCGTGCGCGGGTCGGGGAAGCTGTCATGGCCGAACGGGCTGTAGGCGACGACGGCGATGCCATGCTCCTCGCACCAGGGCTGCACGGCGTGCTCGATCGCACGCTCCTCCAGATGGTAGAGCACTTGATTGCAGGCGATCCGGCCCTTGCCCCCAGCTTCCCAGGCGGCATCAAGGTCGGGCACGTCGAAGTTGCTCACCCCCCAAAACAGGATCTTGCCCTGCTCGCGAAGCCTTTCGAAGCCGGCGAAGGTGTCCTCGAGGGGATGCGGACCGGGCCAGTGTAGCAGGTAGCAGTCCAGCCTGTCGGTGCGCAGGCGCGCGAGCGAGCGCTCGCAAGCCGCCACGGTCTCAGAGCGCGAGGCATTGCTGGGGAGAACCTTGGAGACGAGAAAAACCTCGTCGCGCCGTCCGTTGATCGCCTCGCCGACCACGGTCTCGGCATCGCCGTACATCTCGGCGGTGTCGATGTGGGTCATGCCGAGATCCAGGCCTCGGCGCAGGGCAGCGACCGCGGTGGGCCGGTGCGCGTCGTCGATGTACCAGGTTCCCTGGCCGATCACCGCAACTTCGCGCGGCACGGGACCAAACGGGCGCCGCTCCATAGTCTCTCCTCCCCGCGATAAAGCGCATGCTCCGCAGCGCCGGTTGGGTCTGCAGGTCTAACTCGGCTATTGCCTGTCGCGATCGACCGAGCTGCGGGGCGCCGAGGACGGCAAGAGCAGCCACTCCAGCTGCATCGGCCAACGCTCAGGCGATTTCACCAAAGCCGGGCCCGGCATACTCCTGCGAGCAAACCGCAGAACGATGACGATCCATGTGCTCGCGCACTCTGTCGTTGCCCTAAAGCTCAGCTATGGGTCTCCTTTGGTCCGATCGCTGCGACCTGTGGACCTGCGTGATGGTCGGCAGCGTGTTGGAATGCGGACCGATAGGATCCGGACAGCCCGACCACTCCGCGGTAGGAGAACGTTGGCTGCCGCACCTTGGTTTGATAAGGGATGCCTCTAAGGATGTGCCCGTTGTATGCGCGAGCTGGCAAGCTTCAGTGCAATGGCGACGTCATCCGATCGATCTCTCACCCATCGCGGGGCGATCAGATGGGCGTCTCGATCTGACGACTTCAAGCCGGTGCCAAACGCCACTGCCAGAACCTCGGACGGCGTCTTGGCGCGAACAGCTCCATTTGGCGCACTCGGCAGGCGTAAGGCGGCTTAGGTCGCTCCGATGGAGGGCCAGGCGCATCATCCCTTCCCCGCGGCACCTTGCGCTGTGTCGAGCGATGCTGGCCAAGCGCCCGGCAGGCGCGGCTTTCGGGAACGTGCAGAACGTCCCTGTGAACTGATGCGGTGGATGCCCCCACCGACCGGCATCTCGTATGCCTGATGGTTGAATCGGAACCGATCATAGGGGTCATCGATGACGACGATCAGCATG
>NZ_CABFPH010000213.1 GCF_902141845.1 Methylobacterium symbioticum | reverse complement strand
GCGATCTCGCGGGCCCTGCGCGAGGACGAGATCCTGCACGTCACCGTCCGCATCCGACGCAAGGACGACGGGGCCTGGCGGACCATCGACATGGCCGGAGGGCGAGAAGATCGCCGTGTTCACCCCGATCAGCCGGCCCGCGGAATCGAGCAGCGGGCCGCCGGAATTGCCCGGATTGATCGCCGCATCGGTCTGGATCACCCCGGAGAGTTCCCGCCCCTCCCCCGTCGGCAGGCGCCGCTGCAGCGCGCTGATCACGCCGGTGGTCAGCGTGTGGTCGAGGCCGAAGGGGTTGCCGATGGCGAAGGTCGACTGGCCAACCTTCAGGTCCGCCGAGGTGCCGATGGCGAGGGGCGGCGGCATGCGGCTGACGCGGCCGAGCTGGAGCACCGCGAGGTCGTAGGCGGGCGAGGTGCCGACGAGGCGCGCGGGCACCACCTCGCCCGAGGAGAGCCGCACCGCGATGGTGCCGCCGGACTGGGCGGCCGCCTGGACGACGTGGTTGTTGGTGACGATGTGCCCGGCGGCGTCCCAGACGAAGCCGGTGCCGGTCTGGGCGTTGCCGCCCTGGCCCTGCTGCTCCTCCTCGTCGTCGAGGCTCATCAGGGCCTGCCCCCGCGCTGCCCCCTGCGCGAAGACGTGGACCACCGAGGGGCTCGCCCGCTCGAACAGCGCGACGGTGCTGGTCTCCGCGGGCGCGAGGTCGCCGCGCGCCGTCACCGCCCGCGGCGTCTCGGCCGAGAACAGGAGCGCCGTGAGATAGGGCTGGGCGACGAACAGCGCGAGCAGGATCAGCACCGCGACCAGGGCCACCCGCACAAAACGATCCGGCACGGTCGTCCCGACCCCCCTGCCCCGGTGGAAACTGAGCATTGCGGACACAGTCCGGCACCCGCGTCCGGCGCCCGGGTAGCCCTTAACTGGTCGTTCAGCTTGGTTCCTTCAACACGAAGGAGGCCCGGCCGCAAGCGTGATGAGAGCGTGCGGCAGCACACCACACAGCCACGCTGGACGGGCTAACGAAATGGTCATCACTGGCGGGGACAATCTTCGCACGTGACAATGCAGTGTTCGACGCTGAAGCAAGGCATCATGGCCCGCGACTTCGGTCGATGCGGTACGAGTTTTCGACACAATCGTGGCTCGACGCTCGAAGATGGTTGCGAAATGATCGCATTGCCGCCGCAGAGATGCTGCCATTCGAGACGACATCATTGAGAGCCGCTCCTGCCTGACTTGAAGGCGAGCGGGTGCCTGAACGGACGACGACGGTTCGGAAGGAAGACAGACATCATGGAAACCGAAGCTCTCGAACGGCCCGCCGATCTGACGATCTGGCGCTCGGTCCCGGCGAGCTCGCCGCTGGCCCAGCCCGAGCGGTTCGGCACCCTGCGCGAGGCGATCGCCGCCGCCGCGGGCGCGCTGACCGACCCCGGCAAGCAGCCCTGGATCATCACCGAGGAGGGCGAGATCCTCTCCCCGAACTGGATCCGCACCTACCTCAACTGACGGCCGGCGCGCGGATCGCCGCCCGGTCCTCGGCCGCATCGCGGGAGGCTTGGCGCCTGCGCCACGCCGAGAGCCGGGCGCATCCCCGATGCGATGGCCCGATGCGACGGCCGGCACAATCGGCAGTGTCATTCGTGTGCCGAATTCCCGTGCCGCGTTACGTATGTGAATGCGCTTTCCGGCACGCCGCGTAGAGTACGGCACGGTCTGGCGAGTTATCCCCCCTCTCGCTCGGCCGGCGCCGTCGACCGGACGTTCCTCCCGATCGCTTCCGCGTCGGCGGCGCCCCCCTCCCGACCGCGCCGCCGCAGGCGATGGGCCGCCCTGGATGAGGGCGGTCAGGCCGGATCGGCCTCGCCGAACGCCTCCAGTCCCATCCGGTCCGGGTTGATGCCCGCGAGCGCGCGCTTGGCCGCTTCCAGCGGGTGCTCGGATTCGATCCGCACCGAACGCAGATCCGCGCTCTTGTAGACCGTGACGATGGTGTCCATCACCTCGGTCAGGGTGGTGCGCTTGTCCTCCGGCGCGGCGATCAGCAGCTGCAGGCCCCAGGCGCCGTAGAGGTCGACCAGCGCCTGGCTGTTGCGCACGTCCAGCTTGGAGAAGGCCTCGTCGAGGAGGCACAGGCCCAGGCCCGGATTCTCGTCGCCCGGCCGATCGCCCGGATAGTAGGCGCTGGCGAGCGAGGCGGCGATCGCCACGTAGAACGGGGCCTGCGCCTCGCCGCCCGAGCCCCGCAGCGCCCGGCTCGACATGGTGGTGCGGCTGCCGTCGCGGCCCTTCATGCCGATCTCGTAGACGAAATAGTTGCGGTAGTCGGCGAGCCGCGCCGCGTCCTCCGCACCGCCGATCAGCGCCTGGATCTCCTCCAGGGCCGCGCTCATCGTGCCCGCCTCCCCCGGCATCAGCAGCGCCTGCGCGGCGTCGGGCGAGCGCGCGACCTCGGTGGCGAGCGCATGCACGGCCGCGTAGCGGCGATCGACCGCCGCCTCGAAGGCGTAGGTCTGGCCGGTGAAGCTGCGCGAGGACAGCGCCGATCGAGCCGGTGCCGGTGGCGTCGAGGGCCGCGGTCCGGAAATCCGGCCGCAGGCATCCGCCGAGGGCGAGGCTGGTCGCGAGCGTCAGAAGG
>NZ_CABFPH010000212.1 GCF_902141845.1 Methylobacterium symbioticum | reverse complement strand
CGGCCCTCGGGCGCATCCCGAGGAGCCCCCTGAACTGCATCCACGGGGGCGGTCCCGGCCGCCGCGGCGGCGGGCTCCGCATCGATCGGCGCGGCGCCCTCCGCGGCGGCGCCGGGCGGCCCGAACCCGTCGGCGAGCTGGACCGCGTGCGGCAGGTCGATGAAGCGCACGGGGACGCCTGCGGCCAGCGCCCCCTGCAGCGCCACCCATTCGGGCGAGAAGGCCGCATAGGGGAAGAAGGCGCAGTCGCGCGGCCGGTCCGGCCGGTAGACGAGGAGCGCCACGGGCGGCACCATGCCCGCCCCGGCCGCGAGCGGGATCAGCGCCTCGGCATCCGGCGGCCCCTCGATCAGCAGGCAGTCGGGCCGGAATGCGTCGAGGGCCGCGCGCAGGGAGCGGGCCGAGCCCGGCCCGTGGTGGCGGATGCCGAAAAGGCGGATCTCGGGCATCGGGGCGCCCCGTCAGGCGGTCTCGCGGGCGGCCCTGTAGAGATCCTTCCAGTCCGATCGCTCCTTGACCACGGTCTCGAGATATTCCCGCCAGACGATGGCGTCCTGGACGGGATCCTTCACCACCGCACCGCTGATCCCGGAGACGAGGTCGTGCGCCGAGAGCCGGCCGTCGCCGAAATGCGCGGCCAGCGCGAGGCCGCTGCCGACGACGCTGATCGCCTCGGCGGTCGAGAGCGTGCCGGAGGGCTGCTTGACCTTGCTCTTGCCGTCCGCCGTCACGCCCTCCCGCAACTCGCGGAAGATCGTGACGACGCGGCGGATCTGGTCGGCGCCCGGGGGCTCGGCCGGGATCTCGAAGGCGCGGCCGAGGGCGGCGACCCGGCTCTCGACGATGGCGATCTCGGCCTCGATGGTGGCGGGCGGCGGCAGCACCACGGTGTTGAAGCGGCGCTTGAGCGCGCTCGACAACTCGTTGACGCCCCGGTCGCGGTTGTTGGCCGTGGCGATCAGGTTGAAGCCCTTCTGGGCCGGCACCTCCGCGTTCAGCTCCGGGATCGGCAGCGTCTTCTCGGAGAGGATGGTGATGAAGCTGTCCTGCGTCTCCGAGGGGATGCGGGTCAGCTCCTCGACGCGGGCGATGCGGCCCTCGTCCATGGCCCGCATCACGGGCGAGCCGACCACCGCCTCGCGGCTCGGGCCCTTGGCCAGCAGCAGCGCGTAGTTCCAGCCGTAGCGGATCGCCTCCTCGCTGGTGCCGGCGGTGCCCTGCACGATGAGCCGCGAAGTGCCGCAGATCGCCGCCGCGAGGTGCTCGCTGACCCAGCTCTTGGCGGTGCCGGGCACGCCGAGCAGCAGGAGCGCCCGGTCGGTGGCGAGCGTCGCCACCGCGATCTCCATGAGCCGCCGGTCGCCGATATATTTCGGGCTGATCTCGAGGCCGGAGGGCAGGCGCCCGCCCATCAGGTAGGTGACCACCGCCTGCGGCGACATCTGCCAGTTCGGCGGCCGGGGCCTGTCATCGGCGGTGCGGAGTGCCGCGATCTCCTCGGCGAAGGCGTCCTCGGCGGCCTGACGCAGCTGCGCGGCCTTGCTCCCGTTCGTCGACGTCATCCTCGGGCGCTCTCCCCTGCGGTGAATGGCGAGCCGAACTCGCGCCGCATGGCGGCGCGCAGCTCCAGGGTCTCTGCGAGGCGGGCGAGCTGGCCACGCAGGCGCTCGTCCGCATCCTCGGGCAGGCGGGTGAGGATGGCTGCGGCGGCCGCGGCGGCGTCCTCGTCCGGGAGGGCGCGCTCGGCGAAGCGGTCGATCAGCCAGGTCTTGGCCAGCGCGTCGCGCTCGGCGCGGGAGCCGCGGGTCACGGCGGCGAGCCAGTCGAGATGGGCGGCTGTGAAACGCGCGGAGAAGGCGGCCGGCCCGTGACCAAGATGGGCGAGGACGGTTTCGGCCTCGCCCGCCCGGAAGGCGTCCTCGACCAGCCCCTCCCATTCCGCCTGGGGCAGGAGCGCCGCGGCGCGGGCCCACAGCGCGCGCAGCGGATTCGTGCGCCGGATCCCGGAGAGGCGGCCGGCATAGGCCTCGCCGAGCACGCCGGCCAGGGCGCGGGCCCAGTCGGCATCGCGCTCGCGGCGGATGGCGGCGAGCAGGCCCTCGAGGATGGGATCGGCCCACTCGCTGCGCAGGGCCAGCTCGATCCAGAGCCGCGGCGGATGCGCGGCCAAGGCGTGGAGGGGGCTTGCGCCCAGGATGTCCTGCAGGAGCCTGGCGCGGGTGCCCCCGCCCGGCCGCGCAGAGGCCTGCGGCTCGACCCCGTCGCGGGCGAGCGTCGGCGATTCCTCCGGCAGCGTCACGGTGAGCGTGTGCGCGGTCCCGCCCAGGAGCTTGCGCTTGCTCGTGACGGCGAGCGCCGCCGTCGCCCGCACCGCCATGCGGGAGGCGAGGAGCGAACGGGTCAGGCAGGGCAGCAGGCGCTGCGCGGCGGCGCGCACGCCGGCGCTGCGATCGTCGAGGCAGGTTTCGAGGAAGGGGGCGTCCGCCTCCGACAGGCCGACCTCCAGGGCGGAGACGAGGCTCTGGCGTATCTCCGCCTTCTCGGCCCGGAATCCCGCCTCCAGCGCGGCGCGCGCGGCCGTGGGGTCCCGCCTCCGGAAGGCCGCGAAGGCCGCGCGCCGCTCGGCCGGCGTGCCCTCCGTCCAATCCGCGGGGCCGGGCCCGTCCGCCTCGGCGGGGCCGTCGCCGCAGGCCCGGTCG
>NZ_CABFPH010000211.1 GCF_902141845.1 Methylobacterium symbioticum | reverse complement strand
GCCCGCCGCTGCCGGTGACGATCCGGGCCCCGCCGCCGGTGCAGTAGCCGCCATGGCCCGCTGCCGCCGCGGCGTGGCCGGGGCGCGGGGCGTGGTCGAAGACCGGCTGCGGCGCGAGGCCCTGCGCGGCGCGCCGGCCGATCATGTAGCCCGCCATGCGGGGCAGGAAGCGGTCGCGGGCCTGCTCGCTCACCTCGCTGCCCGGCCGGCAGTGGAGCGGCCCGTGATGCCCCTCGCAATCGGTCAGGCTGGCGTAGCGCGGCGCCGCGGTCGGGTAGGCGGCCCGGGCCTGCTCGTATTCGCTGCGGCATTCCTCGGCCGGGCGGATGGCCTCGGCGGCGCAGGCGGCGGCGTCCGCGTAGACGAGCACGTCCTCCTCGCGCTGGCTCGGATCGAGGCTGCCGAGGCCGAGCGCCGCGGCGCCCGCGCCCGCGATCAGGACGAGGGAGACGGTCTGGGAGCGCTTCGAGCGCGTCCGCGAGCCGTCCGTGTCCTGCGTTGCGTCCATCCGGCGTTCCCCCGGTCGCGCGTCCGTCCGTCCCGGTCCGAATCGGCCGGGAGGGGATCAGTACGTCATCGAGGCGGCGTTGATGAGCCCGCCCGCCAGCGAGGCGGCGCCGAGCAGGATCGCCGCGGCCGTCTCGCCCCGCTCGATGCGGCCGGAGAGGTCGGGCAGGACGAGGCGCATCGCCCAGTAGATCGCCATCTGCACCACGAGGGCGACGAGGCCCCAGACGACGCAGTCGAGGAGCGACTGCGCGTTGTAGATCGAGACGACGAGCGGCAGGGCGTAGCCGATCAGGCCCGCGCCGAGGGCGATCGCCGCGGCGTCGTTGCCGGCCCGGATCAGGGCGATCTCGTGATGGGCGGTCGCCGTCAGGTAGACGGTGAGATAGGCGGCCACGAGCAGGAGGGCCGTGGCGTAGTAGGCGAGGAAGGCGGGAAGCCCGGAGATCGAGGCCACGGGCTCTCCCTCCTCAGACCAGGCGGCTCTGCTCGATGGCCGCGCCGATGAAGCTCTCGAAGAGCGGGTGCGGCTCGAAGGGGCGCGACTTCAGCTCCGGATGGTACTGCACGCCGATGAACCACGGGTGGCCCACATGCTCCACGGTCTCCGGCAGGAGGCCGTCCGGCGAGGTGCCGGAGAAGCGCAGGCCCGCCGCCTCCAGGCGCTCGCGATAGGCCATGTTGACCTCGTAGCGGTGGCGATGGCGCTCGGAGATCTCCGTGCCGCCGTAGATCTGCGCGATCTTGGTGTCCGCCTGCAGGCGCGCCTGATAGGCGCCGAGCCGCATGGTGCCGCCGAGGTTGCCCGCCGCGGCGCGCTTCTCCAGCTCGTTGCCCTTCAGCCACTCGGTGAGCAGGCCGACCACCGGCTCCGCGGTCTCGCCAAACTCGGTGGAGTTGGCCTCGCGGATGCCGGCCAGCGCGCGCGCCGCCTCGATCACCGCCATCTGCATGCCGAAGCAGATGCCGAAATAGGGGATCCTGCGCTCGCGGGCGTAGCGCGCCGCGCGGATCTTTCCTTCCGCGCCGCGCTGGCCGAAGCCGCCGGGCACCAGGATGCCGTTGATGCCCTCGAGGAAGGGGGCGGGGTCCTCGCGCTCGAACACCTCTGCCTCGATCCATTCGAGATTCACCCGGCAGCGATGGGCGATGCCGCCATGGGTGAGCGCCTCGGTGAGCGACTTGTAGGCGTCCTTCAGGCCCGTGTACTTGCCGACGATGGCGATAGAGACCTCGCCCTCGGGGTTGCGGACCCGCTCCGAGATCCGGCGCCAGCGCGCGAGATCCGGCTCGCCCCCGGCCTCCAGGCCGAAATGGGCGAGGATCTCGCGGTCGAGACCCGCCTCGCGGTAGGAGAGCGGCACGTCGTAGATCGAGGCGACGTCGCGCGCCTCGATCACCGCGGTCTCGCGCACGTTGCAGAACAGGCCGAGCTTGCGCCGCTCGTCGGCGGGGATCGGCCGGTCGCAGCGGCAGAGCAGGATGTCGGGCTGGATGCCGATCGAGCGCAGCTCCTTCACCGAGTGCTGCGTCGGCTTGGTCTTCAGCTCGCCCGCGGAGGGGATGTAGGGCAGGAGCGTCAGGTGCAGGAAGGCGGTGGCGCCGCGCGGCAGCTCCTGGCCGAGCTGGCGGATCGCCTCGAAGAAGGGCAGGCCCTCGATGTCGCCCACCGTGCCGCCGATCTCGACCAGCACGAAGTCGTAGGGCTCGTTGCCGTCGAGCACGAAGGCCTTGATGGCGTTGGTGACGTGCGGGATCACCTGGATGGTCGCGCCGAGATAGTCGCCGCGCCGCTCCTTGGCGATGATGTCCTGGTAGATCCGGCCGGTGGTGATGTTGTCGGCCCGGCTCGCCGGCAGGCCGGTGAAGCGCTCGTAATGGCCGAGGTCGAGGTCGGTCTCGGCGCCGTCGTCGGTGACGAAGACCTCGCCGTGCTGCGTCGGGCTCATCGTGCCCGGATCGACGTTCAGATAGGGGTCGAGCTTGCGCAGGCGGACGCGATAGCCGCGTGCCTGGAGGAGCGCCGCGAGGGCGGCGGAGGCGAGGCCCTTGCCGAGGGAGGAAACCACGCCGCCGGTGATGAAGACGTACCGCGTCATGGGCCTCGGTCCATAAAGAAAGCAGGGGGGTTTGCCAAACGGCACGAGCCCTGCGCCGCACGATTTCTGTGATCGTGCGGGGCAGGTCCGGGCCGCGTCGGCGGCATGGGTCGGACGTGTGCTCCGGGCGCCGGGCCGGCGCCCGTCGGTCAGCGCGACTGCGGCGCCTG
>NZ_CABFPH010000210.1 GCF_902141845.1 Methylobacterium symbioticum | reverse complement strand
GGCGGCCAATGGCGGGCGGCTGCTGGCGCTGCGCATCGTCGTGGTGCTGGTGCTGCTGATGGCGGCGCAGGCCTATGACGGCTCCCTCCACGCGCTCAGCCACTGGATCATCCTCGCCCTCTACGCGGGCAGCTCCGTCTGGTTCGCCCTGGCCGAGCGGGGCGGCGGGCGGCGGGCCGACGCCTATGCCTGGGCGGGCACGCTGCTGAATGCGGGGCTCGCCGTCTACGTCATCGTCGAGCACCTGCTCGCGGGGGCGGACGAGGCGGGCGCGGCCGATGCGGTGAGCCGCCTGCCCGCCTTCCTGCTGCTTCTGCAGACCGCGCTCTCGGTGCGGGTCTGGCACACCGCCCTCTATGCCGGCATCGTCGGGACCGCCTGGGCCGCGGCGCTCGTCGTCGCCCATCTCGACCAGGCCGGCATGCTCGGGCCCCATGTCGACCTCACCGAGCAGGTCCCGGCCCTCGTCACCTTCGCGGCGGCGGCCCTCGTCGTCATCGACGGCACCGCGCGGCTGAGCCGGGCGGTGGCCGAGGCGCTGCGGCTGGAGCACCAGCGCACGCTGCTCGCCCGCTTCGTCCCCGACGACGTCGCCGAGGATCTCGCCCGCGAGGGCGGCCTCGGCACGGTGCGCCGCCGCCATGCCTGCCTGATGATCCTCGACATCCGCAGCTTCTCGCGGCTCAGCGCCGAGCACGCCCCCGAGACCATGGTCGAGGCGCTGCTCTCGTTCCGGGCGCTGGCGCAGGAGGCGGTCGGCGCCCATGGCGGGCTGGTGGACAAGTATGTCGGCGACGCGGTGCTGGCCCAGTTCGTGGTCGGGCTGCCGGCCGACCAGGCCCGGGCGGCGCTGGCCTGCGCCCGCACCATCCGGGCGCGGCTCGCGCGCCTCAACCGGGCGCGCACCGCGCAGGGACGCTTCCCCCTGCGCGTCGCGGTGGCGCTCCACGCGGGCGACGTGCTCGTCGGCGTCTTCGACGACGGCACCCGGGCCGAGTACACGGTGCTGGGACCGGCCATGAACACGCTGGCCCGCATCGAATCCCGCGCCAAGGCCGCCAATCTCGACGTCGCCGCCTCCGAGGATTTCCTGCGGCTGACCGGACCGATCCTGCCGGAGGGCGTGGCCCTCGCGCCGGTGGCGGACGGGGGCCAGCCGGTGCTGTTCGCGGTGGGCGAGGGGCGGCGGGTGCCGGCCTGAGCGCACAGACACCCGCCCCTGCAGAGGGGAGAGGGAGACCGCCCGCCGCGAAACCGACCCGTGACTCCTGCAGCCTCTCGGCGCAGAGAGGACCCCGCCCCTACGGCGTCCAGCGGTAGAGCCAGGTCTCGCTCACCGGCCGGCCGCCCCGGCGCAGGACGAGGCGCAGCTCGCTCGCCCGGTCGCCGCCGGGATCGAGTTCGAACACCACCCGCGCCGTCTTCGCCGCGGGATCGCCGACGAGCTCCTGCCGGGTGATCGTGCCGGGCGCGGCGGCGAGCGCGATGTCGAGGCTGCCCGAGCCCGCGAGCCCCTCGCCGGCGAAATCCACCAGGAACAGGCGGCGGCTGCCCGTGCTGCCGCGCCCGCCGCGGCTGCCCGTGACGCGCGCGAGCGGGGGCGGCTCCGGCCGGTCCCAGGTCCAGTGCTGGCGATAGGCGAAGCGCAGCTCGGCCCCCGCGACCAGCGCCTCCTTCGGGCGCCAATAGGCCAGGATGTTCTCGTTCGCCTCCGAATCGCTCGGGATCTCCAGGAGCGTGACCGCGCCCGGCCCCCAGGGCTCCCGCGGGGTCAGCCAGAGGGCGGGACGGGTCTCCCAGCGCGTCGCGTCGTCCTCGTAGTCGCGGACGCTGCGGGCGCGCTGCATCAGGCCGAAGCCCTTCGGGTTCTCGTCCACGAAGGAGGAGATCTGCAGGGAATCCGGGTTGTGGACCGGGCGCCAGATCGCCTCGCCGGCCCCGTTCAGGATGGCGAGCCCGTCGGTGGCGTGCACGCTCGCGCGCACGTCGTCCACGTTGCGCCGGTCGATGGGGCCGAACAGGTAGCTCGCCTGGGCGCCGCCGAGACCGAGATGGTCGAGGGGCTGGCGGGCGAACAGCACCCCCTCGACGTCGCAGACCGTGTCCCGCTCGCCCGGCGCCAGCGCGAAGCGCAGGGCCGCGACCGCCGAGGCCGATTCGATCAGCGCGTGCAGCACCAGGGCGCCGTCGCCGGCCGGGCGCTCCACGAACAGGGCGCGGAACAGGGGGAATTCCTCGCCGCGCGCGTCGGCCGGGCGCAGGGTGAGGGCGCGGGCGGTGACGCCGAGGCTCTGGCCGCGCGCCGCCATCTTGAAGAACGAGGCGCCCTGGAACACCGCCGCCTCGAAGGGCTCGCCCTGGCCGAGCCGCGCCCGCACCCGCAGGCCCGAATAGCCGGCCTCGCCGGGCAGGTCGGGCAGCTCGATCCCGTCCGCCCGGAAGCGGTCGCGGGCATAGGGCAGGGGGACGAGGCGCCCCTCCTCCACGAGGTAGAGCTGCACCGGATTGATGAACAGCGAACCGCGCTGCAGCGGCTCCAGGGTGAAGGGCAGCCCCTCCCCCTCCCAGATGCCCCGGCCCGGGGCCGTGCGGATCGCGGCGTAGGGCTCGCGGCCGAGATTGCGCAGCAGCGGCGGCAGGTCGTCCGTGCGCGGGGCGACGTAGGGCGCCTTGGCGCGCTCGCGGGCCAGCGCGATCAGGCTCTCGCGGTCGAAGGCCGCGCCGGCGCCCGGCAGGGGCGGCGGCTCGGCGGCCACGGCCCCCGTCAGCCCGGCCCCCGCGACGAGG
>NZ_CABFPH010000209.1 GCF_902141845.1 Methylobacterium symbioticum | reverse complement strand
CCGGCGCGGAGGCGGAATCCGCGGCCCGGGCCCTGCGCGGCCTCGGGGTTCCGGTGCTCGTCCTCGACACGGGCGCGCGCGGGGAGGGAGCCCGCGCCCTGGCCCGGGCCGCCGGCGCCCTCTACCGCGCCCTGCCGCAGGCCGATCCGGAGACGCTGCGCGACGCCGCGCGGACGCTCCGCCCGTGAGCGGCGTCTTCGACGAGGACCGGCCGCTCTGGTCGCGGGAGGGCCGCGACTGGCCGCACCGCGCGGCGAGCCGCCTCGTCACCGAAGCGGGCCTCACCTGGCACCTGCAGGAATTCGGGCCCGCCGATGCCCCGGTGCTGCTGCTGCTCCACGGCACCGGCGCCTCGACCCATTCCTTCCGCGCCCTCGCGCCGCTGCTCGCCGAGACGTACCGCGTCCTGGTGCCGGACCTGCCGGGCCACGGCTTCACCGACCCGCTGCCGCCGGGGCGGCTCTCGCTGCCGGGCATGGCGGCGGCGCTGGCCGCCCTGCTGCGGGCGGTGGACGCCGCGCCGCGGATCGTCGTCGGCCATTCCGCCGGGGCGGCGATCCTCGCCCGGATGTGCCTCGACGGGGCGATCGCGCCGGCCCGCCTCGTCGCGATCAACGGCGCGCTCACGCCCTTCCCCGGGGCGGGCAGCCTGCTCTTCCCGGTGATGGCGCGGATGCTGTTCCTCAACCCCCTCACCCCGAAGCTCTTCGCCTGGAGCGCCGACACCGCCGCCGTCGAGCGCCTGATCGCCGGCACCGGCTCGCGGCTCGACGCGGCGGGGGTCGCCCAGTACCGGCGCCTGTTCGCACGGGCCGGCCATGTCCGCGGGGCGCTCGGCATGATGGCGAACTGGGACCTCGCCGCCCTCGACCGCGACCTCGGCCGGCTCGCGGTGCCGACCCTGCTCATCGTCGGCGACCGCGACCGGGCGATCCGGCCCGACGACGCCCTCGCCCTGCGCGAGCGCCTGCCCGAGGCCCGCGTCGAGCGGCTCGGCGGACTCGGCCACCTCGCCCACGAGGAGGATCCCGAGCGGGTCGCCCGCCTGATCCGCGACGCGGCGGACGGCGCCTGACGCGGCAGCCGCGTCGCATCGGGAGCGCGCGGGAAAGGCTTGCACGGCGGGAAACCCGGCCTTACTGTCAACTGATGTTGACACTGGCCGACAAGACCGGTTCACAGACCGACGCCGAAGCGCGGCCCCATGCCGTGGTGATCGGCTCCGGTTTCGGGGGGCTCGCTGCGGCGGTCCGGCTCGGCGCCCGCGGCTACCGCGTCACGGTGCTGGAGCGGCTGGAGCAGCCCGGCGGGCGCGCCCGGGTCCACCGCCAGGACGGCTTCACCTTCGACGCCGGCCCCACCATCGTCACCGCGCCCTTCCTGCTGGAGGAGCTCTGGCGCCTCGCCGGGCGGCGCCTCGCCGACGACGTCGCCCTCGTGCCGATGGACCCGTTCTACACGATCCGCTTCGACGACGGCGCGACCTTCGCCTATTCCGGCGACCCGGACCGGATGCAGGCGGAGGTGGCGCGGTTCTCAGCCCGCGACGTCGCCGGCTACGCGCGCTTCATGGCCTTCAGCCGGGAGGTCTGCCGCATCGGCTTCGAGGAGCTCGGCCACGTCCCCTTCGGCAGCGTCGGCAGCATGCTGCGCATCGCCCCGGACCTCATCCGGCTCTCCGGGCACCGCTCCCTGCACGCCGTGGTGGCGCGCTTCATCCGCGACCCGCGCCTGCGCACGGTGTTCAGCTTCCACCCGCTGCTCATCGGCGGCAACCCGTTCCGGGCGAGCGCGCTCTACGGGCTGATCGCCCATCTGGAGCGGGAATGGGGCGTCCACTTCGCCATGGGCGGCACGGGGCGGCTGGTGGACGGGCTCGTCGGGCTGATCCGATCCCAGGGCGGCGCCGTCCGCTGCGGCGCCGAGGTCGCGCGGATCACGGTCGCGGACGGGCGCGCCACCGGCGTGGCGCTCGCCGACGGCACCGAGATCCCCGCCGCCATCACCGTCTCGAACGCCGATTCCGCCTACACCTACGGCAGCCTGCTCGCGGGCGGGAGCCGCCGCTGGAACCCGCGCCGCCTCGCCCGGGCGCGCTCCTCGATGGGCCTGTTCGTCTGGTATTTCGGCACGCGCCGAAAATATCCGCAGGTCGGCCACCACACGATCCTGCTCGGGCCCCGATACCGCGAGCTTCTCGCCGACATCTTCGACCGGAAGCACCTCGCCGAGGACATGAGCCTCTACCTGCACCGCCCGACCGCGACCGACCCGCTGCTGGCGCCGGAGGGCTGCGACGCCTTCTACGTGCTCTCCCCCGTGCCGAACCTCGCCGGGGGCCAGGACTGGGCCGACCTCGCCGAGCCCTACCGCCAACGGGTCCAGGCCCGCCTCGAGGCGACGCTGCTGCCCGGCCTGTCGCAGGCCCTCGTCACCTCGCGGGTGACGACGCCGCAGGATTTCGCCGACGATTTCCTCAGCGTGCGCGGCTCCGGCTTCGGCCTGGAGCCGGTCCTCACCCAGTCCGCCTGGTTCCGCCCGCACAACCGCTCCGAGGCGGTGGCGAACCTCTTCCTCGTCGGAGCCGGCACCCATCCGGGCGCGGGCCTGCCCGGCGTCCTCTCCTCGGCCCGCATCCTCGATTCCGTGGTGCCCGATGCACGCTCCTGCGCCTGCCCTTCCACCGACCGCTCCGCACGCCGCGCCGGCTGACCACGCGGCCTGCCGCGCGGCGATCCGTGCCGGCTCGAAGAGCTTCTACGCGGCCTCGCTGCTGCTGCCGGCGCGGGTGCGCCGCCCGGCCTACGGGCTCTACGCCTTCTGCCGCTGCGCCGACGACGCGGTGGACGAGATCCGCGGCCCCGCCCGCCGCCGCGCCGCGGTGGAGGCCCTGGGCGAACGCCTCGCCCGCGCCTATGCCGGCCGGCCCGCCGACGGCCCGGCCGACCGGGCCCTCGCCGACGTGGTGGCCGAGCACGCGATCCCCGAGGCGCTGCCCCGCGCCCTCCTCGAAGGCCTCGCCTGGGACGCGGAGGGCCGCCGCTACGCGGACCTGCCGGCGCTCGCCGCCTACGCCGCCCGCGTCGCCGGCACGGTCGGGGCGATGATGACCCTGATCATGGGCCGGCGCGCGCCCGAGGTGC
>NZ_CABFPH010000208.1 GCF_902141845.1 Methylobacterium symbioticum | reverse complement strand
GACGGGTATCTACGCACCCAAACCCGCCCCGTCAACACCCCACACGACAAACACACGAAAAATCGACGACACACCCATGACGGCCCCCTGCAGGCCGCCCTGGCGAAGGCGCGGGCCATTCCGCAGCGGCACCCTAGTCAGTGGCATGCGGGCGCGACCCCGCCCGCCTGGACCACGTCGTTCCTGCCCGGCCAAGTTGCGTAGGAAGTCGCGCAGACGGATCGCGGACCTGACCGCCCGCACGCGCATTCGCGTTTATCCGCCCGATCGCGTATATCCCTGCCTACATCCACCCTCAGAGCAGATCATCGAGCCATGGCGACGGCGTCGTTCGACTCCGCCCGGCGCGCGGCCAGCGCCGTTCCTCCCATCGAGAAGAGTCCGGATTTCCGGCCCGAGCCCCTGCCCGGCCGGCCCGTCTCCCTCGTCGGCCTGACGCGGGCGGAGCTGAAGGAGAAGCTCCTCGCCATCGGCGTGCCCGAGCGCGAGAGCCGCATGCGCGCGGGCCAGATCTGGCACTGGGTCAATTTCCGCGGTGCCACCGACTTCGACGCGATGACGAATGTCGGCAAGGGGCTGAAGGCCGAGCTCGCCCGCGCCTATACCCTCGACCGGCCGGAGGTCGTCAGCCAGCAGGTCTCCCGCGACGGGACCCGCAAGTGGCTGCTGCGCATGGCGCCGACCGGCAAGCACGACCACAATCGCGGCGCCGAGATCGAGTGCGTCTACATCCCGGGGCCGGACCGTGGCACGCTCTGCGTGTCGAGCCAGGTCGGCTGCACGCTGACCTGCTCGTTCTGCCATACCGGCACGCAACGCCTCGTGCGCAACCTCTCGGGCGCCGAGATCGTGTCGCAGCTCGTGGTCGCCCGCGATCAGCTCGGCGACTGGACCGGGCAGATGCCCTCGCGCGACGCCTCCGGCAGCGGCGAGGTGGGCCGGCTCGTCACGAACATCGTGTTCATGGGCATGGGTGAGCCCCTCTACAATCTCGACAACGTGCTCGACGCGCTCGGGGTGATGTCCGACCAAGAGGGGCTCGGCCTCTCGCGCCGGCGCATCACCGTCTCGACCTCCGGCGTGGTGCCGCAGATCGCGCGCCTCGGCGCCGAGGGCAACGCGATGCTCGCCATCTCCCTGCACGCCGTGCGCGACGAACTGCGCGACGAGCTGGTGCCCCTCAATCGCAAATATCCGATCGCGGAGCTGCTCCGGGCCTGCCGCGAGTATCCGGGCCTCAGCAACGCCCGGCGCATCACCTTCGAGTACGTGATGCTGAAGGGCATCAACGATTCCGACGCCGATGCGCGCGAGCTGGTGCGGTTGCTCAAGGGGGTCCCGGCCAAGATCAACCTGATCCCGTTCAATCCCTGGCCGGGCAGCGCCTACGAATGCTCCGACTGGGAGCGGATCGAGCGCTTCTCCGAGATCGTGTTCAACGCGGGCTACGCCTCGCCGGTGCGGACTCCGCGCGGGCGCGACATCCTCGCCGCCTGCGGCCAGCTCAAGAGCGAGACGGAGAAGCTGCGGGCGCGCGCCCGGATGATGCTTGAAGAGGGCATGGGCGCAGAAGGATTCTACGCCGATCCGGACGATTGAGCGGTACGGGCCCGACGATCCGCCCTTGTCGATCGCGACGGCAGGCGGACTAAAGCTCGGCCGTGAGCCGTCACACCTTCGAGGGCCGGCCGTCCGCACCCCGCGGCCACGGCGGCCGCGGGAGGTGGACCGAACGGATGCGAGAGTTTTCGGCACGGATCACGATGAGCCTCGCGTTGGCGCTCGCCGCCGGCCCGGCGCTCGCCGGCTCGGCGGCGCAACCCGGCCAGACGATCGGCCTGCCGACCGGCGCGCAGCTTCCCATCGGCCTCTACTTCGTGAACCTGTCGAGCTTCGGCGTGAGGGACACTGCGCCGCTCTCCTCCGAATCGAACGTGAACCTGCCGACGCTCGCCCTCGCCACCCCATGGAGCGTGCTCGGGGCGCGGCTGCATTTCTTCTTCACGCAGCCGGTCGCAGCCTCCAGCGTGCGCGGCGCGCCCTACCAGAGCGGCATCGGCCAGCAGTTGCTCGCCGGTCAGCTCGCCTGGGACCTGGGCGGCGATCTCGGCGTCAGCTACCTGTTCGGCGGCTATCTGCCCATCGACACGCGCTTCCTCACGCAGGAGGCCTCGCTCAGCCACCGCTTCGCCGTCAGCTATACCGGCCAGGGCTACAATCTGACCGCCAATCTGCTCTACGGCACGTTCCTGAGCGAGCGCTCGCCCTTCGGCGTGCTCTATCCCGACTATCTCAACCTCGACATCACGGCGACGAAGAAGTTCGGCAAGTGGGAGATCGGCCCGGTCGCCTTCGGCTCCCTCGACCTGCCGGTGAACATGCCGGGCTACCGGCGTCAGGGGCAGTTCGCGGTGGGCGCCCTCGTCGGCTACAATTTCGGGCCGGTGAACCTGCAGGCCTACGTCACCCGCGACGTGGTCGAGCGCAACTATGGCGGCACCGAGACCCGCGGCTGGCTGCGCGCGATCGTGCCCCTCTACCAGGACAAGGGCGACGTGGAGCCGGGCCGGACGCTGGTCACCCGCGAGCAGGGGGAATGATCCGGCCTCCGGTCCGATTGGATCGGAGACATCCCATCCGCGACGTCCGAGATGCGCCGTCGCGACGTGATCGGCCGGAACGGGCGTGAGATCAGAACCGGGCCGAGGCTCAGCTTGACGGCTGCACGGGCCAAGCGTCTAACGGTCGCACGAACACAGGATGTCCGCCGGCCGGCCGCCAGGACTGATCTCCACAGGGCTGATCCCCGTGAACCGATGCGACTCCGCGGTCTCCTGATCGGTGCAAGCGGACTCGCCCTCGCGGCGGTCACCGCGGCCCTGCTCGCGCGGCCCCTGCTCGCGGAGCGGGCGCGTGGCCTGATCGAGGGCCGGCTCGCGCGCGAGACCGGCCTGTCCTGGACGATCGGCGGCGTCGGCCTCGACCCGTTCGGCGTGACCCTCGACGCGGTGGCCTTCTCCGGCGCGGGTCTGGACGGACGGCTGAGCCGCGCGAGTTCAAATGCGTCGAGGGGCCCGAGGTCCAGTGCCACGTTCCCTATCCCTACGCGAACCCGGGAACGGTCCGGCCGGGCGATTATGCGTGGCT
>NZ_CABFPH010000207.1 GCF_902141845.1 Methylobacterium symbioticum | reverse complement strand
ACTCTGCCGAGATCGGGTGTGGATCGGCGCGGAGTTCTGATGCCGACCGGCTTCGTGAGCACCCGAATGGCCAGATGTCGATGGCTCACAGCCTGGTGCGCGGTAGAGCCGGGCCTGGGCGGCGGGGCGCGATTCGGGCTCGGCGAGGCCGGCCGCGCGCTCGGCGGCGAAGATCGCGGTCTCGCGCCGGCCCTGGTCGAGGGCGGCGCGGGCGACCAGCAGGTAGAGGTCGCGCCGTCCCTCCGGCTCGATCTCGTCGAGCATGCGCTCGAGCTGCGCCACGCGGGCGCCGTCGCTCGCGAAGTCGAGGCGGGTCAGCGCCGCGGCGGAGCGCTGGCGGGAGTTGCCGGCATAGACCGAGCGGCGGGAGCGGCGCAGCTACTGGGTCGCCAGCGCCTCGAAGCGCCGCGCGTCGCCGCCCTGCGCCACCACGAAGATCTCGCGGCGCAGGGCCCCCTCCTCCACCAGGGTGCCGGGGGCGAGCAGACGCGCGAGGTCGAGCAGCTCGATCGCCCGCACGGGCGCGTCGCGCACCGTCACCGCGGCCTGGGTGAGGGCGAGCTGCCCGGCGAGGCTCGCGGGCATGGTGCGCGGGTCGAACTTGGCGAGCAGCGTGCGCGCCTCCTTCTCGCGGCCCTCGAGATAGGCGAGCGCGCCGAGCACCAGGGGCGCCTCGGCCTCGCCGAGCTTGCCGCCGTCGAGCATGCGCCGCAGCAGCGCGGGGCCGCCACCGGCCAGGGCGAAGGCCACGCCCGCGCGGGCGTTCTCCGCCACCGCCCAGGTCTCGGGCTCGACGGCGGCGAGCCGGCTCTCGATGTGGACGAGGAGCTGGCGCTGGGCGAGGTGGGCCTGGGTCGAGCCGCGGGCGATGCGGTCCTGCAGGAGCTGCAGGGTCCGCACCAGCTCCACCGGCAGGCCGCGGGGCGTCACCGGCAGCGCCTCGACGGGCTTGGGCGGCTCGCCATGCCCATCGCCATGGCCGTCCCCGGCGGCCTGGGCCGGGGCGGCGAGCATCGCGAGGCCGGCGATCAGGGCGAGGCGCGCGATGATGAGGCGGCGCGGAGGCCTCATTCCCCCTGTCCCCGGAGCAGGATCTCAATGCGCCGGTTCTCGGCGGCCTTCGGATCGGGGCTGCGCGGCAGGCGGTCGGCATAGCCCTCGATGCGTTCCAGCCGTTTCTCGTCGATGCCGGCGCGGACCAGCATGTAGGACGCCATCTGAGCGCGGGCCGAGGACAGGCGCCAATTGTCGTAGGTCTCGGAGCGGAAGGGCCGTCCGTCCGTGTGGCCGCGGACCACGATGCGGCCGGGGCGGGCAGTGAGCACCTTGGCGATGCGCTCGAGCGCCCGCACCACCTTCGGGCTCGGCTCGGCCGAGCCGATCTGGAACATGCTGAAATTGATCTCGTCGGTGACGCTGATCAGCACCCCCTCCCCCGTGCGCCGCACCTCGATCCGCGGCGCCGGAGCGCCGAGGCTGAGGGGCTGCACCGCCTTGGCGATCTCGGCCTTGATCTCGGCCATGGCCGCGGTCTCGGCCGGGCGTGGGTCGGGGCCGGCCTCCTTCGCCAGATCCTTGACGGGTTCCTTGGTGAGGTCCTTGGCGGGATCCTTGGCCTCTGCCTTCGCTGCTTCCGCCTTCGCCGCCTCTGCCTTGGCCGCTTCCTTCGCGGCGTCCTTGGCCTCGCGGGGCGTCTTCAGGGCGTCGCGCACCGCCGAGGGCAGCTCGGCCTCGGCGGAGGCGAGCTGCACCGGCTTGCCCGCATCTTTGCCTGCCTCCTTCGCGTCGCCCTTGGGGCGCGGGCCCTGGGCCACCTGGCCGCGGGCGTCGAGGCGGGTCTCGCTCGGCGTGCGGGACACGGTGTTCACGGCGCCCGGCTGCTCGCTGCGGGCGCGGGGCAGCGCCTCGGTCTGCCAGTAGAGCGGGTCGAAGGGATCGCGCGCGGCCTCGCCGCCGCTGATGCCGGGCTGGCCGGTCTCGAGCGCCGTGGCGTCGGCGCTCGCCACCTCCGAGCGCTCGCCCTCGGCCGCGAGCTTGGCCAGCACCGCGTAGGGGTCTTGGAACAGGGCGGATTCGCGGGCGCGGCTGCCCGGCGCGGCGGGCTCGCCCCGAGAATCGGTCTTGGCGGCGCCCTTGCCCTCGCCCTTGCCTTCCCCCTCGCCCTTGCCCTCGGCGTCGGTCTTGCCGCCGCCGGGGCTCGCCGGATCGGAGGGCGTGTCCTGCGGGTCGGAGACGCCCTTCCGGTCGTGGGTGACCTCGGCGAGCTTCACCGGGTTGAAGTATTCCGCGATCGACTGCTTCTGCGCCTTGCTGGTGGAGTTGATCAGCCACATCACCAGGAACAGCGCCATCATCGCGGTCATGAAGTCCGCGAGCGCGATCTTCCAGGCGCCGCCGTGGTGGCCGTCCTCGTGATCGCCGTGGCGCTTGATGATGATGATCTCGTGGTGGCCCTCGGCCATGTCAGCTCTCCGCCACCGCCGCGGCCAGCAGGCGCGTCCAGGCCGCGAGCTGGGTCTCGATCACGGTCTGGTCGGCCACGACCGAGACCTCGGTCGCCTCGCCGGGCGCGAAGGCGATCGTGTCGGCGAGCGGCCCGAGCCGGTCGCCGAGCGCCGCGAGCAGGTCCTCGGGCCCGCTCACCCGCACCTGGGCCGCCTGCGGGTCGGCGAGCAGGCGCTGCAGGGCGTCCCCGAGCTCGGCCACGGCGCGGCGGCGCAGGGCGTCGGTGAGGACGGGCACGAGCAGCCGGGCGATCCGTCCGGTGAGCTCCGCGTCGAGGGCGCGCAGGGCCGCGGCGAAGCCGGAGGCCAGGCTTTCCGCCTCGCTCTCGCTCCACTGGCGGCGCGCCTCGGCGAAGCGGGTCTCGAAGGCCGCCCGCTCCTGTTCCAGCCGGGCCTCGGCCTCGGCGCGCGCCTCCGCCAGCCCCTCGGCGCGGCCGCGGGCCTCGGCTTCCGCCAGGAGCGCGGCGCGCTCTTCCGGCGTCTCGACGGGTGCGGGGGGCGGCGCCTCGACGGCCGAGCGCTTCAGGCCCGCCCAGGGATTGGCGAAGGGGTCGGGATTGGCGAGGGGCTCGATCGAGGCCACGGCGGGCGCGGGCGGGGCCGCCGCGGCGAGGGCGACGGCGAGCGGGATGATGCCGGGCCGGGCCGGGGCGGCAAAGGCGCTC
>NZ_CABFPH010000206.1 GCF_902141845.1 Methylobacterium symbioticum | reverse complement strand
TTGAAGTCCGCAAACTCCACCTTAGCCGCATGGCCCGATGGCCACCCCAATCCCCGCCAAAGCGGTCCTCGAATTTACACCTCGTCCGCGGACGCTACCCGTGATCGTGCGCCTGCGCAGCCATCTGCCGACGCTGGCCTACATGCAGCGGCGTCTGGCCGAGGGGCTGACGAAGCGCGAAATCATCCGCTGCCTGAAGCGGTTCGTCGCCCGCGAGATCTATGCCCATCTCTGCGGCGGCCTGCGAGCTTCCGAACCGCTCGCAAACACCGCTTGACGATTATAGGAGCATCAACGCCAAGGCCGAGACGGTGATCGGCCTGTTCAAGACCGAGGTGATCCACCAGCGTGGACCCTGGCGCTCGTTCGAAGCCGTCGAGTTTGCCACCCTCGAATGGGTGGATTGGTTCATGTCTGGATGCCCCCTGTTGCGCAAGAGGGTCTCAGTGGTCCTGACGGGGGATCGGGTGCGGTCATGTGTAGTAGCTGGTACTCGATCTGACAGTCGATGTCCGGAGATGGTCGGTCTCGACTGCCTGACGGTGATCAGGCCGCGATCATCTTCTCCTGGGCCAGTGGCACGGCGTCAAGGAAGGTCTGCATCGGTGTCTTGCCGAAGCACCAGCGGCCCTGATGCGACCGCTCCTCGTTGTAGCTTTGGATCCATGCATCCAGGTCCGCCTGCAGCTCGGCCAGCGAGCCGTAGATCTTTTTGCGGAAGGTGACACGGTAGAACTCGTTCAGCACCGTCTTGTGGAAGCGCTCGACGATGCCGTTCGTCTGTGGGTTCTTGGTCTTGGTCCGGGAATGATCCACATCCTCGACCGCGAGGTAGAGCTCGTACTCGTGGTGCTCGGGGTTGCCGCAATATTCGGTCCCGCGGTCGGTCAACACGCGGCACAGCTTCACTTCCTGAGCGTCGAAGAACGGCACCACGCGGTCGTTGAGCAGGTCGGCCGCCGTGAGAGCCGTCTTACGGTCGTAGAGCTTGGCGAAGGCCACCTTGGCGTAGGTGTCGATGAAGGTCTGCTGGTAGATCCGTCCGACCCCCTTCATCGTGCCGACTGAGACACGTGTCCTGCGCTCCGCAGTAGCCCGGGCATTCGCTCTCGAACTCGCCGTGCGTCTCCTTCTCGGCCTTGGCCTTCTCCAGCGCCGCGAGCTGGCCCTCGGTCAGCACTAGCCCTTCCTGCGCGACCTTGGCCTCCAGTGCCTTCAGCCGCTTCTTCATGGTCTCCAGGTCGTGGCGCTGCCAGACGCCGCGCACGCCCGCCGGTGAGATCGAATGCCCGCGCCTGCGAACCTCGTTGGCTACGCGGATTTGCCCATAGGCCGGCTGCTCCAGGGCGATCTCCACGATCAGCGCCTCGACCTCGGGCGCGGTGCGGTTGGCCAGGAGTGGCTTGCGCCGGCTCAGCTCCTGCAGCGCCACCTCGCCGCCCGTGTCGTAGAGCTCCCGGAATCGATAGAAGCTGTCGCGCGAGTAGCCCATCATCTTACAGGCTTGGCTGACGTTGCCGAGCTGCTTGGCCAGCTCCAGCAGGCCCACCTTGCCGCGGATGACCTTCTGTTCCCTTGTCATGGTCGGTGTCCTCGAAAACGCCGAGGCCGGGCGCTGCGCACCCCGACCACTCCGCGCCCGGCCTCGGCTCTCACCTCAGCTCAATGACACCGCCTGTCAGATCAAGTCCTGACTACTGCAGGTCATGTCTCAGGCCTCGTGTTGCGGCCATGTCCATGCCGCGGGCCAGTATGGAGATGCGCGGATCAGGTGCAGATCAACACAAGCGAGCTCGTAGCTCGGCAACCAATCTTGCTTTTCCTGATCCCGATCTGACCGATCGTTCCGTCCTTACCTCTCTTCGACCTTCCCACGCACCGATGCCGGGACGCCTTGATCGTGCGATCAAACCGCGGCCAGCACCGGAACCTGGAAGTTCTCGTTCTTCGTCAGCATCGCCCAGGCCGCGCGTGCCATCTTGTTGGCCAGCGCGATGGCGACGACCAGACGCGGCTTGCGCACCAGCATCCTGGCCAGCCAGGAGCCGACCGGTGCGCCCTTGCGGATCGACCACCGGACAACTGTCATCGCGCCGATGATCAGAAGACGCCGGATGTCGCGCTGGCCCATCTTGGATACGCGACCCAGGACCGGCTTTCCGCCCGAAGAGAACTGCCGCGGCACGAGGCCAAGCCACGCAGCAAAATCACGCCCGCGCTTGAACGTCTCCATCGGCGGCGCGAACGTCTCGATCGCCATTGCGGTGACCGGTCCGATTCCGGGCATCGTCATGAGGCGTGACGTCACGCCGGTTCGCTTGGCCTCCTGGGAGACCCGCTTCTCCAAATCCGAAATCCGGGTGTCGAGGTCCTGGATCTGGTTGAGATAGAGGCGGCTCAGATCGACGACCATCGGATCGAGCGATGTCGCAACATCGTCGATCGCCAGGGCGAGCTGGTGCACGTTGGTCGTCCCCTGAGGTGCAACGACACCGTGCTCGGCAAGATGGCCGCGCAGCGCGTTGATCAGCTGGGTTCGCTGGCGCACCAGAAGGTCACGTGTTCGGAAGATCATCGCACGAGCCTGCTGGCTCTCGCTCTTGACCGCGACGAAGCGCATCGTTGGGCGCGCGGCAGCTTCGGCAATGGCCTCGGCGTCGGCCGCATCGTTCTTCTGGCGTTTGATGAACGGCTTGACGTAGGCGGGCGGGATCAGGCGGACCTCGTGACCCAGTTTGCGGATCGCGCGTCCCCACTCGTGCGCCGAGGCGCAGGCCTCCATGGCGACGATACAGGGCGGCAGCTGAGCAAAGAACGTAAGAACCTGTGCGGCGCGACAGCTTCTTGCGCAGGATGACGCTGCCGTCGGCGCGAGCGCCATGAACTTGGAAGACACGCTTGGCCAGGTCGAGGCCGACGATTGCGATCGGATCCATGCTGGGCACTCCGGCAGATAATGAGCCCCCCGATGGAGCTTACCGGCTGCGGCCGGGTGGGGGCATCCAGTCCATCAACCACCGCCGGCTACTCGAACCCATCGGCAACGTCCCTCCCGCCGAGGCCGAAGCGCGCTATTATGCCCAGGCCGAGGCCCAGTCCTTGGCCGCCTGACCCAAACCAAACGGCCTCCGGGAAACCCGGGGCGTGTGTGGATGCCCCCTGTTTGGCAAGCATGATCTTTGAGATTTCGGCGGGGTCTTCGATCGGACGTGTGTCAGGCCTCACAATGTGGCCTTCGATGACG
>NZ_CABFPH010000205.1 GCF_902141845.1 Methylobacterium symbioticum | reverse complement strand
CGCTCGCGCCGACCCCGGCCGGCGTGCGGGCGGGCCGGCGTGCCGTCATGGCCGGGGCCGTGGCGCAGCCGGACCTCGGCATGCTGCTCAGCCCCGCCTCCGACTTCTGGACCCTGTCGGAATGCCGCGACCTCATCTTCCACGTCGAGGAGCACCGTTTCACGCTGCCCGGGATCGGCGCGATGCTGGAGGCCTGCGGGCTGGAATTTTTGGGCCTGGAGCCCGAACGCCCGTCGGACCGGACCCGGTTCGCGGCCGAGCATCCGGACCCGGCCGCGGCGCGCTCGCCGGCGGCGTGGCACGGTTTCGAGACCCGCCATCCCGACACCTTCGGCGGCACCTATCGGATCTGGGCGCGGCAGGCGCGCCAGGGCCGGACCGGTTCGCGCTGACTTCCGATCCCGGGGGGCATCATTCGCTGTGCCCGGCCCCGCCCGTGCCGGCCGGCCCTCCCCCCGGCTCGGTGCCGGCGCCCCGGTCCTGCGACGCGGCGGTCCGCGGCTTGCGCTTCAAGGGCGTCAGGAGGGCGAGGACCAGGAAGTTGGACAGGGCCGGGATGAGGCCAAGGTCGTAGTAGCCGAAGCCGACGGCCGCCCCGATCACGCCCACGTTCCACAGGCTCGCCGCGGTCGCGGTGCCGTGCACGTTGTCGCCCCCCTTCAGGATGGCGCCACCGCCGATGAAGCCGATGCCGGTGATGAGTCCCTGGAGGATGCGCGCCTGCTCCGGCGTGCGCGCGCCGAGGAGCTCGCTGGCGAGCAGGATGAAGCCGCAGCTGGCGATGGCGACGATGGGGAAGGTGCGCAATCCGGCGCTGCGCGCCTCGCGCTCGCGGTTCCAGCCGAGCGGGAATGCGAACGCGAAGGCGAGGCCCAGCCGCACCAAGTGGTTGGGAAGGTCTCCCCAGATGCCCCAGTACGAACCCATGATTCCTCGCCGGTGTGAGAACGCCCCGATGGTCCGTCCGCGCGTCGTGCCGCCGTTCCGAGGCGGGCCGCCAGCGGCGCGCCGACGGTGATCCTCGCGCCTGACGGAACCTTCCCGGAGCGGCCCGCATCAGGGCGAGCGGGGTCCGGTCGGCTCGGCGTCGCGCCTCGTTACGCCCTGACGGTCCGGCGCGCTGCTCCCGGGGTCGAGTTCCGTCACCTCCCAGTCGTCGCCGACGTTCTGGCAGGCCGTGCCGCGGATCCTGGCGGTGCGCTGCGCCTCTTCCACGGTGGCCAGGAAGGCGCGGCAGATCCGCCCCGCGCGTACGACCGGCGCGGCGGTCGGCACGACGCTGCCCTTCCGCCCGCTCGCCGGGTTGTCCCACCGGATGCGCAGGCCGTTCCCGCTGGGTTCCAACGCGAGGCCGAGGATGCCGCGCGCCCGGCGCCAATCCTCCGGGTCGAGCCCCGGGAACGCCAGGGGCGCCGTGCGCTTCGGGTCCTGCCCCGGCACGCCGGGAGAACCGTCGGCAGGCCGGGAGATCGGCAGCGAGATCGCGCAGGCCGGCAGCGCCAGGATCAGGAGCGCGGCGCCGGCGCGGGACAGGGGACGTGCGGTTGGCCGGAGCCGGGGATGGGACATGACGGTGCGCTCGGCGGTGTCTGGCGAAGGCGGGGGCGGGTCGGGGCGCGCCGGCGGTCCCGGACCGCCCGGCAGCCCCGGCCAGGGATGAGCGGGCGGCCCCGGGGCGCGGACCTGGCGGCGGAAGGTCTTCCGTCCCATCAGCGGCCATCCGGTGTGCGCACGCCGGACCAGAGGTCCTTGACCTGATCGAAGTGCGTCTTCGGGCTGTAGGCCGCCACCGGCACCGCGATGAAGCGGGCGGTCAGGCGCCCGATCTGCTGCACGACGCCGTAGGAGAACACCACGCGGTTGCGCTGGGCCTGGATCAGCTGCACGCGGGCGTTCAGGAGCTCCTGCTGCGCGTTCAGCACGTCGAGGGTGGTGCGCTGGCCGACGCGGGCCTCCTCGCGCACCCCGTCGAGCGCGACCTCGTTCGCCTGGACCTGCGCCTGCGAGGCGATGACCTGGGCCTTGGCGGCCTCCAGCTGGCCCCAGGCCGAGACCACGGCGGCGCGGATCTGGTCGCGCAGGAACTCGACCTGCAGGCGCGTCTGGCCCACGAGCTCCTTGGCCTGCCGGATCTGCGCGTATTCCGATCCGCCTTGATAGATCGGGACCGTGATGCGGCCCACGATCGAGGCGGTGCGGCCGTTGTCGCCGGGCTGCTCCTGGTCGTAGCGCTGGGCGACCTGGCCGGTCAGGCCGACCTGCGGGTAGAGCCGGCCCTCCAGCACCTTCACCTGCGCCTCGGCGGCATCGACCGCGTGCAGCGCCGAGGCGATCTGCGGGTTTTCCTTGAGGCCGATCTCGACCGCGGCGTCGAGGTTGCCCGGCACGGGGCGGTCAAGCGGGCGGCCCGGCGAGAGCTGGCGCGGCTCCACGCCGATGACCCGGCGATAGATGCCGATGCTGGCGCCCAGCTGCGACTCCGCCGCGCTCACCTGCGAGCGGGCGAGCGCGAGGCGCGCCTCCGCCTGGGCGACGTCGGTCCGGGTCAACGCGCCGACCTGGAAGCGGAAGGCCGTCTGGCGGAGCTGCTCCTGCAGGACGGCGACGTTGTTGCGGTTCAGCTCCAGCGTCGCGGTATTCTGAAGCACGTCCATGTAGGACTGGACCGCACTGAACAGGGTCGTCGTCTCGGTGAGGCGCAGGCTCTCGCGCTGGCCGAGCACGGTCGATTCCGCGCGCCGGGTGTTGTTGTCGGTCTGGAAACCGTTGAACAGCGTCTGGTTGACGGTCAGGCCGGCGCCGCCCGGCAGGGCGGTCCGCGCGAAGCGTTCCCCGCCCTCGACGCCCTTCTGTCGCTCGACCCCGATGTCGGCGTCGAGGCGGATCGTGGGGCGGTAGCCCGCCCGGGCCTGCACGATCTCCTCGTCCGTCGCGCGCAGGCCCGCCCGGGCGGCGTTCAGCTCCGGGTTCGCGCGGAAGGCGCGCGCGAGGGCACCCTCCAGGGTCTCGGCCCGCGCGCCCCCGGTGGCGCCGGCCAGAAGGAGCGCGGCGCACAGGCTGCAGGCCGCGCGGGTCCGCCGCGATCGGGCGCTCGGCGACGGGGAGGAAGGCCGGCGGGCACCGTGCGCCCCTGGCCGGGCGGAGGTTTCGGCGCCGGCACGACCCGGTGAACCTGCGGGTCTGGGCGCCCGGGCGGGGCGGACCGCCGCGGCGGACCATGGCCCGGCCGGATCCGACCCGCGCGACGGCTCCGGCGTACCG
>NZ_CABFPH010000204.1 GCF_902141845.1 Methylobacterium symbioticum | reverse complement strand
GGCCTCGGAAATCTCGGCGCCCGCGCCGGCTTCCGCAGCCTCGACAGCCTCGGATTCCTCGCCTTCCTCGGCACCGTCCTCGTCGCCCTCGCCCTCGGACTCGCGGCGCTCGCCGTTGCCCTCGGAGCGCCCCCCGCGCCGGCGGCGGCGACGGCGGCGGCGGCGACCCTCGCCGTCCTCGCCCCGGGCCTCGGCAGCCTCCTCGCCGTCCTCGGCGCGGATCTCGGCCTCCTCCTCGGCGAGATCCTCCTCCTCGATCTCGTCGTCGATCTCCATGGCGGGCGAGACCGCGGTGGCGCGCACGGCGGTGGCGGGCGCCTCGGGCCGCTGCGCCGGCTCGCCGCGATCGAGCTGGAACGGCGTGCTCGCCGAGAGCCGCTCGTCGGCGGCGATGGTCAGCGTCACGCCGAAGCGCAGCTCCAGCTCGCGCAGATGCGCCCGCTTCTGGTTGAGGATGTAGAGGGCGACCTCGGTGCGGGTGCGCAGAACCAGGTTGTGCGAGGCCGACTTGACCAGCGCCTCCTCGATCGAGCGCAGGATGTGCAGCGCCACCGACGAGGTGGCGCGCACGAAGCCCGAGCCGCCGCAATGCGGGCAGGGGATCGAGGAGGATTCGAGCACGCCCGTGCGGATGCGCTGGCGGCTCATCTCCAGGAGGCCGAAGGGCGAGATCCGGCCGACCTGGATGCGGGCGCGGTCGTTCTTCAGGCACTCGTTGAGCTTCTTCTCGACGGCGCGGTTGTTGCGCTTCTCCTCCATGTCGATGAAGTCGATCACGATCAGGCCGGCGAGATCGCGCAGGCGGAGCTGCCGGGCGACCTCCTCGGCCGCCTCGAGATTCGTCTTGAGCGCGGTGTCCTCGATGTCGTGCTCGCGGGTGGCGCGGCCGGAATTGACGTCGATCGAGACCAGCGCCTCGGTCGGGTTGATGACGAGGTAGCCGCCCGACTTCAGCGAGACATGGGTCGAGAACATCTGGTCGAGCTGCTGCTCAACCCCGTAGCGGGCGAAGACCGGCGTCGTGTCGCGGTAGGGCTTCACCACCTTCGACTGGCCGGGCATCAGCATGCGCATGAAGTCCTTGGCCTCGCGGTAGGCGTCCTCGCCCGCGACCAGCACCTCCTCCAGGTCCTTGTTGTAGAGGTCGCGGATGGCGCGCTTGATCAGCGAGCCCTCCTCGTAGACCAGCGCCGGCGCCATCGAGGTGAGCGTCAGCTCACGCACCGATTCCCACAGGCGCATCAGGTACTCGAAGTCGCGCTTGATCTCGGGCTTGGTGCGCATGGCGCCGGCCGTGCGCAGGATGACGCCCATCCCCTCCGGCACGTCGAGGTCGGACACCACCTCCTTGAGGCGCTTGCGGTCGGCCGCCGAGGTGATCTTGCGCGAGATGCCGCCGCCCCGGCCGGTATTGGGCATCAGCACCGAGTAGCGCCCGGCGAGCGACAGGTAGGTGGTCAGCGCCGCGCCCTTGGTGCCGCGCTCCTCCTTCACCACCTGCACGAGGATGATCTGGCGGCGCTTGATCACCTCCTGGATCTTGTAGTGGCGGCGCGGGCTGCGCGGGCGCTCGGGGATCTCGGCCAGCGCGTCGCCGTTGCCGCCGACCTGGGCGATGCGACCCTCGGCATCCTCGCCGTCCTCGGACTCCTCGCCGTCCTCGTCGTCCGAATCCTCATCCTCGTCCTCGTCGGACTCGTCGTCGGAATCCTCGTCCTCGTCCTCGTCCGCCTCCTCATCCTCGGCGGCCTCGTCCGAAGCGGGGGCCTCGGCGACGGTCAGCGCCTCGGCGACCGCGACGATGGCCTCGGGGGCCGGGCCGGGCGCGGGCTCGCCGGAGACGGCCGGCTCGGCGGCCGTCTCGACCTGCGTCTCGGTCGCCTCGGCGGCGGGCGCGGCCTCACTGGGCTCGCCCTCGGCGGCCGGGGCCGGCGCGACCTCGTCACCGCTCTCGGCGCTGGCGGTGGCGGAATCCGGCAGGTCGGCGGAGGCGTCGCCACCCGTGACCGGCACGGCCTCGTCGGCCGGCGCGTCCACGGAGACGTGTTCGGCCTCGCCGTCGATGATGGCCGGAGCGGCCTCCTCGCTCACCGTGGCATCGGCGTTGCGCGCGGCGGCCTCGGCCCGGCGGCCGCGATGGCGGCGGGACGAGCGGCGGCGCTCCTCGCGCTCGCGGTACTCCTCCGCGTCGCGGGCCTCGTCCTCCAAGAGCGCCTGCCGGTCGGCCAGCGGGATCTGGTAGTAGTCGGGGTGGATCTCGTTGAAGGCGAGGAAGCCGTGGCGGTTGCCGCCGTACTCCACGAAGGCGGCCTGGAGCGAGGGCTCCACCCGCGTCACCTTGGCGAGATAGATGTTGCCGCGCAGCTGACGCCGGTTGGCGGCCTCGAAGTCGAACTCCTCGACCCTAGAGCCGTGGACCGTGACGACCCGGGTCTCCTCCGGGTGCGTCGCATCGATGAGCATCTTGTTGTTGGCCATGACGAACTTTCGACATGGCGGCCGGCGACGCCCTCCCGGGGCGATGTCCCGGTGGAGCGGCTCCCGGCCTCACGGCCCGTGGGAGACACACTCGCGCCGGCCTCGTCGCCGAGGCCGCGGGGTCTGATCGGAAGGGGGAGCCGCCAACCGCCGCTCGGCACGCCCCAACGGCGTGCCCGGGGTTGAACATGGCCGGGGGGAGAGGCGAACCGGCGCGACGCGAATCACGCGCGCTTGCGGCACGAGCAGCGGCAACCGTTGCTGTGCGTCCGCCCATCCTTTCCCCGACCTCGCGAAGACATCTTGACCGGCTCGGACCGGTCGCGAATTCGAAAACCTCGCGGCGAGAGCAAACTCGCCGCCTGCGCCGACACCCGCCCTTGTGTGGAATCCGACGGACGCCGCGGAGAACCGACGGCGAGGACGCGGCCGAAGATCGTAGAAGCTCGGCGCGCCCGCGGGCCGCGAGCGCGACCGGCGGGACCGGGAGGGGGTCGGTATCATTACAGATCGTCGCAGGGATTTGGCAAGGCGGGAATTGCGGAGCCCCGGATGGGCGCGCCCGCTCGCACGTGCCGGCACCGGCCCCACGCGGTTTCGGCTCCGCGCGTCTTGCTGACGCCGGAGGCCTGGCTGGAGGGAGACGCGGGACGCCGCGGAACCCAATGTGTGTGCGTACGGATACCGAGTTCCCCGGCGTCCCGCGGACGAGGGGGCGGGGATCCGCCGGCCTCGTCCGTCTATGCGTCGCGGTCTCTTGCTCACCTGCATCGACCCCGATCGTGGCGGACTGCGTAGCGCCGTTGCCCGGCTCGCCCAGCCTCACCCCGGCAGACTTGAAGCG
>NZ_CABFPH010000203.1 GCF_902141845.1 Methylobacterium symbioticum | reverse complement strand
CCCGCCCATCGAGCATTCCCCATCCCGTCTGTGCCTGCCGGCCGGAGACCTTCCATGACCTTTGCCAGCATCATGGTGGCGATGGACCTGACGCTGGAGCCGCCGTCGCGGCGCCGGGCCTCACGCTGCAATTCGCCGACGGCACCGTGCGGGCGCGCCCCGACGAAGCGCCGGAGCCGCCCCGCCGCGCGCCCCGGAAGGCGCCCCGCAAGGAACCCCAGCAGACCTCGCTGTTCGAGGCCTGAGGATCCGGGAATCCAAAGGGATCATCCCTTTGGCGGGTCCAGGGCAGAGCCCTGGCCTGGGATCCCGAAGGGACATCGTCCCTTCGGGATCCCAGGACTCAAGGCGCGCGGCGGTAGTGGTAGCGGGAGAGTTCGCGTCCGAAGCCGAGGCCCGCATAGAGGGCGCGGGCCGGGTGGTTGTCGGCCACCACCTGCAGGCAGGCGAAGGCGGCGCCCCGCGCCCGGCCCCAATCCATCAGCGCGGCGACGACCCGGCGGGCATGGCCCCGCCCGCGGGCCTCGGGCGCGGTGGCGACCGATTCGAGGACCACGAGATTCCGGTCGAGCACCGCGTAGGCCTGCGCGGCCGGCGCGCCGTCCGCGTCGAGGGCGGCGCAGGCCCGGGGCAGGGCGATGGTCTCGTGCATGACCCGGTAGGCGCACTCGGCTGCCGCGTCCGAGTCGTTGATCCGGGCGCGCAGCGCCAGCCACGCCGCATCGGGCGCGGGCGCGAGGCGCACCTCCGGATCCGGCCTTGCATGATCCGCGAGATCGGCGGCGAGGGTGAAGGAGTGGCCCTCCGCGCGGTAGCCGCGCCGCTCCAGCTCGGGATCAAGCTCCGGCGCCAGCGAGACGACGCGGAAAAGGGCGGGCGCGCCGAGCCCGGCGAAGACCCGCTCGGCGGCCTCCACCGCGACCGCGGGCGCGGCGCGGGGGCCGGGCAGGGGATTGAGCGCGTTCGTCCGCCGTGTCGGCCCGCCGGAGGCGCGCAAGAGCCAGCCGCCGAGATGGACCTCGCGCGGGGCGGGCCATGCGTTGCGGCAGGCCTCCTCCGCGAGCCAGGCGAGGGATTCCATGCGACCGTCCGCGCTCCATCCGAGAGGTGGCGGACTTAGAGCCGTTCCCGATCACATGGCAACCGGGAACGGCTCCAAGTCCTTGTTTCGACGTCCTTGTTTCGACGCGCTCTCTTCCGCCGAACCAGCCTCCCCTTCGGCGAAAGGACGCCCGAGCCGGTCGCGGCGGACCGGTGGCACCTCAGCATCCGTGCACGCGGTGGACGTCACGGGGGCCGGTGCTTCCCGCTAGACGGCAGGCCCCGAGGCGACCGGAGCCGGCATGGCCGTCGCCCCCCCTGCCGGACGATCACGGCACCGCCGGCATCGCGCGCGATGCGGACGACGGATCGGGCTTCGCGGCGGGGGCGGCCTTCACGGCGGTCGCAGCCGAGCGCTGCCGGCAGGTCGGACCAGGGCTGCGCAAGTGCCCGGCCGGGGAGGCGAGGATCAGGGCAGTGGCTGCGGCCATCCGACGAAAGCTCGTCATGATCGATCTTCCCGTTCCCCGAGCGGTGTCGGGTCCTGCACCGTCTCGTAGCGGCAAGAGAACGGATATGAGGCTGGATGAGCACTTGGCTGTGCGAGCCGGCCCGCGAAAAGACGTTCAACTGCTGTTCGATATCGACAGGGGATTGATAAGTTTGCGAGAAAATATCTCGCCAGGTCTTGACCTCCCAGTAAAAGAAGGCTGTTGCTTGTATCCGGAACGATCGGGAGCACGACAACCCTATGAGCAGCACCGAAGCACAGGCCGACCTTACTGAGCTTTCGGCCGAGATCGTCTCGGCCTATGTGGCCAACAACTCCGTTCCGGTCAGCGATCTGGCAGCCCTGATCAGCAGCGTACACGCCGCCCTTCACGGCCTGACGCAGCCCGCGGACGCGCAGCAGGCAGGCCCGGAGAAGGCAACGCCGGCGCAGATCCGCAAGTCCATCACGCCGGACGCGTTGATCTCCTTCATCGACGGCAAACCCTACAAGACGCTGAAGCGGCACCTGACCAAGCACGGGATCGACATGGCCGGCTACCGGGAGCGCTTCGGCCTGCCGCACGACTATCCCTCGACATCGGTGAACTACTCGGCGGCCCGCTCGCAGCTTGCCCGGACGCTCGGCCTCGGCCGCAAGGCCAGCCAGGCCGTGGCACCGGAGCCTGACCCCGAGCCCGCCCCGGTCGAGACGACGCCCGCCCGTGCCTCGAAGGGTGCCGCGCCCAAGAGCACCGAGCCCAAGAGTGCCGAGCCCAAGAGTGCCGAGCCCAAGGGCGCCGCGCCGAAGGGCCGAGGCCGGCGCAAGGGCGGCTCGGTGGCTGAAGCCGCGGAGTGACGCGCGAAGCCCGGCCGGGACCGGTTCCCGGCCGGGTTCCCCGGGCCGGGACGCCCTATCGGCCGAGGCCGCGCAGCCAGGCCGTGACGGGATCGAGGACGGAGGACGCCACCGAGGCGGCCCAACCCATCGCGCGGGCACCGAAGCCGCGCTCGCCGCGCCCTTGGCTGGCCAGGAGGGCGGCCACGTAGGCGTCCTCGCGCTCCTTGCAGGCATCGAGGGCGTTGCGCTGGTCCCCCGCCCGGCTCTGGCCCGGGGGCTGGTGGGCGTAGGCCTCGCGCAGGCAGCGATGCCAAGCCTGCTCCAGGCCGGCCGGATCGGCGGCGGCGGGCGCGCCGAGGAGCGCCGGAGCGAGGAGAAGGAACAGCGGCCTGCGCATGGCGCCGGTATCGCCGATTCCGGCCAAGCTCGGCAAGCGCTGACGCGGCACGCTGTCGCGCGCCGAGCCGGCCGTCAGTGCGTGCGGCGTACGGCGTAGCGGTAGAGCGTGCCGGAATCGTCCACGAGCTCGCCGCTCGGGCCCTCTTGCCAGACCACCTCGTCGCCCGGGCGCACCTCGTCCGTGAGCACGAGGCCGCGGGCGATCTCCAGCTCGATCCCGGCGCCGTAGGCGGTCGCGGTCTCGCGCATGATGGCCGAGGCAAGGTCGGCGGTATCGGGGATGCAGACGAACAGGACCCCGTCGGCGACGGCGAGCGTGTAGGTGTGCATGATCGGCTCCAGCTTCGCGCCGGGCCGAGGTAAGGATCCACGCCCCCGATTGGAGTGCGCTGCAACACAGCGCTGGCCTGCAAGTGGCGCAGGGACAGCGCCAGCAGGATTGCTACCCGCCCGTGATCATCGCGCGGATTCGGCTGGCCAGGACGTCGACGCTGAAGGGCTTGGTCAGCACGTGCATGCCGGGCTCGAGGCGGCCGCCGCCGAGCGCGGCGTT
>NZ_CABFPH010000202.1 GCF_902141845.1 Methylobacterium symbioticum | reverse complement strand
TTCGGGGACATAGCTCAGTTGGGAGAGCGCGTGCTTTGCAAGCATGAGGTCGTCGGTTCGATCCCGTCTGTCTCCACCATTGTTTTGGGTGTTGGCGCAGCCTTGCGGCAGCGACGCTCCTGAAGCGGTGTCGAGCGGCGATCCGGATGAACAAGTTTGCCGCGGTGAGCGTGTCGTATGACCCCATCGTGTGCGAAGGAATGTGACATCGTGAAGAGGGAATGTGTGCCGGAGGCGCAGCGAGAGCTGCGATCCACCGGTCATGTTCGGCAAGCATACGGTGACGGGATCGGAAGCGATCTCGTCACTGGTCTTTTTGTGACCGCGCAGGTCGTGATCGAAGCCCTATGGCTGCCGATCACGGCGGCGCATGGATCACGAGAGCGATCAAGTGCCTTAAGAGCATTCGGTGGATGCCTTGGCGCTGAGAGGCGATGAAGGACGTGGTACGCTGCGATAAGCCTTGGGGAGCTGCGAACGAGCTTTGATCCAGGGATTTCCGAATGGGGAAACCCACCTTCGACCTTCCGTATGGCAGAGGCATGCCGGTCCGGGCTTCGGGCCCGGCGGGTTCACAGCCCGCGACCGGTGATGCGGCTGCCATACGGTTGGTCAGATGAAGGTATCAGACCCTGAATCCATAGGGGTTTGAAGCGAACCCGGGGAACTGAAACATCTCAGTACCCGGAGGAAAGGACATCAACGAGACTCCGTCAGTAGTGGCGAGCGAACGCGGATCAGGCCAGTGCCTGTTGTGAGATTACCGGAACGGTCTGGAAAGGCCGGCGTGAAGGGTGACAGCCCCGTACGGGACGGTTGATCGACAGGACTCGAGTAGGGCGGGACACGTGAAATCCTGTCTGAACATGGGGGGACCACCCTCCAAGCCTAAGTACTCCTCAGCGACCGATAGTGAACCAGTACCGTGAGGGAAAGGTGAAAAGCACCCCGACGAGGGGAGTGAAACAGCACCTGAAACCGGATGCTTACAAACAGTGGGAGCCCAAGGTTCGTCCTGGGTGACCGCGTACCTTTTGTATAATGGGTCAGCGACTTAAAGTTACGAGCAAGCTTAAGCCGATAGGTGGAGGCGCAGCGAAAGCGAGTCTGAACAGGGCGTTCAGTTCGTGGCTTTAGACCCGAAACCGAGTGATCTAGCCATGTGCAGGATGAAGGTGGGGTAACACCCACTGGAGGTCCGAACCAGTGCCCGTTGAAAAGGTCTTGGATGACGTGTGGCTAGGGGTGAAAGGCCAATCAAACTCGGAAATAGCTGGTTCTCCGCGAAAGCTATTTAGGTAGCGCCTCGAGTGAATACCGTGCGGGGTAGAGCACTGGATGGGCTAGGGCCGCCCACAGCGGTACCAAACCCAACCAAACTCCGAATACGCACGAGTACTGCTCGGGAGACACACGGCGGGTGCTAACGTCCGTCGTGGAGAGGGAAACAACCCTGACCGACAGCTAAGGCCCCCAATTCGTGGCTAAGTGGGAAAGGATGTGGGACTCCCAAAACAACCAGGAGGTTGGCTTAGAAGCAGCCATCCTTTAAAGAAAGCGTAACAGCTCACTGGTCTAAATAAGGGGTCCTGCGCCGAAAATGTAACGGGGCTCAAGCCACGAGCCGAAGCTTCGGGTGCATCTTTGATGCGCGGTAGCGGAGCGTTCCCTAGGCCTGTGAAGCGGTACCTGCGAGGGGCCGTGGAGGTATGGGAAGTGCGAATGCTGACATGAGTAACGACAAAGAGTGTGAAAGACACTCTCGCCGAAAGTCCAAGGGTTCCTGCGTAAAGTTAATCTGCGCAGGGTTAGCCGGCCCCTAAGGCGAGGCCGAAAGGCGTAGTCGATGGGAATGGGGTGAATACTCCCCAGCCAGTGGATGGTGACGGATGCCGTATATCGTTCGGGCTTATCGGATTGCCCGGGCGGTGAAGGGGTCCCAGGAAAGAGCCTCCACATCAGACCGTACCCGAAACCGACACAGGTGGACTGGTAGAGTATACCAAGGCGCTTGAGAGAACGATGCTGAAGGAACTCGGCAATTTGCCTCCGTAACTTCGGGATAAGGAGGCCCTGCTCCTGGGCAACCAGGGGTGGGGGGCACAGACCAGGGGGTGGCGACTGTTTATCTAAAACACAGGGCTCTGCGAAGTCTGTAAGACGACGTATAGGGCCTGACGCCTGCCCGGTGCCGGAAGGTTAAGAGGAGAGGTGAGAGCTTTGAATCGAAGCCCCGGTAAACGGCGGCCGTAACTATAACGGTCCTAAGGTAGCGAAATTCCTTGTCGGGTAAGTTCCGACCTGCACGAATGGCGTAACGATCTCCCCGCTGTCTCCAGCATCGGCTCAGTGAAATTGAATTCCCCGTGAAGATGCGGGGTTCCTGCGGTCAGACGGAAAGACCCCGTGCACCTTTACTGTAGCTTTGCGCTGGCCATCGTGTCGGCATGTGTAGGATAGGTGGTAGGCTTTGAAGCCCGGGCGCCAGCCTGGGTGGAGCCACCCTTGAAATACCACCCTTGGCGTTATGATGGTCTAACCGCGGCCCTTGATCAGGGTCCGGGACCGCGCATGGCAGGCAGTTTGACTGGGGCGGTCGCCTCCCAAAGCGTAACGGAGGCGTACGAAGGTGGGCTCAGAGCGGTCGGAAATCGCTCGTCGCGTGCAATGGCATAAGCCCGCTTGACTGCGAGACGGACAGGTCGAGCAGAGACGAAAGTCGGTCATAGTGATCCGGTGGTCCCGCGTGGGTGGGCCATCGCTCAACGGATAAAAGGTACGCCGGGGATAACAGGCTGATGACCCCCAAGAGTCCATATCGACGGGGTCGTTTGGCACCTCGATGTCGGCTCATCACATCCTGGGGCTGGAGAAGGTCCCAAGGGTTCGGCTGTTCGCCGATTAAAGTGGTACGTGAGCTGGGTTCAGAACGTCGTGAGACAGTTCGGTCCCTATCTGCCGTGGGTGTCGGAGACTTGAGAGGCTTTGTCCCTAGTACGAGAGGACCGGGATGAACGTACCTCTGGTGGAGCTGTTGTCGCGCCAGCGGCAGTGCAGCATAGCTATGTACGGACGGGATAACCGCTGAAGGCATCTAAGCGGGAAACCCCCCTCGAAACGAGGTCTCCCTTGAGGGCCGTGGAAGACGACCACGTCGATAGGCCGGGCGTGCACGTGCAGCAATGCACTGAGCGGACCGGTACTAATCGCCCGATTGGCTTGATCGTCTCTCGTGATCCATCGCCGTGCAACCCTGCACGGTCACAAACTGAACCCCATGCTTGCCGAACGGACCCCCGCCGTCGCGGAAACCCCGCACGGCCCAAGTCCCAAAGAATTGCGTTGCGCCGGCCTGGTGGCCTGAGCGGTGTGCCCCAAACCCGATCCCATCTCGAACTCGGCCGTTAAACGCACCAGCGCCCATGGTACTGTGTCTCAAGACACGGGAGAGTCGGTCGCCGCCAGGCCTGCCCAACGCAA
>NZ_CABFPH010000201.1 GCF_902141845.1 Methylobacterium symbioticum | reverse complement strand
GAGCGCCGCGATCCAGGCATCGGCCGGCTCGGGGCCCTCCGCCCCGGGCGCGGCCGCGAGTTGCGCGGCCAGCGCGTCGATCGCCTGGATCGGCGGCCCGACCCGCTTGAGCCGGGTCAGGCGCGCGCGCTCGGCACCGAGGCGGGCGCGCTCGTCGCGGATCGCGTCGAGGCGGCGGCCGGCCTCCTCGATCTCGGCATTGAGGTCGCGCCAGTCGCCGGATCTCAGCTCGCCCTGGCGGATCGCCCGGCGCGCCTCCTCGAACCGGCCGAGCGCCTGGTAGAAGGTGCGGTCCTTGGCGGCGCGGGGGGCGAAGATGCCGGCGGCCTCCGCCTCCAGCCCCGCCTGGAGCGCGCGGTAGCCGCGCAGGCCCGAGGCCGCGGCGAACAGGCTGGCGCCGACCTCGCCCTCGGCATCCAGCATCTCCTCGGCGCCCCCGCGCAGAGCCGCGGAATCGAGACCGAAGGCCCGGCAGAACACCTCCCGCGTCAGCCCACCGAGGAAGGGGGCGAGCGCATCGTCGGGCAAGGGCGCTTCATCGAGAGTGACCAATGCCTGCTTCCGCTTCTTGCGGCGGCGGAAAATCAAGCGGCGACCATCGCTGGCGACGACCTCCGCAGCGACGCGCAATTGCGACAGGTCATGGACGAAGGCGAAGCGGCTTCGCTCGCCGAAGCCGAACAGCAGGTCGGTCACCGCGGCGAGCGCGCTGGTCTTGCCGGCCTCGTTGGCGCCGAGCACCACGTGGAGCCGCGCATCCGGCCGGAAGGCGATGCGGCGGTCGGTGAACGGCCCGTAGCGTTCGAGGTCGAGGCTGAGGAGACGCAAGGGGACCCGTCCTCAGCAGCTGCGGCCGGAGAGCCGGCCGAGCACCAGGGCCTCGGCCTCGGCGCAGAGCGCGTCGAGATCCGCGGCGAGGTCGCCCTCATCCGCGTCGAGCCCGGCCGGCAGGCGCGCGGCGATCTCGGCGAGAGCCGCCTCGGCGCGGGCCCGGAAGTCCGGGTCGCGGTCGATCCCGGCGAGCAGCGTCGCGGGATCGATGGCGGCGGCGAGGCCCGCCGTCTCGGGAAGCGCCACGCGCGGGCGCACGGTCTCGATACGCAGACGCTCCAGCCAGATATCCTCGTGGATGCGGTGGGCGGCGGCCTGGATCTCTGCGGCGAGCCCCTCGCGGTCGGCGGCGAGGCGGTCGTGAAGCGCCGTCTCGCCGGTCAGGTGGACGCGCACCGCCGCGAGCCGCCCCCCGCCCTCGGGCGCCAGCGGGCGCAGGGCGGCGGCGACGGCCTCGACCGCCTCGCGCTCCGAGCCGGCTGCGGCCAGATCGACCGCGATCCGGTGGAAGCGGGCGTGGTCGACGACGACGCGCTCGACGCCCGTGACCTGCCCGTCCGCCACGGAGACGAGCACGGCGCCCTTCGGCCCGCACTCGCGCACGCTGCGCCCCTGGAGGTTGCCGGGGAAGACGATCCAGGGGTCGCGGGCGAGCTCGGCATATTCATGGATATGGCCGAGCGCCCAATAGGCGTAGCCGCGGCCGGCGAGGTCGGCGACGGTGCAGGGCGCGTAGGTCTCGTGCGCCGCGTTGCCGGTGCAGGAGGTGTGCAGCACGCCGATGTTGAACCAGCCCGGCACCGGGGCCGGATAGGTGAGGGCGAGGTTCTCGGGCACCGCCCGGTTCGGGAAGCTGCGCCCGTGCAGCGCCACCTTCAGCGCCTCAAGGCGATGGGTGTCGGCGCGGATCGAGGGGAAGGTGTGGACCGAGTCCGGCAGGATGACCGCGCGCGTGATCACGCTCTCGGCGTCGTGGTTGCCGCGCACGAGGACGACCGGGATGCCCGCCCGGTCGAGCCGGGCCACCTGCCGCGCGAAGAACAGGCCGATGGTGTTGTCAGCCCAGTCGCCGTCATAGACGTCGCCCGCCACGATGACGAAGGCGACGGCCCTGGCGATGGCGAGGCTGACCAGATCCTCGAAGGCGCGGCGCCCCGCCGAGGCGAGGCGGAGGGCGATCTCGGGATCGCGCGCGGACAATCCGCTCAGCGGGCTGCCGAGATGCAGATCCGCCGCATGGATGAAGCTGAACCGGCTCACGCGCGCCCAGCCCCGCGCCTATCGCGCATTCGTGACAGCCCTGGATCCACCGTTCAGCCGCGATTCACCGCTACCGGCCTGACATCCGGTCCCGCCAGGCAAGTCCCGCAGGGACGCCCCGGACGGAGACGCCGATGCGCTCGATAGCCCTCTTCCGCCCCCTCGTCGCGGCCTTTCTCGTCGCGCTCCCCTGCCTGTTGGGCGCGGGCGCGGCGCAGGCCCTGGAGAAGCGGCTCGCCCTCGTCATCGGCAACGCGGCCTATCCCGCGCAAGCCCTCGCGACCGCCGCCAACGATGCCGGCCTCGTCGCGCAGACGCTGCAGGCGGCCGGCTTCGACGTGATGGGCGCGCGCGACCTCGACGAGACCGGGCTGCGCCAGGCATTCCGGGACTTCGTCGAGAAGGCGGAGGCCGCAGGCCCCGAGGCGGTCACCTTCGTCTATCTGTCGGGCTATGGGCTCCAGGTCGAGGGCGAGACCTATTTCGCGCCGGTGGACGCGCGCATCAACGCCGCCTCCGACGTGGCGCTGACGGCGCTGCGCGTCTCGGACTACGCCAAGCGCCTCGCGGCCCTGCCGCTGAAGGCACGCTTCCTCGTGCTCGATGCCGGGCGGCGCAACCCCTTCGCGCGCCAGGGCGAGCCGCTCGCCGGGGGCCTCGCCCTGATGGAAGCGGAACCCGGCAGCCTCGTCGCCTTCAACGCCGCGCCGGGCACGGTCGGCCCCGACGAGACCGGCAGCTACGGCGCCTACGTCAAGGCGCTGGCGGAGATGATCCGCGCCGGCGGCCTCGCCCCGGCCGAGCTGTTCGATCGCGTCCGCCTGCGGGTGGTGGAGACCACCCAGGGCGCGCTGGTGCCCTGGGATTCCGCGCGCATCACGGCGCCGTTCGAGTTCCTGGCGCGGGCGCCCGACGCACCGCCGCTGGAGCGTCCAAAGGCCGCCCTGCAGGCGCGCCCGCTCGCCGAGATCGGCGCCCGGGACGCCTTCGCCCTCTGCCTGGAGCGCGACACCGTCCAGGGCTACCAAGACTTCCTCGGAGCCTATCCGACCGATCCGCAGGCGGCGCGGGTGCGGGCGATCCTGGCGGCGCGGCGCGAGGCGCTGACCTGGCGCCAGAGCCGGCTCGCCGACAGCCCGGACGCCTACTGGTCCTATCTGCGGCGCTACCCGCGCGGGCCGCACGCCTTCGATGCGCGCCGCCGCCTCGCGAGCCTCTCGGCCGCCCTCGCGCCGCCGCCGCGCTTCACCGAGATCGTCTACGACCTGCCGCCCCCGCCCGCGGACGAGATCATCTACGTCGAGCGGCCGGTGGTCTATCTCGCCGACCCGGTCTACGCCCTGCCGCCCCCACCGCCGGTCGTGTTCCTGGCGCAGCCGCCCGCCTATTTCGTGGACCTCGCCCCGCCCCCGCCGCCGGTCGCCGCCTACCTGCTGCCGGCCCCGGCCTACGTGCCGGTGCCGACCTATGTGGCGGCGCCCGTCGGCATCGCGCCCCCGCCCGACAATCCGGTCTTCGGCAACCTCCACCGGGCCCTCGCGCCGCCGGCCCAGGGCCCGCCC
>NZ_CABFPH010000200.1 GCF_902141845.1 Methylobacterium symbioticum | reverse complement strand
CGCACCGCGCCGTGCGGGACGAGGATCGCGCCTGGCGCGAGGCCCAGACGCGCGCCGTGGCGGCCCGGCCCGCGGAGCCGGCCGCCGCGCCGGAGATGCCGGCCGATCCGGACGCGATCGATGCCGTTCTCGACGCCCTGCCGGAGGCGATCCTCGCAAGCTTCCGCGAGGAGCAGGAGCGCCTGCGGCAGGAGACGCTCGCTGCGGCCGAGGACGCCGCGATGCCGGTCGAGGACGCGCCGCGCCTCGCAGCGTGACAGGTTTCGGCTCAGGGCTGCTCCGATTTCGACACCGGGGACTGACCGAAATCGGAAGCCGAGTGCCGCAGACGGCCTTCCCGACCGTCTCGATCGCAATAAAATGCGCGTATTCAAATCATCACGCGAGCGGAATTGGCTCGGCCCTTAGTCGACGCTTAACCGCCCCCGCGACATAGACGCAATCTGCGCGTGCTCTGCCGAGGGGGAATAAACTCATGATCAACACGGCCCGCATCGGGATCCGCCTGCCTGCCGCCACGATCGGGCTTGCACTGCTCAGTGCCGCGGCGATGGGCGCGTTCAGCTGGTCGTCGGCGCGGTCCGGACTGATCGAGGCCTCCGATGCGCGCCTGCGCCTCGCGGCCGAGGCCCGCCGCGACGGGATCGAGCTGGTCGCCGACCGCCTGCAGGCGGATTTCCTCGCCGCGTCCGGGCATCCGCAGATCGTCTCCAACTTTCCCGACCTGATCGAGAACCTCGATCCGGCCCGGCCCGACCGCGACGCGGTCCTGGCGGCCTTCCGCGCCCCGGCCTCGCCCGAGGCACGCCTCGCCCTCGACAGCCCGCCCGGGAGCGGAATGTACGGGCGGCGGCACGGCAAGGTGCAGGAGGTGGCGCGTCAGGTCGTCGCCCAGCCGGGCTACGCCGACCTGATCTTCCTCGATGGCGCGGGGCGCATCGTCTACACGGCGACCAAGGGCGCGGATTTCGGCCGCAGCCTCGACGACGCCGACCTGAAGGGCAGCGGGCTCGCGCGCCTCGTCGAGCGCCTGAAGGATCCATCCGCGACGGGCGTCGCCTTCGAGGATTTCGCCGCCTACCCGGTCGGCCAGGGCCCCTCCGCCTTCATCGGCCGCGCCATGACGAAGCGCGCCAACGTGGCCATGGGCACGGCCCAGGCCGCGGAGCGGATCGGCACGATCGTGCTGCGGGTGAGCCCGACCTTGTTCGACCAGACGCTGGCCAAGCGCGCGGGCCTCGGCGAGACCGGCCAGATCCTGGCGGCCGGCGCCGACGGACGCCTGCGCTCGAACCCGCCGCTGAACGCGGCCGTGAAGGCCGGATCCCCGGTCGCGGAGATCGGGATCCAGGCCGACCGGCTCGGCGCGGGCGGAAGCTTCACCTATCCCGGCGCCGACGGGGTCCACCGGGCGGCCAGCGCCGCGGTGTCGGTCCTCGGCGCGCCCTGGACCGTGGTGGCCGAGCAGGCCGAGGCCGAGGCGGTGGCGCCGGTGCGCGCCCTCTCGCAGACGCTCGCGCTGATCGCGCTCGGCGTGCTCGCCGCCACGGCGCTGCTCGGCCTGCTCTTCGCCCGCTCGATCGTCCGCCCCCTCGGGGCGCTGACCCGGGCGCTGACCGCGCTCGCCGCCCGCGAGCCCCTCGCCGAGGTGCCGGGCAGCGCGCGCCGGGACGAGATCGGCGACATCGCCCGCGCCGTGGTGACGATCCGCGACATGTCGCTGGAGGAGGCGGCCCAGCAGCTCAAGACGACCGAGGCCGCGCGTCTGCGCGAGGAGCAGGCGCGCCGGACGCTGCTGCGCGACCTCGCCGACCGCTTCGAGCAGTCGGTCGGCGGCATCGTCGCCGGGGTGAGCGAGGCCGTCTCCGGCCTGCAGGGCTCGGCGGGATCGATGCGGCAGGCCGTCGAGGGGACCGCGCAGCGCTCGACCAGCGTGGCGAGCGCCGCCCACCAGACCGCCGGCAACGTCAACGCCGTGGCCGCGGCCGCGGAGGAGCTCGGCGCCACGGTGGCCGAGATCGGCCGGCAGGTCGAGCAGGCGACCGGCCTGTCCGCCACCGCCGTGCAGACCGCCGGCCGCACCGAAGCGACCATGGCGACGCTCGCCTCCGCGGCGACCCGGATCGGCGACGTGGTCGGCCTCGTCTCGCAGATCGCCGAGCAGACGAACCTGCTGGCGCTCAACGCCACCATCGAGGCGGCCCGCGCGGGCGAGGCCGGCCGCGGCTTCGCGGTGGTCGCCGCCGAGGTGAAGGAACTCGCCGCCCAGACCAGCCGGGCAACCGGCGAGATCGGCCAGCAGATCGCCGAGATCCAGGCCTCGACGACGGGCGCCTCGCAGGCGATCCAAGAGATCGCCGGGCAGATCGACGCGATGAGCCGCGTCACCGCCAGCATCGCGGCGGCGGTCGAGGAGCAGGGCGCCACCACGCAGGAGATCGTGCGCAGCATGAGCCAGGCCTCGGCCGGCACGGGCGAGGTCACGGGCAACATCGCCGAGGTGGCCCAGGCCGCCGAGGCGGCGGGCTTCGCCGCGGCCTCCGTGGCCAGCGGAGCCGATTCCCTCGCGGCGCAGTCCGCCGCGCTCCGCACCGAGGTCGCGCAGTTCCTCGCCAGCGTCCGCGCGGCCTGATCCGCGTGCCCGATCCGGGAGGCCGGAGGGATCATCCCTCCGGCGGGGGATCGGGGCGGCGCCCCGATCGATCCCGGGATCAGGCGAGGCCGCAGGCGGCCAGCGCCGGGCGCATGTGCTCGGGCGCCGGCGCCTCCGCCTGCACGGGATCGCGCTTCGGATAGAGCGGGATCGACAGCGCCCGGGCATGCAGGTGCAGAGCGCCCCCGCGCGGCCCGCTCCCGTAGATCGGGTCGCCGAGGATCGGCCAGCCGGATTCCGCGCAATGCACGCGGAGCTGGTGCGTCCGCCCGGTGACCGGCCTCAGTTCCAGCCAGGTGCGGGCGCCGTCGCGGCCGAGCACCTGCCAATGGGTCAGGGCCGGGTCGCCGGCCGGGTCGGCCTTCATCCACCACGAGCGCGGATCGGGCGAGCGCCGGGCGAGCGGCATGTCAATGCTGCCGCTCTCCGCAGCGGGACTGCCCTCCACCACCGCCCAGTAGGTCTTCTGCACGGAGGCGCCGGCAAACAGCTTGCCGAGCCGCGCGAGCGCCTTGGCATGGCGGCCCAAAGCGAGGCAGCCGGAGGTGTCGCGGTCGAGCCGGTGGACCGCCTCGGGCCGCCGGGGCAGGCCGAAGCGCAGGGCGTCGAGATGGTCGGTGAGCGTCTCGCCGCCCTTCGGGCCCGGATGGACCGGCAAACCCGCCGGCTTGTCGATGACGAGCAGCAGGGCATCGCGGTAGAGGAGGCGCGCGCCTATGTCAGGCAGCAGGGTCGGAGCGGACATCCGCTCCGGCTAGAGTATTTCTGCGCGTCGGGAAACGGGCGCGGCCAGCAGGGACCACACGATGAGCGAGGACAAGCCGGGCTGGTTCGGGCGCCTGTTCGGGCGCAAGGGGCCGCAGCCCGCGGAGCAGGCCGTCGACCAGCCCGTCGAGCCGCCGGCCGACTCGCCGGCCTCGCCCGCCGAAGGGCAGCCCGACTTCGCCACCGGCGCCGACGCGGTCGAGCAGGTGCCGCTGCCGCCGAGCGAGCCGGCCGCCGACGCGCCGGACCGCAACACGGTCCCCGACGGGATCGAGGGCGCCGACCTGCAGCCGATCGCGGGCGAGCCCGAGCGCC
>NZ_CABFPH010000199.1 GCF_902141845.1 Methylobacterium symbioticum | reverse complement strand
CATCCTGTTTTTTTTTTAATGATACGCCCACCACCGAGACCTACACTCTTCCCCTCCCCGACGCTCTTCCGACCTGTCCCGCCGAGCTGCGCCCGCGGCCCCTGCGCCTCGCCGACCGCCCTGCCGACCGCCTCGCCGAGCGCTATGCGGAGCGCTCCTCCCCACGCCGCGCGCGGATGGCGGCGCGGCAGGAGGCGGAGGCCGAGCAATCCTTCTTCGACGCCGTGTTCGGCGCCAAGCCGGCCGCGCCCGAATCCGCGCCCGAGGCGCGGCCGACCGCCCTGGCCTATGCCGCGACCGGGCGCGAGGGCGGTCTCCCGTCCCGCGGCGGCGGCGGCCTGTTCGAGCCGCGCGCGGAGGGCGGCACCGCGATCTACGACATCACCGCCCGCACGGTGACGCTGCCGAGCGGCGAGGTGCTGGAGGCCCATTCCGGCCTCGGCAAGAGCCAGGACAACCCGCGCGACGTGCATATCCGCATGCGCGGCGCCACCCCGCCGGGCACCTACATGCTCACCGAGCGCGAGGCCCTGTTCCACGGCGTGCGGGCGCTGCGCCTCACGCCGGTCGGCGGCAGCGCGTCGATCCATGGCCGCGACGGCATCCTCGCCCACACCTACATGCTGGGCTCGAGCGGCGCCTCGAACGGGTGCGTGGTTTTCCGCAACTACGACCGCTTCCTGCAGGCCTATCTCCGCGGCGAGATCCGCCGCCTCGTGGTGGTGGCCGGCAGCGGCGACGGCCTCGCCTCGGGCGTCGCGCGCCTGTTCGGCCGCTGAACGGCGCGGCGCGATCCCGGCGCACGGCAGGCTGCGTCCTGGGCCCCGCCGGGATCCCGGTTGGGGCTGCGCGCTCCAAGGTCTTGCCGCATCGAAACCTGAGGTGATCGCGGGCGACTTCTGAATTTCCGCTGATCTTCCCGGCCGTGGTCGCGTTCCCGATGCTGCGACCTTCGCAGCTGTGCCTGCACAGCAGATCGGAATTGCTTATTTCGTCCTGGGCAGACAATATCGCCGAACGCGCGGCGGATTCGCTCCAGCTTGGACAGAAGCGCCGTGCGCGGGGGGCCAAACTCGCGGAGGCTCGCCGCCGTGTGCGCCAGCGTACCCGTACTTATCCACATCGACCGTAAACCCGCGTCAAGCGATGCTGACCGCTCGCGGCGCGGGACCGTATGTGTCCGACCGATCCTTCCGAGCGGCCTCCGATCGCCCCCGACTGGGGTTGTGGGGTTGAGACCATGCTGACGCTGACGGCACCCGAATCGATCTCCCGCGGCGCCTTCGCCGAGCGCCGCGCCGTGGCCATCGCCAACGTGCACTGGTTCCGCGCCATGGCGTGGCGGGCGTTGCGCGACGGCGGGCCCCAGGCTGCGCTGCGCGCCGCCAATGCCCGCGCCGCCGCCCGGATCGTGCTGCGGCAGGCCAAGCGCGATGCCTTGGTCAGCCGGATGGCGAACGCCGCGCTCACGGCCGATACCGCGCGCTGATCCCGCTTGCCCGTCGGCTCACGGACGCGCGCTCCGCCGACGGGGATGCCGGTTCGGCGAAAGGGAGCCTATCGAGTCCAAAGCTCTGGCTCAGCCCGGCAGGCCGAGCCAGAGCGCGCCGACGATGACCAGCGCCGCGGCGGCGACGAAGGCGACGAAGGCCGGCAGGACCCAGGCGCGCCGCCCGTGCGGGTCAGCAGCCTCCCGGGTCGCGGGCGTGGCGGCTTCCGTCTCGCGCGCCAGGGCGATCCGCTCCGGCGAGGGCGGCGTGCCGGCGGCCTCGTCGCAGGTGCCGAGCTGCGCCATGCCCGGATCGTAGTGCGGGACCTTCTCGCCCGTGGCACCGCTGTCGATGTCGCCCTTGAGCATGGCGCTCGTCGGATGGGTCGAGGCGGGTGGACGCTGCGCCGGGATGCTGGCGGGCGGCGGTGGATCTTCGGAACGGAACACCACGGCGGATCTCCGGTGCGGGGGTGCCGGAGCAATGCGGTGGGCCCCCGGGAGGTTCACGGAGCCGCGCCCGTCCCCCTGTTGACCGCCCCTCCCCTGTGCCGCCTCCTGAGCCGCCCGCCGGCGCTCGCCCGGCCTTGCGGGACCGCACATTGGGGCCGGACGGCCCTGGTGCTGCCGCCCGCCCGCCCCATCTCCCGACCATGGATGCTCTTCCGACACGAGACCGCGGCGCGGGCGGCCACAGCGTGAGCGTGGAATCCTGCTCTGTCGATGCCGGCTGCTACCGCTGGGTCGTCCACTCGACGGACGGTCGCCGCACGGAGCGCTCGGCCTACAGCTTCGCCACCCGGAACGGCGCCCGGATCTCGGGAGAGTTCTGGGTTCGCACCTTCGACGCCGGCAAGTTCGAGGCCGGCAAGACGGCGGCCTGAAGCGCCCTCACGTCGAGGCGGGGCCAAAGCGGCGCAAGAGCGTGTGCGTGTACGTCCGACGCTGCCTGGAGGTTGCCGGTGTTCCCGCTCATCCCGACGCGAAAGGCACGGCGCCTCGGCCGCCGCAGCGCCGCCGGCCTGCACCGCAGCGTGAAGGCGGCGCTGAAGGCCGGCCAGACCGCGACCGAGACCGCGTTCCGGCAGGCCGACACGGCGGCCCGAGCCCTCGCCCGATCGGCGCAAGGCGCCGCACCGGGATCGGCATCCTGGCGCGGCGCCCGCGGGCGCTTCGTCCTCGTCGACGGCCTGCGCGTGCATGTGATCGTGCGCGGGCGCGGCCGGCCGGTGGTGCTGATCCACGGCAACGGCGCGATGGCTGAGGATTTCGCGGCCTGCGGCCTGATCGACCGGCTGGCGGAGCGCTATCGGGTGATCGCCATCGACCGGCCGGGCTTCGGCCGTACCGACCGGCCGCGGAACCGGATCTGGACCGCCTCCGCGCAAGCGGCCCTGCTGAACCGGGTGCTGGAGCGCCTGAACGCCGAGCGGCCCCTGCTCGTCGGCCATTCCTGGGGAACGCTGGTGGCGCTCGCCATGGCGTTCGAGCCGGGCCGAACCGCACGCGGGCTGGTCCTGCTCTCCGGCTACTACTTCCCCGAGCAGCGCGCCGATGTGAGTCTCGCCGGGCCGCTCGCGCTGCCGGGCGTCGGCGACGCGGCGCGGGCCCTGATGCCGGCTCCCGTGAACCGGGCCCTCGCCGTGCAGGCCTTCCACCGCGTGTTCTGGCCGCAGCCGGTGCCGGCGCGCTTCGCGGCCGCGTTCCCGGTGGAGATCGCCACCGGCGCGACGCAGCTGCGCGCCGCCACCGAGGACGCGGCGACGATGAACGCCGCGGCGGGCTGGCTGCAGGGCGGCTACCACCGCCTCGCTCTGCCGGTCGCCATCGTGACCGGCTCCGCGGACACGATCGTGAACCCGGCGACGCAGTCGATGCGGCTGCACCAGGTGCTGCCGGGCAGCACGCTCAAGGTCCTGCCCGGCCAGGGCCACATGATCCATTACGGCGCGCGCAGCGCGGTCGAGCGGCTGATCGACGCGATGATGGGCGCGCCGCGGCGCTGAGCCCGGCCGCACCCCGTGCGGCTGGCCCTCGACGCGGCCGCGCTCCGGTGAGACCATCGGGTGATTCTGTGGGGGAGCCGCCGATGCCCGCCTCCGACATCGCGCCGATCCGGGCCCGCCTCGCCGCCCATCCGCGGCCCGCCGACCTCGCCGCGCGACGGGCGCGGGTCGATGCGCTCGGCGCCGGCTACGGGCTGCCGCCGGACGTCGCGGTGGAGCCGGTGGATGCGGCCCGGCTCCGCCTCGACCTGGTCGAACAGGAGGCGCCGGCTGCCCTCGCCTGTGGTGCCGAGCACGGCGCTGCGGGTGTTGTCGATGGTGAAGC
>NZ_CABFPH010000198.1 GCF_902141845.1 Methylobacterium symbioticum | reverse complement strand
TGTTCTTCGCCTTCATCTACAACGCGCTGGGCGTGCCGGTCGCTGCCGGACTGCTCTACCCGTTCCTCGGCATCCTCCTCTCGCCGGTCATCGCGGCGGACCGGCTCGCGCGGGCCCGCGCGGCCGTGACCGCCGCCCGGACGCTGGACCGTACCGTCCGCAGGACGAATGCCGAGATCATCGACGAGCGCCTCGCGGTCATCAGCCCGCTGCTGAACGAGCTGTATCAACGGCTCCGCCCGCACTCCGAGTGGCGCACCATCGATTACGGCATACGCGGCGACGTGAAGCGCTTCCTGAGCTTGAGGGTCGGCAACGGGCTGAACCCGCAATTCGTGTTCAGCAGCGGGCAGAGGCGTGCGGCCGGCCTGGCCTTCCTCCTCTCCGTTCACCTGTCCCGACCGTGGTGCACCTGGCGGACGCTCATGCTCGACGACCCGGTCCAGCACATCGACGATTTCCGGGCCCTGCACCTCGTCGAGGTGCTCTCAGCCCTGCAGCGATCGGGCCGGCAGATCGTCTGTGCCGTCGAGGATCCGTCGCTGGCTGAGTTGCTGTGCCGGCGCCTGATCAGCGAGCCCACGTCGCCCGGCCGGCGTCACGACCTGGATCTGGTTTCCGGGGGCGGGGCCTCGATCACCCGCTCGACGGATATCGCACCGGCAATGGCCGGCGTGCTCGGGAGGACCAGGGACCTGAGTGCGGCCGGCTGAAACGGCGCGGGTATCCGCCGGCGTCGCGGCCCGTCCGGCCGGGGCAAGTGTCCCACCCGCGATAGACGCGCCCGTACCCTCGACGACGGAAGGCTGCGCGCGTGCGACGGCCGTGCTCGCCGCGACCCATCGGCGATGGGGACGTCCGTCGGGACAGGCCGGCGGTGCCAGCGCTCCCCACGGCGGCGGCCCGGTCCCAGTCGTTGGCCCCGCCGACCAAGCCCTCGTCGCCGGCGAGCCCGTCCCGGTCGTGCGCGGGAGCGTCCAGGCCGGCCGACCTCAGCCCGCCACGGCGGGCCAAGCCTGCGGCGGCCGGGAGACGAAGGCGGACCGGGATTCGGTCGCCCGCCGCCATGCGTCCACGAAGGCACCGAGGTGCGGGCGCGCCGCCCGTTCGGACTCCAGGTACCGGATCAGGCCGTCGATGGCAGCGTCGTGGGCCTCCGGGCCGGTCCTTCCGGTGAGGTGCGCCCAGCGCAGGTACAGCACGAAGAGGTTCAGGCAGTCGGTCTCGCAATAGGCCCGCACGCGCCCGATCTCGCCGCGGGCGATCATGGCGGCGACCTGCGAGCCGTGCTCGCCCAGCTTCCCGGGCAGGGCCAGGAGCCCGGCGGCCTCCTCCAGGGTCAGCCGCGCGCAGGCCCCGAACTCGGCCAGGACCTCCATCAGGTCCGCGTGCCAGTCTACGGCGTAGCGGTGGCCGTAGCCGTCCCACTTGGTCCCCCTCCTGTACCAGGAGGGCACCGCGATACCGTGCATCAACGAGCGCAGCAGGAGCGTGGGGAGGTCGAAGCTGCGGCCGTTCCAGGTGACGACCCTGTAGCGGCCGGCCGCGAAGAACTTCCAGAAGGCCCGCAGCAGGCGCTCCTCATCCCATCCAGGCTCGCCCCCGCTCCGGCACGACCGGATCTGGTATGCCTCGGTTCCGGTCGCCGCGTCGCGGGCGATGGCTGCCTCGACGAAGGAGACCGCGACCACCTTGTGCCAGGCCGCCTTCGGAAATTTCTCGGACGGCCAATCCGACGGAACCTGCTCCTCGTCGGGCACCGTCTCGATATCGAGGACGAGCAACGCCTGGTGGAGGCCGGCCGGCTCCGCGACGCCGGTCCGCGCCTCCGGCCGGTCCGGACGGTGTCTCTGAGGCGCCGCGGGGGCGTGGCCGTCGAGCAACGTCGCGCCCGCGGCGAGGCGGGCCGCGCCGCCCGGCGCCTGGAGTCCGGGGCGCGCGGTCACGTTCGCGATGGCGTTGAGGGACATGTCGAGACCTTTCCGGGTTCGCGCCGCGGCGGGCTGCGGGAGGCGGGGCTCAAAGGGGCTTCCCGTGGTCCGCGGCAGCCCTCGCAGGCTCGCTGGGCGGAAAACGGAGGGGAGAGGGTTCAGACGCAGACGACGAGCGCCGGGTCGAAAGCCCGGTTGCCCTGCCTCCGCCATGGATTGGCCAGCACCCGGGTCCTTCCGATGTGATAGTCCGCCGCCGCCGGCACGCGGCCGTGGACCCAGAGCGCCGGCGCGCCCCATGCCCGGAGGACGTCCTCCAGGTCGGACGCGAAGGTCGTGGCCTCCCACTCCTCGCACTGCCACTCCGGCCAGCCCGGATGCAGCGAACGCGCCGACGGCGCGTGGTGGGTCAGGACCACGGCCCGGTCGCCGGGACGCACCCCGGCGGCCAGCGATGATGGCGGGACCGAGATGCCGTTGGACTGGATAACGACGCTCGTGAGGAAGTCCTCGATGTAGGCGCGTGACCGGGCATGGGCACCGGCCGCGTCGTACGGGCCCCAGGTCCGGTCGCGCTCCGCCAAAATGTTGTCGCCGCCCCGCCACATGTTGCGCGCGCGCGCCCGCGCGCCGCCGGCGTATGCCGCACCGCCGAGCGCCCAGTCGGTCCAGAGCGTCGCCCCCACAACGTGGACGGCAGCCCCCCGCCCGTCGTCGAGCCGGACGGCCTCATCCATCAGCACGGTGATCCCGAGTTCACGCCCCCTCTCGCGCCCGAGCCGCAGGGTCTCGTGCGGAGGCAAGCCGCCGCGGTACTCGCTGATCCCCGGCACCAGCACCACGGGTCGGCCGGCCCTCCGGTCGCCGAGCGCCCCGGCGAGCCACTCGACCGCGGCCACCAGCCCCTCGGAGATCCCGCCGGCGACCAGCAGGGCGTCATGGTCCGGAAGCGGATCCGGCAGGGCGAACGCGCCGTCGCGGACGGCGAGGTCGGACATGATCCAGAGCCGCATCCCCTCCGACCGGGCGGGAAGCAGGGGGGTCCGCGCGTTGGAGGCCGCGGTCGCGTCCAGGCTGCGGCGGGCGCGCCCGGGCCGGAAGACCGGGGGCAGGACATACGGTTCGGGCAGGATGCGGCCTGACAACGTCCGGGGTTCTCCGTCGCGAAGCGGCGGGCAGGGGCGCCGGCCGCGCTGTGGGGTGGGGCGAGTGGCGGTCAGTGCCTGACGGCCGCCTGCTCCCGGTGGGGCAGCAAGACGTCCAGCATCCGGCGGAGGCGGCGCACCGAACCGCCCCGCCACGCCCTGCGGAGGACCCTCACCTCCTCGCCCGTCAGCCCCTGGACCCAGCGCGGGTCGGTCCCGCGCTCGGCCGCGGCCTGGGCGAGCAGGGCGGGGAGCAGCGCCTCAAGATGCTCGGGACCTGGATGCGGGAACTCGATCCGCCTCAGCCTGTCGAGCAGGGGCGCCGGCAAGTTCCAGTCCACGTTCGCCGTCGCCACCACGGAGACCCAGGAGAGGTCGAGCTCCGCCTGCACGCAGGGGTCGGGGAACCGTGCGGCGGTCTCGGGCTCTAGGAAGGAAATCATGCCATCCCAGAGCCGTCCGTAGTCGCTGCGGGTCGGTGCCTTGTCCACCTCGTCCACCAGGACGAGGGGGTTGGCTTGCAGGAACCGGTTCACCGCCATGAACGGTCGCGCCGGCTCGGCGGAGTACCACCGCCGCTCCGTGCCGCCGAAGCTCGCCCCGGCGTCGTTCGAGCCGTCGACCCGGAAGACCCCGGTCCCGAGCTCCTCGCCCAACCGGCGGACGAAGCGCGACTTCCCGCTGCCGGGCGGGCCCACGATGAGGAGGTGGCCGAGGCGGACGAACGGCTTGCCCACCAGATCGCATAGGACGAAATCGACGGCCCCGCCCGCCTGGGGGAACTCGTAGAGCAGCCGGCGCCGGACGCGCACGAGATCGGGCGTCGGGACCAACGGGAGGGGCTTGGCGATGGACTTCTCGTACCCCTTGGTCACGTCGCGGCCCTTGCCGGAGCCGGTGGCGCCGATGGCCGGACAGACCAGGACGTGTCCCTCGGGCACGCCCGCGTCGGGCTCGTCCGCCGGCGCGGGCGCGGCGCTCCCGGGCATCTCGGCGGTCTTGCGCGCGGCGGCCAGCTCGGCGCGCCTGCGCTCGGCGGC
>NZ_CABFPH010000197.1 GCF_902141845.1 Methylobacterium symbioticum | reverse complement strand
GCTGAGCTTCCCGAGCTGGGATGGGGCGATCGTCTTCCTGATCGCCGCTGCCGCGGTCTGGCCGATCCTGTTCTCGACCGCGGCCGGGGTGAAGCGGGTCGATCCGGTCTGGCTGACGCTCGCGCGCAACCTCGGCGCCGGTCCCCTCGGGACCCTGCGCGCCGTAGTGATCCCGGCGGTGCTGCAGGACATCCTGACCGGACTGCGGCTCGCCCTCGGCGTTGCCTGGATCGTGCTGGTGCCGGCCGAGTATCTCGGGGTCACGAGCGGACTTGGCTACGCCATCAACGATGCCCGCGACACCCTCTCCTACGACCGGCTCGCCGCCCTCGTCCTGCTGATCGGCCTGATCGGCTACGCCCTCGACAGCCTGCTCGGCCGCCTCGCGGCCTGCGCCCGCTGGATTCCCGCGACCTGAGGAGTTTGCCCATGAGTTCGACCACCGACGTTGCCGCGCGCGAGATCGTCCAGACGTTCGAGACCATCGACCGTGACGCCCTCGCCGCTCTCTCCGAAAAAGGACGGGCGGACCCCACCGCCGTGCGCACCGTTCGCGCCCGCACGGTCGCCGAGGGGCGGCGTTTCCGCCACCTCAACTACGTGCGCAACCTCGACGTGCACGTGGTCGACGAGCCGCCGGGCCTGCTCGGCGACGACACCGCGCCGAACCCCACCGAGGCGCTGCTCGCGGCGCTCGGCACCTGCGTGGCGGTGGGCCTCCAGGCCAACGCGGTGGCGCGCGGCTGGACCGTGCGCGGCATCACGATCGAGAGCGAGGGCGACATCAACATCACCTCCGTCTGGGGCACGGGCGATCTCTCGCCGAAGGCGGTGGGGTTGTCCGCCGTGCGCCTCAAGGCCCATCTCGACATCGCAGGTGCCAGCCCCGAGGAACTCGACGATCTGGTCGCACACGCGGCGGCGTGGTCGCCGGTGCTCAACACCGTGAAGAATCCGGTCCCCGTCACCCTGGCGCGGGCCTGAGCACCGCGATGAGCGCCGCAGCCCTATCGATCGCCTCCGGCCCGCGCCCCGACATCTCAGAGATCGTGCGGACGCAGTTGCGCCCGCAGGTCGCGGCGATCGATGCCGGCGCCTATCCGGAGGCGACCTTGCGCGCGCTCGGCGCGGCGGGCGCCTATCGGCACCACGCCGACGGCACGCGAGCGGGCCTCGTGCGGGCGGTCGACGCCATGAGCGAGATCGCCACAGCCTGCCTCTCGACCGCCTTCTGCGCATGGTGCCAGGACGCGCTCGTCTGGTACCTCGCCCGGAGCGCGGAGCCCGGCGCCGCAGAACAGCTCGGAGCGGTGGCCGCGGGGCACCAGCTCGGCGGCACCGGACTGTCGAATCCGATGAAGGCCTTCTCGGGAATCGAGTCGCTGGCCCTGTCCGGTACGCGCGTGCCCGGCGGCTACCGAGTGCGAGGGCGCCTGCCCTGGGTTTCGAACCTCGCGGCTGGTCACCGCTTCGCCGCCATCTTCGCCCTGGAGGACGGCACCCGGGTGATGGCTGTCCTTACCGCCGGCACGGAAGCAGTCGCGCTGGCCGCGACCACCCGCTTCGTGGCGCTGGAAGGGACTGGCACCGTCACGGTGCTGGTGCGCGATGCCTTCGTGCCGGACGCGGACGTGATCGCCCCCGACGCTGCGGCCTTCGTGCCGCGCATCCGCAACGGCTTCGTGCTGCTGCAGGCCGGGATGGGCCTCGGCCTCGCCCGCGGAGTCGCCGCCCTGATGCGAGCGGACGGTCGCGGGCGTCGGCAGGCAGCCTACCTGCCGCTGGGTCCGGATGCGATCGAGGATCGGGCAGGTGCCCTGAATGAGCGGGTCGCGGCGGCAGCCGAGCGCCAGGCCGACCCAGCCTATGCGACGTTCCTCGACACCCTGCGCCTGCGCCTGGACGTCTCCTGGCTGGCGCTGGAGGCGGCACAATCCGCGATGCTCCAGTTCGGCGCTCGGGGCTATCAGGAGGGAGCCGAGGCGTTCCGGCGCTTGCGCGAAGCACAGTTCGTGGCGATCGTCACGCCCTCGGTCAAACACATCTCCGCCGAGCTCGCCCGCTCGGCCTGAGGCGGTCTGCTTCGGGGTCGGGGTGCTCGGGCTCACCGCCGCATGGCCGCGGATGCATCGGGCGTCCGCAGCCGCGGCGGAGCGACCTTATCATGCATCGTCGTGGACGATCGTCCCGTCGACGGCCGTTAGACGGCCGCGGAGATCGCCCAAGGCCGACGGGTCGGTGGCTGTCGGGTCGGCGGACAGCACGGCGAGATCCGCGGCATACCCGGCCTTCAGAGGTCCTTTCCATCCCTCGTCGAAGTTCCGGCCGAGACCGAATCCCTGAATGGGCGGCGCGCAGCATATCTCTGAATAAAAGAAGCAATCGGTGCAACCAATGGCACGATAATCCCACAATATGTCATAAGATAATGCTATAAAATCTATCGTGATACCTATTTGTAGTCCATTTTTCTCATTGACGCATCTCAAAAAATTGAACAAATACGCTGGCAGCGGGTCAGCCGATCGGATCCGATCCGCATGCATCATGACCCGCCAGATCGCTCGCCCGACCGGGGTCCGGCGTCGATCCGCGAAGAATTCGTTCCATCATCAGCTGTGGCTCGGCGGATCCCCGCCCGACCGGAGTATCCGATGCCCTATGATCGCCTTTCGCGCCGGCAGATCCTCGCGATCTCGGCCGGGGCCATGCTGGTCCCTGCGGTGGGTCGCGCCCAGGGCGCTTCCGTCGCGAAGATCGGTCTCGTCCAGTCGACCACCGGCGGATCTGCGGCCCTTTATGGAACCGAGCAGAAGCAGGCGATCGAGCTCGCTTTCAGCGAGATCAACGAGGCCAAGGCCTTGGGCGAGATCCGCCTGCAGGCGCTTCACGCCGATGACGGGGCCGATCGGGGTCAGACCGTGAATATCTTCCAGCGGCTGATCCGTCAGGACAAGGTCGTGGCAATCCTGGGGCCCACGCTGTCGAACTCCGCCTTCGCGGCCGACCCCCTGGCCCAGCAGGCGAGCATCCCGGTGATCGCCAGCTCGAACACGGCCCCGAACCTGACGAAGATCGGCGACTTCATCTTCCGCACCAGCGTTCCGGAGGATCAGGTCTTTCCGAGTGTGCTCGGCTACGCGGTGCGGAAACACGGTGTGAAGCGCGTCGCGCTGATCTACGGGCTCGACGACGCGCTCACGCGCGGGGCGCACGACGTTCAGAAGAAGGCCGCGCAGGATCTCGGCCTGCAGCAGGTCGCGGTGGAGAGTTACCAGCGCGGGGATGTCGACTTCTCAGCGCAGCTCACGAAGATCAAGGCTCAGAATCCCGATGCCGTCATCCTCGGAACGCTGGCCGAGGAGGCGGCCGCCATTCTGCGGCAGGCACGGCAACTCGGGTTCGACGAGCGGATCGCTTTCGTCGGCTGCAACGCCAACATCTCCGCCAAGCTCTTCGAACTCGCCGGCCCGGCCGCCCATGGCATCATCGTGGGCGCGTCCTGGTTCGCAGGCTACGACAATCCGAAGAGCAGGGCCTTCGTGGACGCCTACCGCCGACGCTACGGCAGCACGCCCGACATCTACGCGGCTCAGGGTTACGATGCGGCCTACCTGATTGCCGAGGCGATCCGACGCGCCCGGACCGTCACCGATGGACGGGCGGTGCGCGCCAAGCTCGCCGAGATCCGGGATTTCGACGGCGTTCTCGGCCGCTACGGCTGGTCGCCCGAGCGCGACGCGACGGTCACCCCGAAGGTGCTGGTCGGAGACGGACAGGCCAAGGTCTTCGTCGCCGCGCCGGCCGTCTAGGACGCGCGGATGCTCCTCCAGCAATTCGTAAACGGCCTCTCGCTCGGAGCCGTCTACGCCGTCTTCGCGGTCGGCTTCACGCTGGTCTTCGGCGTCCTCAACGTGCTGAACCTGTCCCAGGGCGCCGTGTTCATGTGGGGCGCCTATGTCGGGCTGGAGGTGATGCGGACGCTGCACCTGCCGCTCGCCGCCGCCATGGCGGTCGCGCTCCTTGCGGCCGGCCTGCTCGGCGTCCTCAGCGAATGGATCGTCTTCCGCCCGCTCCAGCGCCGCGGGGCGCATCGCTGGATGGGCATGGTCGGAAGCCTCGCCCTGGCGCGGATCCTCATCGGGGCCGCGCAGGAGGTGTTCGGCACCCAGGTCGTCCGCTATCCGGACGGCGCCGTGATCGGCGCTGCGGTCGATCTCTGGGGCGTCCGCGTCCAGGGCCTGCAGGTCGTGGCGCTCGCCGTTGCCCTCGTCCTCGTGCTGGCGCTGGGCGCGCTGCTCCGGCTCACGAATTTCG
>NZ_CABFPH010000196.1 GCF_902141845.1 Methylobacterium symbioticum | reverse complement strand
GGCCGCCGCCCGGGCCCGCCTCGCCGCGGACGGGCTCGCCGCCGCCGTGATCGGGCCCCGGCCGCTCGCGGGGCCGGGCCACAAGGTCCCGGGCTTCCCCGCCCATCCCGGCGTGGCGCGGCGGGGCAGCCTCGTCCCGGTCGGGTTCCTGGCGACCTCCGGCTCCCTCGTCGACCTCGCCGCCTTCGCGGCGGTCGGACCGTTCCGGACGGATTACTTCATCGACGGGGTCGATCTCGAATGGTGCTACCGCGCCTGGGCGCGCGGCTACGGCTGCTGGCTGGAGGAGGCGACGGGCCTGCACCACCATGTCGGCTCCGGCACCATCCGCGGCCCGTTCGGTCTCGCCATGGCGCGCCAGCCCCTGTTCCGGATGGCGACCTACCTGCGCAACGCCGTCTACGGCCTGCGCCTGCCCCACCTCCCCGCCCGCTGGAAGCTGCGCCAGGCGGCCTATCTGCCGGTCCAGATCGGGCTCTACTGGGCCGATTCCGGCTTCCGCCCGCGGGTCCTGCTGCGCCTCCTCGAGGCGCTCCGCGACGGGCTCGCCGGGCGCCTCGGGCCGCCGCGCGACCTGCCTAAGACCTTGCCCGGGACCTCGCCCGCGCCCGCGACCCCGCCTTCGGAGACGCGCCCGTGAGCGACCTCGACATCGTGATCGTCAACTGGAACGGCGGCGGCCTCGTGCGGGCCTGCCTCGCGAGCCTCGCGGCGGCGGAGGCCGCGCTCGGCGATGCCCTCGCGCTCCGGGTCGTGGTGGTCGATAACGGCTCGACGGACGGCTCGGCGGATGGGCTTCCGGCCCTGGCGCACGGGCCTTCGGTGGTCCGCGCCGGGGCGAATCTCGGCTTCGCCCGGGCCTGCAACCGCGGCGCGGCGGAGGGCCGGGCCGGGGCGATCCTGTTCCTCAACCCCGATACCCGCGTCTCGGCCGACAGCCTGCGCATCGCCCACACGGCGCTCATGACCGAGCCGGCCACCGGCATCGTCGGGGCGCGGCAGGTCGCGGGCGACGGCGCGGTCGAGCGCAGCTGCGCCCGGGCGCCCACCGCGTCGAGCCTCATCGGCCAGGCGCTCCGCCTCGACCGGCTCGGTCTCGTGCCGAGCCATTTCATGACCGAGTGGGACCACGGGGAGGACCGCGCCGTCGATCAGGTGATGGGCGCCTTCCTGATGATCCGGCGCGACCTGTTCGCCCGGCTCGGCGGCTTCGATCCGCGCTTCTTCGTCTATTACGAGGATGTCGATCTCTGCCTGCGGGCGCGGGCCGCGGGGTTCGCGGTCCGCCACGTCGCGGGGGCGCTGATCCGCCACGAGGGCCAGGGCACCACCCGGCAGGCGAAGGCGCACCGGCTGTTCTACATCCTGCGCAGCGGCGTCCTCTACGCGGGCAAGCATCACGGCCGCGCCACGGCGCTCGCGCTCCTCGCCCTCGCGTTTCTGGCGCAGCTGCCGATGCGCCTCGCCTACGCCGCCCTGCGGCGCAGCCCGGGCGAGGCGGCCGAGGTGCTGAGGGCCGGCGTCCTGCTGCTCGGCGCCGCGCCCGGGCTGCTGGTCGCGATCGCGGGGCGGTGAGGCGAACGGCGCGGGCGCGCGTTGACCCCCCGAGACAGGGGGGACGGACATGACGGTGCAGCGCCTGATCCATGCGAGCTCGAACGGCGACCGCTGGTCGCTGGCGCGCGACGCGGGAGCGGACCGGGATGCGGTCCACATCCTGCACGAGCCCGCCGCCGCCTCCGGCGGGCGGCCCGCGCGGATCGGGCTCGCTTCCTTCCTCGCGGGCAACCCGGACGCGCCGGAGCGGCGGGCGCTCGTCGACCTGGTCGGCACGCTGGTCGAGGCGGCTCCGGTGACGGCCGCCGCCCCGGAGGCCGGCGCCGCGGCGGCCGAGCCCTCGCCGGGGGAGGAGGCGGTGTAGCTACAGCACCGCCTCGATCAGCCCGAGTTCGCGCGCCCGCTCGGCCTCGATGTACCAGTTCTCGGGCGCGCGCCGCAGCACCTCCTCCAGCGTCACCTGCGAGCCGCGGATCAGGTTGGCGAAGCCCTCGTTCTGGATGGCGATCGAGCACTCGATCTCGTGGAGCGTGGCCTTCAGGCCGGCGATGCAGGTGGTGAGCGGGCCGTTGACCGTGAGCTGCTTGTTCATCTTGCGCTCGTGGATCATCAGCCGCGTGCCGCGGGTGAGGTAGCGGTTGGGCTTCGCGAAGAAGCTCAGGAAGGTGGTGCCGGCCGAGTAGATCGCCGCCTTGCCGAGGAAGACGAAGCGCCGCCGCGGCTCGGCCTCGCTGTGGAAGCGGATGTCCTCGCCCATCATGCGCGCCACCTCCGGGTCGCCGCCGAGGGTCGACAGCTCCACCACCACGAGGTCCTGCCCCTCCGCCCCGTCGAGCTGGCGGCGGAAGTCCCGGTACATGTCGTGGTCGACGGGGCCCGAGAGCAGGATGGCGGGGGTGCGGAAGGCGGCGGGGGCCAGGGGGGTGGCGGTCGGGTCGGCGGAGGTCGTGGCGGCGGAGGTCGTGGCGGTCATGGGGCGCGCATCGTCCGGTTGGGGCTCGCCCGGCAGAATCCCTCCGCGCCCCTCCGGTTCCCGCCCGGGGGCATCGCCGCGCCTCAGGACGCTCGCGGCCCGGCCAGGATCAGGGCGGCGCCCGCCAGCGCCACGGCGCCGCCCGCGAGGTCCCAGCGGTCCGGCCGCTGCCCCTCCGCCGCCCAGAGCCAGAGGAGCGAGGCCGCGATGTAGACGCCGCCATAGGCCGCGTAGGCGCGGCCCGCCGCCTCCGCCTCGACGCGGGTCAGCAGCCAGGCGAACAGGGCGAGGCTCGCCAGTCCCGGCAGCAGCCACAGGGCGGAGCGCCCGTGGCGGAGCACGGCCCAGAAGGCGAAGCAGCCGGCGATCTCGGCGAGCGCGGCGGCGCCGTAGGCGGCGAGCGTGAGCACGGATTGGGGCATGGCGGGAGGCATGCGGTGGGGATAGCCCATCCCGCCGCGGTTTGCGCGGCCCGCCCCCTGGCCGCTGGCGACGCTTGCCGCTAGAACCGCACGGACCGGTGATGGAGACGACGATTCCCGACGACGTGTGGGCGACGGCCCTGGGCCTGTTCGCCGTGCTCGCCCTGGTCTTCGCCAACGGCTTCTTCGTGGCGGCGGAGTTCGCTCTCGTCGCGGTGCGCCGCAGCCGCGTCAGCGAGCTGGTCTCGGAGGGGCGCACCAACGCCCGGGCGCTGATGCGTGCCACCGACCATCTCGACGCGCATCTCGCCGCGACGCAGCTCGGCATCACCATCTCGTCCCTGGCGCTGGGCTGGGTCGGCGAGCCGGCGCTCGCCCATCTCGTCGAGCCGGCGCTCGCCTGGCTGCCGGGCAGCCTGCCGCAGGCCGGCGCCCACACCCTCGCGGTGGCGGTCTCCTTCATCGTGATCACCGCGCTCCACATCGTGCTGGGCGAGCTCGCTCCGAAGAGCCTCGCCCTCCAGCGCAGCGAGCGCACGGCGCTCGCCATCGTGCGGCCGCTCGGCCTGTTCCTGCTGGTGTTCCGGCCGGCCATCGTGGTGCTGAACGGCCTCGGCAACGGCGTGCTGCGCCTGTGCGGGCTGCAGCCCGGCCACGGCGAGGGCGCCCAGCACTCCACCGCCGAGCTGAACCTCCTCGTCGAGGCGAGCCGCCAGGCGGGCCTTCTGGAGGAATCGCAGCAGGAGGCGGTGGAGCGCATCTTCGCCCTGGGCGACCGCCGCATCCGCGAGGTGATGACGCCCCGCCCCGACATCGAGTGGGTCGATTCGGAGGAGGAGCGCGAGCGGATGCTCAAGGCGGTGCGCGACTGCAACCACGCCCAGATCGTGGTGAGCCGCGGCACCGTGGACGAGGTGGTGGGCGTGCTGCGCAAGCAGGACCTGCTCGACCAAGTGCTCGACGGGCGCCCCATCGACATCGCCGCGGTGACGCGCGAGCCCATCGTGGTGCACGAGGCGATGTCGGTGCTCGCCGTGCTGGAGACCTTCCGCAAGAAGCCCGTGCAGATGGCGATCGTGGTGGACGAGTACGGCAGCCTCGAGGGCATCGTCACGCCGACCGACCTTCTCGAGGCGATCGCGGGCGACATCCCCGAGCCCGGCGACGAGCCGGCCGTGGTCGAGCGCGAGGACGGCTCGCTCCTCATCGACGGCATGATGCCGGCGGAGGAGGCCTTCGACCGGCTCGGCTTCGGCGAGCGGCCGGAGATGGACGACTTCACCACGCTCGCGGGCTTCGTCATCGTCCGCCTCGGCCACATCCCGTCCGAGGGCGATTCCGTCGAGGCGCAGGGCTGGCGCCTGGAGGTGATCGACATGGACGGGCGGCGGATCGACAAGATCCTGGCGACGCCCGTCGCGTGAGCGCGCCCCGCCCCGGTGACCCTGGCCGAGGCGCTGCCGGTCTGGGCCCGCATCGCCGCGCTGTCCTTCGGCGGGCCGGCCGGGCAGATCGCGGTGATGCACCGCATCCTCGTGGAGGAGCGGCGCTGGATCTCCGA
>NZ_CABFPH010000195.1 GCF_902141845.1 Methylobacterium symbioticum | reverse complement strand
GCGCCAGGCCCGGAGCCGGTCGCGCCAGCCGGCCCAGAGGCTCGCGGGCGGCGCGGGCCCGGCTCCGGCGCTCATCCGCCGGCCGGGGCGCGCAAGGAGGCGGGCAGGAACAGCCGCGTCTGCGCCTCGATCTCGGTCCGCAGCGCCTCCGCGCCGGGGCAGTCCGGGATCACCGCGACGGCCTCGGCCGAGAGGCGCTCCAGCCGGGCCAGCGCCCCGCCCGTGCCGAGGAGCGCGGCGGCGTTGGGCCGCCCGAGGGTGACGTCGCGGCCCACCGGCTTGCCGATCTCCTCCTGGCGGCAGGCGACGTCGCGCAGGTCGTCGGCGACCTGGTAGGCCTCGCCGAGGCATTCGCCGAGCAGGCGCCAGGGCAGCGGACGGGCTCCCGCCGCGGCGGCGCCGGCCACGGTGGCGGCGGCGAAGAGCGCCCCGGTCTTGGCCTGCTGGTAGTCGGACAGCGCCACGTAGGGCTCCGATTCCCAGGCCTGGCCCGCCACGATGCCGGCGGGCGAGCCCACCGCCCGGGCGATCAGCCCGACGAGGCTGGCGAGCCGGCTCGGCCGCCGCGCGGCGCCGCGGGCCAGGGTCTCGAAGGCGGCCACGATCAGCGCGTCGCCGGTGAGCACGGCGAGCGCCGGCCCGTAGGCCACGTGCACCGCGGGCTTGCCCCGGCGCAGAGGCGCGTCGTCGAAGCAGGGCAGGTCGTCGTGGACCAGGGAGGCGCAGTGCAGGAGCTCGATGGCCGCCGCCGCCGCGTCGGACGCCGCGGGATCGTCGTCGCCGCAGGCCCGGGCCACCGCGAGGCAGAGCCGCGGACGGATCCGGTGTCCACCGGGGAAGACAGCATAGCGGATCGCCTCGGCCAGGTGAGGCGGGGCACCGGGGGCTTCCGCGCAGGAGACGGCGATGTCCAGGGCTGTCTCGATCCGGGATCCGGGGTCCATGACGCAGCTCCATGTCTATTAGAAATGACATTGACTGTGTCATTCTAGAGTGACATTGCTCGGGCCGTGGATCAAGCCGGATCTGCGGCACCGGTCGCGGGCCGGCCGAGGGAGGGCGGGACATGCGGGCAGCCCGCACGGTCCGAGGGCGGCTGGAAGCCGTGCTGCGGGCTCGTCCATGCATCGGGACCGCGCCCTCTCGCTCCCCGTTCCGCGAGGGAGGGAGGAACGGGATCCGGACGCCCGCAGGACTCGCCACGCGCCCCCTCTCCCGTTCGGGAGAGGGCTGGGGTGAGGGTCGAGAACGTGCCGGAGAAGACGCGACGGCGAAGCGGCTCCGGCTCCGCCTCATCCTGAGAGTTCTCCACCCTCACCCTGTCCCTCTCCCGAACGGGAGAGGGGACCCGCGCCTTCGTCGAGAGAGGCTTGTGCTCGGGCAGGTTCGCGGGAAGGCGTCGCGATCGCTTCCCCGCGATCCCGCATTCGAGATGGCCCGCGAGATGGCCCGTGGTGGCGGGCAGACCGGATCCGCACGCCCATGAGTTCCCCATGAGCACGCCCATGCGCGTCGCGGTGATCGGCGCCGGGATCGGGGGGCTGGTGGCGGCGCTCCGCCTCGCCCATGCGGGGCTCGACGTCACCGTGCTGGAGCGTGCCCCCGCCCCCGGCGGCAAGATGCGCGCCCTGCCCGTGGGGCCGGCCGCCATCGAGGCGGGCCCCACCGTCTTCACCATGCGCTGGGTGCTCGACGAGGTCTTCGCCGAGTGCGGCGCCAGCCTCGACGCGCATGTGGCCCTCACCCCCGCGCGGCTCCTCGCCCGCCACGCCTGGGAGGGGGACGGCACCCTCGACCTCTTCGCCGGGATCGACGAATCGGCCGAGGCCATCCACGCCTTCGCCGGGGCACGCGAGGCGGCGGGCTACCGCCGCTTCTGCGCCCGGGCGGCCGAGGTCTACGAGACCCTGGAGGGGCCCTTCATCCGGTCCGACCGGCCCACGGCGCTCGATCTCGCCCTGCGGGTCGGGCCCTTCGGCCTGCCGCGGCTCTGGCGGATCCAGCCCTTCGCCACGCTGTGGTCGGCGCTCGGCGAGGATTTCCGCGATCCGCGCCTGCGCCAGCTCTTCGCCCGCTCCGCCCCCTATTGCGGCTCCTCGCCCTTCGAGGCGCCGGCCACGCTGATGCTGGTCGCCCATGTGGAGCAGGCCGGCGTCTGGAGCGTCGCCGGGGGCCTGAGCGCGCTCGCCCGGGCGGTGGCCGACCTCGCCGCGGCGCGGGGCGCCCGCCTGCGCTACGGCGCCGAGGTCCGCGGCATCGTGGTCGAGCACGGGCGCGTCGCCGGTCTCGACCTCGCCGATGGCGAGCGCCTGCCCGCCGAGGCGGTGATCTGCAACGCCGACGCCGCCGCCCTCGGGGCAGGGCTGCTCGGGCCGGCGGCAACGCCCCCCGGCGAGCGCCTGGCCGCGTCGGAGCGCTCGCTCTCCGCGGGGACGGTCTGCGCCCGCGCCGTTGCCGCGGGCTTTCCGCTCGCCCGCCACACGGTGTTCTTCTCCCGCGACTACCGGGCGGAGTTCGACACGATCCTGCGCGGGCGGCGCCTGCCCGAGGATCCGACGATCTACGTCTGCGCGCAGGACCGCGACGAGGCCGCCGCGCCGAAGGGCCCCGAGCGCCTGCTCCTCCTCGTCAACGCCCCGGCCGAGGGGCCGGAGCAGCCCTCCCCGCAGGAGATCGAGAGATGCGTGACGAATCTGCGCGGCAAGCTCGCCCGCCACGGCCTGAGCCTGACGGATGCGGATCCGCCGGTGACGACCGGGCCGGCGGAGTTCGCGGCCCTGTTCCCGGGGACGCGGGGCGCCCTCTACGGCCGCGCCTCGCGCGGGTCGACGGCGACGTTCCAGCGCCCGGCGGCGCGGACGGCCTTGCCCGGCCTCTACCTGGCCGGGGGGAGCGTCCATCCGGGCCCGGGGGTGCCGATGGCGGCCCAGTCCGGCCGGCTGGCGGCGCGGGCCCTGCTGCAGGACCTCTCGGCTCTCCCGGACCGCGCTTCGACGCGCCGGTGGCGCGCGGCGGCTATGCCTGGTGGTATGTCGACGCGCTGAGCGCGGACGGGCGCCAGGGGCTCACGCTCATCGCCTTCGTCGGCTCGGTCTTCTCGACCTACTACGCCCTCGACCGCAGCCGGAACCCTTACGCGCACTGCGCCCTCAACGTGGCGCTCTACGGCGGCCCGAACCGCTTCGCCCTGACCGAGCGCGGCGCGCATGCCCTCGAGCGGGGCGCGGACCATCTCGCCATCGGCCCGAGCGCGCTGACCTGGGACGGCACGGGGCTCACCGTGCGCATCGACGAGCGCGCAGCACCCCTGCCCCGCCCGATCCGCGGCACGGTGCGGCTCTATCCCGAGGGCATCACCGAGGGGCCCTTCACCCTGGACGGGGCGGGGCGCCACCGCTGGTGGCCGATCGCCCCCTCCGCCCGCGTGGAGGTCGATCTCGACGAGCCGGCCCTGCGCTGGCGCGGCACCGGCTATCTCGACACCAATGCCGGCGACGAGGCCCTGGAGGACGCCTTCACCGACTGGACCTGGTGCCGGGCCGACCTCTCGGACGGCGCGGCGATCCTCTACGACGTGCGTCATCGCGACGGCGGCGGCCGGAACCTCTCGCTCCGCTTCGCCCGCGACGGCAGCCGCCGCGAGATCCGCCCGCCGCTCCCCGCGCCCCTGCCGCCGACGCGCCTCTGGCGCATGCCCCGCGCCACCCGCAGCGACGACGGTGCGGCCGCGGTGGTGCGCACCTTCGAGGACACGCCCTTCTACGCCCGCTCCGTGCTCGCGGCCCGGATCGGCGGCGAGGCCGTGCAGCCGGTCCATGAGAGCCTGTCGCTGACGCGCCTCACCCACCCGCTGGTGCGCTTCATGCTGCCCTTCCGGATGCCGCGCGTGCTGGGGTGAGACGGGGCGCTTGCGCGGGGTCCCCGCGCTGCGTAGCATCGCAACCGTTCCGGTTCCGGCTCGCCGATGAGCACGCTGACCATCCACGATCTCGATACGGACCTGGAGGACAGTCTCCGGGACCGTGCTGCCCGAAACGGTCGCTCGGTCGAGGCCGAGGCGCGCGCCATCCTCGCCGGAGCGCTGGAGCGGCAGCGGGACGAGCCGAACCTCGCCGAGTCGATCCGCCGCCGCTTTGCCCCGCTCGGGGGCGTCGAACTGGAACCGCACCCGCCCGTCATGCCCTCGGCGCCGCCGAAGCTCGGCCGGTGATCGTTCTCGACACCAACGTCATCTCGGAACTCATGCGCGCCTCGCCCGATCCCGCGGTGCTCGCCTGGGTCGTCGCCCGTCCGAGGCGGCAGTTCTGCACCACCAGCATCAATCGGGCGGAGATCCTGCACGGCATCGCCATCCTGCCCGCCGGACGTCGGCGAGAGGCGATTGCCGCGGCCGCGGACGCCATGTTTGCCGAGGATTTCGCGGGCCGGATCCTGCCCTTCGATGCCGATGCCGCGGCCCACTATGCCGAGATCGTGAGCACGCGTCGGCGTGCCGGTCAGCCCATCGAAGGGTTCGACGCCTTGATCGCGGCGACCGCCCCCCTCCTCGACGTGGCACTCCGTCCGCTCTGGGCCGCCTACGAGGCCCTGAAGATCGCCCGCGACCGGCGCGGGCCCCTCGCCCTCGATCT
>NZ_CABFPH010000194.1 GCF_902141845.1 Methylobacterium symbioticum | reverse complement strand
GCGCTCGCGCCCGGAGCTGCGCCAACCCCGGCCCGGGGGCGCGCGGCAGGCCCCGCGCGGCAGCGGGCGCGGTGCCGCCTTGACCTCCCGGCACGTGAGCGCGAACCGAGCCGCCGTCGCGCATCCGTTTCCCGCGGCCGGAGCGAGACGGGGCAAGGGCTGACGGCACGGTCCCTCGGCGGCTCGCATCGGCCTAGGTGACCCACTCCACGACGAGCGACAGCGTTGCGATCAGCAGGACGCCCCCGGCCTCGTCGCGCACCCGCGCGATCAGCGTGGTCCGGTCCTCGCCGGGCGGCAGGTCCCTGGCGAGCTCGGAAAGGGTGGCGCTGACCTCCTCCCGCACGGCCTCTCGGTCGGCGAGGTCGAGGCCGTCCCGGTCGAAGACCTTTCCGTTGGCGTCGCTGAAATCAAAGAAGTACCGCGGCATCGGCTGGATCCTCGCTCTCCGACAATGACGCCGCCTCGCGGACGAGGCGGTAACGGGCCGGCGCGGGCGTCCGGGCTCCCAATCCGGAGGCACGGCGGTTGGCATCGCCCCACAGAGCTTGCCGACGGCGCCCCTGCCCGCGGCGGCCGATGACCGGTCCCGCCGCCGTCGACATCAGGGAGGTCCCGGACGGGGGCGGGCCTGCCGCGGAGCGGGGCTGGCGGGCATGGGAGGGACGGCGCGCCCGAGTTGCACCGGCGACGCGGAGGCGTCGACCAGGGCACGGCCGGCCGTCGGCCGGGATCAGCTCAGGATGACCGGCTCGGCGACGCGGTTTCGGGGCGGCCGCGTCCGGGCGCCGCCCGCGTCAGGCGGTGCGTCTCGGCGGCCGCTCGATGCGCAGGAGGTGCGGGTCGGCGACGGCATCCTCCTGCAGCGCCCGGAGCCGCTCGGCCGGCCGAAGCCCCGATATGGCACCGGAGGCCGGCGGCGCGGGCACGGCGGCCTGGCATGCCAAGGGCGAACAGGTCGCCGGGCAGGAGGCGGCGCGCTTCTGCTGGGGCTGGTGCCGGTGGGAAGGCTTCGGCGCCACGTCGTCCGGAATGTCACCGGCCGCCTCGGCGGCCGCGGAGATCGCCTCGGCCCCCGCGCCGACGACGTCGCCATCGTCGGGCGCCGGCACGATGCCAACGCTCCATCCACCGTCGTGAGGATAGGCCGGGGGCTCCGCCACCGTCAGGTCAGCGAGGGAGGCGTGTCTCGGCGTCGTGCATTGCGCCGCCGGCGCGACGGCAATGGCCAACGCGAAAACGGACAGCACCAGGAAACGCGCGATCGCCACAGGTTCGCTGACCTCCCCCCGCCTCCCGCGGAGCATCGCACGAGCACGCAGCCCCGGCAATCCGGGACGAGCGTGCACCTCCCCCGGCCCGGAGGCGACGAACGATGGCCCGCGCTGGGTCCCGGTTGCGGTCGGCCGCATGACGCCTCGGCCGGGCCAACTGCGCCTCCCCGCGGCGCTGGCAAGACCGCCGACGGTCGGCGAAGGGACCCGCGATATGGCCTTGACCCTGTAGTGGCTACAGGGTGCATGAAGGCGGCCCTCCGGCCTGGCCCCCGGTGCCGGGCAGAGGGAGCGCCTCATGATCGCAGCGGCTCTTGCGGACCCGACGCCCGCGTCTCCCGCGGCCGCGAAGTCCCTTCGCTGCAGGACGAGGGGCATGGACAGGCCGCCCGGGACCGTTCCGGCCTGGGCCGCACCGTCCGGTCAGCCGGCGACGGCCGGGCGGATGCCCGAAACCACTTCGCGTGACCGGCGGCCCGATCCCTGAGAGCCATGCGCAAAACCGGACGCATCTCCGTGCCGACCGCGATCCGCCCGCTCCGCCTGGGCGCGTGCATGATCGCGCTTGCGCTGATCCTGGGGCTGGTCGGTCTCGCGACCGCGGCCACGGGCGGACCGGCCGAGAGGCAGGCTACCATCGCTCTCGCGGACCTGCCCGGCGTGCTGCGCGACGGAAGCCGCGAGCCTCCGGGCTGTTCCCAGGACTCCTTGCCTGGACCGGGCCTGTGCGGTGGCACCTGCGACTGCGGCTCGGGTCTCAGCCCGGCGCTCGAATGTCCCGGACGGCATCTGCTTGCCCGCCATCTTGGCGTTCCGCCGGATGCGGCGGCTTTGCCTTCGGCTGACCTGGATAAGCCGAGTAAACCACCACGACCTCGATACGTCGGTCTCTGCGGCATGCAGACGACAACCCGAACCGCTCAGCCAAATCATGGGTACGTATCGAGGTTCGCAATGGAGCGACGAGCGTTTGGCCGCCAATCAAGCCGGCGGCGAGCATCCGAACAGGTTCCATCCCGGCAGGGACACCCCATCCAAGTCCCGCTTCCGATGGGGATGCCGACGAATTTGGATCCACTGATCTATGGAGCTGCGACGAATATCGCTCGCGACGTCAGGGACGGCGGCCTGACGAGGTGCCGGTCCGCGGAAGGCAGCACCGCGGCGAAGATCGAAGCCCTTCTGAACTATCTGGAAGGCGTCGTCTTCAGGCATGGCGACGCTGCGGTCGACGGCCTGGTCGCGGACGCTCCGGGCGGACGCTTGCCGGTCGCCTGCAGGACGGGATGCGCCTGGTGCTGCCACCAGGATGTCGACGTGTCCATCCCGGAAGCGATCCTGATCGCGCGCAGGAGAGACGCGGCGCACGGCCCCGAAGGCCGGCCGTCGGGCGCACCCGCGCATCGACCGGCTCCCCTCCGCGTCGTCGGCCGGTCGCGCGCGGGCCTGCCGTGCCCGCTGTTGAGCGAGGAGAAAACCTGCTCGGTCTACGCGGTGCGACCGTTCGCATGTCGTACGTTGCTGTCCTCCGATGCCGTGCTGTGCGAAGACGCCTTGAAATCGGCGGTTTCCGGAAAAGCCGACGTCTACATGAAGTTCTATGGCGTCCTCCAACTTGTCGGATGCGCCCATCGGGCGGGCATCAACGCGATCACGAGAGAACTCGGTCTTCAACACGACGACGTGAGCCTCGTGTCGGCCCTGTCCCAGATCAGCGACGACAAGGACACCGTTGAGCGCTGGATGGCGGGCGCGAGGGTGTTCACGCCGAGAGCCGGTCCTTGACGGCAGCTCTGCCTCCCGAGCCCCGGCTTCCGGGCGTGGACGGCTTGGTGCCGCTGACTCGCCGGCCGAACGGCGCACGCATGACGGACAAGGGCCGAGATCTCCGCGCCGCGGCGGTCGGCCGTGCGGAACGGAGGTGTCCCGCGCCGGGCCGCCCGTTTTTGGGCGGAAATCCGGGACTCTCCGGGACGGCAACTCGGGTGACGGTCGGCGCCGCAAGGCCGAAGGGGAGGATGGTGTGACGGGGGATGAGGGATGAGACGGTTCCTGATGCTGGTCGCACTCGCGGTGCTGGCAGCCCTGCCGGGTGTGGGGATCCGCCTGACCGGCCTGCAGGTCGGTCCCATCGGCGAGATGGTGGCGTTCGGCGCCGCGATCCTGTCGGCCGGGTTCCTGCTCTCGTGGGGCGCGGAGGCGGCCGAACGCCACGTCTCCTTGGGCCTGATCGTCGCCGTCGTGGCCCTGGTGACCGTGCTGCCCGAATACGCGGTCGATCTCTACTACGCCTACCAGGCCGGCAAGGCGGGCCCGGACTCCCAGTACGTCCACTACGCCGCGGCCAACATGACCGGCGCCAACCGCCTCCTGGTCGGGCTGGCGTGGCCGTTGCTGGTCGCGCTGCACTGGCTGAAGGGGGGCGGGCGCGCCATCGCGCTGACGCGGAGCAACGCGGTCGAGATCGTCGTCCTGCTCGTCGCCAGCCTCTACGCCTTCCTGATCGTGCTGAAGGACACGATCACGCTGCTCGACTTCGCCGTGCTCGTCGCGATCTTCGCGGCCTATGTCTGGCGCGTGCGCGGCGGGTCCGAGGCCGAGGAGGACGAGGGCGAGGAGCCCGGCCCGGCCGCCGCCCTCAACGCGCTGACGCCCGCCGCCCAGTGGGCGTCCATGGCTGCGCTGACGGTGGTCGCCTGCGGGATCATCCTGGTCTCGGCCGAGCCCTTCGCGGAGGCGATGGTCGGCTCGGGCCGGCTGCTGGGCCTCAACGAGTTCCTGCTGATCCAGTGGCTGGCGCCGCTGGCGAGCGAGGCCCCGGCCGTCACCGTCGCGATCCTGTTCGTGGTCGCGGGGCGCGCCGCCAGCGGCCTCGCCGCCTTGGTGAGCGACAAGATCAACCAGTGGACGCTGCTCGTCGGCATGCTGCCCCTGGCGATGAGCGTCGGCGCGGGTTCGTTGACGGCCTTGCCGCTCGACGCGCGCCAGGCCGAGGAGTTCTTCCTGACCGCGGCGCAGTCGCTGTTCGCCCTGGCGCTGCTCCTGCGCCTGCGCCTGGGGCTCTGGTCCGCCCTCGCCCTGGCCGGCCTCTTCGGCATCCAGGTCGGACTGGCGTTCTGGTACCGGGAGGACGAGGCGCGCACCGTCGCGACGCTGACCGCCCTCGCCTGGGTCTATCTGGGGCTCGCCGCCGTCCTGTTCGTCCTGAACGGCCGCCGCCTGCTCGAAGTCGTGCGCGTCGCCGTCTCGGTGGCGCCGTCCGTCGGGCCACGCGCGCCCGGGGCGGCCGAGGCGACCGAGGGACGCCGGTGAGGCCCGCCGCGCGTGCCGCGCCCGAAGCGGGCCGCGCCCTGCCCG
>NZ_CABFPH010000193.1 GCF_902141845.1 Methylobacterium symbioticum | reverse complement strand
GGGCGTTGTCGATCAGGCTCTCCACCACCTGACGCAGCCATTCCGAATCGGCCATCAGCTCGATGTCGCGGGCGCCGGGATCGAAATCGACCGCGACGCAGGTGAGCTTCGACGCCGCGGCCCGAGCGCTGCGGGCCCGGGCGATCCGCCGCCTCGGCGCGGTCAGCCTCGGCGAGCGCCCGCTGCCGGTGCCTGCCGACCTCGACAGCGCCGTGATCCTCGCCCGCGGCCTCGCCGGGCTCGGACTGGAGCGCCTGCCCTGGAGCGCCGGCCAGCGCCAGATGCTCGCCCGCATCCGCTTCCTGCGCGGCGCCGAGGGCGAGCCCTGGCCGGACCTGACGGAATCCGGCCTCGCCGCCTCGGTCGAGGACTGGCTCGCCCCCGCCCTCGTCGGGCGGACCGGGCTCGACGCGATCGGCGCGGACGATCTCGGCCAAGCGCTCGGCGCCCTGCTGCCCTGGGACCTGCGCGCGCGCCTCGATCAGGCCGCGCCGACCCATGTGGAGGTGCCGACCGGCTCGGCGATCCCGGTCGATTACGAGGCGGAGGGCGGCCCGGCGCTTGCCGTGCGGGTGCAGGAGCTGTTCGGACTCGACACCCATCCGAGCGCCGGCGGCATCCCCCTCGTGCTCAACCTGCTCTCGCCGGCCCAGCGTCCGATCCAGATCACCCGCGACCTGCCCGGCTTCTGGCGCGGCTCCTGGGCCGCCGTTCGCGCCGAGATGCGCGGGCGCTATCCGCGCCACCCCTGGCCCGAGAATCCGCTCGCCGAGGCCCCGACCCGCCGCGCCAAGCCGCGAGGGACGTGAGAACCCTGTGTTGACAGTGCGTCACCCAGACTTTGCGCAGCCGTGCGTCGGCCGCGAAGGCTGAAACGAAGCCCTCATGCCCCGCCACTGCGCCTGTACCGCTCACCAATCTCATCGAAAATCTGATTGAAAATAATCGACAACTTTGCCTGCCAAGCCTGATGCAAAACCCTGCTTCCGCCGTGCGAAAATTTGAAAGCCTCCGGCATTGCAACCGTTCCAGTGCGGTAGTTTGCACCGGCATGCACATGGGAATGACAGTTCCGCTCGTCGTCCGTGCAAAGAGCAACACAATTCTCTACGGTTGCCAGGAGGTCATCACGCGCAAGCGCTGGATTTCCGAGCTGCTTAGGAATCACGTGGTGCCCGAAGAAACGACCCGTCGCCATGTGATCACCACAAAACGCACAGCGGCGGCTTTGACGCTCGAAAGCCTCTTGCCTGATCTTCTGCGTGAACTCGAAAGCCATGGATATCATCCCGAATTCGGTCGGGAGAATTTCATATCCGTCTTGCCATGTCCACTTTTGAACTGACAACCACAGTTCGACAAATTCGCAGACTAAGGCAACCCTCATTAGGACACAGAAACAGATCTACCCCATATTGTGACGCGGAAAAATTTTTTGCTTCAGACTTCATGCTGGGCATTGAGAGCATGCATGACGAAATCGATGTAAATATTGAATTTTATGAGACACAACAGTCTCAGATCGGAGGCGCGAATATTTCGATGTCCGCACATCGCTTCGGATCGGTGGAGCTCGCTGGCCTCCGGAGTTTTGCGGCCGATCCTCCTTTCCTGCGGACTGCGTTATATGGCACGTCCTGCCGCGATCCCGGACCCCGACACTCATGCTGCCAGCCGACCAGACGCCCGCCGGCTTCGAGCCGATCCACGATGTCGGCTTCATCGACCATGTCGGACCGGTCTACCGGCGGGCGGACGGAGCCTATGGCTTCCGGGCCGCGCAGAAGCATGCCAACCTGATTCAGGTGGTGCATGGCGGCATGCTGATGAGCTTCGCCGACCGGGCCCTCGGCGAGACCGCCATGGCCGCCGCGGATGGCGCCAATTGCGTGACCATCCAGATGGAGATGCAGTTCATCGACGTGGCCCGCCTCGGCGACTGGATCGAGGCGCGGCCGGAGGTGGTGCGGCGCACGGGCTCCCTGGTCTTCCTGCGCACGGATCTCTGGGCCGGCGAGCGCCGGGTCGCGGCGGCCACCGGCGTCTGGAAGATCCTGCGCCGCCGGCCCGACGCAACGCCGGCCGAGCGCTAGAGCTGCTGGTGTGCCGCGCTCCCTTTCGCCGAACCGGCTTCCACTTCGGCAAAGAGCGCTCTAGCTGAATCGCCCATGGACGACGACATCCCACAGGACCCGACCCTCGCGCGCCTCGGCGCCGCCCTGGGCAGCCTGCCGAAGCGCGGGCCCGCCCCCGTGGATCAGTGGAACCCGCCCTATTGCGGCGCCATCGACATCCGCATCGCGGCGGACGGGACGTGGTTCCACAACGGCAGCCCGATCCGGCGGGACAGGATGGTCCGGCTGTTCGCCTCGATCCTGCGGGCGGAGCCCGATGGCAGCATCCGCCTCGTCACCCCCGTCGAGAGCGTCGGCATCGCCGTGGAGGACGCGCCCTTCGTCGCCGTCGAGATGGCGGTGGATGGGGATGGCGCGGGCCGGCGCATCAGCTTCCGCACCAATGTGGACGACCTCGTCGCGGTCGGCCCCGAGCATCCGCTGCGCTTCGAGGAAGCGCAGGCCGGCGCCCTGAAACCCTACCTGCGGGTGCGCGGCGGCCTCTGGGCGCTGGTAAGCCGGGCGCTCACCTACGACCTCGTGGCGATGGCCGAGGAGCGCGAGATCGACGGCCGGACCTGGCTCGGCGTGGCGGCCGGCGGCGCCTTCCACCGCATCGCACCGGCGGAGGCGGCGTGAGCGTGGCCGTCGGTCAGGCCACCCGCCACGCGTGGGACCGGGAGGCGAGCGCCTTCCTCGACCGCTGCGCCGAGGCCCTCCTCGCCGAGCCGCCCGGCCCCGACGACCCGACCTCGAACCCGCGCGGCGACCACAGCCTCGACCCGGACGGCAGCGCGGTGATCCCGCCGCCGCCGCACCGCCGCGCGGCGGTGCTGGTGCCCGTGGTCGCCCGCGCCGAGGGCCTCCAGCTCGTCCTGACCCAGCGCGCGGCGCATCTGCGCGACCATTCCGGCCAGATCGCCCTGCCCGGCGGCAAGATCGACCCCGCCGAGACACCCCGCGCGGCGGCCCTGCGCGAGGCGAACGAGGAGATCGGCCTCGACCCCGGCCTGGTGCGGGCGCTCGGCTATCTCGATCCGTATCTCTCGGCCACCGGCTTCCTGGTGAGCCCGGTGATCGGCCTGATCGATCCCGAGGCGCGCTTCCGGCCGAACCCGTCGGAGGTCGCCGAGATCTTCGAGGTGCCGCTGCCCGTCCTGATGGACCGGGCGCGCTACCAGCTCCGCTCCCGCGAATGGCAGGGGCGCACGCGCTACTTCTACGCCCTGCCCTTCGGCGAGCGCATGATCTGGGGCGTCACGGCCGGGATCCTCAACAACCTGCGCGAGCGCCTGTCCCGATGACGTGCGCGGAGGCCGGATCATCCCGCAGCCGGGAGAGGGAAGGCGCCGCAGCCGTCCCGAGGATCGGAGCGCCGGCTCAAGGGTAGACCTCGCATGCTGCGTCGCTTCATCGAAGAGTTCGCCCTCTTCCTCATCCCCTTCGCGCTCTTCTTCGCCTACCTCCTGGTGGCGGGGCGGAACCCGCTGCAGCGGACCCATTGGGATCCGCACAGCCTGCGCCTGGTCCTGGCCGGGCTCGCCCTGGTGATCGCCTCCCTCGTCTGGTCCGGCCTGTTCTCCGAGCGCAGCAGCAGCGGCTACGTGCCCTCGCATATGGAGAACGGCCGCCTCGTGCCGGGGCAGTTCCGCTGATGCGCACGCTCGATCCCGCCGGGCTGGAGCGCCTGCGCGGGCGGCCCGGCGTCGCGGCCGTGCTCGCGGCCCTCGCCGCCCCCGGCGCCGAGACCCGGCTCATCGGCGGCTGCGTGCGCGACGCGCTGCTCGGCCACGACGCCGCCGACATCGACTGCGCCACGACGCTCCTGCCCGAGGCGGTGATGGCGCGGGCCCGGGCCGCCGGACTCAAGGCGGTGCCGACCGGGATCGAGCACGGCACCGTGACCCTGGTCTCGGACGGGGCGCCCATCGAGGTCACGACCCTGCGCGAGGACGTGGAGACGGACGGGCGCCGCGCGGTGGTGCGTTTCGGGGCCGATTTCGCGCGCGACGCCGAGCGGCGCGACTTCACCGTGAACGCGCTCTCCCTCGACGCGGCCGGACACCTGCACGACACCACCGGGGGCGTGGCGGATCTCGCGGCGGGCCGCGTCCGCTTCATCGGGGATCCGGCGACCCGCATCCGCGAGGACGCCCTGCGCATCCTGCGTTTCTTCCGCTTCCACGCCCGGTTCGGGCAGGGCGCGCCGGACGGCCCGGCGCTCGCCGCCTGCATCGCGGCGCGCGAGGCCCTCGACCGGCTCTCGCGCGAGCGGGTGCGGGCCGAGTTCCTGAAGCTGCTGGAGGCGCCGGGCGCCGTGGCGATGGTCGCGACCCTCAGCGAGACCGGGCTGCTCGCCCGGATCACGGGCGGCGTCGGCGAGGTCGGCCGGCTCGCCCGCGCCCGCCTCCTGCCGCTCGGCGCCCTCGCCGTGCTGGTGCCGGAGGATGCCGAGCGCCTGCGCGAGCGCCTGCGCCTCGCGAATAGCGAGCACGCCGCCCTCGAGCGCTACGCCCAGCGCACCACCCCGGCGATCGGCCTGTTCCTCGCCTGCGTGCGCGAGACGGCCGGGGCGCGGCCTCAGCGGCCCGCTTCGGTGTCGGT
>NZ_CABFPH010000192.1 GCF_902141845.1 Methylobacterium symbioticum | reverse complement strand
GGGTGGCGCGGCGAAAGGCGGTGGCGCGCCCAAGGGCGGATCGAAGGCGTGCGGCGTCTCGGCGGGCCGACGCGGCGTCGGCATCGGCGCGGTGGGAGGCGGGGGAGTGGGGGGTGCCGCCCGCGCCCAGTCCATCTCCCGCGGCGGCTCGGGCCGGGGGGAGCCGGCCGGGCCGGGATGGCCCGGCATGTCGACCGCCCAGTCGATGAAATCCGGCCGAACCGGGCGCAGCGCCGAGGCCGGCCTCAGGCTGTGGCTCGGAACCGGCGGCGCCTCGCCGGGCAGGTCCCAGTAATCGCGCGGGTCGGCCGGCGGCAGGGCCGGCGGCGCCTCCGCCGGGGCCGCCGCACCCGCGATCTGAACCAGGATGACGTACTGGCCGATCTGGATCCGGTCCCCGTCCTTGAGCCGGCAGGCCTCCTGCAGGCGCTGCGGATTGCGGTTCAGGAAGGTGCCGTTGCGGGACACGTCCTGCAGCCAGTAGCCCCCGTCGCGATGGCGGATCTCGGCATGCTTGCCCGAGATCACCCGGTCGGGATCGGGCAATGTCCAGTCGAGATACTGGTCGCGGCCGATATCGATGCCGCGCCGCCCCGACAGGCTGATGCTCAGCGGGCCCGCATCGGGCAGGACGGTGAAGTTCTCGATCGTCAGAGTGAGCGTCATCATCCGTCTCTCTGGCAGAACCCCGGCAGAACCCGGGCGCACGCCCGGATGCCGCGCTCCGGCACCCCGGCTGAGGCCACGGGCCGGTGCGCCCGGGAGGCGCCGGACACGAGTCTTGGGTCTCCACCGGGATCTCCGTCAAGCCCTTGGCTCGGCGGGGAAAATACCGGCCGCGGCGTCGCGCGCCGGTCGCTCACCCCTCCGCCCGGCGCATCAGCGGCACGCCGATGTCGATGCAGGCCTGGAGCCGGCTCGCGCGGTCGCGGGCGCTCACCGTGGCCAGGGCCACGAGGATCGCGGTGCGCACCGCCTTCGGGGTCATCTCCGGCGTCGCCTGGACCACCGCCTGCGCGCTCGGACCGACATTGCCCCCGGACCAGCCCGCCGCGAGCGCCACCCAGGGCGTGGCCAGGCGGTGGTTGCCCGTCATGCCGAGGCGCAAGGCCTCGCGCTGGCGCAGGTCGTCCGGGTCGCGGACCCAGGATTCGGCGGCCTGGAGCGGCCCGTCCTCCTGCCCGATCGCGATCCGGCAGAGCAGGCGCACGCTCTGGGCCGCCCACCAGACCCCCTCGCGCCGTCCGAGGGCGTAGGCCAGGAAGCTGACGGCGTCCTCCGGCGTCTCGCTCTGCCGCAGCCGCTGCAGGAAGATCAGCGGCGGCTCGTCGGTCGGGCCCGCATGGATGTCGCGCTCCGTGCTCGGGAACGCGGCGTAGAGGTCCCGGGCGGTGCTGAAGCGGGTTCCCGTCACAGGAGGCCCCTCAGTTGAGGGTGATGAGGGGCGCCTTCTCCTCGATCAGCGCCGTCCCCTGCAGCGTGATCTTGCCGGCCTCGATGGTGATCGAGGCCGGATCCATGGTGATCTTGCTCGTGCCGCACTCGATCACGACCTTCGTTCCTGCCTTGATGTGGACCTCCTGGGCGACGACCGACTTCCAGTTGCCGCTCTCGACCTTGAAGCTGTCGTCCCCGTTCTTGATCACCGTCGAGCGCGAGGGCGAGCCGCTGGGCGTCTCGAAGGCGACGCCGATCTCGCGCGTCTCGGCATGGCGGACAACGGAATCGAGGTCCTTCTCGGCCCGGAGATTGATCTTCTCAGAAGACTTCTTGTCGTCGAAGGTGAGCTGGTTGTAGCCGCCGTGGCCTTTGGTCGAATCCGACTTGATGCCGGAGACCGTCTTCTCGTCGGGGAGCTTGAAGGGATAGGGATAGTCCTTGTTGTAGACCGTCCCGACCACGAGCGGCTGGTCGGGATCACCCTCGAGGAACTGCACCACGACCTCCTGCCCGACCCGCGGGATGACCTGGAAGCCCCAGGACTTGCCGGACCACATCTGCGCCACGCGCACGGGCCGCGAGATCTTGTCCTTGTCCCGGTTCCAGTGGAACTGCACGAAGATGCGCCCCTCCTCGTCGACGTCGATCTCCTCGCTCTCCTTGCCCTTGCGCGTGGTGACGATGGCGGTCTGCGGACCGTGGACCTGCGGCCGGGGGGTGACGAGGGGCGCGCGGTAGGGGCGGTCGACGGGCTGCAACTCGTAGATGCCCTTGTAGACGTCACCCGGATCCGCGCCGGCGCCGCTGCGGTAGGCCTCCGGGCTGATGACGTGGCGCGCCGAGACGACGAGGTACTGGCCGTCGTCGGCGGGGTGCTTCTGGATGGTCACGAGGCTGCCCGGAAACAGGCTCGCCGCATCCCCGACGGCGCCGCGACGGTGATCGAGCGCCTGGTCCGCCTCAAGCCGCACCTTCGCGCGCTTCTTGCCGAGGCCCTGCTCGGTGTAGCGGCCCGGGAAATCGTAGGCCTCGAAGCTCGCCTTCTCGTAGCGTTCGGAGCCGCGGGCATCGGCCTTCAGATTGGCCGCGGGCTTCATGTAGTCGAAGTCGTTCGTGGCGAAGGTCCCCGTGCGGACATTGCGGGCCGAGCGCCAGGCCGAGAGATGCTCGCGCTCGCGCCGGTCCTGGCCGGCGACCGGGATGAACGGGATGGTGCCGCCGCCCGCCTTGACCGGACGGTGGCACGAGCGCGAATCGGCGAGCACCAGCTTGTGCTTGCCCGCACTGTGCTCATGGAACGTATAGATTCCCCATTCCTCAAGCAGACGATTGACGAAATTCAGGTCACTCTCACGATATTGCACGCAATATTCGATCTTGTCATAATCACCGCGATTCGCCTTGACTTCGAAATCACTGAATCCAGCCTTCTTGAACACATCCTCGACGATGTCGATGACGGATTTGTCCTTGAAGATGCGGCAATCGGCACGCCGCCCGAGCAGCCACAGCCAGGGCCGCAGGGTCAGCCGATAGGCGTTGGCATCCTGCTGAACGCCGGTCCACTGCGCATCGACGACGATGCCGCTGTAGTAACGGTCGATCCCATCGTAGGACCGAAATCGAACGTGAGCGTTCTTGCCAAGCACACTGTCAAAGTTGAAATTCTGATCGTCGCACAGCGTATCGATTCTGTACTCGAACAGTGTACTCAAGCCTTCGTCGGCCTCGAAATGGACAAGGACAAACTTGTCACGCCCTGCCGATGTGACAAGTTCAGCCACACGACCTTGCTGCGAGGAGCCTGTGTAATTGCCGTCGGCCACAATCTGATCCGCGCTAGCTTTCCGACTCTGTTCGCGCTAGATCATTTCTCGCGCGATCCGAGAATCGTCAACCCGCCATTGCCGTTGTCAAGATCTATCCTCATGAGACACTCGGTCCGGCACTTCGCCTTTCTCGCGCCGCTCGCCCTCGCCGCAGCGACCGGCGCGCAGGCCGACCCTGCCTACAAGGCGTCGGACATCGTCGCGCATTTCGCGCCCGCGACTCAGCCCGGGCTCGGCGGGACCCGGGCGCTCTGCATCGGCACCGAGAGCGAGTGCGGGAAGGCGGTCCAGGACCGCTCCAAACCGGTCGACGGCTTCGACCTGCGGGTGAACTTCGACTACAACTCGGCCAACCTCACCCCGGCCGCCCGCCAGAACCTCGACGAGTTCGCGCGCGCCCTCAACGATCCGGCCCTGTCCAACGCCCAGTTCGTGGTCGAGGGGCATACGGACGGGATGGGCAGCGACGCCTTCAACCTCGATCTCTCGATGCGGCGGGCGCGCTCCGTGGTCGATTTCCTGAAGACGCACGGCGTCTCGGATGCGCGGATCGAGGCGAAGGGCTACGGCAAGCAGAAGCCGCTGGTTCAGGACCCGCTCTCCAGCCAGAACCGGCGGGTCGAGACGCGCCTGAAGACCGACTAGGCCTCCGCGCACCGTGGCGCTCGATCTCGACGCGACCCGACTGGTCGAGCCGCTCGGCGCGGACCTGCCCTGCGGCGAGGATCTCGACGAGGCGGCCGACCTCGACTTCCTCAACGGCCTCGCGCATGTCGAGGCCCAGCTTCCCTCGGCCTTCTTCAGCCGGGACGACGAGGGCAACCAGCAGGTCTTCGACCGCTCCACGATCGATTTCGGGCGCGAGTCGAAGCGGCTCCTCGCCCTGCTCGACCGGACGCGCGACCTGAGGCTCCTGACGCTGCTCGCGCGGCTGGCGATGCTCGACCGCGACCTGCGCGGGTTCGGGCAGGTGCTCGTGGCCGTTGCGGGACTCTTGGAGACCCAGTGGGAGGCAGTGCATCCGCGCGGCGAGGACGGGAGCTACGACCTGCGCGCGGCGGTGCTCCACGCCCTCGACGACGTGCCGACCGTCGTCCTGCCGCTCCAGCACGTCCCGCTGGTCCAGAGCCGGCGGCACGGGCCGATCAGCTTCCGCACCGTCATGGTGGCCGATGGCGAGGTGCCGCCGCGCAACGGCGACCCGGGCCCGGACCGCGGCGCGATCGAGCGCGTCCTGGCCGAGGCCGAGCCGGAGGCGCTGAAGCCGATCCAGGAGGCGCTCGCGACGATCGCCGAGGCCGCCGACCGGATCGGCGCGCTCACCCTGGCGCGGGCGGGCTACGGCAACGCCGTGGTCCTCGAGCGGCTGAGCCCCGCATCCGCCTTCCCCAAGCGCTTTCAGGAAAGAGTGAATCACGCCCAGCTCGGCCACGCCACGGACTTCTTCAACAGCCTGCTAGTCGCTGCCCG
>NZ_CABFPH010000191.1 GCF_902141845.1 Methylobacterium symbioticum | reverse complement strand
TTGCCCTCGATCTCGCCCAGGCCCTGATCCGCTGCCCCTCGGTCACGCCGGAGGAGGGCGGGGCGCTCGCTCTGCTCGCCCAGGTGCTCGGCGCGGCGGCTCGATCTCTGGCTGTGGTTCGCCCGCTTCGCCAGGACGCGCTCGCTTGCCGCCCGCCTCGTCACCGACGGCCATGTCCGTCTCAACGGCAAGCGGGCCGAAGCGCCGGCCCGGGGCGTCGCCGTCGGAGACGTGGTGACGGTTGCTGCGCCGCATGGAACCGCGAGCGTGCGGGTGCTCGATCTCGGCGAGCGGCGGGGCCCGGCTCCCGAGGCGCGCCGCCTCTACGAGGATCTGCTCGGATCCGATGGCGGCGGCAGCCTGGAATCATTGTAAGCGAGCCACAGGCGGAGGGCTCGCCATGCCGCCTGCGCAGGGCGCGCTTGTCAGTCCTCCGGGCAGCCGTTAGAGCCATCCGACCCGGGCCGCTCGGCAGCCCGACAGGAATTTGAAGCGCGTCAGACGGCCGCCCGCGAGAACGGCCCGCGACAGGCTGGCGGAGACGTCAGGCCGCGCGGGACTCGCGGCATCGCCCGAGCGGGAGCGCGCGGACATGAGGACGATCATCCGCCCATGACCTACGTCGTCACCGAAAACTGCATCAAGTGCAAGTACATGGACTGCGTGGAAGTCTGTCCGGTGGACTGCTTCTACGAAGGCGAGAACATGCTCGTCATCCATCCCGACGAGTGCATCGATTGCGGCGTCTGCGAGCCGGAATGCCCGGCCGAGGCGATCAAGCCCGATACGGAGCCGAGCCTGGAGACCTGGCTGAAGCTCAACGCGGATTACGCCAAGACCTGGCCGAACATCACGCAGAAGAAGGACGCCCCCGGCGACGCCAAGGAGTGGGACGGGGTCGCCGGCAAACTCGAGGCGCATTTCTCGCCCAATCCCGGTTCCGGCGACTGATCAGCTCCGATCCCGTCGAAGGCCTGACGGCAACGCCCTGCTGCGCGCGGCGCGGCGGGCGGTTTGCCACCTATGCGGGGCGCGCGAGGCTGGGCTGCGCCGGCCTCCGAGGACACGGCGGTACCAGCGTGCACAAGTGGGCTCTGCGGGCGCGAACAGCCCCGCTGGAGGCTGCACGCCTTTGATTTGCCGGGCGGATTGTGATACACAATCCGCCTGCCGTCGCTCGTGCCTGACGTGCCTCCTCCGCTCTCCAAACGCAGTCCTGCGCTCTCCAGGGGAACGAGGTTGCACGCGACCGACCGTTGAGGGCTCTCGCCTCTGCGGTCGTTCACCCGTGGCATATCGACGGCTGCACCTGGGAGCTGCCGGCTTCCGTCCCGCAGATGGGGCGAGCCGGCGGACGGTGGTTGAAGCCGGGTGTCCCGCCCCGGGTGAAACGGTTCGGCGCGGATCATAAAAAATCCCCGCGCGATGTTCGGAGGCCCTTCTCGCATGACGACAGCCAAGAAGACCACGGCAGGCCGCCAGGGATTCAAGACCGGCGAAGCCGTCGTATATCCGGCTCACGGCGTCGGCCGCATCACGGCGATCGAGGAGCAGGAGGTCGCGGGCTTCAAACTGGAGCTGTTCGTCGTGTCCTTCGAGAAGGACAAGATGGTCCTGCGCGTGCCCACCGCGAAGGCCAACAGCGTCGGCATGCGCAAGCTCTCGGAGCCGGACGTCGTCAAGAAGGCGCTGGACGTCCTCACCGGCCGCGCGCGCATCAAGCGCACCATGTGGTCCCGCCGTGCCCAGGAATACGAGGCGAAGATCAATTCGGGCGATCTGCTCGCGGTGACCGAGGTCGTGCGTGACCTCTATCGCTCCGAGGCGCAGCCCGAGCAGTCCTACAGCGAGCGCCAACTCTACGAGGCGGCCCTCGACCGGATCGTGCGCGAGATCTCCTCGGTGAACAAGATCACCGAGACCGAGGCGCTGAAGCTCATCGAACAGAGCCTCGCCAAGTCGCCGCGCCGGGCCAAGGCCGAGGCGGAGGGCGACGCCGACAGCGAGGGCGACGACATTCAGGAAGAGGCCGCCTGAGCGGCATCGCGCGGCGGAGCGCAGTCCCGCCTGAAGCGATCGACAGGGCCCGGCGGATCGCATCCGCCGGGCCCTTTTTCGTGCGCGCGCCGATTCCGCGGTGACCCTTGGAAAAATCCACTTGCCCAGCGGAGGCGGGGGCTGGCGGAAGCCGTCATCCGGTCCATGTCCGTAGAGTCACCCGTCCGCCGGAGGTCGGCTCGCGCAGGCGTCTTTCGCTTGCGCCCGATTGACTCGCGCAAACTTGCCCGAGGTCGGGAACCTTCGTGTGCGCCGCACTGTTGTGGCCTTGCCTGGCAAAGGCCCTGGAGACGCCTGCGCGTCCCGAACCGGGCCCGAGCCTCATCAGCACTCGACAGAAAGAGGCAGGCGGGGATGGCGGAAATCGCGGGAATCCGGCGGCAGTTCATTCGAACCGCGATGGAGGCGCCTTTCCTGGCCCGTGAGGAGGAGCGCGGTCTCGCGATCCGCTGGAAGGAGAAGCGCGACGAGCGCGCGCTGCACCGCCTGATCTCGGCCCATATGCGCCTCGTGATCGCCCTGGCGGGCCGCTTCCGCCATTACGGCCTGCCCATGGCCGACCTCGTTCAGGAAGGGCATGTCGGCCTGATGGAAGCTGCGGCCCGTTTCGAGCCTGAGCGGGACGTGCGCTTCTCGACCTACGCGACGTGGTGGATCCGCGCCTCGATCCAGGACTACATCCTGCGCAACTGGTCGATCGTTCGCGGTGGCACCTCCTCGGCTCAGAAGGCGCTGTTCTTCAATCTGCGCCGCCTGCGCGCTCGCCTGATGCAATCCACCGAGGAGCGGGTCGGCGACGAGATCCACCGCCGCATCGCCAACGCCATCGGCGTCTCGCGCGAGGACGTGGCGCTGATGGATGCGCGCCTCTCCGGGCCCGACATGTCGCTCAACGCGCCCGTGGGCGAGGACAGCGAGGTCTCCTCCGAGCGCATGGACTTCTTGGTCGACGATTCTGCCCTGCCGGACGAAACGGTGAGCGCGGCCGTCGACGGCGAGCGCCGCCTGAGTTGGCTGCACCAAGCCCTCGGCGTGCTCTCCGAGCGCGAGCTGCGTATCCTGCGCGAGCGGCGCCTCGCCGAGGAGCAGGCGACTCTCGAGGCTCTCGGCCACCGCCTCGGCATCTCGAAGGAGCGTGTTCGCCAGATCGAGAACCGTGCTCTGGAGAAGCTGCGCCGGGCGTTGGCCGAGCGTTTCCCTGCCGCCACCGGCAGCCCCTATATCGGCTGACGTAGCCCGCTCTCGATCATCCGCGAACGAATGGAAGCCCGGCTATGAGCCGGGCCTTTTTTTGTTTCGAGATCAGCGACCGGACGCGCCCGTCGATCCCGTCGCCTCGGAATCGGCCGGCTTCAGCGCCCACAGCTCGGTCGGCAGGCTGCGCGGCGCGTCCGGCTTGTAGTCTGCCGAATCCTGAATGTGCGACGTGGTGACGTAGAGCGTCCCGTCGGGGCCCTCGCTGAAGGTATCGGGCCAGCGCAGGCGCGAATCCTGAACCAGCACCGTCAGGCCGCCCGCCGCGTTGGCGAGGTCGCGCACCTTGATCGCGCTGTCCTGCACCGCGGTGACGTACATCCGTCCGTCGCGCCGGGCGACCAGCAGGCCGTCCGCGGGCCCATTCTCGCCGACGACGGCGATCCGGCTCGCCAGAGCTCGGTCCGTGAGCAGCTCCGGAACCACCGAGGCGGTCGCCCATCCGCTCAGGGCCTCGGTCGGCAGGCTGTAGAGCGTCTTGCCCTTGATCGCCTGCCAGTACAGCGTCTTGCCGTCGGGGGAGAGGGCGATCCCGTCCGAGGCGAAATCGACCCCGCGTCCGTCCGGCCGGCGCAGTGGCTTGCCGTCGGCGGTCACGGTCACGCTCTTGTCCGGCATGGTCGAGGCGTGGCCGGAGAGCACGCGCCGGGCCTTGCCGCTCTCGATGTCGACCACGATCAGCGCACCCTCGGCGCCGGAATCGGTGAGGTAGGCGGTCTTGCCGTCCGGCGCGATGCGCACGTCGTTGAGGTAGGAGGCCTGCAGGGCGACCGTTTCGTCGAAGGGGATCGTCTTGATCACGGTGTTCGTCTTCAGGTCGATCCCGACGAGCTTCGGGCCGTCCTTGATCACGTGGGCCATGGCCGGGGCGGCGGCATCGACCACCCAGAGCCGGTCCTGTGCGTCGGCCACCACGCTCTGCACGCAGACGAAATGGTCCTTGGGCGAGAGCGCGTCGGACCGGGCATTACGCCACGCATTCCAATCCGCGTTCGGGTAGGGGACGGGCTTGCCGTCCTTCAACTCGGCCACCGAGACCGGGGCGTCCTCGCTCCAGCGCGGAAAGTTCACGAAGATGCGCCCGTCCCGCGCCACGGTGACGCCGGTCACCTGATGCTCGAAGCGCGCGACCTGGGTGAGCGTGGCCGAGGCCGGCATCGTCGGAGAGGGGGATGCTTGAGGTTCCTGGGCCCGGGCGGCCGCGGGGAGGGCGGCCAGGAGCAGCGCCGCGCAGACGCTGCGTCCCGCCGCGGGAAGGGTCGGTTTCGTCATCGCGCCTGAGCCTTCGGAGGTGACCGGTTGGAACGGGGAGGGGTGTCCCGGAGCCAACGCGCGTCGTGCCCGCCAAGCTTCCCCGTCCGCGTCGGGTCTCCGGCTCAGGTGCCGCGCGGCTCGGAGCCGGCGAGCGCCTGCGCCATCCGCTCGATCCGTTCGGCGGCAGCGACGATGCCCCGCGCGAGGCGCGCCTCCTCCGCGGCGCGCGCTTCCGCCCGCTGCGCGGCCTCCGCGCGCAGCTGGCCCGCCTCGCTCTCCGC
>NZ_CABFPH010000190.1 GCF_902141845.1 Methylobacterium symbioticum | reverse complement strand
TTAGTCACCATCATGGCGAGCGCCGCGCGCGACGACGCTCAGCATCCCATCCGGCAGAGTCCGCTGGAGCGCCTTCGCCTCAGACCAGGGCGCCGACAGTGACCTGGGGCACCGGGGCCGGCGGGGCCCGCACCACGCTGACGTTGAGCGCCTACCGCTCGATCGCGGTGAACGCGAACCTGACGGTGAGCGGCAGCGGCGACCTCGTCCTCAACACCAACCAGGGCGGCACGGGCGGCACGCTGACCTTCGCTCCGACCGCGAGCGCCTCGTTCACCGGAACCGTTCCGCCGACCGCCCGCTCCCTGGTGATCAACACCCTGCCCTACACGATCCTGGGCAGCCAGACGGAGCTCCTCGGCGCCCTCAGCACCCAGGCCGGGGCGGCCGGGCGCTACGCCCTCGCCACCAACGTCGATGTCACCGGCATCCCGTTCACGCGGCCGCTCAACACGACTCAGGCCGGGGCGGACATCCCCTTCACCGGCGCGTTCAACGGCCTCGGTCACACGATCAACGGGCTCTCGATCACCTCTCCGAACCAGTATGTGGGCCTGTTCGGGACGGTGAACGGGGGCTCGATTGCGAACCTGAACCTCACGAACGTCAATATCCGCAGCACCTATGGCGGCACCGGCGCCAGCTATGTCGGCGGCTTGGTGGGTCTTGCCAGCAACGCGACCCTGTTCGGGGTAAACGTCAGTGGAGCGGTCGCCAATGCGACCGCCAACACCGCGTCCTTCACCGCGACCGGCGGCCTGGCCGGCAGCAGCTCCGGCCCGGTGACGCGCTCCGTCGCGAACGTGGCGGTCACGGGCGGGGGCAGCACCGGATCGAGCTCCACCGGCGGCCTGATCGGAGAGAACAACGGCACCGTCTCGCAATCCTTCGCGACCGGCGCCGTCAGCGCCAACGGCGCGGCGGGCTTCAACGATGTCGGCGGCCTGATCGGCACCAATGGCGGGGCCGTGACGCAATCCTACGCCACCGGCGCCGTGACCGGCGGCAACACGTCGGCGACCGGAGAGGCCGGCACGGTCGGCGTCGGCAGCTTCACCGGCGGCCTGATCGGCTACGGGGGCAGCGGCGACCTCGACCAGGTCTACGCCACCGGTCAGGTCCGCGGCGGGAACGGGCCGACGAGCAACAGCTATACGGGCGGCCTCGTCGGCTACAGCACCAGTCCCGTCGCCCGCGCCTACGCGACGGGGGCGGTGACGGGCGGCGTGTCGAGCAACGCCTATACCGGCAGCCTGATCGGCTACCAGACCGGCACGGTCACCCAGTCCTACGGCGTCGGCGCCGTCACGGGTGGCCAAGCCGTCACCGCGAGCGGAATCCTGGTCCCCGCGGCCGTCAGCAATACGGGCGGCCTGTTCGGCTTCTCGAACGGCACGGGGGTCACGGCCTCGTTCTGGGACACGACCACGACCGGACAATCGGGCGCCTCCGGCAACACGCCGACCCTCGCCGGGGCGACCGGGCTGACCACGGCCCAGTTCCAGGACCCGGCCGCCTTCGTTCAGACGGCCTCCGCCCAGGGCTGGAACTTCCAGACCACCTGGGCGCCGCCGAGCGCGGGCTTCTACCCCGAACTCTACAGCACCGCGCGCGTCATCGCGGTGACCGCCGATCCGCAGACGCGCGCCTTCGGCGCGGCCAACCCGCCGCTGACCGGCACGGTCTTCGGCGGCCCGGGCACCAACGCCTTCGACACCTCAACCACACAGCCCAGCGCGGCGAGCCTGCTCACCACCACGGCCACGCCGACGAGCCCCGCCGGCGACTACCCGATCAGCCCGATCGCGGGGACCTTCGTCAGCATCGGCGGCGTGACCTACCGCGTCGCCGGGACCGGGAGCACGCTCACCGTGACGCCGGGCCAGCAGACGCAGCAGGATCCGGCTGTGACGGCGAGCCAGATCGCCAACGCGACGGTCACGCCCAACGTCACCACCTTCCTGCCGAACTTCACGACGGCGGCGCTGGCGCTGCCCGACGCGGTCGACCTGCTGACGATCGGCGGCGGCGGTCCTACGATCGGGCCGGCGCAGGGCAGCCAGGATGCCGGCGGCAGTTCCACGCGCACGGGGGCTCAAAACACACTTGCCGCAGTCCAGCGCGCCGCGAACTCTCTTGAAGGGAAGCTGGCTGCCTGCGATAGAACGAACAACGCCGGTCTGCGCGGAACCACGACCTGCTACAGCAACGCGCTCGACGGCTTCGCCGACACGCTGGAGATCCAGGTCCAGCAGTTGCCGCCCGCCTTCCGCAGCCTCCCGGCGGTGATCCGCCAGGCGGCGCGCCAGGTGCGCACGGCGACGACGGTGGCGGAGGCCCGGGCGGCCGTGCGCGTGGCCGTGGTGGCCGTGCGGAAGGCCATCTCGCTCCTGCGGGCGGATGAACCGGCGGTGGCACGTCTTCAGGTCAGGCAAGGCAATGCGATCGCCTCCGCCCTCCGTACGGTCGACAACCGCCTCTCGCGTGCGGTCGGCCTCTGATCCCGCCCGGCGCCGTCCGGGTCTGGCCCGGGCGGCGCGCGGCCTGATCGTCGCCGGGATCCTCGCGCTCGTCCCCGTGGCCGGGGCGGGCGCCGCCGAGACGCGGGTCGCCCTGGTGATCGGCAATGCCGACTACAAGGCGTTCAAGCCGCTCAAGAACCCGACCAACGACGCCGCCGATATTGCGACCGCGCTGAAGGTCATGGGCTTCAAGGTGCTGAAGGGCAACGACCTGACGCGCGCCGAGATGCTCGACCTGATCAAGCGCTTCCAGGCGGAGGCGAAGAGCGCGGACGCGGCGATCTTCTACTATGCCGGCCACGGCTTCCAGGTCGATCAGAAGAACTACCTCGTCCCGGTCGATGCGGCGATCACCAAGGCGGAGGAGGTGAGCGGGCAGACGGTCGACCTGCAGCAGCTCACCACCGGCCTGGAGAACGGCCGCAGCAGCCGCCTGATCTTCCTCGATGCCTGCCGCAACAACCCGCTGCGCGGCCAACCGGGCGAGGTCGGGGGCAAGGCGATCCAGGACGGGCTCGCGCGGCTGGGCAGCGCGGCGGGCTTCCTGTTCGCCTATGCCACGCAGCCGGACAACGTCGCCTTCGACGGCGGCGGCCGCAACAGCCCCTTCGCGCAGGCCTTCCTCAGCCATCTGCCGGCCCGCGGGCAGGACATCAACACGATGATGATCGAGGTCCGCAAGGACGTCATCGCGGCCACGGGCGGCTATCAGGTGCCCTGGGAGAACTCGTCGCTGACGACGCAGTTCTACTTCGCGCCCGGCCAGCCGGCGCCCGTCTCGCCGGAGACGCAGCTCTGGCAGCTCGCCGCGACGAGCCGCGACCAGAGCCTGCTGCGCGTCTATGTCGGCCGCTACCCCGAGGGTGCCCACGCGGCGGAGGCGCAGCGCATCCTGAAGGTGGCCTCCGCCGATCCGGCGGCGGCGAGCGCCAGCGTGGCACGCAGCACCTCGGACGTCGACACCATCTCGGACGACCGCCTCTGGGACCTCGCGCAGCGCTCGCGGATCCGGGCCCTCGTCGAGTTCTACATCGACCGCCGGCCCGACGGGCGGCACGTCTCGGCGGCCCGCGAGCTGCTCCAGAGCCTGCCGAGCGCCGAGGACGCGGACCTGAAGCCCGAGGTCATCTGCGACCGCAGCGCGACGCATCCGCGCGACGCCACGGCGAACATGCCGGGCGTGCCGCTCGCGGTCCTGGCCGAGAACGGCGCGGCGGCCATCGCGGCCTGCCGGGCGGCCTGGGCGGCCAATCCCGAGATGCCGCACTACGCGGCCCTGCTCGCCCGCGCGCTCGCCGCGACGAAACAGACCGACGAGGCGGTGACGCTGTACCGGCTGGCGGCGGAGCGGGGCGACCTGCGCGCCATGGTGAGCCTCGGCCTCCTCTTGGAGACCGGCGACGGCGTGCGCCGCGACCCGAAGGCGGCCCATGACCTCTACGCCCGCGCCGCCGAGCGCGGCAGCCTGGACGGGGCGATCAACCTCGCGGTCGTCCTGATGGAGGGGACCACGACCGCGCGGGACCCGAACCGGGCCATCGCGCTCCTGAAACAGGCCTCGGCCGCGGGCTCGGCGATCGCGACCTACAATCTCGGCGTGCTGGCCGAGCGCGGCGTGCACAAGGGCGGGGGCGCGCTGCACTACTTCGTGCGGGCGACCGAGCTCGGCGATCCCCGCGGCTTCCTGTCGGCCGCCATCCTGCTCGACGAGGGCCGGACCGTCTCGAAGAACCCGGCGGACGCGGCCGAGATGCTGCTGCGCGGCGCCGCCTCGGATACCGGCGAGGTGATCGAGCAGGTGGTGCGGCGCGCCAGCACCTGGTCCCAGGACACCCTGCGGGCGCTTCAGGGCAAACTGCAGCGGGCCGGCTACTACAGCGGCCCCCTCGACGGGCGCGGCGGCCCGAAGCTGCGCCAGCCCCTGGAGCAGTGGCGCCGGACCGGGGCGCTCTACCTCCAATAGGCCTTCCGCCCGCAGGCGCGCTCAGATCTGCGAGGCGATCGAGCCGAACCCCATGGCGCGGGCGCGGGCGCGGACCTGGGCCTTCTGATCCTCGCGCAGCTGGTCGAGGAACGGGCGGGCCACCCCGTAGATGCGCATCCCGGCCCCGATGCCGAGCGCCTCCTTCGGATCCTGCCCGGCCCGGACCATCGCGCTCTGCTGGGCGCTGATCTCCAGGAGCGCCTGTTCGAGGGGCGGCCAGTAGGGCTCCTGCTCGCGGGTGAGCCGCAGCGAGAGCCGCATGCGGCGGATCTCGCCGGGGGTGAGCAGGCCGTCCGGCGGCGCGCCCGGAGGGGCCGCCTGGACCGCGGGGGCGGGCCGGGCCGGCTTGAGGTCCGGCTTGAGGTCAGCCCTGGGCTCGGCCCTCGGCAGGGCGGCCAGCCG
>NZ_CABFPH010000189.1 GCF_902141845.1 Methylobacterium symbioticum | reverse complement strand
CGCCGCCGCGCAGGTGCCGGGCCAGGTAGCGCGCGCGCAGGGTCGTGCCGAGGCCGCGCGTGGTCAGGCCCGGCGTGACCGCGGGCGACGGCGCGGCAGGGGCCGTTCGGGCAGCCACGACCGGGGCGGGGCCGCATTCGGCCGGTGCCCAGCGGCGGACGATGGCGAGCGCGCTCCGCCGTCCGTAAGCCTGATAGTAGCGGCGCAGCAGGGTCGCGGCCGCGTCGGCGCCGTCGGCGGCGCTGCGGAAGGCGGTATGGCCCTCGGCATCGCCACCGATCTCGCCGGTCCAGCGGGCGCGCTTGATGCACCAGTAATTGTTGAGCTTGACGCAACGGGCGACGAAGGCGGGATCGCTCGCCGAGAGCCGCGCGGTCAGGGCCAGCGAATAGGGCCGCAGGGCGCTTACCGCCTCCGGCCGCCAGTTCGAGACGGCACGGTCCTGCGCCTCGTAGGCCGGCGCGGGCCGCTCGGCCGCAGCTGTGCCGTCGAAGCTTTGCGCGAGGGCGTCGAGCCCGGTCCCGGCCCGCGGCAGCAGGCTCGTCAGGACGATGAGGGCGGTGAGCAGCAAGGCGGGGGCGATCCGGGCGGGGCTGTCCGGGAAACGGCCGAGCCGCCGATCCGGTTCAGCTGGAGAGCCGCCGCAGCGCCGCTTCGTGCAGGCGCGGGTCACCCGCCGCCACGATGCGGCCGCCCTCCGTCGCCGGTCCGCCCTCCCAGTTCGTCACGACGCCGCCGGCGCCCTCCACGATCGGGATCAGGGCGACGATGTCGTAGGGCTTGAGGCCCGCCTCGATCACGAGGTCGACTTGGCCGGCCGCCAGCATGCAGTAGGCGTAGCAATCGGTGCCGTAGCGGGCGAGGCGCACCTCCGCCTGGATCGCGCCGAAGCGGTCGGCCTCGTCGCCCTCCGCGAACAGGCGCGGATCGGTGGTGCAGAGGAGGGCCGAGGCGAGGTCGGCGCAGCGGCGGGTGCGCAAGGTCCGCTCGCCGGCGGCGTTCCGGAGCTTGGCGCTGTGGCCGTCGCCGAAGAAGCGCTCGGCGAGGAAGGGCTGGTGCATCAGGCCGCGTACGGCGGTCTGGCCCTTGCGCAGACCGATCAGGGTGCCCCAGGTCGGCAGGCCGGTGATGAAGGCACGGGTGCCGTCGATCGGGTCGAGCACCCAGACGCAGTCCGCGTCGAGCCGCTCGGATCCGAACTCCTCGCCGAGGATGCCGTGGCCAGGGAAGGCATCGCGGATCATCCGCCGCATCACCACCTCCGCCGCCCGGTCGGCCTCGGTGACCGGATCGAAGGGCGCGCCGCCATGGGCCTTGTCGTCGAGGCCGAACTGGGCCCGGAAGAAGGGCAGGATCGCTCGGCCCGAGGCCTCGGCGAGATCGTCCATGAACCGGCCGAGTTCGACGACGCTCATCGGCAATTCTCCGCTCCGGGGAGGTTCGGGGCAGGTCCCGGTCCGCCGACGAAGCCCGCACCGGGCAGCCCGCGTCAAGCCCCGCGTCGCGCCGGTCCGAGGCTCTGGAGCCGGTTCCGATCAGGGTGCTTCGACCGGATCGGCGAATCCCTTCTCGATCGTGACTCGAGAAGGCACGATCCGACCGACGCGTGCGCAAGCCTCAGGCCTTGGCAAGCTCGGCCCGGTGTCCGGCGGAGACCGGCGCGGCGTCCTCCCGCACGGCGGCCATCACGGCCTCGGTGGCGGCGCGCAGGGTCGAGACGTGCTGGTTGGCCGGGACCGCCGCGGCGGCGCCCCCGACGTCATCCACCTGCCAGAGCCCGACGAGGATGGGGATCCGCGGCATACGCTGCTCGAGGCGCCGAACGAGCCGGCGCAGATGCGTGGGCTCGCCCCGGATCGCCAGCGAGACGACGCAGGTCATCCGGGCCGCGCCCGGGTCGAAGGCGTCGATATGCGCGCGGGCGAGATCGGAGAAAGGCACGACGCGGGTGCCGAGCCCGCGCTTGGCCAGAAGCTGCGCGAGGATCGCGGCCGCCGCCTCGTCGAGGAAGCCGCGGCCCGCGACGCAGAGCACGGCGCCGTCCCGCGCCCAGATCTCGGGCACCGTGGCGGGCTTGGGCGCGAAGGGCACGGTGCCGGGGCGGCCCTGGTCCTCCTCGCCGCGCTCCGTGAGCGGCGCCTCGGGCTCGCCGTCCGGGCGGTCGGCGAGTTCCTCGATCAGCTCGGTGACGCTCTCGCGGATGGCGGAGCGCTGCTCCACCGTCAGCACCCCGCGGGCGGCATCGCGGGCGGCCAGTTCGAGCCCCTTCACCACCACGCTGTCGTAATAGGCCGAGAGCGAGCATTCCTGCAGGATGAGGTCGGCATGCTCCTGCGCCTCCTCCGGATCCTCGGCGAGGATGCGCTGGTAGAAGTTCTCGACCGGGGTCAGGGCTGGACTCGATCCGAACAGCACGTCGAGGAATTCGAGCTTGTCGACGTGCCGGCCGAGCACCACGAGGCAGACGGTCAGCGGCGTCGAGAGCAGCAGGCCGATCGGCCCCCACAGCCATGTCCAGAACAGGGCCGAGACGAGCACGGCGAGCGGCGAGAGCCCCGTCGAGTGCCCGTAGAGCATCGGCTCGAAGAGCTGGCCGGCGAGCGGCTCCAGCACCACGAAGAGGAGCGCGGTGGCGATCAGCATGTTCCAGCCGGGATCGACGGCCGCGGCCAGCGCCATCGGGAACAGGGCGCAGAGGAAGGCGCCGATATAGGGCACGAAGCGCATCAGCGCCGCGAAGATGCCCCACAGGACCGGGTTCGGCACGCCGATCAGGTAGAGCCCCACGCCGATGACGAGGCCGAAGCTGGTATTGAGCGCGAGCTGGGCCACGAAGTAGCGGCTCAGGCGCCGCGCGGCATCGTCCATCGCCACCGTGGTGCGGTGGAGGTCGCTGGAGCCGGCGAGCCGGATCATGCGGTCGCGCAGATCCTCCCGCTGCATCAGCACGAAGAGCAGGACCACCACGACGATGCCGGTGGTGGCGAGCGGCTGCATCACCGGCGCGAGCACCTTCTCGGCCATCTCCAGGGGACCGGGCGGCGGTTGCCGTGTCTCGACCACCACCGGCTTCGGCTCGGGCTCCGCCTTGGCGGCGGGACCGGTCTTCTCCGCTTTCTCGGCCTGCTCGGCATTGCCGGCGGTGTGGATCGCGCGGCCGATCCCGGCGACATACTCGGTGAGCCGCCCCGCCGGGCTCTCGCGCAGGCCTTCGAGCTTACGCTCGATGGTGCGCTGGTAGCGGGGCACGTCGCTCGCGAGATCGGCCACCTGCACGCCGATCAGCGTCGCCAGGGCGGCCAGGATGCCCATCGTCACCAGGACGGTGAGACCGACCGCGAGGAGGCGCGGCAGGCGCAGGCGGCGCAGGAACTGGACGAGCGGCCCGAGCACGAAGGACAGGAGCAGCGCGATCGCGATCGGGATCAGGATCTCGCGGCCGAAATAGAGACCGGCGATGATCACCGCCGCGACGACGACCGGCGAGGCCAGCGCCGCCCGCGGCGTCTCGGCGGCCGCGACTCGGGTTGGCCGCGGCGGGATCAGCGGGCCCTCGGATGTCGACGTCGCCATGTCCCGTCAGCCCTGAAACGCCACGCGTCGGCTGCGCCCGTTGCTGCGCCGCCGCACGAGGAACCGCGGGCGGCCCGGAAACGATCCCGGAAACCGCCCGCGATTCTCACAGGGGCGTGAAGCCCGCCGGGCGACGCGCTCAGGCCCGCGCGGTGCCGGCCCGCGTCACCTCGGCCGCGTCCGTCAGGTCGGCGATGCCCCAGCACAGCCGCATCACCCGGGCCGCCTGGGGCCCGGGCAGCACGCCATCGGCGAGGTCGGCGAACTTCCGCTCCAGCATGGCGTCGGTCATCGGCTTCTCGACGCTGCCGATGGCGTGCGCGATCCGCCGGTTGAGCGTGCGGCCGTCGGTCAGCACCACGCTCATGTCGACCTGCGCGGCCTCGATGCCGGGCGTCACCACCGGCACCACCTTCTGGCGGAGCGCGACGACGCGCGGGTCGTTGACGGCGCGGTCGCTGAACTGCTTCTCGCCGCCCGCGCCCTCTACCAGGGCGACGGCGACGGCGTGGTAGATGCTGAACTTGCCTTCGAGGCCCGTCTTCGGCGCGGTCTTGCCGGTGAGCTCCAGCACCAGCGGGTGGACCTTGAGGTCGATCCGGGCCACGTCCTCAGGCTTCACGTTGTCCGCGTCCCGGACCTGGATCGCCGCGTCGATCGCCGGATGCATGACGATGCCGCAGGCGAAGGGCTTGTAGGTGTTCAGCAGCGTCTCGTAGCGCGTGCCGAGCCCCTCTGTGATCTCGCGATAATCCTGCTTGGTCGAGACGGTGTTGGCCCAGCCGCGCTTGGCCTCGATCATCCCGTCCGAGCTGGTATAGCCCTTGGCCGCCAGGATCGCCGCGAACAGCCCGTTCGACGCCGCCCGGCCCGGGTTGAAGCTCTTGTTCATGGAGCCGAACGACTCGCGCAGGCCCACCGGTTGCGAGGCGGCGAGGCCGAGCGCCCAGACCATCTGTTGCTCGGTGAGGCCCATCAGCTTGCCGGCGGCCGCCGCCGCGCCGAACACGCCCGCCGTGCCGGTGATGTGCCAGCCGACGTCGTAATGGTTCGGATAGACCGCGTTGCCGATCCGGCACTCGGTCTCGATGCCGAGCACCAGGGCGTTCAGGAAGTCGCGGCCGGAGACTGGCTTCATCTCGGCATAGGCGAGGATCGCGGAGGCGACCGGGCCGGCCGGGTGGATCACCGTCTTCAGGTGGGTGTCGTCGAAATCGAAGATGTGGCTCGAGACGCCGTTGAGGAAGGCGGCGTTCATGATGTCGAAGCGTTCGCCGCGGCCGAACAGCCCGGCCTGCGGCGGACCGGAGAAGGGCTGCAGCGCCGAGACCGCGACATCCAGCGTCTCGTGATGCGAGCCGCCGATGGCGACGCCGACCCAGTTCAGGAAGGTGCGCGTCGCCTCCTTGCGGACCGCCTCGGGCAGGTCCTCGTAGCGGGCACCGGTGACGTAGCGGGCGAGCGTCCCCGTGACGTCCTTCGGCGCCGGCGCGGGCGCCT
>NZ_CABFPH010000188.1 GCF_902141845.1 Methylobacterium symbioticum | reverse complement strand
GGGTCGACCGCCGCGTCCGACCGCGCCGCCCGCATGCGCCGGCGGCGACGCGCCCGGCCCGCGCGGAAGCCCCTCGCGAAACGCCCCGCGCCGTCCCGGCCGGAGGGCGCGCTCCCGATGATCGGGAGATCCGTGAGAGGTTTCGCACCGTGGGTCCGGCCGAGCCCGCTCGGCCGCATCGGGGCGCGATCCCGAGACCTCCGGATGGCCGCGCCTGTCGTGCCCGGCCCTCCCGATCCGTGATGCGTGTCTCCAGGAGCGCCGTGACCGTGACCCTTCGCCCCCTCCCCGCCCGTCGCCTGCGCAGTGCGGTTCGGTGGCCCGCCGCGACGCTGATCGGCGCCGCGCTCGTCGCCCTGTCGGCCTGCAACCAGCGCCAGGCCGCGGCGCCGGTGCCCCCGCCGCCGCCCGAGGTCGGCGTGATCACGGTGGCGCCGCAGCCGATCCCCTACCTGCGCGACCTGCCCGGCCGCGTCGCGCCGACCCGCATCGCCGAGGTGCGCTCGCGCGTCTCCGGCCTCGTGATCAAGCGGCTGTTCGAGCAGGGCTCGGCGGTGAAGGAGGGCGACGTCCTCTACAAGATCGACCCTGCCCCCTACGAGGTCGACCTCGCCAGCGCCGAGGCGACGCTCGCCCGGCAGGAGGCGGCGCTCGCGCTCGCCAACCAGCAGGCCGAGCGCCTGGAGACCCTGCTCGCCCGCAACACCGCGAGCCAGGCGCAGTACGACACCGCCTACGCGGCCAAGAAGCAGGCCGAGGCCGAGGTGGCCGGCGCCAAGGCGGCGCGCGACCGGGCCAAGCTCAACCTGAGCTGGACCGACGTGCGCGCGCCGATCTCCGGCCGCATCGGCCGGGCGCTGCTCACCGAGGGCACCCTGATCGAGCAGGGCTCCACGGGCGTCCTCGCCACGATCCAGCAGCTCGACCCGATCTACGTGGACATCACCCAGTCGGTGGGCGAATTGAACAAGCTGCGCCGGGATCTGGCCAGCGGCGAGCTCTCGAAGCTCGAGAACGACGCGGCCAACGTCCACCTGATCATGGATGACGGCAGCCTGTACCCGCTCGCCGGCCGGCTCCTGTTCTCGGACGTCACCGCCGATCCGAGCACCGGTCAGGTCACGCTGCGCGTGCTGATCCCGAACCCGAACGACGAGCTGTTCCCGGGCATGTATGTCCGCGCCCGGATCAAGCAGGGCATCGATTCCGACGCCATCGCCGTGCCGCAGCAGGCGATCCAGCGCACGGCCGACGGCAAGCCCGAGGTCTGGGTCGTGAAGGAGGGCGACACGGTGATGCTGCAGCCCGTCGAGGTCGGCCCGGTGGTCGGCCAGGACTGGCTGATCCGCGAGGGCCTCAAGGCGGGCGAGCGCGTCGTGGTCGAGGGCTTCCAGAAGATCACCGCCGGCATCACGGTGAAGCCGATGGACCGCACGGTCCCGCACGAATCGGAGACCGGCAAGCCGCACGATCCCGACGAGGCCGGCGACGGCGAGGCGAAGCGCCAAGCCGCCTCCCAGGTCCGCTGAGGAGGCGCAGCACGTGGCACGCTTCTTCATCGACCGGCCGGTCTTCGCCTGGGTCGTCGCCCTGTTCATCATCCTCGGGGGCGCGCTCTCGATCCCGATGCTGCCGGTGGCGCAGTACCCGGTGATCGCCCCGCCCCAGATCGCCCTCTCCACCGCCTTCCCCGGCGCCTCCGTGGAGAGCCTCTACACGGGCACCACCCGCCTCATCGAGGACGAGCTCAACGGCGCGGCCAACATCCTGAGCTTCGAATCGACCACCGACTCGTTCGGCTCGATCAACATCACCGCGACCTTCCAGCCGGGCACCGACCCGGCGCTCGCCTCGGTCGAGGTGCAGAACCGCCTGAAGCGCGTGGAGGCCCGCCTGCCGGCCGAGGTGCGCCAGAACGGCATCCTGGTGGAGGAGGCCTCGGCCGCGACCCTCAACATCATCACCCTGGTCTCGACCGACGGGAAGATGGACGAGATCGGGCTCGGCGACTTCCTGATCCGCAACGTCATCAACGAGATCCGCCGCATCCCCGGCGTCGGGCGCGCCACCCTCTACTCGACCGAGCGCAGCCTTCGCGTCTGGGTCGACCCGGACAAGCTGCGCGGCCTCTCGCTGACCCCGGAGGACGTCACCGACGCGATCCGCAACCAGAACATCCAGATCGCCTCCGGCGCCATCGGCGCGCAGCCGAGTCCGCTGAAGCAGACGATCACCGCGCCGATCATCGTGAAGGGCCAGCTCAACACGGTGGAGGATTTCGGCGCCATCGTGCTGCGCGCCAATCCGGACGGCTCGAACGTGCGCCTGCGCGACGTCTCCCGGATCGAACTCGGCGGCGACGCCTACCAGTTCTCGACGCGGCTGAACGGCGGCGAGGCGGCCGGCATCTCGGTGACGCTGGCGCCGGACGGCAACGCGCTGGAGACGGCCAAGGCGATCCGCGCCAAGATGGAGGAACTGGCCCAGTTCTTCCCGCCCGGGCTCAAGTGGGACATCCCCTACGACATCACGCCCGCCGTGAAGGCCTCGATCACCAAGGTGATGCACACCCTGGTCGAGGCGGTGGTGCTGGTCTTCGTCGTGATGTTCCTGTTCCTGCAGAACATCCGCTACACGCTGATCCCGACCATCGTCGTGCCGATCGCCCTGATGGGCACGGTGACGGTGATGCTGCTCGCCGGCTTCTCGATCAACGTGCTCACCATGTTCGGCATGGTGCTCGCCATCGGCATCCTCGTGGACGACGCCATCGTCGTCGTGGAGAACGTCGAGCGCATCATGAACGAGGAGGGCCTCCATCCGAAGGAGGCCACCCGCAAGGCCATGGACCAGATCACCGGCGCCATCATCGGCATCACGCTGGTGCTGGTGGCGGTGTTCATCCCGATGGCCTTCTTCCCCGGCTCGGTCGGCATCATCTACCGGCAGTTCTCGATCGCGATGGTCACCTCCATCGCCTTCTCGGCCCTGCTGGCGCTGACGCTGACGCCCGCGCTCTGCGCCACGCTGCTCAAGCCCGTCGAGAAGGGGCACGGCCACGCCAAGGGCGGCGTCTTCGGCTGGTTCAACCGGTTCGTGGACCGCGAGACCGCGCGCTACGGCCGCGGCACCGCGTGGTTCATCGGCAAGTCCGGCCGGGTGATGCTGATCTATCTCGCCCTGGTCTCCGGGGTGGCCTATGCCTTCCTGCGCCTTCCCGAGGGCTTCCTGCCGGTGGAGGACCAGGGCTTCTTCACGGTGGATATCCAGACCCCGCCCGGCGCCTCCTTCAACCGGACGCAGGCCGCGGTGCGGAAGGTGGAGGAGCACCTGATGGCGCAGCCGGGCGTGGCGACCGTGACCATGCTCAACGGCTTCTCGTTCTCGGGCCAGGGGCCGAACCTTTCCCAGGCCTTCGTGACACTGAAGCCCTGGAGCGAGCGCGACGCCAAGAACTCGGCCGCCGCGCTGGTGGAGGGCACCAACAAGGCGCTCGGCGGCTACCGCGACGCGATCGTGGACGCGCAGGAGCCGCCGCCGGTGGACAATCTCGGCAACGCGGCGGGCTTCTCCTTCCGCCTGCAGGACCGGGCCCAGCGCGGCTACTCGGCGCTGGCCGCGGCCGAGGCGCAGCTCCTCAAGCTCGCCCAGGCGAGCCCGATCCTGCAGAAGGTGAAGATCGAGGGCCTGCCGGCGACACCCCAGGCAGAGCTGATCATCGACCGCGAGAAGGCGGCGGCGCTCGGGGTGAAGTTCGAGGACATCAACGCCACGATTCAGGTCAATCTCGGCTCGGTCTACGCCAACGACTTCCCGAACCGGGGCAAGATGCAGCGCGTCTACGTGCAGGCGGAGCAGCTGCAGCGCATGAGCACCGCCGACATCCTCAACTACGCGGTGAAGAACAGCCAGGGCACCATGGTGCCGCTCTCCTCCTTCGCGGAGGTGAAATGGGGCATGGGGCCGGCCCAGATCGTCGGCTTCAACGGCTATCAGGCGGTGCGCTTCACCGGCGAGCCGGCGGCCGGCTACACCTCGGGCGACGCGATCGACGAGATGGAGCGGCTGGTGACACAGCTGCCCAAGGGCTTCGGCTATACCTGGACCGGCCAGTCGCTCCAGGAGAAGCAGGCCGGCTCCCAGGCCTCGCTGCTCTTGGCCCTCTCGGTGCTGATCGTGTTCCTCTGCCTCGCGGCGCTCTACGAGAGCTGGGCGATCCCGTTCTCGGTGCTGCTGGTGATCCCGCTCGGCGTGATCGGCTCGGTGGCGGCCGTCTATCTCCGGGGGATGCCCAACGACGTCTACTTCAAGATCGGGCTGATCACGATCATCGGCCTGTCGGCCAAGAACGCGATCCTGATCGTGGAGTTCGCCCGCGACCTCTGGAAGCCCGGCACCAACATCGTCAACGCCACGATCCAGGCGGCGACGCTGCGCTTCCGCCCGATCGTGATGACATCGCTCGCCTTCATCTTCGGCGTGGTGCCGCTCGCCATCGCGACCGGCGCCGCCTCGAAGAGCCAGCAGGCCATCGGCACCGGCGTGATGGGCGGCATGATCTCGGCCACCGTGCTCGCGGTGTTCTTCGTGCCGGTCTTCTTCGTGGTGGTGATGCGCCTGTTCCGCCGCAAGGACGTGGAGGCCGGCATGCGGGCCGAGCCCGATGCCGGGCCCGCCCCCGCCGCCCATCACGGCGTGCTGGCGGAGTGAGGCGGGCACCCGGCGCGCGGCCCGCTTCCGGCCGCGCGCAAGGGGCCGGCCGATCCAAGCGCGGCCGCGTCAGGCGGATGCGTGGGGCGCGAGCCCCGCGCCCGCCGCGGGGCTCGCTGCGTGGACGTATACTCAAGCAGTTGCTACCGTCCGTTGCAGGGTCCGGCGCTGCGCCGTCCCCGCCGTCCGGAGGGTGCGATGCCGCTCGGAGCCCGCCTCGTCATCGCTGCGGCGATGGCCGTCCTCGGCGCGGCCGGCGTTCAGGCCGGCCAATCCGCCGGAAGCTGGACCGATCCACCGGCCCGGACACCGTCCGTACAGCCCGAGGCGGAGCCCGCGAAGGAAACGCCGAGGGCCGCCGCCCCCGCTCCGGCCGCCCAGCAGGCCGCCCCGCCCGTCGCCCGGGCCGAGGCGCCGCGCAAGCCCGCGCGGG
>NZ_CABFPH010000187.1 GCF_902141845.1 Methylobacterium symbioticum | reverse complement strand
GAGCCGCCGCCCGCCGCGGCCGAGGCTGCCGAGGAAGCGCCCGCGCCGAAGCCGCGCCGCCGCCGCCGCCCCCGCTACGAGGGGCCGGAGGGTGAGGGCGCCGAGAAGGCGACCGCGGACACCACCTCCTCGGCGGAGTGATACGGACTCCGCTTGATCAGAGCGGGCTCCGTATCACCAAGCCCGCGCGGCGTCTGAGCGAAGCCCAAATCCGCCATCCCGAAGGGATCAACCGGATTTTGGTATGACAGGGGCCCGATGATCACGAGCCGCTCCGGGAGCCTCCCGGGGCGGCTTTTTCATGCCGGGCTCGAGGGCCGCCGCGCGGCCCAGTCCGGATAGGCGTGGACGCGGTGGATCAGCCTCCGCTCCGCCTCGGCCTCGCCGAAAGGGGCGATCTCCCAGTCCCAGGCGCGGGGCGGCGCGGGCAGCGTCACCCCGTGCAGCAGATCGAGCGAGTCGGTGATCCGGCCCAGCCGGTCCTCCTCGCGTTGCGCGACATCCGTGATCAGGCAGACCCGGCCGGGCAGCCCGTCGAGGGCGGCGAGATGGGCGGCGACGATGTGCCGGCCGAGCCCCTCCGGCACTGGTTGGTGCCGCGCCTCATAGCGGTCGAGGGGCACGATCGGGAGCTGCGAGAGGAGATTCGCCGATATGGTCAGGTCGGCCGAGCCGCAGAGCGCGCCGACCGCACCGGCCTCCGCCACGAGATCCACGGTGACGAGGCGGACATTCCCGTGCCGCCGTGCCGCCAGGCGGGCCCCGAGCGGATGCACCGCGTCGGCGAGGACCACGCTCCGAAACAGGGCCGAGAGCTCGGCGAGCGGCACGTCGGCGAGGCCGCCGGAGCCGAGCACCACCACGGTCTCACGCCGGGGCAGGTCCGTGGCGGCCGCGAGCATCGCGGCCCGCGCCGCCGCGCAATGCGGCGCCCAGGCCCGGCGGCAGCGCCGGGCCCGACTCGTCAACAGGATGCTCTCGCGCACATAGCCGAGTCGGCGGTGCCGCCAGGGCGCAGGCGTGACGAGATAGAGGGCGAGATCGAGCAGCACCGGACGGTTCTACCGGGTGTCGAGAGGGATCATCCCTCGCGTGGGTCCGGGGCGAAGTCCTGGAAAGAACCGGGGCTCCGCCCCGGCACCCCGCCAAAGGGATGATCCCTTTGGGAACCCGGACATCCGGGATCTTCAGTCTGCGTCGGGCTCGGCCGCCGCGCGGCCGGCCGGGCCGCGATAGCCGGTGGCGAGCACGTAGAGCTCGCTCGAATCGGCCCGGCTGGCGGGCGGCTTGATGTGCCGCACGGTCGCGAAGTCCCGCTTGAGGTCGGTGAGGAGCGCGCCCTCGGTGCCGCCCTGCAGCACCTTGGCGAGGTAGGCCCCGCCCGGGCCCAGCACCTCGCGGGCGAACTCGGCCGCCGTCTCGGCGAGCCCGATGATGCGCAGGTGGTCGGTCTTCTTGTGGCCGGTGGCGTTGGCGGCCATGTCGGACATCACGAGGTCGGCGGGCCCGCCGAGCATCTCGGTCAGCCGACCGGGCGCCTCGGGATCGAGGAAGTCGAGGGTGATGAATTCGACGCCGGCCATCGGCTCGATCTCGAGGAGGTCGATGCCGACGACCCGGCCCTCCGGCCCGACCGTGCGGGCGGCCACCTGCGACCAGCCCCCCGGCGCGGCACCGAGATCCACGACGCGCTGTCCCGGCTTCAGCAGCTTGAAGCGCTCGTCGATCTCGATGAGCTTGTAGGCCGCGCGCGAGCGGTAGCCCTCGCGCTTGGCCCGGGCCACGTAGGGATCGTTGAGCTGGCGCTCCAGCCAGCGCTTCTGCGAGACGGTGCGCCCGCGGGCGGTCTTCACCCGCTGCTTCAGGTCGGCCCGCACGCCGCCGGTGGAATTCGAGCCGCCGCGCCGATCGCTCACCGCCAGCCCCCGCGGCGCCAGACGCCGTCCTCACGCATCATGTTCATCAGAAGGCCCTCGCGCAGGCCGCGATCGGCGATGCGCAGGCGGTCGGACGGGAAAGCCCGGCGGATCGCTTCCAGGATGGCGCAGCCGGCGAGCACGAGGTCGGCCCGGTCGCGGCCGATACAGGGGTTGTCCGCCCGCTGCTCGAGCCGCGTGTCGAGCAGGTCGCCGATGGCGCTCTCCACGTCGGCGTCGCTCATCCACAGGCCGTCGACCCGGCGGCGCTCGTAGCGCACGAGGCGCAGATGCATCGCCGCGATGGTGGTGACGGTGCCGGAGGTGCCGAGCAGGTGGAAATGCGGCGCGGTGGCGGCCGGCGCCGCGCGCAGGGCGAAGGCGGCGAGCTTGTCGACCACCTCCTCCACCATGCCCTCGAAGGAGAGCCGCGTGACCTCGCTGCCGCCGTGGCGCTCGGCCAGCGTCACCACGCCGACCGGCAGGGAATCCCAGGCCCGGATCCGCCGGGTCGGGTCGGCGGAGGGGTTGGCTGCCGCGCCGTCGAGCCAGGCGATCTCGGTGGAGCCGCCGCCGATGTCGAAGATCACCACCGACTCGGCGCGCGGATCGGCGAGCGCCGCGCAGCCCGTGACGGCGAGATAGGCCTCGGTCTGCCGGTCCACGATCTCGAGGTCGAGGCCGACCTCCTCGCGCACCCGCTCGACGAAGGCGGCGCCGTTCACCGCGAGACGGCAGGCCTCGGTGGCGATGATCTTGGCCCGGCGCACGCCGCGGGCCTGCATCTTGGCGCGGCAGACCCGCAGCGCCTCGACGGTGCGCTCGATCGCCGCCTCGCTGAGCCGGTCGGAACTGCCGAGCCCCTCACCCAGCCGCACGATGCGCGAGAAGGCGTCGACCACGCGGAAGCCGGCCCCCGTCGGCTCGGCGACGAGCAGGCGGCAATTGTTGGTCCCGAGATCCAGCGCCGCGTAGACGTTGCGCCGGCCGTCGCGGCCCGCCGTCCGCTCGCGCAGGCCCTCTGCACCGGCTGCGGGGCGGGCCGGCGCGGCAAAGGCGCTCTCGTCCCTCATCGGCGCAGTCGAACTCTCTCACTCGGACCGGGGTTCAGGCGCCCGGACATCCATTCACGGTTGAACCTACAGGGTCGGCCGCGAACTGCAAACGCCGGATATCGGTTTGGGACGCCGCTCCACCGGGACCCGAGGCGATCCCGCAGGACCTCCCGCAGGTACGGCCGTCGCGGGCGCGCTCAGGCGATCGCCTTGCCGAGGCTCGCGGCGCGGGGGGTCGGGCGCAGCAGGCTCTTCACCTGCCCGTAGGGCCGGGGCCGGTTGATCACCTCGTCGAGCCGCGACCACAGGGTCTTGGGCGAGAAGGGCTTGGCGATGATCTCGTTCACGCCGAGCGAGATGGCCCGGTCGACCACGTTGCGGCGGGGCTGGGCCAGCATGAGGATGATCGGGATCGTCGGGCAGGGCGAGGTCGCCGGCGTGCGGGCGAGGCGGATGAACTCCTCGCCCGAGAGGATCGCGAGGTCCCAGTCGATGATGCTGAGATCCGGCTTGCTCTCGGCCAGGACACCGAGCGCCTCGGCCCCGTCCGGCGCCTCCAGGATGCGCTTGATGCCGACGCGCATGAGCATGTCGCGCACGATTCGGCGGATATAGAGACTCTCGTCCACAATGAGGGCCGAGAGGTCCGGAAAGGTCGGTGTCGCGATCATTCGGGCGCGGCGGCCTCGTGTCAGCGGCGAGTCGGTCGGCGAAAGCCTAGCAAGCCACTGTTTGCACTTCGCTAACGGGCCCGCGGCAGGCGCGGGAACAGGGCCCGGGGGCCGTCCGCGGCCCCGGTTCGCGCGTGGTTCGGCTCTAAAGTGCTGACGGAATTTTAATCGCCCCGTGCCCGGAACGCCACAAGGTCCTTGCAGTCAAAGCGGGATTGCGTCAGGACTGAGACGTTGTTCTTGGTTACCGCGACCGGGAGTGATGCGAGAGTGCGGAGCGTGGGCTGTCCCGAGATGGCGCGCACGCGGTATTCGAGACGTGGGCGGCGGACGGTTTTTGCGAGCTTTCTATGGGACGTGGTCGTGATTTCAGGGGGCCGCAGAAGCGCGGCTTCGATGATGCAGGCGAGCCGCGGTGGCCGGATCAGGCCCCGCCGAGCGGGTACGGCGGCGGCGGCGATCGCTTCGGCGGCGGCGGCGGCTTCGGTGGGGGCGGCGGCGGTTTCGACCGTTCGCCGCGTGCGCCGGCGGCACCGTCGGGCCCGGAGCGTGATGCCACGGTGAAGTGGTTCAACAAGGAGAAGGGCTTCGGTTTCGTCGAGCTGGGCGACGGCTCGGGCGATGCCTTCCTCCACATCCGCGCCGTCGAGGCCGCGGGCCATGACGACCTTCAGCCGGGCACCCGGCTGACGGTCCAGACCGCCCAGGGCCAGAAGGGTCCGCAGGTCACCAACGTGACCAGCGTCGACACCTCGACGGCCGAGGCCGCTCCCCCGCGTCGCGAGATGCGTCCCCGCTTCGGCGGCGGCGATCGTTTCGGTGGCGGTGACCGCTTCGGCGGTGGCGACCGTTTCGGTGGCGGCGACCGCTTCGGCGGCGGTGGCGGCGGCGGTCGCTTCGCCTCCGGCCCCTCGGTCGAGATGAGCGGCACCGTGAAGTGGTACGACCCGGCCAAGGGCTTCGGCTTCGTCTCCGTCAACGACGGCGGCAAGGACGTGTTCGTGCACCGCTCCGCCCTGTCCCGCGCGGGCCTCGACTCGCTGGCCGAAGGCCAGCAGGTCACCCTCGGCGTGGTCGAGGGCCAGAAGGGCCGCGAGGCCCAGAGCATCACGGTCCACGACTGATCGGGAGCCGCGGCGGCCTCGCTTCCGCCGCGTTTCTCCGGCGACATCGAACGGCGGTCCGGGCTCCCGGGCCGCCGTTCCCGTTTCGAGGCCGATGCCCCATGCGTCCCGTCGCGACCGCGTCCCTGCTGAGCCTCGCGCTCCTGGCCGCCGGGCCGGCCCGGGCCGAGGACTTCACCGGCTTCTATGCCGGGCTCAATGCCGGCTACGGCTTCGGCCGCGACGGCGAGGCTCGGACGGCCGCGCCGGGCCCGGCCGGGGCCGCGGGCAGGACGGGACCCGACCTGCCGCCGAGCGCCGCCGAGGCCGCGCGCCAGATGCGGGGTGCCGGCCGAGGGGAGAGCCGGGCGCTGCCGCGCTGACGGCCAGCCCCGCGCAAGCCAGGGCTGCGAGCCTCACCTCCGCCGCATTGCCGGGTCAGAATCGGATCCCGTGCCCGCCCGACGACGCGCGTGCACCGCGACGCGCGTCGTGGTTCCACTCTCGCGGGC
>NZ_CABFPH010000186.1 GCF_902141845.1 Methylobacterium symbioticum | reverse complement strand
CGGCGCGCCCGCGCCGCCCGGTCCGGCCTCCGCGCCGCGCTCCCTCTCGGCCGGGTGCGCCCCGGGCGCGGGCCGCGCCGATGGCTGAGGATGTCGATCAGGAGAGCAAGACCGAGGCCGCCACCGAGCGCCGCATCCGCGAGGCGCTCGACAAGGGCGACATCCCGTTCTCGCGGGAGGCGCCGGTCTTCGCCTCGATCCTCGGCCTGCTCATCGGGCTCGGCCTGTTCGCGCGCGGGCAGGCCGCCCAGCTCGCCCGCGAGCTGGCGCCCTTCTTCGACCAGCCCCGCGGCTTCGCCCTGGAGAATGCGGGCGATGCCGCCCGCCTCCTGCAGGCGACGGCGACGGCCGCCGGCCGCTTCCTGCTGCCCTTTTTGCTGCTGCTTGCCGCCTGCGGGCTCTCCGCCTCGATCCTGCAGAACGTGCCGCGGTTCGTCGCCGAGCGGATCCGGCCGAAATGGCGCAACGTCTCGCCGGCCTCGGGCTGGAGCCGGCTGTTCGGGCGCTCGGGACAGGTCGAGTTCCTGAAATCCGTCCTTAAAGTCCTCGGCGTAAGTCTGGTGGTCCTCCTGCTCCTGCGCTCGGAGCGCGAGAAAGCCGTGAATGCCATGTTCGTCGATCCGAGCCAGCTGCCCGAGCTGATCCTCACCATCTCGATCCGCCTCGTCTCGGCGGTCTCGATCGCCACCATCGTCATCGTGGCGGGCGACCTCGTCTGGGCGCGGCTGCGCTGGCAGCGCTCGCTGCGGATGTCCCATCAGGACATCCGGGACGAGCACAAGCAGGTGGAGGGCGATCCCACCGTGAAGGCGCGCCTGCGCTCGCTGGCGCAGGACCGCTCGCGCAACCGCATGCTCGCGGCCGTGCCCCGCGCCACCGTCGTCATCGCCAACCCGACCCATTTCGCGGTGGCGCTCCGCTACGAGCCCTCCGAGAACCCGGCCCCCCTGGTCCTCGCCAAGGGCCAGGACCTGATCGCGCTGCGCATCCGCGAGATCGCCGAGGAGAACGGCATCGCCGTGATCGAGGACAAGCCTCTCGCAAGGTCCCTGTACGATGCTGTGCAGGTCGATCAGACGATCCCTGCCGAATTCTATCGGGCCGTCGCCCAGATCCTGTTCTTCCTGTTCGCGAGGCCCCGATGAGTATTCCGGCCCACGATGTCAGCCAGGGACGGGCCGCCCCCCCGGACATGCTGGAAGCGGTCGAGCGCGTCTTCGCCACGGAGCTGCGCGACTTCATCGCCGAATTGTGCCTGCTCGACGGCGGCGTGCTGATCGGCTGGGTCCGGGGGGAGCATCACGGCAACATCGCCGACCTCGTCGCCTCCTCCGCCGAGCCCTTCTTCAAGGACGCCACCCTCGCCTACGCGGATGCCGCCGACGTGAGCCTCGCCTGGGGCCGATCCATGCAGGTCGTGCTCGACATGGAGTTCGTCACGAAGCCCGTGACGGTGTTCTTCAAGCTGGTCCTCGACGGCTATTTCGCCGGGATCGCCATCCAGCGCATCCTCGCCGAGAGCGAGCCGCCCTTTTCCCTCGACGGCTTCGCCCGTGCCCTCTCGGAGGCCCGCCTGAACCGCGCCCACGCCTGAGGGCCGGCCCGCTGCGGATCCCCGCCTCGACCCCGTCCTGACGTCTCCGCCCCGCGGGCGCCGCAGGACGGGGACGGTATGACCGGCGACTCCTCCCGCGCGGGACGCCGCCTCAGGCCGTCCGGTATCGAGCGCGCTTTCGCGCCGGCGGGGTGGCGGGAATCCGCGCATGGCGGCCCCCTCGGGCAGCCCCGCGCGGCGTCGCAGCCCGAATCCGCTGTCCCGGGAGCGATCGCCCGATCCGGTCGATTGCCGTTCCGCCCGAATCAGCCCTTGCCCCGGCGCGCAGGCTGGCCGGATCCTGCCCGGACCCGTGCGCGTTCAGCGGTCATGGCCCGGCTCGGGCCGGCGAGAGATGGACGTTTTTGGTTCATATGGCCCACAGGCGCGCAACACCCCCGGAAAAATACGCAGGGCAGGCCGCCTCTGTCATTGACCTGCGCCATCCGTCGAGACATCCAGAACTGTCGAACGGGACGCGCCAGAGATCCGGCGCATCCTGCTGCGGCCAGCATTGTTACGCCAGAAAAACCTAAGTCGTGTTTTCAGGAAAAGTACTGCGTTGATCGCAGCGATGACGGATAAATCCTCGTGCTGCGCCGGGGGCTGTAGCGGATGTACTGCTTGGTCGATGCGAGAGAAGCGGTCAATGCCGGTTACGCGGCAAGCTTCGATCGCGAGGGTGTCTCGGCCTTCGGGCTCTCGCCGGACGAGTTCGCGAGCTGGCTGACGAGCGCCTCGCGCAACGACCTCGACGCGGTGCAGGGATTCCTGCTCGGCGACTTCGACGAGCGGGCGAAATGCGCCGGCCTCATCCGCAGGCACTCGCGCGCGCCGATCATCGCGCTGGCCGACCAGCGCTCCCTGGAGCAGACCCTGGTCCTGTTCGATGCCGGCATCGACGACGTGCTGCCCAAGCCCGTGCACGTGCGCGAGATCCTGGCCCGCTCCGAGGCGATCTGGCGCCGCGTGAACGGCGGCGCCCTGCCCGTGGCCGCCCACGAGGCCGCGTCGCGGCCCGAGCGCCTGAAGGTGTTCTTCGACGGGCGCGACCCGGAGATCGATGGCGTGACCTTCCCCCTGCCGCGGCGCGAGCGGCACATCCTCGAATATCTCGTGCGCAACCGCGGCCGGCGGCTCACCAAGGCGCAGGTCTTCAACGTGATCTACGGCGTCTACAGCAACGGCGTCGAGGAGAGCGTGGTCGAGGGCCACGTGAGCAAGCTGCGCAAGAAGCTGGTCCAGCGGCTGGGCTACGACCCGATCGAGGCCAAGCGCTACATGGGCTACGTCTACGTCGGATAGCCCCCGCCGGAACGGCCTGGCCGCACGCGCCGTCGCTTTTTGACGCTGCGCAAAATCGCCCGCACGAGCGCGGCGTAACCTTGGCCCGAGGGCTTCGCGGAGGCGGTCTTCGCGCAGCACCCCGATGATCGCTTCGAGTCCGGGCCCGGTCCGGCCGCGCGTCCGCGTGCGGACCGGCCCGCCATCCGGCCTTGCACCGCGCGCTCGGGGATCTGTCGGGGATCGGCCATGACGCGTCTCGCCTCGGTTCAGTCCATGCGCGCGCTGGCGGCGCTCCTCGTCGTGCTGGTGCATTGCGAGCCGGCCCTGTCGCTGATCGGGCTCGATGAGCGGGTCGTGGGCGCCGCGGCGGTCGGCGTCGACCTGTTCTTCGTCATCAGCGGTTTCATCATGATCTACACCACGGACCGGACCGCGCCGGCCCCGGTCGACTTCATGATCGACCGCATCGCCCGGATCGTGCCCCTCTACTGGCTCCTCACCGGCGCGACCTTCCTCATCGCGCTGTCCATGCCGCGCCTCCTCGGGGCGACCCAGGCGAACGGCGCCGACCTGCTCCGATCCCTGCTGTTCATCCCCTATGTCCGGGGCGACGGGCTGGTCTATCCCGTCCTGTATGTCGGCTGGTCGCTCAACTACGAGATCCTCTTCTACCTCATCGTCGCGGCGAGCCTGATGCTGCGTCGCCCGGCGGCGCGCCTGGCCGTCGCCGCGGGCGCGATCGTCGCGCTGGTCTGCGCCGGGCTCCTGCTCGATCCCGACCGGGGCGCCATGCGGTTCTTCACCCGCCCCCTCATGCTCGAATTCGTCTTCGGGATGCTGCTCGCGCGGGTCTACGACCGCTTGCCGAGCAGCCGGCGGGCGGCGCGCCTCGCGGCGGGCACCGCCGCCATCGGGGTCGTCCTGCTGCTGCTGGCGCCCTTCGCGCCGTCCTTCGTCCTGCCGCCTGCGGGCCTCGCCGCGACCCTGCTGCTGGCCTCCGTGCTGGTGATGGAGCGCGGCGGGCTCGCGCCCGATTGGCGAGCCCTCCTGCTGATCGGGGATGCGAGCTACGCGCTCTACCTGACGCATTCCTTCGTGGCCCAGGCGGTGTTCAAGCTGTCCGCGGCCCTGGGCCTGCTGACGCCGGCCCTCGCCCCGGCGCTGGTCGGCCTCACCTATCTGGCCGCTTGCGCCGTGGCCGTCCTGGTCTTCCAGGCCGTCGAGAAACCGATGACCCGAGGGACGCGGACCCTGCTGGGCCGGTGGAGGCGGACCATGCGCGCGGGCGCGCCTCGGGCCGGGCTGCGGGAGCGGCCGGTCTATCCCGACTGATCCCCGGTCCCGCGTCCCGGCCCTACTGGCAGAACGCCTTCGCGCCCGGGGTCCAGTTGCCGAAGCCGGTGGCGACCATGTTGGTGATGACCCGGCAGACGTAGAGCTTCTGGGCCGGGTTGTTGTTCGGGCCGGCATGGTAGCGGGCCACCGCGAGCGTCCAGGAACCCTCGCGCTCCTTCAGCTCCTTCAGGAAGCGGGTGGCGTACTCGACGTTCTGGCGCGGGTCGATCATCGCCTCGAGCGAGGGGAACTTCGCCCGGTGGTAGTGGTGGTTGATCTGCATGCAGCCGAGATCGACCAGGCGGATGCCGCTGGCCTGGGCCTCGGAGAGCTTCTGCATCACCTCCTGGGCGCTGGCCCCGAAATAGGCCCGGCCCTGGATGTTCATGGCATAGGGCTGCAGCGAGCCGCGCTTGCCGCTCTCGGTCAGCCCGACCGCGTAGAGCATGCCGAGCGGCACGCCGTGCTTCTGCGCGGCCTGGGCCATCTGCTGCTCGCAGACCCGGCTCGCGACGCTCGGCGCCTGCGTGCCGCCATGGGCGAGTGCACCACCATGGGCGAGCGCGCCGCTAGAGATACACGCCGCCGCGAGGCTCGCCAGACGCCGTCTCATGTCCCTGGTCCCTGCTGCGTGCCGGATCGTCCGGCGTGACGGCCCCGCGGCGGCCCGGCTGGTCGCCCGGTCCGCGCTCGGCGCCCGATCCGGAGCCGGCGCCACCCGCTCCGGTCTCCGGCCCCTGGAAGGCCCCCTGGCCGCGGCTTCCCGGCCCCTGCTGGTCCGCCGGGCCGGATTGGATCGTGACGATGTCGGGCCGGTAGCCGGCGCCGCGCAGGAGCTCGCCCAGCGCCTCGCGATCCTTGCGCAGGAGGTCGGCGGTCTCCTCCCGGCTCGCCTGAAGGTTCATCTCCAGGCGCCCGTCCTGCAGGCGCATGCGCACCACCACCGCGCCGAGATCGGCCGGGTGGAGCTGGAGCGTGAGAAGGCGCAGCGGCCCCTCCGCCTGGCCATGCCCCGCGGCCTGCCCGGCCATCTGCGCCGACGCGGCGGCCGGCGCCTCCGCGGCCACCGAGGCGGCGATCTGACGGAGGGTGGCGGCCGGCAGGCCCG
>NZ_CABFPH010000185.1 GCF_902141845.1 Methylobacterium symbioticum | reverse complement strand
TGACCACGGTGGTGAGGTCGCGCACGATGCCGCTGAGCAGGCCGATCTCCACCGAGAGATCCTCGATGTCGGAGACCAGGGCCGCCCGGTCGGCATCCGGCCGCGCCGGCGCGCCGGTCTCCGCCTCGGTGCGCAACAGGCGCTTGGACAGGGTGTCGACCTCGCGCGAGAGCACGTCGCACCGCGTCTTCAGGGCGGCGGCGCGGGCATGGGCGGCGAGCGCCGCGAGGCCCGCGAGCGCGGCGAGCGCCAGCGCCCCGGCCTGCGGCAGGAACACCGCGAGCGGCCCGAGCACGACGGCGGCCAGGAGCCCGAAGGCCCAAAGGCTCGCATGCCGGCCGAGGAACCGGAACATCGCTAGGCTGGCACCTGACACGAGATACGCGGGACAATCCCCGGCCGGACCTGCCGGATCGGGGAGCACCGGCCGTTGTCGCCGAGGGCAGCCGACCCGGCAAGGCGGGCGGCTCCGCGCGGAGGCGGAATTCGCGGCGGTGTGACATTCCGCGGTCGCGCGGGGATTGCGGCCCGGCCCGCGGAGGCCGACATCCGTGCGGTCGCGACGACAGGAGATCCCATGGACGAGACCGCCGACCTTCTGATGCGCGTGGAGGGCATGACCTGCGACGGCTGCGCCGAGGCGGTGGCCCGCACCGTGCGCCGGCTCGATCCGGAGGCGACCGTCTCGGTCGACCGGGCCGAGGGGCGCGTCGCGATCCGGACCCGGGCGCAGAGCCTCGTGATCGCCGAGGCCTTGACCAAGGCCGGCTACACCGCGACCGCGATGACCGGCTGAGGCGTTCGGCCCGGCGGCGCGCCGCGCCTCCGAACCGCCTCGAAAACCAGCGAAAGTTAATTTGCGGGCGCGTCGAAAAATTTCGACGCGCATTTCCCCGCGCCTTGACGCACACTGGCTGGATCCTGCGTCGATCCTGCTTCAAGCACGGTCGCGATGCGGACGCACGGGCATCCGGCCGCCCTCGGGCCGGAAACCGGGGGCCGCTGGCGACACGACGCACAACAACGCGCCTCGTGCGGACCCAAGGTGAGGAAACCATGCCGTCAGACATCGAGATCGCCCGCGCGGCAACCCTGAAGCCGATCGCGCAGGTCGCGGAGAAGCTCGGCATCCCGGACGAGGCGCTGCACAATTACGGCAAGCACATCGCCAAGCTCGACCACGGCTTCATCGGCTCCCTGGAGGGCCGGCCCGAGGGCAAGCTGATCCTCGTCACCGCGATCTCGCCGACGCCCGCGGGCGAGGGCAAGACCACCACGACGGTCGGCCTCGGCGACGCGCTGAACCGCATCGGCCAGAAGACGATGATCTGCCTGCGCGAGCCCTCGCTCGGCCCCTGCTTCGGCATGAAGGGCGGGGCGGCCGGCGGCGGCAAGGCGCAGGTCGTGCCGATGGAGCAGATCAACCTGCACTTCACCGGCGACTTCCACGCCATCACCTCGGCCCACTCGCTGGCCGCCGCGCTGATCGACAACCACGTCTACTGGGCGAACGAGCTCAACATCGACGTGCGCCGCATCTTCTGGCGCCGCGTGGTCGACATGAACGACCGGGCCCTCCGCGCCATCACCCAGTCGCTCGGCGGCGTCGCCAACGGATTCCCGCGCGAGGACGGCTTCGACATCACGGTGGCTTCGGAGGTGATGGCGGTGTTCTGCCTCGCCAAGAACCTCGAGGATCTGGAGGAGCGGCTCGGCCGCATCGTCATCGCCGAGTCCCGCGACCGCAAGCTCATCACGCTGAAGGACGTGAAGGCCACGGGCGCGATGACCGTGCTCCTGAAGGACGCCCTGCAGCCGAACCTCGTGCAGACGCTGGAGGGCAATCCGGCCCTCATCCATGGCGGCCCCTTCGCCAACATCGCCCATGGCTGCAACTCGGTGATCGCGACCCGGGCCGGCCTCAGGCTCGCCGACTACACGGTGACGGAGGCGGGCTTCGGCGCCGATCTCGGCGCCGAGAAGTTCCTCGACATCAAGTGCCGGCAGGCGGGGATCAGCCCCTCGGCCGTCGTCATCGTCGCCACGGTCCGCGCGCTCAAGATGCACGGCGGCGTGAACAAGAAGGACCTCGGCTCCGAGAACATCGACGCGCTGGAGAAGGGCTTCGCGAACCTCGCGCGCCACGTCACCAACGTGCGCAATTTCGGCCTGCCGGTGGTGGTGGCGGTCAACCACTTCTACGCCGACACCGATGCCGAGCACGCCAGGCTGAAGGCGCTGTGCAGCGAGAAGCTCGGCGTCGAGGCCATCACATGCAAGCACTGGGCGGATGGGGGCGCGGGCGCCGAGCAGCTCGCCCATGCCGTGGTCCGGCTCGCCGAGGGCGGCGCGCAGCCGATCGCCTACGCCTACGAGACCGAGGCCAAGCTCACCGACAAGATCCGGGCAATCGCGACCAAGCTCTACGGGGCGGCCGACGTCCAGATCGAGTCCAAGGCCGCGCAGAAGCTCGCCGCCTTCGAGAAGGAAGGCTACGGCAACCTGCCGATCTGCATGGCCAAGACCCAGTACTCGTTCTCGACCGACCCCGCGCTGATCGGCGCCCCCGACGGCCATGTGGTGGCGGTGCGCGACGTGCGACTCTCGGCGGGCGCCGGCTTCGTGGTGGCGATCTGCGGAGAGATCATGACCATGCCGGGCCTGCCCCGGGTTCCGGCCGCCGACACGATCCGCCTCGACGCCAACGGGCAGATCGACGGCCTGTTCTGACGACTGTTCGGGAGATCGGGGCCGGCGCCGCCGGCCCTCACCCGCCCGCGCCGCGCCACAGCATCTTGATGCGCTGATCCGCCCGGTCGAGGCGCTCGGCCACGCCGCGGCGGGTGCAGGTCCCGATCGTGTCGCCGGCATGGAGGCCGAACACGCGGGCCTGGTCCCGGCAGGCGCCGAGGGGTGGCCACACCACGATCATCGTGACGACCAGGAGCAGGCCGACCGCGTCGATCGCGAGCCAGACGCGCCAGCCGGACCTCCGGCGGCCGCCCTGCCCGGCGCGGCTCCGCCGGCCGAGCAGGATTCCGGGCTTGGCCATGCGGGCCATGCGGTCACGGAACCGCTCGGCGACGAAGGCCTGTTCGCGCTCGGGTGGCAGCATCGCCATGGGTCAACCTGTCTGAAGCGCCTGCCCGCCGACCGGATGCGGGCGCGGCGGGACGAGGCGCGAAACGTCGATGGAGCGGAGCCGGGTCAGTCGATGGCCCGACGGATCAACTTGAGATTGTCTCCCAGGGACATGACGGCGCCGACGAGCGCGTCGCGGGCGCAGATTCCGGCCTGGAGAACCTGGATCAGGCTCTCGCCGCCCAGTTCCCGTCCGCCGGGGCGGCAATCGGCGACGTGGTAGCCGTAGAGCAGGATCGCCAACGGGGTCAGGATCAGGGCGAGGCGCAGGAGCCCGAACAGGCGTGAGAGGCGGCTCCGGCGGCGGGGCACGTCGCACCTGTCGTCCCACGCGGCGTCGCGGTCTCCCGCGTCGCGGCTGTCGGCGTATCGGTGCCCGGTGCCGTCCATGGATCCACGCGAACCCTACCCGTGCGGATCGATCCGCGCAGGCATGTTAGGTTTCAGACGTGAATCCTTTCCCAAACGCCATGCTTAAGCGGGCGTGAACAGGCCGGACGGGCGTTCAGGCGGCGAGCGCCCGGTTCACCGTGGCGCGCAGATCCGCCAGCGAGAACGGCTTGGTCAGCACGTCCGTGACGATGGCGTCGAGGCCGCGGGCGCGCTCGCGCTGGTCGGCGAAGCCCGTCATCAGCAGGATGGTCAGGTTCGGGAAGTCGCGCTTGGCCGCGAGCGCCAGGGCGATGCCGTCCATCAGCGGCATGCGGATGTCGGTGAGCATCAGGTCGAAGCCGCCATCGGCCTCGTTCAGCCGATCGAGCCCGTCGCTGCCGTCGATCGCGGTGACGACGGCGTGGCCGTCGATCTCCAGCCCCCGCTTGAGGAAGCCCCGAACCGTCTCCTCGTCATCCACGAGCAGGATGCGCGCCATGTCCGTCCGATTTCGTCCTGCCGTGAGAACCGCCTGACCGGCGACCGCTCGAAAGACACCGATGGAGCGGGCCGTCTGTCAAGCCGGGATTCATCAGGAGACGGCGCGAGCCGGTGCAAGAACCGGCCTGGAGGCAAAAATGCCGCGCTCGCTCCGTCGGTTCCGCCGGGTTCAGGACCCGTCGAACAGATCGGCGTCGGTGCTGTCGAAATCGACCACGCCGACGAAGGGCAGCTGCCGGAAGGCGTGGGCCGCATCCATGCCATAGCCGACCACGAACACGTCGGGGCAGGTGAAGCCGACGAAATCCGCATCCATGGTCACGGCGCGCTTGCCCGGCTTCTCCAGAAGCACCGCCGTCAGCACCCGCTGCGCGCCGCGGGCCATCAGCAGGTCCTTGGCGAAGACCAGGGTGCGGCCGGATTCCAGGATGTCGTCGATGAGGAGCACGTCGCGGCCTCGCACCTCGCTCTGCACGTCGCGCAGGATCTCGACCTGGCCGGAGGAGACGGTGCTGGTGCGGTAGCTCGACAGGTGGACGAACTCGACCTGCGGCGACAGGCCGGCCCGGTGCAGCGACCGCAACAGGTCTGCCGCGAACATGAAGCTGCCCTTGAGCACCGCCACCACGAGCAGGTTCTCAGGCTTGGCCGCGACGATCGAGGCCGCGATCTCCTCGTTGCGCCGGGCGATGGCGGCTTCGTCGAACAGGACGCGGACGCGGCGGGACGGTGTGGTCATGCCGCCTTAGACCATCTTTTCACGCAGGCGGCCACGGTCTTTTCACGCCAGCGGCGCGGCGCCGGGCCGGCCGGCTCTCACGGGTCCGGGGCCGGATCCTTCACGGCCGCCGAGGCCTCGGCGAAGCGCAGCTGCAGGCCCCGCGCCTTCGCGGGCGGGTCGGCGAAGCGCGCGCGGAAGCGGGCGGTCTCGCCCGCGGCGAGGCCGGAGCGGGGTGCCGGGATCTGCAGAATCCGCAAGGCCGTGCCGGCCTCGTCGCGCAGTTCGACCGCGAGCGGCGGGACCGGCATCGTGTCGCGGGCGAGGCCGACGAGGTCGCCCTCCACCACGAGCTCGGCCGGGCGTCCCGCCTCGGCGGGATTGCGGAAGGCGACCACGTCGCGGATCTCGAGGCCGCGCAGGTTCACCGGCAGGCCGAGGCGGGCGTAGAGACCGGCGCTCTGCGGCACCGCCCGCACCACCGAGGTCCGGGCGAGGCAGGCGAGCGGCAGCACGGCGGCGAGGGCGAGCCCGGCGGCGAGGGCCGGCGAGAGCGTCCTGCGCCGGGGGGTCTTCTTGGCGCGCGTCCGGGGCCCGCGGCGGCGCGGCGCG
>NZ_CABFPH010000184.1 GCF_902141845.1 Methylobacterium symbioticum | reverse complement strand
CAAGCCTCAATAGCAGGTTTAAGAGCCTCGATACGCTCAAAGTCAAAATAATCAGCGTGACATTCAGAAGGGTAATAAGAACGAACCATAAAAAAGCCTCCAAGATTTGGAGGCATGAAAACATACAATTGGGAGGGTGTCAATCCTGACGGTTATTTCCTAGACAAATTAGAGCCAATACCATCAGCTTTACCGTCTTTCCAGAAATTGTTCCAAGTATCGGCAACAGCTTTATCAATACCATGAAAAATATCAACCACACCAGAAGCAGCATCAGTGACGACATTAGAAATATCCTTTGCAGTAGCGCCAATATGAGAAGAGCCATACCGCTGATTCTGCGTTTGCTGATGAACTAAGTCAACCTCAGCACTAACCTTGCGAGTCATTTCTTTGATTTGGTCATTGGTAAAATACTGACCAGCCGTTTGAGCTTGAGTAAGCATTTGGCGCATAATCTCGGAAACCTGCTGTTGCTTGGAAAGATTGGTGTTTTCCATAATAGACGCAACGCGAGCAGTAGACTCCTTCTGTTGATAAGCAAGCATCTCATTTTGTGCATATACCTGGTCTTTCGTATTCTGGCGTGAAGTCGCCGACTGAATGCCAGCAATCTCTTTTTGAGTCTCATTTTGCATCTCGGCAATCTCTTTCTGATTGTCCAGTTGCATTTTAGTAAGCTCTTTTTGATTCTCAAATCCGGCGTCAACCATACCAGCAGAGGAAGCATCAGCACCAGCACGCTCCCAAGCATTAAGCTCAGGAAATGCAGCAGCAAGATAATCACGAGTATCCTTTCCTTTATCAGCGGCAGACTTGCCACCAAGTCCAACCAAATCAAGCAACTTATCAGAAACGGCAGAAGTGCCAGCCTGCAACGTACCTTCAAGAAGTCCTTTACCAGCTTTAGCCATAGCACCAGAAACAAAACTAGGGACGGCCTCATCAGGGTTAGGAACATTAGAGCCTTGAATGGCAGATTTAATACCAGCATCACCCATGCCTACAGTATTGTTATCGGTAGCAAGCACATCACCTTGAATGCCACCGGAGGCGGCTTTTTGACCGCCTCCAAACAATTTAGACATGGCGCCACCAGCAAGAGCAGAAGCAATACCGCCAGCAATAGCACCAAACATAAATCACCTCACTTAAGTGGCTGGAGACAAATAATCTCTTTAATAACCTGATTCAGCGAAACCAATCCGCGGCATTTAGTAGCGGTAAAGTTAGACCAAACCATGAAACCAACATAAACATTATTGCCCGGCGTACGGGGAAGGACGTCAATAGTCACACAGTCCTTGACGGTATAATAACCACCATCATGGCGACCATCCAAAGGATAAACATCATAGGCAGTCGGGAGGGTAGTCGGAACCGAAGAAGACTCAAAGCGAACCAAACAGGCAAAAAATTTAGGGTCGGCATCAAAAGCAATATCAGCACCAACAGAAACAACCTGATTAGCGGCGTTGACAGATGTATCCATCTGAATGCAATGAAGAAAACCACCATTACCAGCATTAACCGTCAAACTATCAAAATATAACGTTGACGATGTAGCTTTAGGTGTCTGTAAAACAGGTGCCGAAGAAGCTGGAGTAACAGAAGTGAGAACCAGCTTATCAGAAAAAAAGTTTGAATTATGGCGAGAAATAAAAGTCTGAAACATGATTAAACTCCTAAGCAGAAAACCTACCGCGCTTCGCTTGGTCAACCCCTCAGCGGCAAAAATTAAAATTTTTACCGCTTCGGCGTTATAACCTCACACTCAATCTTTTATCACGAAGTCATGATTGAATCGCGAGTGGTCGGCAGATTGCGATAAACGGTCACATTAAATTTAACCTGACTATTCCACTGCAACAACTGAACGGACTGGAAACACTGGTCATAATCATGGTGGCGAATAAGTACGCGTTCTTGCAAATCACCAGAAGGCGGTTCCTGAATGAATGGGAAGCCTTCAAGAAGGTGATAAGCAGGAGAAACATACGAAGGCGCATAACGATACCACTGACCCTCAGCAATCTTAAACTTCTTAGACGAATCACCAGAACGGAAAACATCCTTCATAGAAATTTCACGCGGCGGCAAGTTGCCATACAAAACAGGGTCGCCAGCAATATCGGTATAAGTCAAAGCACCTTTAGCGTTAAGGTACTGAATCTCTTTAGTCGCAGTAGGCGGAAAACGAACAAGCGCAAGAGTAAACATAGTGCCATGCTCAGGAACAAAGAAACGCGGCACAGAATGTTTATAGGTCTGTTGAACACGACCAGAAAACTGGCCTAACGACGTTTGGTCAGTTCCATCAACATCATAGCCAGATGCCCAGAGATTAGAGCGCATGACAAGTAAAGGACGGTTGTCAGCGTCATAAGAGGTTTTACCTCCAAATGAAGAAATAACATCATGGTAACGCTGCATGAAGTAATCACGTTCTTGGTCAGTATGCAAATTAGCATAAGCAGCTTGCAGACCCATAATGTCAATAGATGTGGTAGAAGTCGTCATTTGGCGAGAAAGCTCAGTCTCAGGAGGAAGCGGAGCAGTCCAAATGTTTTTGAGATGGCAGCAACGGAAACCATAACGAGCATCATCTTGATTAAGCTCATTAGGGTTAGCCTCGGTACGGTCAGGCATCCACGGCGCTTTAAAATAGTTGTTATAGATATTCAAATAACCCTGAAACAAATGCTTAGGGATTTTATTGGTATCAGGGTTAATCGTGCCAAGAAAAGCGGCATGGTCAATATAACCAGTAGTGTTAACAGTCGGGAGAGGAGTGGCATTAACACCATCCTTCATGAACTTAATCCACTGTTCACCATAAACGTGACGATGAGGGACATAAAAAGTAAAAATGTCTACAGTAGAGTCAATAGCAAGGCCACGACGCAATGGAGAAAGACGGAGAGCGCCAACGGCGTCCATCTCGAAGGAGTCGCCAGCGATAACCGGAGTAGTTGAAATGGTAATAAGACGACCAATCTGACCAGCAAGGAAGCCAAGATGGGAAAGGTCATGCGGCATACGCTCGGCGCCAGTTTGAATATTAGACATAATTTATCCTCAAGTAAGGGGCCGAAGCCCCTGCAATTAAAATTGTTGACCACCTACATACCAAAGACGAGCGCCTTTACGCTTGCCTTTAGTACCTCGCAACGGCTGCGGACGACCAGGGCGAGCGCCAGAACGTTTTTTACCTTTAGACATTACATCACTCCTTCTGCACGTAATTTTTGACGCACGTTTTCTTCTGCGTCAGTAAGAACGTCAGTGTTTCCTGCGCGTACACGCAAGGTAAACGCGAACAATTCAGCGGCTTTAACCGGACGCTCGACGCCATTAATAATGTTTTCCGTAAATTCAGCGCCTTCCATGATGAGACAGGCCGTTTGAATGTTGACGGGATGAACATAATAAGCAATGACGGCAGCAATAAACTCAACAGGAGCAGGAAAGCGAGGGTATCCTACAAAGTCCAGCGTACCATAAACGCAAGCCTCAACGCAGCGACGAGCACGAGAGCGGTCAGTAGCAATCCAAACTTTGTTACTCGTCAGAAAATCGAAATCATCTTCGGTTAAATCCAAAACGGCAGAAGCCTGAATGAGCTTAATAGAGGCCAAAGCGGTCTGGAAACGTACGGATTGTTCAGTAACTTGACTCATGATTTCTTACCTATTAGTGGTTGAACAGCATCGGACTCAGATAGTAATCCACGCTCTTTTAAAATGTCAACAAGAGAATCTCTACCATGAACAAAATGTGACTCATATCTAAACCAGTCCTTGACGAACGTGCCAAGCATATTAAGCCACTTCTCCTCATCCAACGCGTCAGTTTTTGACAGAATCGTTAGTTGATGGCGAAAGGTCGCAAAGTAAGAGCTTCTCGAGCTGCGCAAGGATAGGTCGAATTTTCTCATTTTCCGCCAGCAGTCCACTTCGATTTAATTCGTAAACAAGCAGTAGTAATTCCTGCTTTATCAAGATAATTTTTCGACTCATCAGAAATATCCGAAAGTGTTAACTTCTGCGTCATGGAAGCGATAAAACTCTGCAGGTTGGATACGCCAATCATTTTTATCGAAGCGCGCATAAATTTGAGCAGATTTGTCGTCACAGGTTGCGCCGCCAAAACGTCGGCTACAGTAACTTTTCCCAGCCTCAATCTCATCTCTCTTTTTGCGTTCTGCTTCAATATCTGGTTGAACGGCGTCGCGTCGTAACCCAGCTTGGTAAGTTGGATTAAGCACTCCGTGGACAGATTTGTCATTGTGAGCATTTTCATCCCGAAGTTGCGGCTCATTCTGATTCTGAACAGCTTCTTGGGAAGTAGCGACAGCTTGGTTTTTAGTGAGTTGTTCCATTCTTTAGCTCCTAGACCTTTAGCAGCAAGGTCCATATCTGACTTTTTGTTAACGTATTTAGCCACATAGAAACCAACAGCCATATAACTGGTAGCTTTAAGCGGCTCACCTTTAGCATCAACAGGCCACAACCAACCAGAACGTGAAAAAGCGTCCTGCGTGTAGCGAACTGCGATGGGCATACTGTAACCATAAGGCCACGTATTTTGCAAGCTATTTAACTGGCGGCGATTGCGTACCCGACGACCAAAATTAGGGTCAACGCTACCTGTAGGAAGTGTCCGCATAAAGTGCACCGCATGGAAATGAAGACGGCCATTAGCTGTACCATACTCAGGCACACAAAAATACTGATAGCAGTCGGCGTGTGAATCATTAGCCTTGCGACCCTCGGCAGCAAGAACCATACGACCAATATCACGAAAATAGTCACGCAAAGCATTGGGATTATCATAAAACGCCTCTAATCGGTCGTCAGCCAACGTGAGAGTGTCAAAAACGATAAACCAACCATCAGCATGAGCCTGTCGCATTGCATTCATCAAACGCTGAATAGCAAAGCCTCTACGCGATTTCATAGTGGAGGCCTCCAGCAATCTTGAACACTCATCCTTAATACCTTTCTTTTTGGGGTAATTATACTCATCGCGAATATCCTTAAGAGGGCGTTCAGCAGCCAGCTTGCGGCAAAACTGCGTAACCGTCTTCTCGTTCTCTAAAAACCATTTTTCGTCCCCTTCGGGGCGGTGGTCTATAGTGTTATTAATATCAAGTTGGGGGAGCACATTGTAGCATTGTGCCAATTCATCCATTAACTTCTCAGTAACAGATACAAACTCATCACGAACGTCAGAAGCAGCCTTATGGCCGTCAACATACATATCACCATTATCGAACTCAACGCCCTGCATACGAAAAGACAGAATCTCTTCCAAGAGCTTGATGCGGTTATCCATCTGCTTATGGAAGCCAAGCATTGGGGATTGAGAAAGAGTAGAAATGCCACAAGCCTCAATAGCAGGTTTAAGAGCCTCGATACGCTCAAAGTCAAAATAATCAGCGTGACATTCAGAAGGGTAATAAGAACGAACCATAAAAAAGCCT
>NZ_CABFPH010000183.1 GCF_902141845.1 Methylobacterium symbioticum | reverse complement strand
ACTAGTATGGCCCGGGGGATCCGGCGCGCCTAGGCCTTGACGGCCTTCACTCAATTCGCCCTATAGTGAGTCGTATTACGTCGCGCTCACTGGCCGTCGTTTTACAACGTCGTGACTGGGAAAACCCTGGCGTTACCCAACTTAATCGCCTTGCAGCACATCCCCCTTTCGCCAGCTGGCGTAATAGCGAAGAGGCCCGCACCGAAACGCCCTTCCCAACAGTTGCGCAGCCTGAATGGCGAATGGGAGCGCCCTGTAGCGGCCACTCAACCCTATCTCGGTCTATTCTTTTGATTTATAAGGGATTTTGCCGATTTCGGCCTATTGGTTAAAAAATGAGCTGATTTAACAAAAATTTAACGCGAATTTTAACAAAATATTAACGCTTACAATTTAGGTGGCACTTTTCGGGGAAATGTGCGCGGAACCCCTATTTGTTTATTTTTCTAAATACATTCAAATATGTATCCGCTCATGAGACAATAACCCTGATAAATGCTTCAATAATATTGAAAAAGGAAGAGTATGCGTAGCCGTAATTGGAGCCGTACCCTGACCGAACGTAGCGGCGGTAATGGTGCGGTGGCGGTGTTTATGGCGTGCTATGATTGCTTTTTTGGCGTGCAGAGCATGCCGCGTGCGAGCAAACAGCAGGCGCGTTATGCGGTGGGCCGTTGCCTGATGCTGTGGAGCAGCAACGATGTGACCCAGCAGGGCAGCCGTCCGAAAACCAAACTGAACATTATGCGTGAAGCGGTGATTGCGGAAGTGAGCACCCAGCTGTCTGAAGTGGTGGGCGTGATTGAACGTCATCTGGAACCGACCCTGCTGGCCGTGCATCTGTATGGCAGCGCGGTGGATGGCGGCCTGAAACCGCATAGCGATATTGATCTGCTGGTGACCGTGACCGTGCGTCTGGATGAAACCACCCGTCGTGCGCTGATTAACGATCTGCTGGAAACCAGCGCGAGCCCGGGTGAAAGCGAAATTCTGCGTGCGGTGGAAGTGACCATCGTGGTGCATGATGACATTATTCCGTGGCGTTATCCGGCGAAACGTGAGCTGCAGTTTGGCGAATGGCAGCGTAACGATATTCTGGCCGGCATTTTTGAACCGGCGACCATTGATATCGATCTGGCCATTCTGCTGACCAAAGCGCGTGAACATAGCGTGGCGCTGGTTGGTCCGGCAGCGGAAGAACTGTTTGATCCGGTGCCGGAACAGGACCTGTTTGAAGCGCTGAACGAAACCCTGACCCTGTGGAACAGCCCGCCGGATTGGGCGGGTGATGAACGCAACGTGGTGCTGACCCTGAGCCGTATTTGGTATAGCGCGGTGACCGGCAAAATTGCGCCGAAAGATGTGGCGGCGGATTGGGCCATGGAACGTCTGCCGGCGCAGTATCAGCCGGTGATTCTGGAAGCGCGTCAGGCGTATCTGGGCCAGGAAGAAGATCGTCTGGCCAGCCGTGCGGATCAGCTGGAAGAATTTGTGCATTACGTGAAAGGCGAAATTACCAAAGTGGTGGGTAAATAATAACTGTCAGACCAAGTTTACTCATATATACTTTAGATTGATTTAAAACTTCATTTTTAATTTAAAAGGATCTAGGTGAAGATCCTTTTTGATAATCTCATGACCAAAATCCCTTAACGTGAGTTTTCGTTCCACTGAGCGTCAGACCCCGTAGAAAAGATCAAAGGATCTTCTTGAGATCCTTTTTTTCTGCGCGTAATCTGCTGCTTGCAAACAAAAAAACCACCGCTACCAGCGGTGGTTTGTTTGCCGGATCAAGAGCTACCAACTCTTTTTCCGAAGGTAACTGGCTTCAGCAGAGCGCAGATACCAAATACTGTTCTTCTAGTGTAGCCGTAGTTAGGCCACCACTTCAAGAACTCTGTAGCACCGCCTACATACCTCGCTCTGCTAATCCTGTTACCAGTGGCTGCTGCCAGTGGCGATAAGTCGTGTCTTACCGGGTTGGACTCAAGACGATAGTTACCGGATAAGGCGCAGCGGTCGGGCTGAACGGGGGGTTCGTGCACACAGCCCAGCTTGGAGCGAACGACCTACACCGAACTGAGATACCTACAGCGTGAGCTATGAGAAAGCGCCACGCTTCCCGAAGGGAGAAAGGCGGACAGGTATCCGGTAAGCGGCAGGGTCGGAACAGGAGAGCGCACGAGGGAGCTTCCAGGGGGAAACGCCTGGTATCTTTATAGTCCTGTCGGGTTTCGCCACCTCTGACTTGAGCGTCGATTTTTGTGATGCTCGTCAGGGGGGCGGAGCCTATGGAAAAACGCCAGCAACGCGGCCTTTTTACGGTTCCTGGCCTTTTGCTGGCCTTTTGCTCATTAGGCACCCCAGGCTTTACCCGAACGACCGAGCGCAGCGAGTCAGTGAGCGAGGAAGCGGAGAGCGCCCAATACGCAAGGAAACAGCTATGACCATGTTAATGCAGCTGGCACGACAGGTTTCCCGACTGGAAAGCGGGCAGTGAAGTGAAGGCCCATGAGGCCAGTTAATTAAGCGGCCGCGATATCCTGCAGATGCATCCAGTACTAGTATGGCCCGGGGGATCCTTATCTGTCAAAACCGCTAATGTCCGTTCTAAGACCGTCTGGAGAACACTTGCCCATCAGTGCTTTTGAACCTTTTTTTCACAGGTCCCTTCCGATTACACTGAGAAGCTGACCACACCTGCTAGAAGATGGAGGTATGCAGCCCGTTAGTAGGAGTAATACTACCCAGCTTATAACCCTCAAACGTAGGGCAGATGGCGGCCGCGATATCCTGCAGATGCATCCAGTACAAGTATGGCCCGGGGGATCCTAGAGACCATTCGCGATTCCATGAGACTCCAAGGGTTCTGCACAACTTATGCACCTCTATTAGATCATTGTGTTCTACGAAGCCTGGACTGCATTACATATTCACAACCAACATGAGAAGAGCGGAATAGATGGCCGGATGTTTGGTGGCTTTGATATATTGTGAGGAGCATTGCGAACCCTAGAGCTGTCCGGTCAAATAACCCCCTCACAATAAGTGTAATGTCATGGGATAATCAAAAGACTAAGGGAGGGCTTTTATAGAAGGCGTGAGGTCATGCTATCCCCCTCTGAAGACGCGGCCGCGATATCCTGCAGATGCATCCAGTACTAGTATGGCCCGGGGGATCCGTATACGTTTCTAATTTGTAGTTAACGGTTGGATACCACTTTGAGGCATGTAATATGGTACTGAGCTTCGGCACAGGGCTCAAATTGCATCATTAAATGTCTCCGATGTGGCTATATGTCATGGATAAAGGCAGCCCCCTATATCTTTTTTTGTGGCAGCATGGGTCCATCAAAGCAATTATTCAGGGTCTTAATGACCTCCACAGCTCTAAACGTAATTCATCTGGCTTTGCCTGTACTTACTTCCTCCATGAAAAAAAGTGTTGATAATGCTCATAATGCTGCCCAGCAATTTCCTCCCTTCTCAAGACTATTCTGGCTTCCTGGGTACTTAAAAACAGGGCTTAGAGTATGGCTGCTGACAAAATTGCACTCTAAACGCTAGCTTAGGTCTTCTGCGGCCGCGATATCCTGCAGATGCATCCAGTACTAGTATGGCCCGGGGGATCCGTTAGCTATCGTTCGCGAGAAAGTTAGTAGACACACAGGACCCAGGCGTGCAAGTCAATTTCAGCTGACTACACCGATTCTGGTTAAAAGAGCCTATGGCCACCCTTATTTTAGAGAAAAAAAACCACACCTCTAATGTGTTGGGCACTAGAAAAAGCTAACTACCTAGTCCGTTTCTGGACGACTTCATTGGGAATAACATACCCCCCACTGTGATTAAGACTGGCACTGTCCTAATGCTTTCTTCAATAGGTTTGGCTCATGTGTGATTCCCTCTGGCAAACTTATAGAGGACAAGCAGAATAAACCAATTCAAGGTCGTTGTAGCTGAAGGCCTGGCCTGCCTGACAGTTAATTATGAGCATGTCTTGCCCTTCATGGTGGATATTCACAGCTGAAAGTGGTATTGGCATTTTTTTCTGAGGACACAACGAGGAAATCTGATAAATACGGCCACCTGAAGTCTAGCTCGGAGTTAACAATTTACCACGTTTAGAGCGGCCGCGATATCCTGCAGATGCATCCAGTACTAGTATGGCCCGGGGGATCCGCTCGCACTTAGCCTGTTAAGGGGTTCGCGCTCGTCTAGTCTGTGCTGTTGCCTGGATAGTAAATTATCATGGTACAAACTTTTAAGAGCCAGTTAAATGGAGATGGATTTAAAAAGAGTTATTGTAAAGTCTCCCCAGGTGTGTCATTAAATATCCCAACAGATTGCCCTGGCCTGACCCCCTAAATGCAATTTTGGGATTCCCTTTTAGTTGCTTTCATTAAAATGTACCAGCGCAGTAAAAAAAGCACAAAGTATATTGTTTATGTAACTCACTATCTCATTTGCACTGGTTACATGGCAGCTTCAGACTGACTAAAACTACACTTTTCCCACCATGGTTCAAAGATCAACAGAACTGGGCCAACAAAAGCAATTTTTTCATGTGGTCTAACTACCAACTTATTATGAGTTAAGTTACTTTTAGGTTTAAAATCACAGCAGTTTTTCCCTCCACACCTCCCAGAGATACTTTCAGGGTGGCTAAACTTGGCTAAAGGCTTCCGGACCAACCCTTGTTTCTTTATGGTGCTTGTGTCCTGACAACCGCGTAAGGCATGGAAATTCAGCTATTTATCCGATCGTTTATATGGGCGTGCGGCCGCGATATCCTGCAGATGCATCCAGTACTAGTATGGCCCGGGGGATCCTTGGACCGTTAATTCATATATCGAAGTAGCAGGTTGTTGCCCCGCCTGATGTTGCCACTACTTGCTCATGACAGTTTTTTTAGGCAATGCAAACTACTATTTGATATTTTTTTCCAAGTACAGTTGTAGGGTACTCCTTATACTGATTCTTCTGAGCCTGTACGGGGAGCATTAGGTACTGATGTAGTAGGAGTTGAGCTTCACAAATTCACCAGGTAAGCCCAAATTTATTTTCTGCTTGGACAGGTCCACCTCACATGGGTCTGTCTAATATATTAAAAGAGGGATTTTCTTTGCTGTATTGCAGCCCAGTATATCTGTTACTTACAGTAGTAGTCCATTATTGCTGGCCTAGGGGCTTTTGCTCCTACACGAACACCACTCTGTAAAATTTGAGGTCGTCCTTAGAGTCAAACCATTCATGGAGCGCTCTGTGCATCTACCAACTATCGCTAAGCATTCACTTGGTTGGTTTAAGTGGAGGCAACTCCATTATCTTCTAGCATACCCTTCCCAGGCTACATGTAGAAAGAGATCTGTTGGGCCCCACTATTTTTTCACCCAGGGAAGCCTACTTTAGTTATAGCTTGCCAGAGATTTTCTGTGTCATGTAGAAGTCATCCACTTTTAACACCAGGAGGTGGATGTGGGGCCAGGAAATATGTCAATAACGATACGGGACTTCTAACAGTGACTCGCGGCCGCGATATCCTGCAGATGCATCCAGTACTAGTATGGCCC
>NZ_CABFPH010000182.1 GCF_902141845.1 Methylobacterium symbioticum | reverse complement strand
TCACCACCTCCCGATCCAGAAGCGCGACCTTGATCCTGTACTCGACCGCGTCGCCCTCGCGCCCGACTTCGGCTTCGTAGGCCTTGCCACCTTTCGCCGGGCCGGGCGGCGCCGCTTCGGCACAGGATCCGACACAGAGCCTGAGGGCCCGCCCGTGCGGCGGACTCCCCCCTTTTGCGTGCATTTGCACCTGTCTCCCGGCGGGAATCCGGAGGAGAGCATCATGGACCGCATCGCCGCCCTCGCCCGCGCCGGCTTCCTGACCGGTCTTCTGGCCGCCGGGCCCGCCGCGGCGCAGGACCCGAACCTCGCCGATCCCGAGCTGATCGCACGCGGCAAATACCTCGTCACCGCAGGCGATTGCGTGGCCTGCCATACGGCGCCGGGGGGCAAGCCGTTTTCCGGCAACTACCGGCTCAACACGCCGATCGGCGCGATCATGACGCCGAACCTGACGCCGGACCCGGAGACCGGCATCGGCAAATGGGACTACGCCACCTTCGAGCGCGCCTTCCGCCAGGGCATCGGCGACGAGGGCGAGTATCTCTACCCGGCCTTTCCGTTCGGCTGGTACACCAAGGTCACCGACGACGACACCAAGGCGATCTTCGCCTTCCTGAAGTCGCTGCCCGCGGTGAAGGAGGCGCGCAAGGACAACGAGATCCCCTTCCCGTTCAATGTCCGCACCGCCCTCATCACCTGGCGCACCGCCTTCTTCGGCGAGGGCCGCTTCAAGCCGGACCCGCAGGCCACGGAGGAGGTCAACCGCGGCGCCTACCTCGTGGAGGGGCTCGGCCATTGCGGCATGTGCCACAACGAGCGCAAGCTCGTGGGCAATTCGAGCCTCGCCGGCCGCTTCGGCGGCGGCGTCATCGACGGCTGGTACGCCCCCAACATCACCCCGGACGGCCACCAGGGCATCGGCGCGTGGTCGGACGCGGAGGTCGTCACCTACCTGAAGACCGGGACGGCGCCGGGCAGCCGCCCGGGCGTGGCCGCCGGCCCGATGCGCCAGACCATCGAGGAATCGCTCTCGAAGATGACCGATGCCGATCTCAAGGCGATGGTCGCGTATCTGCGCACGGTGCCCGCCAAGCAGACCTACCGGGAGAAGAACCTCCAGGCCTTCGACGCGAAGGGCGCGCCCGGCGCCTCGACCTATCTCACCTACTGCTCCTCCTGCCACCAGCCGGACGGCAAGGGCATTCCGGGCGCGGTGCCGGCGCTCGCCGGCAACACCTCGGTGCAGTCCAAGGGCCCGGAGACGGTGCTGCGCGTGATCTATGGCGGCCTGGCCGCCCAGAGCGGCTACGCGCCGATGCCGGCGATCGGCCAGGAGATGACCGATGTCGAGGTCCGCAACGTCGCGGACTACGTCCGCAACAGCTGGGGCAACAGCGCGCCGGTGATCGAGTCCGACAGCGCCGCCTCCGACGCGCGGGCTGCGACCCAGACCATGCTCGCGGGCAACGCTCCCTGCGCCGAGGTCGCGCAGGACGGTGTGGTCAAGGCCTTCGAAACGGCGGGCGCGGCCGAGCGGCTCAAGGGCCTCGCCCAGGAGGCGGTCACCCAGGAGAAGCTCGTGCCGGTTCTGGCCCAGCTGCTGCCCCAGGTGAAGGCGGCCTACGGCGCCAAGCCGGCCGAGACCGGCGGCCAGAGCGTGGACGACCTCCTCGTCAACGGCCTGACCAGCCTGTTCTGCCAGGTCGGCAAGGACTCCTATCTGGAGCGCCAGAAGGCCGGCGCCTCCGAGGCCTCCCGTCCCTGGGCCTCGGTGATCGGGTCCTTCGCCAGCATCGCCTACAGCCAGGCCCGCAACCCGGAGAAGCGGGCGAGCGCCGGCGCGCCGCCGGTCCGGCCGTGAGCCGGGGGCGCCCTCTCTCGGCGGAGGGACCGTATCGGATCGGCACGAGGGTATCGGCCGAGCGCGACGCACCCCCTCTCCCGTTCGAGAGAGGGTTGGGGTGAGGGTCGAGAACTCTCAGGATAGAGCAAATCCGGAGCCGCAGATCCGTCGAGCCCACTTCGGACGCTTCTCATCCCTCACCCTGTCCCTCTCCCGAACGGGAGAGGGGACCCGCGCCTTCTCGGAAGGCGCTTGGGGGCGGGAATGACCTGCGAGCGGGGTGTGGGACGACCGGTCGTTGGCCGGGCCGACCGGATCCCGCCGGACCACAGGCACGCACCAGGAGGGCCGCGATGGCGGACGAGCCGCAGGAAGATCCGGGTACCCTGACCCAGGCCTCGACCTTCCTGTTCCTGCACACCGAGCACGCGATCTACGCGATCCTCGGCCTCCTGCTCGCGGCCACGGCCGTCCTCGCGCTGTTCGATGCCGGACGGCTGACGCTGGAGGCCGGGCATGCCTTCGGCCGCGCGCCGCAGCTCCTCGAAGTGGTCGACCGGTTGCTCTTCCTGCTGATGCTGGTGGAGATCCTGCACACGGTGCGGGTCTCCATGCGCTCGGGGCGGCTGACCTGCGAGCCGTTCCTGATCGTCGGGCTGATCGCCTCGATCCGGCGCGTGCTGGTGGTGACCCTGCAATCCTCGGAGTTCACCCACAGCAAGGACTGGACGCCCGAGAAACAGGCGCTGTTCCAGGCCTCGATGATCGAGCTCGGCGTGCTGGCCGCGCTGATCCTCGCCATGGTGGCGTCGATCTTCCTGCTGCACCGCGCCCGCGACGACGGGCACCCGGCCGGCGAGGAGCACAGCCCCGGGCCCGAGACGCGGGGCTGACGGCGAAACCGGACGATGATCGGGCGGCGCGGCGGGGGTGGTCGCCTGATCCCCCCTCCCTGCGCGGGAGAGAAGGCGGGCCGCCCGGGGCCGGCTTCAGTACGGCCGGGGCGGGTTCAGATAGGCCGAGCCGCCGCGGCGGGGCACGAGGATGCCCTCCTCCTCCATCTCGGCCCGGCGCCGCGACGCCATGATGTCGAGCGCGGCGACGACCAGCCACGAACAGGCGATGACGATAAAGAAGCCCATCCCGATCCCCCCGGCCCAATCACGTGCGGCAGTCGCGTGAGGCCGGGGAAACTAGAGCACGCTGCGCCGAAGGGGATACCGGCTCGGGCGAAAGAGCGCCCCGTCCCTGATCCGGGCGGCGTCGCGGGCTATGTGAGGGGTTCGGACGGATCGAGCCCGGAGAGATCATGACGCGCGCGGATCAGGCGGATCGCGAGATCGACCCCCGCTCCCAGAAGCAGCGGATGCTCGCCGGCGACCTCTACATCGCCGACGATCCGGAGCTCGCCGCCGACAACCGGCGCGTCTCCGCCTGGATGGACCGCTACAATGCCAGCCAGACTCTCGGCCAGCCCGAGCGGCAGGCGCTCCTGGCGGAGATCTTCGCCCGCGTCGGGGAGGGCTGCAACATCCGCCCGCCCTTCACCTGCGACTACGGCTACAACATCAGCCTCGGCCGCGGCGTGTTCATGAACTTCAATTGCTGCGTCCTCGACGTGGTCGCGGTCACGATCGGCGACATGACCCAGATCGGCCCGGGCGTGCAGATCCTCACCGCCGACCATCCGCGCGATCCGGCCCAGCGCCGCCAGATGCTGGAATTCGGGCGCCCGATCGCGATCGGGGCGAATGTCTGGATCGGCGGGGGCGCCCTGATCCTGCCGGGCGTCACCATCGGCGACGACGCGATCATCGGGGCCGGCAGCGTGGTGACGCGGGACGTGCCCGCGGGCGCGGTCGCCCTCGGCAATCCGGCGCGGATCCGGGGCTAGGGCCTCATCCGCCGATTCCCCTCTCGACCTGATCCTGAGGTGCCGAAGCGTCAGCGTCGGCCTCGAAGGAGCCCTCCCGACGCCTCGCTGATTCCTGGAGGCCTCCTTCGAGGCCGCTGGCGCGGCACCTCAGGATGAGGGGGATGACTGGGACGAGCCTAAAACTCCCCACGACGCTTGGTCGATTCTACGCGAACGGACAGTCCAGGCCGGGACGCAACGGGCCGCGACAGGTCGAGTCCCGCTGTTAACCGGACTTCAATCCTGCCATAGTCACGCTTCCGCGCTCCACGACGTGCAGGCCAGCCCACGGCATGTCCCATGACGCCGTCCCCGACCCGTCGCGTTCCCGCCCCACCCTCCCCGGCGGTTTGTCCCGCGTCCGTGGCGTCCGCCCGGAGCGGCTCGCCGCCCTCTGCGCCGAGGTCGAGGCCCGGAACGCCCGGATCCGCGAGCGGGCCCCGTCCCACGCCCTGGGCACGGCGGCGGCGGCGGTGGCCGCGGCCGGGATCGGCGTCTTCGAGTGCCGGCTCGCCGACGAGAGCCTGACCTGGACCGACGCGGTCTACGACCTGTTCGGGCTGCCGCGCCGCGCCACGCTGCGCCGTGGGCGGACCCTCGACCACTACCCGCCGGACTCCCTCGCCGTGCTGGAGCGGGTGCGCGGCGCGGCGCTGGCCGCCCGCCGCGGCTTCGGCCTCGACGCCGAGATCGTCACCGCACAGGGACAGCATCGCTGGATCCGGATCAGCGCCTCGGTCGCCTGCGCGGACGGCGTGCCGGTGCGGCTGTTCGGGCTGAAGCGCGACATCACCGCCGAGCGGCTGGAGCTGGAGCGGCTGCGCAGGCTCGCCGAGCGCGACGCCCTCACCGGGCTCGCCAACCGCGCGGTGTTCGAGGCGCGCCTCGCCGCGCTCGGTGGCAGAGAGGGAGGCGGGGGCGCCCTCCTCCTCGTCGACCTCGACCGGTTCAAGCCGGTCAATGACGGCTACGGCCACGCGGTGGGCGATGCCTGCCTCGCGGAGATGGCCGACCGGATCCGCCGCGTCTGCGCCGAGCTCTCCGGGGAGACCGGCTCAGCGGCCGGCCTGGTGGCGCGGATCGGCGGCGACGAGTTCGCGATCCTCCTCGAGACCCTGCCCGATCCCGCCCTGCCCGAGCGCCTCGCCGGGCGGATCGTGGCGGCGCTCGCCGAGCCCCTGCGGCATGCGGGTCTGACCCTGCAGCTCGGCGCCTCGGTGGGCATCGCCCGGCAGGCCGGCTGCGCGCCGGCCGAGCTGTTCGCCCGCGCCGACGGAGCGCTCTATGCGGCCAAGGCGGCCTCCCGGAACACCTTCCGCAGCTTCGACCACCGGATCGATCCGGCGCCCGGCGCGCCCCGCGTGCCCCGGGCGGCGCTGGTGCGGCTCTGAGGGCGACGCGCCCTACCGCACCGAGATCATCTCACCGAGATCTTGGCGTCGTACTCGGCGGCCGTGCCGTCGGCATTGATCACCAGCAGGCGGAAGCCATCGACGCCCTCGAAGCCCTCGTCCGGCTCGTAGGTCATCCGCGTGCCCGGCACCTTGCGACTGTTGCAGGCGGCGAGCGGCGCGCTCGGCCCGTAGCGCGGAAAGGAATCGGCCGCCGCGAAGCTGACGCGCCCGTGCTGGGGCGGGCTCAGCGTGCGGACCACCACGGGGCCGATCGCGGAGCAGTCCGGGTAGAGGGAGGTGAAGAAGCCGATCGTGCGCACCTCGCCCCGCGGCACGACGCGGTGCATGGGGAAGGACGGGATCGCCTGCGGGTCGGGCGGCGGACCTGCCGGCGGCGTCACCGGCGGGCTCGTCGGGGGATTGGCGGGGGGGGGGGGGGGCGGGGGGGCGGGGGGGGCCCGCGGGGGGCCCGGCCGCGGCCGGGGCGGCCCGGGGGGGGCGGCGGGGGGGGG
>NZ_CABFPH010000181.1 GCF_902141845.1 Methylobacterium symbioticum | reverse complement strand
GTCGAGTCGTGAGTCGGGGAAGGAGATGATCGCCGCGGAAACGAGACCCTGAAACGACTACGGGCCCCCCGTCGCCAAACGAGGAGCCCGCGAAATCGAAGTGGCTGTGAGAGCCATCAAGCAACTCCTCACAAGCCACATGGCGCCCTCGGGTGTCAAGCGGGAACGCCAATTCTCGCAACGATGAAGTCGTGCCTTGTGGAAAGGGTACCCACCCAGTGGGCACCCCTGCTCTGCCGCGGCCCTGCAAAGGGCCAGGACGATGTTTGCTGAGGAGATCCGTCGACAGGCGGAGATTGCCCCCCGAGCCGCGCTGCCGGCCGTGACGGCTGCGCTCTGGCGCGCCTACGGGGAGGGGAAGATCACAGAGGCGGAGGCAGAGGCGCTGTCAGGGCTGATCGAGGCGCGCACCATTTCCGCGCCACAGCGCCGAGGAAATGCCGATCAGCCCGGCATTTCCTCGGCGGAAGGCATAGTGGTTCCCAGCACACCTCCGGAGGCCTCGCTGGTTCACCAGAGCCGCGCTAGAAGACCCAGCGTCGGCTCCCGTCCGCGCACGGATGCCTCAATGGAGCGCCGCCGCCGCTGGGCCGCCTCGGGGCGGCTCCCGCCAGGGCTCGCGGCTCGGTTCACGCTGGCCGAACAGGCAGTCCTCGCCCTTGTGGCGGTCGAGGTCGCGCGGCGAAAGGATTGCCGATTGTCGATCGAGAATATGGCTGCCGTTGCAGGCGTATGCCGCTCGACCGTGAAGAACGCGATCCGCGAGGCGCGCCGGCTCGGGCTGCTGACCGTCGAGGAGCGCCAGATCACCGGCTTCCGCAACGACACCAATGTGATCCGCATCATCTCGGCCGAGTGGCTCGCCTGGATCCGACTGGCGCGCCGCGGAGACCCTCTCTCGAACCGAAGAGGGCAGGCGGCCCTCGCTTTCTCTCAAGAGAGAGGGGTCAAAAGCGTAACCAGCACGCCTACTACAGTTCTAACCCTGTCAGAATCGGGGAAAACGGAACCGTCAAAATGCTGCCGGAAGGCAGCGGGCGACCTCGACCGATCCGATCAACCGCGAATCCGCGCGGGTGGTAGCACGGGCCGAGCCATGCGCTGAAGGTCTGACGCTGGACGGTCTGACGAACGCACTGGCTCGGTGAGCGCTCGAGGGGCGGAGTCTGTCCGGACATCCAGTGATGGCCTGATCGCCCCATCAGGGTGAGCCCAGAGGGCGGGAGGAATTTAGATTCTGGAGGTTGGGCCGCTCGCCTGCGCGCCGGCCATACTAGGAACGAGAGTGAAGGTGCGTCGGGTCATCCGACGAAAATCCCGGGAAGGACGAACAGGACAGTCACCCAGGCGCCGACGCGCCGCGATGACCGCTTGGGCTCGCTCCGCTCCCCTCGCATCCAAGGAAAACACATGACCATCACCGTGCCCACTGGCGCGCAGGATCCCGCATGCCCACCAGCCTCGCAGGAGGGGCTAGAGGCGCTGCTGGAGGTGCTGCCGCACCGGTACAAGCCCGGGGTCCGGGCCCTACTCACCGGCCCCGACTCCAGCCGTCCGACCTGGGGACATGTCTACCTCCACCAGGACTGGCTGGCTTCTGCAGCCGCCCTGTTGGGCCTCGGTCCGTCTTGGATCCGTCCGGGCGAGCCGATCCCGATCCGCTTCGAAGTCGAGTACGATGCCCGGCTTGGCCCGCGCCTCGTAGTCTCTGCCAGCGACTGGCCGACCCCGGCGCAGGCTGCAGCCGACGCGGAGCTGCGCCAGCATTTGGAAGAGCAGGGCCGGTGGCGGCGTGCCCGCGCCCCAGACAAGCTCCGCCAGCTGTTCGCGATCGTACCCGAGGGCGGCGGTCCGCGTTGGGAGGCGCTCGCGCTACAGCTCCAGGACCTGGACGAACGCCGGATCGTTCATCTCGCCGTGCGGGAGGTCGATCTCGACGATGCCGACGCGGTGCACGAGGCCCTGCGCGACGGCGCGGAGTTCGTACACTGGACGGGCGCAGACATGGTGCTGATCGTCACGGGCGACCGTCCGATCGGTGCAAGGACGTTCAGCGACCCACGCGTGGTGGAGGCCGTCCTCGACCTCGGCGCGCCGTTGCTGACGCTCGCCGGGCCAGTTCCGACGCCGGTCGACGACCTCACCTGGCACTCCTCGCCGATCCCCGGCGCGGTGCAGGCCGCGATCGAGCGGATCCTGCGCGGCGAGCTGGAGCGGGCGGACCGGCCGCGTCTCGACAGGATCGATGAGCTGCTCATCCGCTCCCGCATCCCGCCAGGCGACGGCTGGCCCTCCGACGCGCCGTTCTGATCACCCCGGCCCGGACGTGCTGCGTCCGGGCCGACCCTACGACGGGCAACCCCATCCTCTCGCTATCCACGAACATCCGAGCCTCAACCGTGCGTATCCACGAATTCCGCCGCGCCCCGCCGGCCACACCGGAACCCGAACCACCACCGGACAGGCTTCGGTCCGGCCTGGCGCCCCCGCCGGACCCCTGCGGCCCGGCGCTCGACATCCAGGAGGTCTGGGCTCGCGCCGGGAGCGCGGTGCGCACCGGCCTGCCGCGGCAGTTTCGCGTCTGCGCCACCGTCGCCCGGGTCCTGCCCAGGCGGCACGGCAGCCACGACCTCGAACTCAGGCCGAGCCACGGCTTCCTCGGCAGCAACGCGCCCAGCCTGAGCGCCCGCATCGGTGCGGACGCCCGCGCCGCGATTGCCGCCGCACTCGGGCGACCCTTCGACCCGGTCGAACTCGGGCACCGGGATGTCACCCTTACCTGTACGGCCGCTTGGCTGTCGGAGGCTCGGCTGCGCCTCAACGTGATCGCGGTCGAGCCCGCGTGGAGAGTGTCCGAGGCCGAGCTGGAGCGCGCCCGCACCCTCGAAGGCCTGGCCCGGGCGGGCCTGCTCGATGCGCAGGCGCGGCTCTCAAGCCCGGTCCACATCGAGAGGATCTCCGTTCTGCACCCGCCGGGCCAAGGCTGGGACGACGTCTCCGCGACGCTGCAAGCCCTGGCGGCGGCTGGCTACCTGTGCGTCGACAGCTTGGAATGCCGGTTCGACGGCTCCGGAGCGGTCCGGGAGCTGGTGCAGCGCCTGGACGAGGCTGCCACCCTGCACAGGGGCCGGGAGGACCGCGGTTTGGTGCTGCTCGTGCGCGGCGGCGGCAGCCCGGCTCGAGCGCTCGATGCTCGCGAAGCCGCCGCGGCGATCGGCACGCTCACTGTGCCGGTGGTGATCGCGGTCGGCCACCGCACCGACGCGGCGACGATCGCCGACATGGTCGCCTGGGCGTCCCTGCCGACGCCCTCGGAGGCCCGCCACCTCGTCCTCAGCCTGCTGGACGACTCGGCCGCACGCGCGGAGTGGGCCTGGGCCGACCTGATGGCAGCGCTCGACGATCTCGAGTGCAACTCGCGACGAGCGGGCATCGCTGGCTGCGAGGCGGTCGCCGACGCGGCGGAGGCCTGCCTGGAGGCTGCAGAGCGGCGGACGGCGGCGGCCGCGCGCACGCTCGAACACAGCCTGGAGCAGACCTTGGCTGTGTTGGCCGCTCCGGAGCGAACCGCGTGTGCCGCACCGGATCAGCCAGCTCGCTGGCCGGAGGGCCTCGTCCGGCTCACCGACGCCGCCGATCACCCGATCACCGGCCCGGAGGCCGCGGTCGGCACACTCACCGTAACCTTCGCAGATGGGCGAACCCTCGCGGTCACGCCCGTCGCACCCGTCGATCCGACCATTCACTGAGCCACACGGAGAAACAGATGACCCCAGAGACGCAGACCCGACAGACCGAGCCCGCCTCCTTCGTCGAGATGCTCGAGCGCCTGGACGACCTCGCGAGCACGCTGCGTACCGGTGAGCTGGACGAGCGGCTTTCGCGGCTGCCGGACACGGTGGCCGAAGCGCATCGCTTGAAGCGCAAGCTCGTCGACCACGCCGTGGAAATCCGGGAGGCGATCGCCTGCCTGCGCGGCAACGCACGGCCGGCCAGCTCCGGCTGAGCAGACCCACAGAGCCTGCCTATGCACGGGCGATAGGCGCTGTCATCGGCGAACCAGGCACGGTCCATGACCCTGCCTGGTTCCTTCCATGGGCACGCAGCCAAACCCCGAGACGACATCTCACGCAACCGTCATACCTGTGGACAGCCCTCGTCGGTCGTGTCGCGACGGGCGCTGGTCGCTTGAACCCGCTGGGCGGTTCGTGTCAGCAGATGAGGGCCTAGGCAACGAACGTGCTGGGGCTCTGGACCGCCGCTGTTCTGAGATCGGCGGTCCGAAAAGCTAGCGCTGCTCTGCGGCGTTCATCCTCCGGTCCGGCCTGTGCTGGTGCGGCGGTGAGGCAGTCCGGGGCGGTCCCCGCTCCGGACATCCGATCCGACCCACCCCGCGCCCCCGGCATCCGCTAGTCTCGTTCGTGGACGCCATGCGGATGAGCCAGCGATCGGATCGTACCGGTCGCTGAAGGATGCCTTCTTCAGGCGCTGAAGAGACCGGAGCCCTTCGTGGCTTGCGTGAACCGGTCCCATCTTTCCACGATGGGACACCGTCATGCAACCTATAGATGAAACTGTTTATCTCAATTCTATATTTGATAAGAGGCGGTCGACGTTCGACGACGTCGTCGTTCCGATAGGCGATGAGGCTCAGCTCGAGCCAGGATCTTCTGTTTCGTACGATACAACAGACCCGACCAGCCGAACCTACTTCGGGCTGACAGGCGCATACGTGTTCTTCAACGAGCGGCTGTTCTCAGCCAGGCTGCCGCCCTGTCTCATCACCCTGCAGCGCAAGAACAGAGCCTACGGCTACTTCGCCGGCGACCGTTTTGGAGCCCGGGACGGTACCGAGATCATCGACGAGATCGCACTGAACCCCAGCTTCTTCGCCGAGTGCAGCATCGCGGATACTCTCTCGACCTTGGTCCACGAGATGGCCCACCTGCAACAGAAGCACTTCGGCACACCGCCCCGCCGCGGTTATCACAACCGGGAATGGGCAGGGATGATGCGGGCCGTGGGGCTGATCCCGTCTACGAGCGGCGAGCCCGGCGGCAAGGAGACCGGCCAGCGCGTCAGCCACTACATCGAGCCCGGCGGACGCTTCGCGCAAGCCTGTGCCGAGCTGGTCGATCTGCGCGGGGATACGGTGCCGTACGTCGAGCTGGGAAGCGAGCTCGAGCGCGAGACGCGCGAGCGGAAGGCCGCCAGCAAGACGAAGTACACGTGCCCGGCTTGCGGAGCCAATGCCTGGGCGAAGCCCGAGATCGCGCTCGACTGCGGGGCTTGCAAACAGCCGATGGACGTCGCCCCGGCCAATGGAACGAGCGGCTGAGCCGAGGGCTCTCGGGACGGCCGCTTGGAAATGCACGCGTACAGGTCAGGAAGGATGGATGGTTATGGCGAAGGCATCGAAGGTCGACGGGAACGGAGGCACGGCTTCGAAGAGGGCTGTCTTCGTCACCTCCGAGAAGGGCGGCGTCGGCAAGAGCGTCACGGCTCGCGCCTTGATCGATCAACTGCGCACCGAGGGCGTCCGGGTCGCGGCCTACGATGCCGATGGCAGCGTCGGCGGTTTGGTGCGGGTGCTCGGCATCCGTGACGCTCATGGCAATCTGGTCAGAGACCAGGATCCGGTCACCGGGGTCGACTATTACAACGTGGGATTGCCCCGTTTTTGTGGACGGTTCAGGGGGCTTGGCTGAGCAGGGTCTCGATCGGCAGTTCTGACGCAGTCTCCTGCTCGTAGACGACGGGCGA
>NZ_CABFPH010000180.1 GCF_902141845.1 Methylobacterium symbioticum | reverse complement strand
CGGCGCCGGTCCGGCCGGCCGGCGGGCCGGATCCGGCAGCGTGGCCTGCTCGCCGGGCCGGGCCGGCTCGGCCGCCCCGGCGGAGCCGGGCTTGTCGGTCCCGGACCTCCCGGCTGCGGACATCCCGATGTCAGGCTTTCCGGTATCGGGCTTCGCAGTGCCGGGCTTTGTAGTGCCGGGGCTGGCGGCTTCGGCGCTGACCGCTTCGGATGTGCCGGTGTGCGACCTCGGCGTCTCGGATCCGGCGGTCTCCGCCGGCTTCGGTGAGGTGGGCTCGGCGGCCGGCCGGGCCGCCTCCGTCCGGGCGGCGACCTGCACCGCCGTCTCGGGCACGGTGAAGGGCACCTCGGCGCGGATGCGGACCTTGCCGGTGCCGGACTCGACCTGATCGATCCGGATCCGGTAGGCGCCGGGGCGCACGCCCTTGCCGATGGTGAAGGTGACCTTGCCGTCCGCGCCGGCCTGTCCGGGGGCGATCAGGGTGTCGTTGAGATAGAGCCGCACCACCGCGCCCGGCGGCGCCTCGCTGCTCACGTAGAGGCGGCCATTCTCCTGCGCGTCCACACTGACGATGCGCAGCGGCGTCGCCGTGGCGGGGCCGGCCCCGGCGGCCTGCGGCGCCGCCTCGGGCTGGGACAGCACGGCGGTCGGGCGGTCCGGCGCGGTCAGGGCGACGAGGGGCTTGGCCCCGGGCGTGGCCGGCAGGGCCACGGCGACGCTCTGCTTCGAGCGCACCTCGCGTCCATCCGCGCCGGTCGCGCGCAGCACGATCTCGCTGCTGCCCGGTGGCAGCCGCGGCGGCACGATCGCGAACTGGCCGTCGCGGTCCGCCCGCGCCTGGGCGACGGGCTTGCCGTCCACCAGCATCTCCACGGTCGAATCGGGCTTGGCCCGGCCCGCCACGACGGATTCGCCGTTCGGCTCGACGCGCACGACGTCGAAGCTCGGCACGGCCGGATCGGGCTTGTCCGCTTCGTTCGTGGCCGTCTTCGGCCCGTCGAGCGTCGGCGTCGGGGCCGGCGGGCTCACCGCCGCGTCGGACCCGCCGGGCGGCGGCTTTGCGGGCGAGCGCGTCTCGGGCAGGGCTGCCACGGCGCCGCCCTCCGGCTTGGCGGCCTGCGGCGCCGTCAGCGGGCGCGGGGTCGCCGCATCGCCTGCCGGTGCCCAGCGCTCGCGCAGGCCGCCTCCGAACAGGGCAAGCACGAGCCCCAGTCCGGCGACGAGCCCGCCGAAGGCGAGCGCGAGGCTGCGCCCCAACACGGTGGACATCACGGGCCTCACATCTGCTCCCGACGGCTCCGGGCACGTTGGGCTGTCCGAAAAACGTCGACTGTCCGGGGCATAATACTCTACATGGATCGCAGACCAAGCCGCCCTGCCGCGCGTCCGGGGGATTCCCGCGCGAATTCAGCACTTTGGCCCCGCCGGAGCCGTGCGGCGCCGATCTTGCGGCCGAGATTGCGGCGGCGCGGCCCGCGCCCCGCGGGCAGGTTTACGGGGAGCCGGGCTCCGCGCGACCTGCTATGCACGTGAACGGTTGATGGAGGAGGCCGGATGGCTCCGGTGAAGACGGTCTGTGTCTATTGCGGCTCCGGTTTCGGGCAGGATCCCGCCTTTCGGCGGGCCGCCGAGACCCTCGGCACGGCGCTCGCGCGGGCCGGGATCGGCCTCGTCTATGGCGGCGGCGATGTCGGCCTGATGGGCACGGTCGCCCGCGCGGTGATGCAGGGCGGCGGCCACGTCACCGGCATCATCCCGGACTTCCTCCAGGCCCGCGAGCACATGCTGGAGGACATCCAGGAGACGATCGTGGTGGGCGACATGCACACCCGCAAGCGCCTGATGTTCGAGCGCTCCGACGCCTTCGTGGCGCTGCCCGGCGGCATCGGCACCCTGGAGGAGCTGGTCGAGCAGCTCACCTGGGCCCAGCTCGGGCGCCACCGCAAGCCGATCCTGCTGGTCTCGGTGGCCGATTTCTGGAAGCCGCTGCTGACGCTCTTCGATCACATGCGCGACCACGGCTTCATCCGCGAGGGTCTCGACCTCAGCTACCTCGTCACCGCCGAGGCCGAGGCGGTGGTGCCGCTGCTGCGGCGGGAGGTGGGGCGGCGCGGGGCCGATCCGGCGGCCGAGCGCTTCGTCGAGGAGCGGCTGTAGGAGCGGCCTTTCGCGCTGCACCATCGGCCGCCCGCGCCAGGGTGGCGGCCGGGCGTGGCGGCCATGTCACAGCCGCTCCGCCGCACAGGAATTTTCCGCAGCGCACGGAGCCTCGCCGGAGCCAGTACGTTCAGACAGGGATCACGCACCCCGCGTCGGCCGCCGGCCGCCGCGCGTCGCGGGATGCGATCCCCGGAGTGAGCATGGCTGACAATTCCCGACCCGCCTCCACGGCCCGCGTGGCGCGCGCGCGCATCCAGGAGGGCCTGCCCTATCCGCTCGGGGCGACCTGGGACGGCCTCGGCGTGAACTTCGCCGTGTTCTCGGCCTACGCCACCAAGGTCGAGCTCTGCCTGTTCGACGATGCGGGCGAGCAGGAGATCGAGCGCATCGATCTGCCCGAATACACGGACGAGATCTGGCACGGCTACCTGCCGGACGCCCGGCCCGGCACGATCTACGGCTTCCGGGTGCATGGCCCCTACGAGCCGGAGAACGGCCACCGCTTCAACCCGAACAAGCTCCTGATCGACCCCTATGCCAAGGGGCTCGTCGGCTCCATCACCTGGAACCCGGCCTTGTTCGGCTACAAGATGGAGACCGGCGACGACCTCACCTTCGACGACCGCGACAGCGCGCCCTTCACGCGGCGCTCGCGCGTCATCGATCCGGCCTTCACCTGGGGCCGGCACCAGAAGCCGAACGTGCCCTGGGAGAAGACCATCGTCTACGAGGCCCATGTGAAGGGCCTGACCAAGCTCCATCCGAAGGTTCCGGAGAAGCTGCGCGGCACCTATGCGGGCCTCGGCAACCCGGACGTGCTCGACTACATCAAGAGCCTCGGCGTGACCTCGGTCGAGCTCTTGCCGGTCCACTCCTTCGTCCAGGACGACTACCTGCAGGAGAAGGGCCTGACCAACTACTGGGGCTACAACACGATCTCGTTCTTCACCCCCGCGCGCCGCTACGCCGCGGTGCCGGATTTCGCCTTCTCCGAGTTCAAGGAGATGGTCTCGCGCCTGCACGGCGCCGGCCTCGAGGTGATCCTCGACGTGGTCTACAACCACACCGCGGAGGGCAACGAGAAGGGGCCGACCCTGTCGTTCAAGGGGATCGACAACGCCTCCTACTACCGCCTGCTGCCCGGCGAGGCGCGCTACTACATCAACGACACCGGCACCGGGAACACCTTCAACCTCTCGCATCCGCGGGTGCTGCAGCTCGTCACGGACTCCCTGCGCTACTGGGCGACCGAGATGCAGGTCGACGGCTTCCGCTTCGACCTCGCCACCATCCTCGGCCGCGAGCCCTACGGCTTCGACGAGGGCGGCGGCTTCCTCGACACCTGCCGGCAGGACCCGGTGCTCAATTCCGTCAAGCTCATCGCCGAGCCCTGGGATTGCGGCCCCGGCGGCTACCAGGTCGGCGGCTTCCCGCCGGGCTGGGCCGAGTGGAACGACCGCTTCCGCGACGATGTCCGGGCCTACTGGAAGGGCGATGCCGGGCTGCTGCCCGATCTCGCCTCGCGCATCACCGGCTCGGCCGACAAGTTCGACAAGCGCGGGCGCAAGCCCTGGGCGAGCGTCAACTTCCTCACCGCCCATGACGGCTTCACCCTGCACGACACGGTCGCCTACAACGACAAGCACAACGAGGCGAACGGCGAGAACAACCGCGACGGCCACTCGCACAACCTGTCCTACAATTACGGCGTCGAGGGTCCGACCGACGATCCCGCGATCCGCGCCGTGCGCCTGCGCCAGATGCGCAACATGCTGGCGACCCTGTTCCTCTCGCGCGGCACGCCGATGCTGCTCGCCGGCGACGAGTTCGCCCGCACCCAGAACGGCAACAACAACGCCTATTGCCAGGACAACGAGATCTCCTGGCTCGACTGGAACGCCATCGGTGCCGAGGAGCGCGACCTCGCCGAGTTCACCCAGCGCCTGATCATCCTGCGCAATGCCCTGCCGATCCTCAGCCGCGGGCGCTTCCTCTCGGGCCGCTACGACGAGGATCTCGGCGTCAAGGACGTGACCTGGCTGCGCCCGGACGGGGCCGAGATGGAGGGCGAGAACTGGGGCGACGGCGGCGCCCGGGCGCTCGCCGTGCTGCTCGACGGTCGCGCCCAGGCCACCGGCATCCACCGCCGCGGCGGCGATGCCACCCTGCTCGTGCTCTACAACGCCTACCACGACCTCGTGCAGTTCACCCTGCCGGAGACCGTGGGCGGCGACGCCTGGACGCGGCTCCTCGACACCAACCTGCCCGACAGCCAGGCGGTCGAGCATTTCCGGGCGGGCGACAGCTACGACGTCACCGGCCGCTCGATGCTGATGTTCGTGCTCAAGCCCGAGGATACGCCCGGCGACGCGCCGACCGAGATGGAGCGCTCCTACCAGCACGTGATGCAGGCCTTCGAGCGGGCCAATATCGAGAACGTGCACTTCCATCTCGACGCGGAGGAGTGAGGGATCCTGGCCCGTCGACGCGATTCCGGATTGCATACGGATCGCGGGGCGGGCCTGAGACGTTCTCTTGCGCTGCGGCCGCCTGCGCCGCAGCGTGCCGGCGCGATCGGCCGCGCGGTGCCGTGATCGGTGTCATGAGCCGCGTGTCCGCGACGGATTTCGAGGGGTAGGTTGGGCGATGGCCAGGATATTGTTGGTCGAGGATCACGAGGAGATCTGGGACTTCCTCTCGCGCCGGCTCAAGCGACGCGGCTACGACGTGATCCTGGCCCATGACGGCGAGGCCGGCGTGCAGCAGGCCCGCACCGGCCGTCCGGACGTGATCCTCCTCGACATGAACCTGCCGGTCCTCGACGGCTGGTCGGCGGCCCGCGCCCTCAAGGCCGGTAGCGATACCCGCTCCATCCCGATCATCGCGCTCACCGCGCATGCCATGTCGGGCGATCGCGACAAGGCGATCCAGGCGGGCTGCGACGACTACCATCCGAAGCCGGTCGATTTCTCGAAGCTGCTCAGCCAGATCAGCGCGGCTCTCGGGGAGACGGCCTCGGCGGGCTGAGTGCCGCTTTGCCTCCCTCCTCTGCGGGGGAGGGTGGCCCTCGCGTCAGCGAGGGTCGGGAGAGGGAAGCAACGGTGTGGGATATGCGGGGCATCGACGCTGCGCCTGTGCCTGAAGCCGGGCTTCCCTCTCCCGACCCGCTCCCGGGCCACCCTCTCCCGCAGAGGGGAGAGGGCGGTGGTGGCAGGACCGTGTTGCGTGAACCGGGCCGCGAGGCCGTGAGGACTTGATGAGCGACGATCCCGTCACCGCGCAGCGGCTCAAGCAGGGGCTGCCGATCTTCCTCGCCCTGGCCTCCGTGCTGCTCGTCGTGGCCGTGATGGCCGCGCTCTATTTCGGGCGCGACATCCTCGTGCCCCTCACCCTCGCCATCCTGCTGAGCTTCGTGCTGGTGCCGGCGGTGCGGGTGCTGCGGCGCCTGCGCGTGCCGCGGGCGCTCGCCGTGCTGCTCGTGGTCACGGTCGCGTTCGGCACCCTGTTCGGCGTCGGCAGCCTCATCGCGAGCGAGGGCGCGCAGCTCGCTGCCGACCTGCCGCGCTACTCGCTCACCATGCGGGACAAGGTGGCGGCTCTGCGCGGCGCCACCGCCGAGACCGGCACGCTCGCCCGCATCGTCGATCTCGTGCAGGATCTCGGCGCCGCGCTCCAGCCGCCGCCGCCGGTGGAGCTGAAGGGAGACCCGGGCTCGGCCACCCACCCGCTCACCGTCGAGATCAAGGCGGCCAAGGCGGGGGTGCTGGAGACCGTGCAGACCTTTGCCGGCCCGATCCTGCATCCGCTCGCCACCACCGGCCTGATCCTGATCTTCACGATCTTCATCCTGCTCCAGCGCGAGGATCTCCGGAACCGGGCCATCCGCATCGCCGGATCGGGCGACCTGCGCCGCACCACCGCGGCGATCGACGACGCGGCGAGCCGGCTGTCGCGCTTCTTCCTGGCGCAGCTCGCCCTCAACATCGCCTTCGGCGTGGTGATCGGCCTCGGCCTCTGGATCATCGGCGTGCCGAGCCCGATGCTGTTCGGCGTGCTCGCCGCCATCCTGCGCTTCGTGCCCTATGTCGGTGCCTGGGACCTCGTGCAGGTGAGCGCGGCCCTCGAATCCGACGGCAGCCCCGGCACCCTCGCGCTGGTGCTCTCCGCCGAGGAGCTGCGCGACAATGCCG
>NZ_CABFPH010000179.1 GCF_902141845.1 Methylobacterium symbioticum | reverse complement strand
TGTTCACGCCCGCCGAGTTGTCGATGGCGTCGGTGTTCAGGCGGACGCCGGCGCGCGCCGCCTCGATCCGCCCACGCTGGGTCAGGCCGAGATTGGCGCGATGATGCGCACGTTCGCGCGGTCGGTCACCGGCGCCGCTCCCTCGGTCGAGGCGGTCATGGCGGCGGGATCGGCCTTCGGATCGGCGCCCGCCGCCCGTCCGGCGGCGTCGGCCGCGATCTCCGCCGCGGTCTTGTCGGCGCGGCCGACGAGGGTCAGGCGCACCTTCGGCCGCGACAGGGCTTCCGCCTGCATCGGCGTCACGAAGATGTCGCCCTTGTGCCGGACCATCATGCTCTCGGCCTTCACCAGGGCCTGCGCCCAGGTCTTGTCGGCCGGCTTGCACGAGCAATTGGGCACGAAGCTCTTCTGGAACTTGAAGGCGTTCGCGAGAGACGCGTAGGCCTTGCTCCCCCGAACAGTCGCCGCATGCCGCAGGGCATCGTCGCCGTTCGGCATCGAATAGGCGACCGCCTCGGTGCCTGGGCAGAGCGCCTGGCACATCTCGTCCGCTCCGCCCCGGCCTTCCGGCAAGTTCTTCATTGGGAAATAGCCGCCGTCGCAGGTGCGCACGCAGATCACCTGGGCGCCACCACGGGCATATTGATCGCCCGAGGCGCCAGCCGGACCTGAGCCGCAATTGGCCGCGATGAAGGCCTGGAGTTGGCGGCGACGCGCGCCGTTGTCCTCGCTTGCCGCGCCGCCATAGGTGGCGTTGAGCGCACGGATGCGCTGTTCCACGGCGCCGCACTGGGGCGGGCGCGTATCAAAGAACAGGAACCTGCCGCCCTCGCAGTTGAGGCTGCGGTAATAGGCCTCGAGCCGGCCGATCTCGCTTTGCAGGGCGCGGGTGACGCTGGCGCCATCCGAGAGGCTTGCAAGCTCTGCCCGGTAGCGCGGGCAGGCCGGGTTCTGCGCCGCGACGGGGGCGGGCGTCGCCGCAGGCGCCGTATCCTGGGCGCGGGCAGGCACGGACCAGCCCGCCGCAACCAGGGCGAGCGTGCAGGCGATCCGGCGAATCAGCAGGCGCATCGACAGCATGGGCGAGCGGGACTCGGGCGACTGAACCGGGAACGGCCGGAACTCGGGACGGGTCGGGCCCTGGGCCCGGCGAAAATGGAAGCCCCGACCGGCACGACCGCACGGGACATTGATCTTTTTTAACGCCCCTCGCGCCGCGGCGACAGTCCTCCTACATGACGGCCACGGTTCCGACGGGGGAATGGACGGCGATGTTGTTTCGGGGTCTCACACGGGGTGCGCTCGGCGGCGTGCTCGGCCTCGCGCTGCTGGCGACGAGCGCGGCGGCGCAGGAGCCGGATCGGATCTTCGACAAGTCGACGGTGTGGCGGCCGTTGACGCCCAACGACAAGCTCGTCGTCTACGGCATCGACGATCCTGTGGTCGCAGGTGTGGCCTGTCACTACACCCAGCCCGAGAAGGGCGGCATCAAGGGCACGCTCGGCCTCGCCGAGGATGTTTCCGACATTTCGCTCGCCTGCCGACAGGTCGGGCCCGTGTCGTTCAAGGAGAAGTTCAAGCAGGGCGAGGTCGTGTTCAGCGAGCGCCGGTCGTTGATCTTCAAATCAATGCAGATCGTGCGCGGCTGCGATGCCAAGCGCAACACGTTGATCTACATGGTCTACTCCGACAAGGTGATCCAGGGATCGCCGAAGAACTCCACTTCGACCGTGCCCTTGATGCCCTGGGGCACGGAAGCCCCGCCGAAATGCGGGGATTTTGTGCGCTAACGATGGAAGGCCGGTCAGAGAGGCAGGCCGGCCGTCCACTCAATCCTGGCAGGTGATGCGCAGCGGGCGATCGGAGGGCTTCGAGACCGGCAGGTCGATCGCGCCCGTATAATCGTCCGCGGCAGCGACCCCGAAGGCGTTGGCTGAGGCATAGCCCTGCGCTTCGCACCAGGAATCCGCCACCACTTGGCCGCAGGCGCTGCCCGGCGTGGTCAGGCAATCGGCGACGCCGTAGCCCTCGCTGGAAGGGATCAGAAAGGTCTTTTCGACACGGCCGCCTGCCTTCGGCGTCTCGGACCCTGCCTGTGCGGCGATGACGAGCGAGCCGGTCAGAACAGTGGCGAGCAGGGCGCTGACGGCGGTCGAGGCGCGCATGAAGGAGTCCTTGAGGTTCCGTTGAGGCATGCAGGTGAGAGCCCGCGGCGAAGGTCCGACGATGCGGTAAACAAAGGCTTTCGCGCTTTGACCGCCTTTGCCGGAGGCAAGGAGCGCCGCCGGCCTTCTCGAATTCATCACCGTTTTGGGTTAGCCCGATCCGGCAGGCGGCACCGTCGCCGATCGGCAACAGGCGCGGGGGCCGGATCCGGCGAAACCGTGGCTTGACCGGAGTCGGCGGAGGCGTGGGACACGGCCGGTCCGGCCGGCAGGTGCTTGAGCGCGCAGGCGAGTTTCCGACCTGCCGCGTCAGGCCGTCGCCCCGCCCCGAGGGGGTGGGGGCGGGAGGGGGAATGGGTTTCAGGATGCCGATGTTGCGGCTCTACAACACGCTGACAGGCACTAAGGAGCCGTTCGAGCCGTTCGATTCGGCCGACGTGCGGATGTATGCCTGCGGGCCGACGGTCTACGACGCGGCCCATATCGGCAATGCGCGTCCGATCATCGTCTTCGACCTGCTGTTCCGGCTGCTGCGCCACCTCTACGGCGCGGCGCACGTCACCTATGCCCGCAACGTCACGGACGTGGACGACAAGATCAACGCCCGCGCGGCCGAGCGCGGCATCACCATCCGCGCATTGACCGACGGCACGCTGGCGCAGTTCCACGCCGATGTGCGCGACCTCGGCGTGCTGATGGCCGAGGACGTGAACGTGGCCGGCCGCCCGCCCCGCTTCATCGAGCCGCGCGCCACCGACCACATCCGCGAGATGGTGGCGATGATCGAGCGGCTGGTGCGCGCCGGCCACGCCTATGTGGCGGCCGACCACGTGCTGTTCGACGTGCCCTCGATGCCCGATTACGGCCGGCTCTCGAAGCGGCCGCTCGACGAGATGGAGGCTGGCGCCCGCGTCGAGGTCGCCCCCTACAAGCGCTCACCCCTCGACTTCGTGCTCTGGAAGCCCTCGAAGCCCGGCGAGCCGGCCTGGGACTCGCCCGCGGGCATCGCGGTGCCGGGCCGGCCGGGCTGGCACATCGAGTGCTCGGCGATGTCGGCCAAGCATCTCGGCGAGACCTTCGACATCCATGCCGGCGGCATCGACCTGATCTTCCCCCACCACGAGAACGAGGTGGCGCAGTCGCGCTGCTGCTTCGGCACGCCGGTGATGGCCCGAACCTGGCTGCACAACGGCTTCCTGCAGGTGGAGGGCGAGAAGATGTCGAAGTCGCTCGGCAACTTCATCACCATCCGCGACGTGCTGAAGGACTGGCCGGGCGAGGTCGTGCGGCTCAACATGCTCAAGACCCATTACCGCCAGCCGATCGACTGGACGCTGCGGGGCCTGGAAGAGTCGAGCCGGATGCTGGAACGCTGGTACGGCCTCGTCGGCGACGCAGGGCCCGCTTCCGAGGCGCCCGAGCGCGTCCTGGAGCCGCTCCTCGACGATCTCAACACCGCGGCGGCGCTGGCCGAGCTGCATCAGATCGACGACCCCGCCGCGCTGAAGGCGGGGGCGGGCCTGCTCGGACTGCTCGGCCAGACGGCGAGCGAACGCGCGGCGGCCAGCGTCCAGGCCGCCGGCATCGACGTGGCCCGCGTCGAGGCCCTGATCGCCGAGCGGGCGGCGGCCCGCATGGCCAAGGACTGGCCGGCCTCGGACCGCGCCCGCGACGCCCTGAAGGCGATGGGCGTCGCGGTCAAGGACAACAAGGACGGCACCACCAGCTGGAGCGTGGCGCGCTGAGGCGCCGGCTCAGCCAGACCGGGCCTTGCGGGTCGCGGCGGCCTTTTTGGCGGAGGCCGAGCGCTGCTCCGGGGTGCGGGCGGCCGAGGCGGCCCCGCCCTTCGCGCCCCCCTTCTCCCCGCCCTTATGGGCCGCCGGATGGCCCGTCGTCCGGCCGCGGCCCGAGCCGCCGGGATGTTTGCCGCCGCCATCGTCCTTGTTGACGGTGGCCCAGGCGCGCGATTCCGCCTCGTCATGCGGCACGCCGCGGGATTCGTAGGACTCCGCGATGTGCTCGGCCTTGCGGACCTGCTTGTCGGTGTATTTCGACTTGTCGCCACGGGGCATGGATGCGCTCCTCGCTCGCCCCCTACGCGCTCAGCCGACCCCGGTCGGGCCGTCGAGCACGGCGCGCACCCGCCGGATCAGGTCGGTGCGCCGGTAGGGCTTGTTCAGAAGATCGAACTCCGAACCGCCGACATCGGTTCGCTCCAGGCTCGCCTCGGCATAGCCCGTCGTGAGCAGGACCTTGAGCTGCGGCTGACGGCGCTGCGCCTCGCGGGCGAGCAGGACGCCGTTCATGCCGCCCGGCATGATCAGGTCGGTGAAGAGCAGGTCGATGCGCTCGCCGCCATCGAGGATCTCGAGCGCCTCGCGCCCGTTCGAGGCGACGAGGGTGGTGTAGCCGAAATCGCGCAGGATGGTGCGGGCGAGCTCGGCCACGTCCTCGCGGTCGTCAACGATCAGGATCGTCTCGGTGCCTGGCCGGTCGACCGCCCGGAGGGAGGCCTCCGGCTTGGCGCGGGCCTCGCCGTCGGTGGCCGGAAAGGACAGCCGCACCGTGGTGCCGTGCCCGACCTGCGACTCGATCTGGGCCGCCCCGCCCGATTGCTTGGCGAAGCCGTAGACCATGGAGAGGCCGAGGCCGGTGCCCTTGCCCTCCTCCTTGGTGGTGAAGAACGGGTCCATCACCCGGGCGAGCACGCCGGCCGGGATGCCGGTGCCGTGGTCGGTCACCGAGACGGTGACGTAGCGCCCGGGCCGGAGGGCGCCGAGGGGCACATCGTCCCCCTCCCCCACCGTGCAATTCTCCGTGCTGATCCGCACGGTGCCGCCCTCCGGCATGGCGTCGCGCGCATTGATCAGGATGTTGAGCAGCGCCACCTCGGCCTGGGTCGGATCGACCCGGCAGTTCCAGAGCTCGGGATCGAGGTCACGCTCCAGGGCGATCGTCGCGCCGAGGGCGCGGCCGGCCATCTCGTCCAGGCTTCCGATGAGGGCGTTGAGATTCACCGCGCGCCCGTCGAGGCGCTGCTTGCGGGCGAAGGCCAGGAGCTGCTGCGTCAGCATCGTGGCACGCTCGGCCGCCTGCCGGATGTTCTCGGTGGCCCGGCCCAGCCGCGCCCGGTCGGCATCGGGCTTGGCGAGCCCCGAGGCCAGGATGTCGACATAGCCCACGATGACCTGAAGCAGGTTGTTGAAGTCGTGGGCGATGCCGCCGGTGAGCTGGCCCAGCGCCTCCATCTTCTGCGCCTGCCCCAGCGCCTCCTCGGCGTCGCGGCGGCGCGAGACGTCGAGCTGCGAGCCGAAGAAGTACACGAGCTCGCCAGCCCTGTTGTAGACCGGGCTCAGGAAGAGCGCGTTCCAGAAAGTCGAGCCGTTCTTGCGGTAGTTCAGGATCTCGGTGGCGAATTCGCGCCGCTCGCGGATCGCCTGGCGCACTTGGTCCACCGTCGTCCGGTCGGTGTCCGGCCCCTGCAGGAAGCGGCAGTTGCGGCCGACGATCTCCTCCAGCGCATAGCCCGTCATCGCCAGAAAGGCGCGGTTGGCGAAGATGATCGGGTTGTCCGGCTGGCGCGGATCGGTGACGATCATCGGCATCCGCGTCGTCTCGACGGCGGCGAAGAAGATGTCGTTCGTCGGATTGGAAACGTCCGTGGATGCTCCCGTCTCGACGCGGGCCAGGCCCCTGATGGGCGGTTTCTCGGGCGTTTCGGCCATCTGGGCGTGCTCGCACCTTCGCTTTTGGCCTGTGCGGAGGGACCGCCCGTCCTGGCCGTGGATCCGCAGGCTGGAGCCGTGCCCGACCGCACCGCCGGCCCGGCTCCAAGGCGTTGTTCTGACGCGCGCTCTTCTCGCCGAACGGATCGTGCGGCCGGCTTGACAGGGCTGTCATCTGGAACGGCGCCGCCGGATGGCAAGCAACGCCGAATCGGCAACGGTCGATGAGGCCCCCCGATGCAGCCCGGGGGTAGCGGCATTCGGTCCCGGTCCGGACGCGCGGCCGGGGCGACCGTCAGGCGGCAGCGGGTGCCAGGGCGGGACGCGTGGTCCGGGTAGCCTCGGCGCGGATCGGAGCGACCGGATCCCGCGATGCCGCCAGGACCGCGGCGAGCGCCTCGTTGAGAGAGGTGACGAGGACATCCGCCGAGACCGCCCGCCGCAGGCGCTCCAGGCTCGCCGGGTCGCGCTCGCGCCAGAAGCCGACGAGGATGCGCACGCCCGGCACGGCGGCCCGCGCCTGCCGCACGGTGAACCGGATCTGCGACAGGCTCACCGGCTCCAGATAGGAGAAGCAGATCAGCGCGATCTCGTCGGTGCGCTCCGGCCGCTCGCCCTCGCGCAAGGCCTTCATCGCCATCACCTGCGCCTGCAGCCCGTGGCGGCCGAGCGTCTGGGCGAGCATCAGGGTCGCCGCCTCGTCGAACGGGCCGCGGCTCGACACGCAGAGCACCGGCGTGCGCCCGCGCCAGTTCGGCGCGAGGTCTTCGCGGCCGAGCACCACGCCGGCCACCTGCCGGTCGGGCCCGGCGGCGGCGACCGCGGCGGCGG
>NZ_CABFPH010000178.1 GCF_902141845.1 Methylobacterium symbioticum | reverse complement strand
GCGGCCTCGGCGAGGAGCAGGGCCAGCGCCTCCGCGAGCGGCGTCAGGGCCGCGGAGGCCTGCCTCACTCGGCGGCGATCGGCGGCGCGGCCCGGACGGGCGAGACCCGGGCCGCGCAGAACTTGAACTCGGGGATCAGGCCCAGCGGATCGAGGGCGGGGGTGGTGAGGAGGTTGGCCGCGGCCTCCGCGTAGCAGAAGGGCATGAACACCATGCCGTCCGGAACGTCGCGGTCGGACCGGACCTTCACCTCGACGGCGCCGCGCCGCGTCTCGAGCCGCATCGTCATGCCGGGCTCGAGGCCGAGGCGGTAGAGCTCGCGCGGGGCCAGGAAGGCCACCGCCTCGGGCTCCAGCGCGTCGAGCACGCCGGCGCGCCGGGTCATCGAGCCCGTATGCCAATGCTCCAGCACCCGGCCGGTCGAGAGCACCATCGGGAACTCGGTGTCGGGCACCTCGTCCGGGGGCACGATCGCCGCCGGCACGATCTTGGCGCGCCCGCTCTCGGTCGGGAAGCCGTCGTAGAAGATGATCTCGTTGCCCGGCTTGTCGGGCGCGTCGACCGGGTAGGTCACGGCGCCCTCGCGCTCCAGGCGCTCCCAGGTGATGTTGGCGAGCGAGGGCATGACCTGCGCCATCTCGGCGAACACGTCGGCCGGGCCGGCATAGCTCCAGTCGAGCCCCATCCGCCGGGCGAGTTCCTGGATGATCCACCAATCCTGGCGCGCGTCGCCCGGGGGCGGCACGACGGGCTGGGCGATCTGGACGCGCCGGTCCGTGTTGGTGAAGCTGCCCGCCTTCTCGGCGAAGGCGGAGGCCGGCAGCACCACGTCGGCGTGGAAGGCCGTCTCGGTGAGGAACAGGTCCTGCACGACGAGATGGTCGAGCATCGCCAGCGCGTGCCGGGCGTGGTTGAGGTCGGGATCCGACATGGCCGGGTTCTCGCCCTCGATGAACATGCCGCGGATCTCGCCGGCATGGATCGCCCGCATGATCTCGACCACGGTCAGCCCGCGCTTCGGATCGAGGGACTGGCCCCAGAACGCCTCGAACAGCTCGCGCACCGCCGCCTTCTCGACGGACTGGTAGTCCGGATAGACCATCGGGATCAGGCCCGCATCGGAGGCGCCCTGCACGTTGTTCTGGCCGCGCAGGGGGTGCAGCCCCGTGCCCGGCCGTCCGATCTGGCCGGTGACGAGGGCCAGGGCGATCAGGCAGCGCGAGTTGTCGGTGCCGTGGACGTGCTGGCTGATACCCATGCCCCAGAAGATGATCGAGGCCTTCGACCGGGCGTAGAGGCGCGCGACCTCGCGCAGGGTCGCGGCCTCGATGCCGCAGACGGCCTCCATCTTCTCGGGCGTGAAGTCGACGATCTTCTGCCGCAGCGCCTCGAAGTTCTCGGTGTACCCGGCGATGTACTGCTCGTCGTAGAGCTTCTCCTCGATGATGACGTTCAGCATCGCGTTCAGCATCGCCACGTCCGAGCCCGGCTTGAAGGCGAGGTGCCTGTAGGCGTGCCGGGACAGCACCTGCCGGCGCGGATCCATGACGATCAGCTTGGCGCCGCGCTGCTTCACCGCATTCTTGAGGAAGGTCGCCGCGACCGGGTGGTTCACGGTGGGGTTGGCCCCGATGACGATGATCACCTCGGCATCGAGCGCCGCCGAGAAGGGCGCGGTCACGGCGCCCGAGTTCAGCCCCTCCATCAGGGCCGCCACAGAGGAGGCGTGGCAGAGCCGGGTGCAATGGTCGACGTTGTTGGAGCCGAAGCCGAGGCGGACCAGCTTCTGGAAGAGATAGGCCTCCTCGTTCGAGCCCTTGGCCGAGCCGAAGCCGGCGAGCGCCTTGGGGCCGTGGCTGTCGCGGACCGTCCGCAGCCCGGCCGCGGCGCGGTCGAGGGCCTCCTCCCAGGTGGCCTCGCGGAAATGCGTCCAGGGGTTGGCGGGATCGACCTGGTCGTTCGCGTCCTTCGGGGCGTTGTCGAGCCGGATCAGGGGCTTGGTCAGCCGGTGGGGATGGTGCACGTAGTCGAAGCCGAAGCGGCCCTTCACGCAGAGCCGGTTGTGGTTGGCCGGGCCGTTCAGGCCCTCGGCATAGACGATGCGCTCGTCCTTGACCTTGTAGGAGACCTGGCAGCCGACACCGCAATAGGGGCAGAGCGAGGCGACCTCACGGTCGGGATAGACGACCCGGGTCTCGTTCGCGTCGAGATAGGCCGAGGGCATCAGCGCCCCGGTCGGACAGGCCTGCACGCACTCGCCGCAGGCGACGCAGGTCGAGCCGCCCATCGGGTCGTCGAAGTCGAACACCACCTTGGACCCGGCCGAGCGGTAGGCCATGCCGATCACGTCGTTGACCTGGACCTCGCGGCAGGCGCGGACGCAGAGATTGCACTGGATGCAGGCATCGAGGTTCACCCGCATGGCCGGATGGCTCGCGTCGGCCTGCCAGCGCTCGGCCGCGGGAAAGCGGCTCGCGGCGATGTCCACGAAATCGGCCTGCGCCCAGAAATGCGAGGTCGGATCGTGCGAAGTCGCCCGGTCCGGCTGGTCGGCCACCAGCAATTCCATCACCATGGCGCGGGCCTTCTCCGCGCGCTCGGTGGCGGTCTTCACCTTCATGCCGATGGCGGGCGTGCGCTTGCAGGAGGCCGCGAGCACGCGCTCGCCCTCGATCTCGACCATGCAGGCGCGGCAATTGCCGTCCGGCCGGTAGCCGGGCTCCGGCTTGTGGCAGAGATGCGGGATGTGGGTGCCGAGGCGCTTGGCGACCGCCCAGATGGTCTCGCCCGGCCGCGCCTCGACCGTCTCGCCGTCGAGCTCGAACGCGATGCTCGGCGGCGCTGCGGGCCGCTCCGTCAGGCCGACAAGCCCGCTCGGCTCGGGCGAGGCCTGGCCACCGGCCTTGGCGCCCTGCGAATAGGGGCCGCCCGCGCCCGGCCGCCCCTCCGGAGCGGCGCCGCCCGCATCCTGGCGCGTCCGCGCCCGGACCTCGGTCCGGTCCGTCGCCTTGCCGTGGAGATCGGGGCCGTCGTTCATTCTGCCGCTCCCAATACGCATACCGGAACTATCGTGCCACGCATCCGCATCGTCCATCACTCGGCGGCGATCGGACGCGGTTCGGGGAAGAGGTCCGGGAAGTAGGTGATGACGCTGGTGAGCGGGTTCGAGGCGGCCTGGCCCAGCCCGCAGATCGAGGCGTCGCGCATGCATTGGGACAGCTCGGCGAGGAGGCCGGTATCCCAGACCGGCTGCTCCATCAGGATCCGCGCCTTCTGCGTGCCCGAGCGGCAGGGCGTGCACTGGCCGCAGGACTCGTCCTCGAAGAAGCGCATCAGGTTCAGCGCCGCGCCGCGCACGTCGTCCCTGTCCGAGAGGACCACGATCGCGGCCGAGCCGATGAAGCAGCCGTATTTTTCGAGCGTGCCGAAATCGAGCGGGATGTCGTTCATCGCCGCCGGCAGGATGCCGCCCGACGCCCCGCCCGGCAGGTAGGCCGCGAAGGCGTGCCCCTCGGCCATGCCGCCGCAATATTCGTCGATCAGTTCCTGGATGGTGAGGCCGGCGGGCGCGAGCTTCACCCCCGGCTCCTTCACGCGGCCCGAGACCGAGTAGGAGCGCAGGCCCACGCGCCCGTTGCGGCCATGGCTCTTCCACCAGGCGGCGCCGCGCTCGATCAGGTCGCGCACCCAGAACAGGGTCTCAACATTGTTGATGAGGGTCGGGCGGTCGAACAGGCCGACCTGGAAGGGGAAGGGCGGCTTGTGCCGCGGCAGGCCGCGCTTGCCCTCGAGCGATTCGATCAGCGACGATTCCTCGCCGCAGATATAGGCGCCCGCCCCACGGCGGAGATGGATGCGGGGGCCGCCCTCCGGGAGCCTGGCGATCTCGCGGGTCAGGATCTCGCGGGCGATCGGGTACTCGTCGCGCAGGTAGATGTAGATATCGGCCGCCTCGACCACGTGGGCGCCGATCAGCATGCCCTCCAGGAAGCGGTGCGGATCGGTGTTGAGGTAGAGCTGATCCTTGAAGGTGCCGGGCTCGCCCTCGTCGCCGTTGACCGCCATCAGGCGCGGACCGGGCTCGCCGCGCACCGAGCGCCACTTGCGCCCGGTGGGGAAGCCGGCGCCGCCGAGGCCGCGCAGACCGCCGTCGTCGAGCAGGTCCAGCACCGCCTCGACCGTGAGCTCGCCGCTGCGGACCCGCTCCAGCGTGGCGTAGCCGCCCTGCGCCCGGTAGGCCTCGTAATCGGTATAGGCCGGGATGTGGGCGTGCGTGTCGCCCGCCTCCACCGCCGCCTTCACGGCGGCCACATCCGCGCGGTGCAGGAAGTTGTGGCCGACCTCGACGGCCGGGGCCTGGTCGCAGAGGCCGACGCAGGGCGCGCGCACGACGCGGACCTCTCCCGTCAGCTCCGTCTGCAGGGTCTCGAGCAGCTTCTCCGAGCCGAACATCGCGCAGGTGATACTGTCGCAGACCCGCACCGTCAGGCGGGGGATGTCGGCCTCGCCCTCCCGCACCACGTCGAAATGCGCGTAGAAGGTCGCCGTCTCGAACACCTCCGCGAAGGCGAGGCGCATCTCGTCGGCGAGGGCGGCGAGATGAGCCGCGCTGATCTGGCCGTAGGTGTCCTGGATCAGGTGCAGGTGCTCGATCAGCAGGTCGCGCCGGCGCGGGCGGTCGCCGAGCAGCGTCTCGATCTCGACCTTGGCCCGCGGATCGACCTGCCTCCCTTTCGGCACGGGCCGCGCCCGATCGCGGCCGCGCCCCGGATGCGAGAAGCGCTGGACGTTCTGATGGTTGGCTTCGCTCATGCCGCTGTTCCGACCGTCCGTGTCCGAGAAGAGTTGCGGGCTTCGTTCGGCCGGCTCATTGGCCGCCGAAGGCGCGCAGGGGCTGACCGGCCTCGGAGCGGTGCTCCATCGCCACCGTGCCGGCCCCGAGAGCCTTGACCCGCGGGCCGACCACCGCGCGCAGGTCCAGCTCGAAGGCATCGAGCGCCGCGTTGAGCGCCTCGATCCGCGCCAGGTCGTCCGCCGCCCCGGCGAGGGCTGCGTTCAGATGGGCGCGCACGCGCTCCGAGAGTTCCGGCGTCAGCGGCGGCCGAGCCTCGGCCGCGTAGGCCTCCGCGACGCGGCCGGCCCAATCGACGCCGTCTCCTGAGACGCTTTGGGGATTGCCGTCCGTCATGGCGCGCTCCACCCGTGTCGTATCGGTCCGCCTCTGCCGGCCCGAAGGCCCGGACGGCTCCCTTGCGGCGGCGCCGCGCAAGCGGCTCCGTCGATGGCCCAGCTTAAAATCGATCCAGACATCGCGTCAAAGACCGGTCCGACAGCAGGACCTTCGTCCCGTCAATGCGTTGGCGCCCCGTTCCGATCCGATCGGGTCGACGGCGCGCCATTGATTATTTGGTATACCACAAACTGAGACGCGGTGCCACGCTGAATCGCGCTTCCCGGATCCGCACCCGGCCGGGCTCGGCCGATGCGAGAGACGGGACGAAACCGGTTCAGGGCGGCGCTGGAACGGCGACGAGGTCCGCCATCCCTCTGCGATGGCAGGTCCGATCGACGGGACGTCGGATGCGACAGCGCGCCCGCAGCGCGTTCATCCCGTGTTCGGCGAGCGGCATGCAAGGCTCTGCCATTCGACCGGAGCCGCACGTGTCCCCCACCTCTCTCCCTACCGCCGAGGCCGTGCCGAGCACGGGCCCCGACGTCGTGATCGCCGTGCCCGTCCGCAACGAGTGCGAGCGCATCGCGGCCTGCATCAAGGCCATCGACGCCCAGAGCGGACTGGCGCCCGGCCGGCTCGGACTGGTGCTGTTCCTGAACAACTGTACGGACGGCACCGAGGCGATCGTCGAGGCCCTGCGGCCGGACCTGTCGATCGCCCTGCGCGTCCTCACTGTCGTCCATGCGGGGGCCCATGCGGGCTGGGCGCGCCGCGCCGCCATGGACGAGGCCGCGGCCTGGATCGAGGCGGGCCCCGGCACCGGGACGATCCTGACCACCGATGCCGACAGCCGGGTGCCGCCGGACTGGGTCGCGCGCAATCTCGCCGCCCTCGACGCCGGGGCCGACGCGGTCGCGGGCCGGGTGGAGCTGGCGCCGGAGGAGGCCGCGCTCCTGCCGCCCTCGCTGCCCGCCCGGGGCCGTCTGGAAGATGCCTACGACGCGCTGATCACCGAGGTCGAGACCATCCTCGATCCCGATCCGCACGATCCCTGGCCGTGCCACCGCACCACGATCGGCGCCTCGCTCGGCGTGCGTGTCCAGGCCTACCGGCAGGTCGGCGGCATGCCGGAGATCCCGCTGGGCGAGGACGGCGCCTTCGTGGCCGCCCTGCTCCAGCAGGGCTTCCGGGTCCGGCATCCGCGCGACGTGGTGGTGACGATCTCGGCCCGCCTCACCGGGCGCGCGCCCGGCGGCGTCGCCGACACGATCCGGGCGCGCTGCGAGGAGCCCGACGCCCTCTGCGACGCGCGCATGGAGCGCCTGCCGCGGCTGATGCTGCGCTGCTGGCTGCGGCGGCGCCTGCGCCGCCTGCACGCCTCGGGCCGGCTCGCGACGAGCCGGGCCTGGGCGCGGGGCCTGGCGATCCCCGGTGACGAGGCCGGACGGATCGCCGGCCTGCCGCTCGCCGCCCAGGAGATCTGAAGAGCGGCGTGGCGGGAGAGCGTGTAGAGCGCGGGGGTGGGCGGATCGTTAAAAAAAAGAAGCGGCGGCGCGCTGCGAG
>NZ_CABFPH010000177.1 GCF_902141845.1 Methylobacterium symbioticum | reverse complement strand
GACCGCAGGTGCCGCCGCGGCGAGCGGCGCGAGCCTGGCCTCCCAGGCCGCGACGGCGGCGCGCAGGGCGGCGTCCCGCTCCAGGGCCCGGGCGAAGGCGGCGCGCTCCGCCGCGTCGAGGGTGCCGAGGACGTATTCGCCGGCCGCGCCGTCCGGATCCTCGGCCCAGAAGGGCGGGGCGCCCGCATCGCCGCTCATGCGCCCTCCAGGCAGCCGCGCAGGCTGGTCAGGCCCCGGCGCAGCCAGGTCTTGATCGTGTTGACGGGCCGGTCGTGGCGCGCGGCCAGCTCCTCCCGGGACCAGCCCTCGCAATAGGCGAGCACGAGGCAGTCGCGCTGAGGGCCGTCCACCGCGTCGAGGCAACGGGCCAGGGCGTCGCGCCGGGCGAGATCGGCCTCCCCGTCCCGGTCATCGGCCAGACGCTCCAGCCAGCCCTCGTCGGGGGCGTCCAGACGCGCGGCCTTCCGCTGGCGCACCCCGTCGATCGCCCGGTGCCGCGCGATCGCGGCGAGCCAGGCGAACGCCGCGCCGGATCCCGGATCGTAACTGTCTGCCCGCTGCCAGACACGCACGAACACCTCCTGCAGCGCATCCTCGGCCGCGCCCTGATCCCGCAGGATACGGAGGAGGATCCCGAGAAGTTTCGGGGCGGTGGCCTCGTAGAGCCCGCGCAGGGCCACGCGGTCGCCGCCGGCCACGGCCCGGATCAGCCGCGCGAGATCCGCGTCGCGTTGCGCGCCTGCCTCCACCGATCCCCCCGATCCCTGCGCGGTCCGACGGATGCGAGCCGTCGTCCTCACGGCCGCTGTAGCACGGAAGCGTCCTGCGGCAGCGGCCGCCCTTCCGCCGCGCAGAGCCGCTCCACCGCCTTCACATAGGCCTTGGCATCGAACTTCCTCAGCGAGTTCTCGCTCTGGTAGCGCACGGTGCCGAAGACCTTGCGCCGGGCCCAGGGCCGGTCGTGCAGGCCGTAGACCCAGGCGACGTTGGTGAAGGAGTTCGCGTCGCGCCCGTCGAGGAAGTAGCGGTTGTTGAGCCGCAGCGTCCGCGCGAAGCCCGCCTCCGGCGAGGGCGACCATTCGAGGATCTTCTTGCCCCAATACATGCGCAGGTGGTTGTGCATGTAGCCGGTCTCGCGCATCTCGGCCTGGGCGGCGTTCCAGTAGGGATCGTGCGTCCGCCCCGCGGCGAGGTCGGCCTCGCTGTAGCGGTGGGGGCGGGGGTCGTCGGCGTGCTCGGCCAGCGTCTTGCGGGCCCATTCGGGCACGGCGTGCGCGTAGGACTCGTAGCGTTCCGTGTAGTGGACGTGGTTCATCGCGAGCTCGCGGCGCACGATCAGCTCCTCCAGGTAGGAGGCCCGGTCCGTGTCCGCGGCCGCCTTCGCCGCGCGCACGGCGAGGGCGATCTCCACCGGCGAGATCTGTCCGAAATGCAGGTAGGGGCTCAGATGCGAGGCCGCGCCCGCCTCCGGGCGGTTGCGGTCGCCGCCATAGCCCGCGAGCCCGTCGGCGAGGAAGGCCTTGAGCCGCGCCCGCGCCGCGCTTTCGCCGCCGCGGAAGCGCGTCACCGGCGGCACCGAGCGGTCGAGGGTCATGCCGGCGAGCACCGCCTCGGGATCGGAGATGTCGATCGCGCTCGAAAGCCCGAGCCCGTCGGCCCGGTGCTTCACCCGGCGGCCTGAGAGCGGTTCGAGATAGTCGTCCCAGATCCGGTGCAGCTTCGGCCGCAGGGTGCGGGCGGCGTGCTCGTGCTTGGCGGAGGCCGCCTCGACCGGCACCACCACGTCGCCCTCGACCTGGAGGATGCGGGTGTCGACGGCCCGCGCGATCTCCCGGTACCAGCGCTTCTGGATGGCGAGGTAGCCGCGATCGAGGACCAGCAGGGCGGCGTCCCGGGCCAGATCGATCGCGATCTCGGCCGGCGAGGCCTTGCGCATCACGAAGCCGACGCCGCGCTTGGCAAGGCCCGCGGCCGCGTCGGCAAGCCCCTGGAGCAGGAAGGCGTAGTGCCGGGCATTGGCCTCCGGGAAGCCGTTGGCGCCGTCGAGGAGGCCGAAACAGGCGACCACCGGCAGGCCGAGGCGGTTGGCCTCCTCGATGGCGAGTTCGAGGGCCGGGTTGTAGTGGGCGCGGTTCGCCTGCTGCAGCAGGTAGAGCACGTAGGCCCCCTCCGGACGCGGCTCCGCCTCCCTCAAGACCCGGATCCGCCCGCCCTGGATTGCCATCGCCCGCCCCCTCGGGCGGGAGATCCGCCCGGCGGGGAGCTAGAGCGCGCTCCGCCGAAGGGGATGCCGGCGCGGCATCCGGGAGGCGCGGCCCGATGAGCGCGCGGGGCCGAGCGCTTTCGCGGCGGGTGCGGGCTGTCCGGACAAGTCACGGCAGGAAGAAGCTTGGCCGTAGGGCCGGGCGAAGACTGACCTCGCGAATCGCAGATCGGGCGGCTGCCGCCGTTCATCCTCGGTCGTCTTCGTCCGAGGCCGCCTTCGTCAGGGATCGGGGCCGTCCGGCTGCGACATTTTGGAGACAGCGCCATACCGATGTGTCCAAACGCACCCGGAACGACAGCGATGCTGCCCCAATGCCCTTGCAATTCCGCGGACAAGGTTCAGATTGTGCATCGCGGGACCGCGATGGCGTCGCGTTCCCGCTGCCCTCTATGGGCGTTTCCTCCCTAGACTTCGGGCCGCTCCTCCGGGAGTGGCCTTTTTTCTGGGTTGCATTCGCGGCTTCATCCCCGGGCGCGCGCCCGGATCATGAAGTTGTCGTAGGTGTATTCCGCCACCTGGAACCAGAGATATTCCTCGTTCCGGAAGGTCTTGACCGCCTCGTAGATGCGGCGGAAGTCGGGACTCTTGGCCGCGATCTCCGCGTAGACATCGTTGGCGTGCTTGAGCGCCGTCTCCATCACGTCCTGCGGGAAGGGGCGCAGCTGCGCCCCGCCGGCCACGAGGCGGCGCAGCGCCTGCGGGTTGCGCGCGTCGTAGCGCGCCTGGATCTCGGCGCCGACCTGGGCCGCCGCGCCCGCGAGCACCGCGCGGTAGGCCTTGGGCAGGGCCTTCCACTTCTCGGCGTTGATCCAGAGATGGAGCATGGCGCCCCCCTCCCAGAAGCCGGGATAGTGGTAGATCGGCGCGACCTTCTGGAGGCCGAGACGCTCGTCGTCATAGGGGCCGATCCACTCGGCGGCGTCGAGGCGCTTGCCCTCCAGGGCCGGGTAGATCTCCGCCCCCGACAGCGCCTGCGGGACGACGCCGAACTTGGCGAGCACCTGTCCGCCCAGGCCGCCGATGCGCATCTTCAGGCCCTGCAGGTCGGCGGCCGTCTTGATCTCCTTGCGGAACCAGCCGCCCATCTGCGCGCCCGTATTGCCGGCGGGCAGCGCCACGAGGCCGTGCTTGGCGAAGACCTCGCCGAAGAGGTCGGCCGCGCCGCCCGCGTTCCACCACGCGTTCTGCCCGCGCGCGTTGAGGCCGAAGGGCATGGCGGTGGCGAGCGCGAAGGCCGGATCCTTGGCGGTGCCCAGCGAGGCGGGGCCGTGGCCCATCTCGACCGCGCCGCTGGCGACCGCGTCGATCAGCCCCTCCGGCGGCACCGGCTCGCCGGGTCCGAGCGGCTGGATCTGGAAGCGTCCGTCGGTCCCCTCGGCCACGAGGCGGGCGAGGGTCTCCGGACCGCCGAACAGGATGTCGAGAGTCTTGGCGTAGGCCGAGGACAGGCGCCAGCGCAGCTCCGGTGCCCCTTGCGCGATCGCCGGGGCGCTCAGGGTCCCCGCGGCACCGAGTCCGGCCGCGAGAAGGGCGCGTCTCTGCAAGGTCGTCATGCCACCTCGTTGTCCGGCACCGGCTTGGTCAGCCCGCGAGGGAACGGGGACGGGCGGCGAAGCGATCCCGGGCCCTCACGATTCCCGCGAACCCGCGCGGCCCTATCACGTCCGGCCCCGGTCTCGAAAGCCGGGAGCGTCCGTGCTAGCCCCGGCCATGACCCCGACCTCGACCGAGACGCCCGCCGTCACCCTCCACACCGTCTGCGGCCTGGAGGAGCTCTCCGGCCACGGCACGCGCGGCATCAGCCACGTCCTGTCGCTGCTCGATCCCGGCACCCCGGAGCCCGCAGCCTTCGCAGCCTACGGCGCGCATCACCGCACCACGCTGCATTTCCACGATTGCCTGGAGGCGGGGGCCGGCCTGGTGCCGCCCGAGCCCGCCGACATCGACCGCATCCTCGCCTTCGGGCGCGATCTCGACGGCGCGGCCCATCTCCTCGTCCACTGCCATTACGGCCTGTCGCGCTCGACCGCGGCGCTGCTGATCCTGTTCGCGTCGGCCGATCCCGAGGCCTCGGCCGACGCCCTGGTGTCCCGCCTGCACGCGCTGCGCGAGCCCGCCTGGCCGAACACCCGCATGACCGCCTTCGCCGACGCGCGGCTCGGCCGGACGGACCCGCTGACCCCGGCGGTACGGCGGCTCCACGCCCGCCAGCTCACGGCGCGCCCGCACATCGCCGCGATGCTGCGCGAGCACGGGCGCGGGCCGGAGGTGGACGCGGCGCTGGCCCTGTCGGCCGGCACGGCTGGCACAGCCGCGCCGCCGCCCTAGGAATGATGGCGACCGGAGGAGACGCCGTGCCGCCAGATCCGACCGTTTCCGTGCCGCCGCTGGTGCTCGTGGTGATGGGCGTCTCCGGCTGCGGCAAGAGCACGGTCGCCGCCCTGGTGGCGGGGCGCCTGGGCTGGACCTTCGCCGACGGCGACGACTTCCACAGCGCCGAATCCGTCGCCAAGATGCAGGCCGGCATCCCCCTCGACGACGCCGACCGCGCGCCCTGGCTCGCCCGGATCGCCGCCTGGATCGCCGCGCGGGTGGCGGCGTCCGCGCCCGCGGTGATGGTCTGCTCGGGGCTTCGGCGGCGCTACCGCGACACGATCACCGGCGGCCACCCGGCGGTGCGGATCGTCTATCTGGAAGGGAGCCGCACGCTGATCGCGGCGCGGCTCGCCCAGCGGGCGGGCCATTTCATGCCGCCGGCCCTGCTCGACAGCCAGTTCGCCGCCCTGGAGCCGCCGGGGCCGGACGAGAACCCGATCATCGTCGGCGTCGCAGAGCCGCCGGACCAGATCGCCGCGGCCGTGGTCTCGGCCGTGCGGGCGGGCAGCCCGTCATGAGCGCCGCCCCCGGCAGGATCGACCTCGTGATCTCGGACGTCGACGGCACCCTCGTGACCGGCGACAAGCGCCTGACCCCGGCCACCATCGCCGCCGTGAGGCGGCTCGGGGCGGCGGGGATCGGCTTCACGGTCGCCTCGTCTCGCCCGCCGGTCGGATTGGCGGCGCTGGTCGAGCCGCTCGGCCTCCATCTGCCGATGGGCGCCTTCAACGGGGCGAGCGTGGTCGCCCCCGACCTCACGGTGCTCGACGCGCAGCTGATCCCGGAGGAGGCCGCCCGCGAGGCGGCTCGCCGCATCGGCGCGGCCGGGCTCGATCTCTGGGTGTTCGCGCAAGGCGCCTGGTGGCTGCGCGACCCGGAGGCGCCGTATACCGACCTTGAGCGGCGCACCCTCCAGGCCGAGCCGCGGGTGCGGGCGGATCTCGACGCGCTCCTGGGCGCCGCCTCGAAGCTCGTGGGCGTCGGCCGCGACCACGCCCGTCTGGCCGCCGAGGAGCCGGACCTCGCCGCGGCCCTCGGGCCCGCGGCCCATGTCCACCGCTCGCAGCCCTACTATCTCGACGTGACCCCGCCCGGCCGGGACAAGGGCGGCTTCGTCGCCTGGATGGCCGGGCATCTCGGCATCCCCGAATCGCGCATCGCCACCTTCGGGGATGCCGGCAACGACCGGGCGATGTTTTCCCGCAGCGGGCTCTCGGTGGCGATGGGCAATGCCGAGGCCCCGGTGAAGGCCGCCGCCCGCGCGGTGACCGCCTCCAACGACGCGGACGGCTTCGCCCGGGCCGTGGCGGAGCTGATCCTCGCCTAGAGCCGCTGTTTTGACGCGCTCTCTTTCGCCGAACCGGCATCCACTTCGGCGGAGAGCGCTCCAGGAAACACAGCCGAAACGCGGCCGCGCCGGTCTGTTGCGCCGGGGGCACAAGAGCGTGGCCGTGAGCGGGCCGCCCACAGGCAGACGCGGAGGGGCCGCTTTCCGGCCTCATTTCGCCACGACCAAGACCCGACCAAGAACAAGCCGGGTCTCGAATGCAACGCCTCATCCTCGCCGCCGCCCTCGCGGCCGCGCCGGCCGCGGCTCTCGCCCAGCAGCCGGGCGCGCGCGACAACATCGACGCGCTGATCGAGCAGCAGGCCAAGGCGAACGGCGTGCCCGCGAGCTTCGTCCACGCGGTGGTGAAGCGGGAGAGCAACTACAATCCCCGCGCCAAGGGCGGCAGCGCGCTCGGCCTGATGCAGATCAAGCACGCGACGGCCAAGAGCCTCGGCTACACCGGCGATGCCGCCGGCCTCTACGATCCCGAGGTCAATCTGCGCTACGGCGTCGCCTACCTCGCCGGCGCCTACAAGACCGCGCGGGGCAACCTGTCCCAGGCCTATAGCTACTACAACCGCGGCTACTACTACGCGGCCAAGCGCCAGGGCGTCTCCACCGAGGTCGCCGCCGTGGTGGCCCCGGTCGCGGCCTCGGCGAGCGCCATGGCGAGCCTGTTCACCGGCGCGCCCGCTGCCGCCGATCCGAACCTCGCCGCCGCGGGCACCGCCCTGTCCTACGCTCCGACCCTCACCCCGCAGCTTCAGGCCGCCGCCGCGCCGGCCCCGACCGAGACGGTCGAGGTGCCGCTGCCGCCGCGCCGCCCGGCCGCCC
>NZ_CABFPH010000176.1 GCF_902141845.1 Methylobacterium symbioticum | reverse complement strand
TCCGCCCCGCCGCGGGCGCCGATCCCCGCCGCCGCGCGCGGCGGCAGCCGGCCGGAGCCCGTCCTCGAGCCGGAAGCCTGATCCCGGGAGCCTGACCCCATGACCGTCACCAGCACCACCGCCACGAGCGGAACCACCACCAGCGCGACGGCGACCGCGACGACGGCCGCCAAGGCCGCCAGCTCGGTCGCGGCCAAGCTCAACGCCGAGACCTTCCTGACCCTGTTCATGGAGCAGCTGAAGAACCAAGACCCGACCAAGCCGATGGACTCGACCGAGTATGTCGGCCAGCTCGCGACCCTGTCCCAGGTCGAGCAGGCGACGCAGACCAACAAGAAGCTCGACTCGCTCCTGTCCTCCAGCTTCCTCGACCAGGCCGAGGCCCTCGTCGGCCGCACCGTGACCGCCGCGGACGGCTCGGTCTCCGGCGTGGTGACCTCGGTGAAGGTGACGGCCGACGGCGCGGTCGCCACGCTCAAGGACGGCAGCAGCCTGCTGCTGCAATCCGGCATCTCGGTCTCCTAGAGCACGCGCCGATCGGATTGCCCCGCAATCCAATCGGATCACGCGTTCTCTATCAATGGGTTAGAGACGGATTCACCGATCAGGTTGAAGCAACCTGATCGGATCCGGCTCTAGAGCGCTCTCCGCCGACATGGATGCCGCTCGGTGACGGAGAGCGCGTCGAGACCAAGACGTGGAGCCGTTCCGCCGCGCGGCGCGGACTGGTAGACCGGGCCCGAACGGAGAACCCCGATGAACGAGGTCGACGCCCTCGAACTCGTGCGCGCCGCGATCTGGACGGTGCTCGTCGCCGCCGGCCCCGCCGTCGGCGCGGCGATGCTCGTCGGCATCGCGGTGGCGCTGCTGCAGGCGCTCACCCAGATCCAGGAGGTGACCCTCACCTTCGTGCCGAAGATCGTGGTGATCCTGATCGTCCTCCTCGTCACCGGCACCTTCGTCGGCGCGCAGATCAACAGCTTCGCGGAACTCGCCTACGGGCGCATCGCCACCGGGTTCTGAGGTCCCCGGCGCCTTCGTCCGCCGCTCCGGCCCAACCCCCGCGCAAGCTTGAGACGCCAGAACCCTCCGCATGAGACGCGGGCGACCCTGCGTCGAGAGCTGAGGGGGTCCCGATGGCAGCGGGCGGCGCGCTGGTCGTTGAGCAGAAGTCGCGGCGGGATTTCGGCTTCGCGGCGGGCATCGTCGCGATCCTGGCGGTGCTGTTCCTGCCCGTCCCGGCCCTCCTCATCGACGTCGGGCTCGCCTTCTCGATCGCGCTGTCGGTGCTGATCCTGATGGTGGCGCTCTGGATCCAGAAGCCCCTCGAATTCTCCGCCTTCCCCACGGTGCTGCTCATCGCGACGCTGCTGCGGCTCGCGCTCGGCATCGCCACGACGCGGCTGATCCTGGCCAACGGCCAGAAGGGCGTCGATGCCGCCGGGCACGTCATCCAGGGCTTCTCGCAGTTCGTGATGAGCGGCGACTTCGTGATCGGGATCGTGGTCTTCGTGATCCTGATCACGGTCAACTTCCTGGTCATCACCAAGGGCGCGACCCGCATCGCGGAGGTGGGCGCCCGCTTCACCCTCGACGCCATCCCCGGCAAGCAGATGGCGATCGACGCCGATCTCAATGCCGGCTTGATCGACGACAAGGAGGCGCAGCGCCGCCGCCGGGAGCTGGAGGAGGAATCGGCCTTCTTCGGCTCGATGGACGGTGCCTCCAAATTCGTGCGCGGCGAGGCGGTGGCCTCGCTCATCGTCATCGCCGTCAACGTGTTCGGCGGCGTGATCATCGGCACCACGCGCCACGGCATGCCGCTGTCCCAGGCGGCGGACGTGTTCGTGAAGCTGTCCGTCGGCGACGGCCTCGTCTCGCAGATCCCGGCGCTGATCGTCTCGCTCGCCGCCGGCCTCCTCGTCTCGAAGGGCGGCACTCGCGGCACGGCCGAGGAGGCGGTGCTCGGCCAGCTCGGCGCCTATCCGCGCGCGCTCGCCGTGGCCGCCGCGCTGATGTTCGTCTTCGCGCTGGTGCCGGGCCTGCCCTTCCTGCCCTTCCTCGGCCTGAGCGCCCTGATGGGCTCCATCGCCTACGTGATCCCGCAGCGCGTCGCCGCCAAGAAGGCGCTGGCCGACGCCCAGGCGAAGGCGGAGACTGAGGCCAAGGCGGAGGCCGCGCGGGAATCGGTCAAGGAATCGCTCAAGACCCCGGAGATCGAGCTGATCCTCGGCCGCCAGGCCGCGGCGCAGATCCAGGCGAGCCACGCGGAGTTGACCCACCGCGTCGCCAAGATGCGCAAGAAGTTCGCCCGCCAGTACGGATTCGTCGTCCCCGACATCAAGCTCACCGACAGCGTGGCGCTGCCGCCGAAGACCTACCAGATCCTGATCCACGGCACGGTGGTGGCGACGCAGGAGCTGCGCCCCGGCGAGATGCTCCTGGTGATCGGCGACGGGCCGAAGCCCGACGTGCCGGCCGAGGAGGTGCGCGAGCCCGCCTTCGGCATGCGGGCGCTCTGGGTGATGGATTCCTACGGGCCGGAGGTGAAGCGCGCGGGCTTCGAGCCGATCGACGCGACCTCGGTGCTGCTCACCCATCTCTCCGAGGTGATCCGCAACAACCTGCCGCAGTTCCTGTCCTACAAGGACATGCGCGCGCTGCTCGACCGGCTCGACCCGGAATACAAACGCCTCCTCGACGAGATCTGCCCGTCGCAGATCTCGCATTCGGGCCTGCAGGCGGTGCTGAAGCTGCTGCTGGCCGAGCGCGTCTCGATCCGCAATCTGCACCTGATCCTGGAGGCGGTGGCCGAGATCACCCCCCATGCCCGCCGCGCCGAGCAGATCGCCGAGCATGTCCGCATGCGCGTCGCCCAGCAGATCTGCGGGGATCTCGCCGAGAACGGCGTGCTCAACGTGCTCCGGCTCGGGCCCAACTGGGACCTGTCCTTCCACCAGAGCCTGAAGCGCGATGCCAAGGGCGAGGTGGTGGAGTTCGACATCGACCCGCGCCTCGTGGAGCAGTTCGGCACCGAGGCCGCCGCCGCCATCCGCGAGCGCCAGAAACAGGTCCACAGCTTCGCCCTCGTCACGGCGCCGGACGCGCGGCCCTACGTGCGCATGATCATCGAGCGCCTGTTCCCGACCCTGCCCGTGCTCTCGCACCTGGAGATCGCCCGCGGCGTCGAGATCAAGGCGCTGGGCGCGATCTCGTGAGGGCGGGCGGCAGGCGAATCGTCCGAGCAGGCGCGGGCGGCGCGACGTGCCCCCTCTCCCGTTCGGGAGAGGGTTGGGGTGAGGGTCGAGAACCTTACGGACGGAGCGGAGCCGGAGCCGCTTCACCGTCGCACCCTCTTCGGAGAATTCTCCACCCTCACCCCCGCCCTCTCCCGAACGGGAGAGGGGGCCTGTCGCGGTTCACACGCGGATCCGCGAAGCGCGTTCCCATTCCCCGCCGCGGGAGAGGGAACCCATGACCGAGGCCTCCGATTCCATCCTCGGCGTGTTCCTGATCTTCTGCCGGGTCGGCGGCTGCCTGCTCGTGGTGCCGGGCTTCTCCAGCCCCCGCGTGCCGCAGCAGGTCCGGCTGCTCGTCGCGGGCGCCGTGTCGCTGGCGCTCGCCCCCCTGCTGCTGCCGCTGTTCCAGGGGCGCATCGCCGGCCAGAGCCCGGGCCAGACGCTCGCCTTCATCCTCACCGAGAGCGTGACCGGGCTGCTGATCGGCTTCCTCGGCCGGGTCTTCCTCGTGGTGCTGGAGACCGTGATGAACGCGGCCTCGGTCATGGTCGGCTTCGGCAGCATGCCGGGCACGCCGGTCGAGGGCCAGGACCCGGTCCCGGCGGTGGAGGCGCTGATCCTGCTCACCGCCACCGCGCTCCTGTTCGCCGCGGACCTGCACTGGGAGCTGTTCCGCGGCCTCGTCGATTCCTACGGGCGCATCCCGCCCGGAGAAGGGATCGGCGCGCAGGCGAGCCTGATCCGCATCACCGATCAGGTCGGCGACGCCTTCGCGCTGGGCCTGCGCATCACCGCGCCCTTCGTGATCTACGCGGTGGTCGTCAACCTCGCGGCGGGCTTCGTGAACAAGCTGACCCCGACCGTTCCCGTCTACTTCGTCGCCACGCCCTTCGTGATGTTCGGCGGCCTCCTGATGCTCTACTCCCTCGGGGGCGAGATGATGATGCAGTACCTGATGGGCTACGCCGCCTGGCTGCGGAAGGGCTGAGCGGTGGCGGGCGACAGGCGTCTGGAGCGGATGGAGCGGCTGGTGCGGGTGCAGGAGCAGATGCGCCGCGCGGCCGAGATCGACCTCGCCGCGACCCGCGAGCGCGCCGCCGTCCTCGAGGCCGACCGGGCCGCGCTCCTCGGCTCGCTTGGCGGGGGCGGCTTCGGCCACCTGCTTCTCGAGGCCGCCAACCGGCGCCTGCGGACCCTCGCCGCCGAGGCGACGGAGCTGGAGGCGCAGGCCGCGCGCCAGGCCGAGACCCTGCGCGAGCGCGGACTCGCGGGCAAGCGCGCCGAGGCGATGCAGGAGCGGCTGGAGGAGGCCCATCAGCGCGAGGCCGAGCGCCGCGCGATCCTCGACCGGCTGGACGGGATCGCACGGCCGCGCGCGCCCGACGCAAGCCTCCCGTAAGCCAGGCGGGCTAGTCGGGACGGAGCCGGAGTCCCATGCCGCGTCGCGGGCTCCGCCCCTGAAGGCCCGCGCCGGACGACCCGCGCCAGAAGACCCGAGCCATGAGCATCACCCCGCCCTCCGACATCGTGATGGACGTGGCCAAGGCCGCCGATCCCGGCCGCTACCAGGAGGCCGCGGCCAAGCTCTCGGCGCCCGGCGACCCGGCGGCCTTCACCGACGCGGTGCGCGCCGCGGGCCTCGCCCTGCACATGCCCCTCGACGCGCGCGGCAGCCTCACCAGTCTGCAGAACCAGACGGCGGTCGCCGCCGGCGGCGGGGTCAGCGATCCCTACAAGCGCTTCGAGGGGCTGGTGCTCCAGCAATTCGTCGAGGCGATGATGCCGGAGAAGTCCGAGACCGTGTTCGGCAAGGGCAATGCCGGCGGCATCTGGAAGTCGATGCTGGCCGAGCAGATCGGCGCGCAGATCGCCAAATCCGGCGGCATCGGCATCGCCCGGATGCTGAGCAACGCCCACCCGGCCGCCCGGCCCGCCGCGCCGGAGGCGGCCGGCGCCGCCCCGGCCGTCCCGCAGACGACACCGAAGGTCTGAGCCATGCTGCTCGCTGCCCTCAAGCGCCTGGAAGCCACCGTCGAGGCCGAGACCGAGGCGCTCGTCGCCCACGCGCCCCTCGACCATGCGGAGCTCAACCGCGCCAAGAGCCAGAGCCTGCTCGAACTGACCCGCCTGACCCGGGGTCTCGACCCCGAGCAGGTCGACGCCGCCACCGCGATCCACCTCGCGCGCCTGCGCGACAAGCTCGTGCGCAACCAGGAGGTGGTGGCGATGCATCTGCGCGCGGTCGAGGAGGTCGGCGAGACCCTGGCCGCCGCGGCGCTGCGCCTGGACTCCGACGGCACCTACACCGCGCGGATCGCACCGGCCCATGGCTGAGGCGGGGATGTGGGCGCAGGCTCGATCCGCCGGGCCGGCGGCCCGGCGCAAGCGCGACGGCGCGCCGACCCGCATGTGTCGGATCGCGAAATGTCCGCGCCGCGGACTTTCGCAACAGGATAGATGTCCATGAAGGTGCTGATCACCGGCCTGTGGATCTGCGCCGTCACCATCCTGTCCTGCTACGGCGCGGTGACCTGGGGCGGAGGGCTGTTCGCCAAGAAGACCGAGGCCTATCTCGAGGGCCTGCAGTACCAGAAGCTCGCGCCGATCAACATCCCGATGATCGCCGAGGGCAAGGTGCAGGGCTACGTCATCGCGGTTCTGGTCTTCACCGCGGATGCGAAGCTGATGCACACCCTGCCGGTGCCACCGAACGCCTTCGTGGTCGACGAGGCCTTCCGCCAGATCTACGCCGACCCGACGATCGATTTCCGCAAGCTCGCGAAATACGACATCAACAAGCGCCTCGCCGAGATCCGCGCCAAGGTCAACGAGCGCCTGGGCGCCGACGTGGTCAAGGACGTGCTGGTGGACGAGTTGAACTTCGTCGCCAAGCGCGAGGTGCGGTCCTGATCAGCCCTCCGCGATGAACCGCGCCAGCTCCTCCCGGGCGAGCAGCGCGGCGAAGCGCTCCTCGACCGCGACGTCCGTCGTCACCAGAATCCCGCCGCAGACGGCCCCCTCGCCGGCGAGGGCGTAGCGCAGGACGCTGCCCGGCTGCAGGCCGGAGCGCGTCGCCACGAAGCCCTGCAGCGCCCCCGGCCGGTCCTCGCGCCCGCAGACGATCTCCAGCCCCGCATTCCGCCCGGCGAGCGCCACCGGCACGAGGCCGATGCGGCGGGCGCCCTGCTGGGCGAGGGCCCGGCGGGGGCCGGAGAGCGCCACGATGGCCTCGGGCGCGAGGTGGATCAGCCCCTCGAAGCCGAGCCCCTGGCCCGGCCGCGCGAAACGGTCGAGCACGCAGAGCCCGTCGAGGGCGTCGTCGAGCAGGAAGACCCGGACATGGCGGTAATCGGGGCCGTGCACGCCGGTCTCGATGGCGTGCGCCGTCGCGCCGTCGAGGCGCAGCGACCCGCGGTAGCGCGCGGGGCCCGCCACCGGCTCGCGCCCGTCCGGCACCGCGACGTTGTGGGCGCGGGCGGAGAGCAGATAGGCGCGCGCCGCGCCCGTCTCCGCCCCCTCCGAGCCGCCGGCCTCCACGATCCAGCGGATCCCGTCGGCGGCATAGACGAAGGAGGTGCAGTCGAGATGGCCCTGCGGGGCCTGCTCGGCGAAGGTGCAGGCGAAATGCGCGGGTCCCCGCCCGACCGGGTCGGCCCGGGCCGAGAGCGTGTCGAGGGGCGGGGCGGGCAGCCCTGCGCCTTCGGCCTCGCGCCCGGCCACCAGCGCGCCCAGCCGGCGAGATGCCGGCTGACGACCTCGCGCACGGTGCCGAGGTCGGCCGCGATCTGCCGGTGCGTCGCGGTCACCCTTCCGTGCTGGTCCGCTT
>NZ_CABFPH010000175.1 GCF_902141845.1 Methylobacterium symbioticum | reverse complement strand
AGCCGGAGGTCTCGCGCGGCGCCTCCTGCGTGCCCGAGGCCGGGCGCGCGGGCCGGCCGCCGCGGCGGGGGAGCGCCACCAGCCCGACCAGCGCGGCGGAGAGCGCCAGCGTCCAGATCACGCCGTTGCGGTCCTGCTGTGCGGTCGGTTCGGTCCCGGCTGCCATCGACGCGGTCTCCAGTCTGATATGGGCGCAACGACAACCAACGATTGCAAAATTCGGTTTCCCAGCAAGCACGGCGCATTTTTTTGCGTCCCGATGTCCGCTTGGTGCAATCCGTCACCGACCCGGCGCCCGGATCGGTCTATGCTGGCGGCCGCCGCGCGAGACGGCCTGATCGCGCAAGCGCCCGATGCAGCGGCGGCCGGCGGTGGCGTGGGCTACTTCCAGACGTTGAACCCTTTGAGACTTGTGGAGTCGAGACACCCGTGCCGCACGCGACCGAGCTGATCGCCATCATCGCCCTGGGCTTGGTCCTCGCCTTCGTGTGCGGAATGGTGGCGCAGCGCCTCAGGCTGCCGCCCCTCGTCGGCTACCTGCTCGCCGGCGTGCTCGTCGGCCCCTACACGCCGGGCTTCGTCGGCAACAGCGAACTCGCCGGGCAGCTCGCCGAGATCGGCGTGATCCTGCTGATGTTCGGCGTGGGCCTGCATTTCTCGATCGGCGACCTGATGGCGGTGCGGACCATCGCGCTGCCCGGGGCGATCGTGCAGATCGCCGTGGCGACCGCGATGGGCGGCGCGCTGGCGCTCGCCTGGGGCTGGGGTCTCGGCGCCGGCCTCGTCTTCGGCCTCGCGCTCTCGGTGGCGAGCACCGTCGTGCTGCTGCGCGCCCTGGAGGAGCGCGGCCTGCTCGACACTGACAAGGGCCGCATCGCGGTCGGCTGGCTCATCGTCGAGGACCTCGCCATGGTGCTGGCGCTGGTGCTGCTGCCGGCGCTCGCCCCGTCCCTCGGCGGCAAGACGGAGGAGGCCGGGCACGGCGCGGCGCACGCGCTGACCGAGCTGATCGGCGGCCTGATCGGACCCGGCCTCGCCAACAGCCTCTGGCTCACCCTCGCGCTCACCCTCGCCAAGGTCGCGCTCTTCGTCGCCCTGATGCTGGTGGTGGGACGCCGCTTCGTGCCCTGGCTGCTCGACCAGGCCGCGCGCACCGGCTCGCGCGAGCTGTTCACCCTGGCGGTGCTGGCCCTGGCGCTCGGCCTCGCCTTCGGCTCGGCGGAGCTGTTCGGGGTCTCCTTCGCGCTCGGCGCCTTCTTCGCCGGGATGGTGCTCGCCGAGTCCGATCTCAGCCATCAGGCGGCCGCCGATTCCCTGCCCCTGCAGGACGCCTTCGCGGTGCTCTTCTTCGTCTCGGTCGGCATGCTGTTCGATCCGGGCATCCTGCTGCGCGAGCCGCTCTCGGTGCTGGCGGTGCTCGGCGTGATCCTGCTCGGCAAGTCGCTCGCGGCGGTGGCGATCGTGCTCGTCTTCAAGCACCCGGTCGGCACGGCGCTGACCATCGCGGCGAGCCTCGCGCAGATCGGCGAGTTCTCCTTCATCCTCGTCACCCTCGGCCTGTCGCTGAAGCTCCTGCCGACGGAGGGACGTGACCTGATCCTCGGGGGCGCCCTGCTCTCGATCACCCTCAACCCCCTCGCCTTCATGCTGGCCGCGCGCGTCGAGGCTTGGCTCGCCGAGCGGCCCGACCTCGCCCGCCGCTTCGAGCGGCGCGGGGCGGACGCCATCCCCGTCTCGGAGCCCGGCCGACCGCATCGCGGGCACGCCGTGGTCGTCGGGTACGGCCGGGTGGGCAGCAGCATCGGCAAGGCCCTGGCGAGCTGGGACCTGCCCTTCGTCGTGATCGACCGCGACCGGCGCCGGGTGTTGGAGCTGCGCGAGGCGGGCATCGAGGCGGTGTTCGGCGACGCGCTGGCGCCCGGCATCCTGGACGCCGCCGATATCGGGCGCGCCCGCCTGCTGGTCAGCGCCACCCCGGATTCGCACCAGGCGCGCCGGCTCGTGGAGATCGCCCGCGAGGCGAATCCGACGATCGACACCCTGATCCGCACCCACAGCGATGCCGAGCGCCGCCGCATGGAGGAGGAGAAGGTCGGCCTCGTCCTGATGGGCGAGCGGGAGCTCGCCTTCGGCATGACCTTCTACGCCCTGCGCAGCCTCGGCCTGAAGGAGGGCGAGGCGCGCCTGTTCGTGGATGCGAGCCGGGCCGAGAGCCGCGCCGCGCCCCCCGCCGAGACGGAGATCGCCCAGAGCACGCCGGAGCTGCGCCCGCACAAGGCGGAGGCCACCGAAGGATAGGGCCGCGATGGGCCTCAGCTGAACAGGGTGTCCTGGGTGAGCCAGGCCGGATCGATCGGCGTGTCGGCTTCGACCGGGTCGGACGCGGGCTCGGGCCCGTCCTCGCCTCGGACCAGCCGGTCGGTCTCGCTCCGCTCCAGGTCGCGCAGCTGCTCGGCCAGGAGCTGGAGATAGCTCGCCGCCGCGGCGGCGCCGAACACGGTGGCGAAGGTCTCGTGCGCCACGCTGGCCATGGTCTCGATCACGGCCTGGGGCGGCGCGCCGTTCTCGACGGCCGCGTCGAGCACCTGTCGCCAGGCCCGGGCGAGCTGATCGCGGAGTTCGAGAGTGTCGTCCAAGGCTCGGGCTCCGGATCGGGTCCGGCTGGGCATGGCGGCCAGGAAGCCCCGCCCCGCCCGCGAAGTCAAATCGCGGGCGGCCAGGTTGCGGGCCGCTCGAGCGCTCTCCGCCGAAGTGGATACCGGTTCGGCGAAAGAGAGCGCGTCAAAACGATGTCTGAGAGCCCTATTTCGCGCCGCAGCCGATGCAGATGCCCTTCTGGATGCGATCGTCATCCTTCATCTGCGGCGTGCGCTCGGTGCGCTCCTCGCGCGGGCCCGCTCCGGCAGCGGGCGGCATGGTGCGGCCGACCGAGGAGGTGTTCGGGGCCGTGACCGTCGAGGTCGGGCCGCCGCCGGTCCCGGTCTGGGCCTGGGCGAAAGCGGCGCTCGGGAGGGCGAGGGCGACGATCGCGAGCCAGAAAGGGTTTAGGGAACGAGACATCGGAACATCCTCCTGCCAGGTCGCCCCCGTGACGAGGCACCGGTCCGGCCGGGACGGGGTGGCGGAGGACCGGATGCGCGGCGTGCGCCTGCATGCCCTTGCCGGGCGCTCGGGGGCTCGTGCCCGACCAAACGCGGGAAGCCTGCCGAGGTTCGCTGGATCGTGAGCGCGCGCCCACCTTTGCAGATCCATCGCGCGCACCGTATCAGGACGCGCCGTCCACCAGCCCCGCGCCTCAAGCCAGCCCCGGAGCCGCCACCGCGATGCGGGACCCGAACGCGATCGATTTCTGGCGCGGCCTCGCCCTGGTCACGATCTTCATCAACCACGTCCCGGGCAACACGTTCGAGCGCTACACCTACTCGCAGTACGGTGTCTCCGACGCGGCGGAGCTGTTCGTGTTCCTGGCCGGCTGGTCCATCGGCATCGCCACGCGCGGGCGCGACGGCACGCCCGAGCCCGGCGGGCGCAGCGTCCTGCGCCTCCTGTCGCGCACCATCGAGGTCTACCGCGCCCAGCTCACGGTGATGCTGATGGCGCTCGCCATCATCGCCGGCACGGCGCTCCTGCTCGACAATCCGCTCATCCTGGAATGGCACAATGCGGGCGGCTTCTTCGCCGACCCGATCCAGACGGTCGTCGGCATCGTGCTGCTGACCCACCAGCTCGGGTTCTTCAACATCCTGCCGCTCTATGTGGTGCTGCTCGGGATCGCGCCGTTCTTCATCCTGATCGCGCGCCGCAGCCGCGTCGCGGCACTGATTGTCTCGGGCGGCCTCTACCTGATCAGCCTCGTGGAGGAATGGAACCTGCCGTCCTGGCCGGGCCAGGGGGACTGGTTCTTCAACCCGCTCTGCTGGCAGCTCCTGCTGGTGCTCGGCTTCGTTCTCCAGGACTGGAACCGGGAATCGGACACCCTGCGCCGCTGGTCGCGCCGCCTGTTCCCGCTCGGCGTCGCGCTGGTCCTCCTGGGGATCGGCCTCGCCCTGTTCGAGATCCGGCCGGACCCCCTCCGGGTGCCCGAGCCGCGCCTGCTCTTCACCTTCGACAAGACCTACCTGACGCCCGCGCGGCTGATCCACTTCCTCGGCGTGCTGCTGGCCTTCGGGCCCGTCTACGGCCTGATCGCCCCCTGGATCGGTTGGGCGGTTGCGTATCTGACGCAGCTGGGGCGTAATTCACTCGCCGTTTTCTCTATGGGTTCAATACTGAGCCTCGGCGGGCAGCTCTTGCGTTTCTGGACGGGCGGCGGCTTCCTGACCGATCTGTGCATCCTCTGTCTCGGCCTGCTCGCCCTGGGCTACACCGCATGGTTCGTCGAATGGCGCTCCCGCAAGCCGCGACCCCGGGTCTGACGCGACCGCGCCGCCTCGAGGGCCGCCTCAGGCCGCTCGCGCTCCGCCTCACGGCGCTCGCCCTCTGCCTCGTGGCCGGCGCCGCGCTCGCCGAGGAGGCGCCCCCGCGCCCCGCCCCGCCGGCGGTGGTCTCGCCGCCCGCCGCGAGCGAGCCCGGCGACACCAGCCTTTCGCCCGAATGCCGGGTGCCGGGCTCGCAGCTCTACACCCTGGCCCGGCTCGGCGCGGTGAAGGCCGCGCTGAAGGAGAAGCGGCCGGTCCGCGTGCTCTCGATCGGAGGCACCTCCGCCGGGCTCGGCGCGTCGAGCACCTACCCGGTCAAGCTCGAGACGGCGCTCGAGCGCTCATTGCCCGACGTCGACGTGGTGATCGAGGCCCGTGGCCTGCCGGGCGAGATCGCGGGTGACGCCGCCGAGCGGCTGCGCAGCATCGTGGCCGAGGTCGAGCCCGACCTCGTGGTCTGGCAGGTCGGCACCCACGACGCCCTGGCGCGGGTCGAGCTCTCGGCCTTCGCGGAGGCGCTCGACGACACCGTGCGCTGGATCAAGTCGCACGACATCGACGTGGTGCTGGTCGATCCCACCTACACGGCGAGCCTCGCGACGGATGCCTACTACACCAGCATCGTGAACGCGGTGCGCGAGGTCGCCGTCCGCGAGAAGGTGCCGCTGGTGCTCCGCTACGAGGCGATGCGCTACCTTGCCGGGCGCAGCGACAAGGGCGCCGAGGGCCACATGCTCGGGCGCCAGTTCCGCATCAACGATCTCGGCCTGCGCTGCATGGCCGAGCACGTCACCCGCGCCATCACCCTGTCGCTGCTCCAGCCGGAGACGACCGGGGGGACGAAGGAGCCCCCGGCCCTCAAGGCCCAGGGCAGAGGCGACGGAGCCGGAGACGGCAAGGCCGAGACCAAGCCCGGCCCCCATTAACCCGCCCGCAAGCCCGGCCCGTTAAGCGGAAGGGCTGGCTCCTCGGGCGCGGGACGGACATGGCGGCGCGGCTCTCCCTCGGCATGGCCCTCCAGCGCCTGCGCGCGGCGCGGTCGGGCGCGGCCGGGGCCGCCCTCTCGGTGTTCCTCATCCGCATCGCCGCCGCCGGCTTCGCCTATGCCGCACAGGTGCTCGCCGCCCGGCTGATGGGCTGGGAGGAATACGGCGTCTTCGCCACCGTCTGGGTCTGGACGGCGATGCTCGGCCACACGCTGACGCTCGGCCTGTCGCAGGGGGCCTGCCGCTTCCTGCCGGAGGCGCAGGGGCGCGGCGATCTCGCCGAGGCGCGCGGCTACCTCGCCGCGGGCGCCCTCCTGACCCTCGCGGCCTCCGTGGGTATCGCCCTCCTCGGCCTCGTCCTGCTGCGGGCGGCCCCCTCCGTCCTCGCCGAGCCCTATCGCGCGCCGCTCGTGATCGCGGCCCTGGTCCTGCCCCTCTTCGCGCTTCAGGATTACCTCGAAGGCGTCGCGCGCAGCCAGAACTGGGCCGTGCTCGCCATCGCGCCGCCCTACCTCCTGCGGCAGGTGGCGATGATGGGCGCGCTGCTCGCCGCCGTGCTCGCCGGCGCGCCGGCCCGGGCCGAGGTGGCGATGGCCTGCATGCTCGCCGCCGCCGCCCTCGCCACCGCCCTGCAATCCGTCCTGCTGCTCGCGCGCCTGCGCGGCGCGCTTGCCCCGGGGCCGGCCCGGTTCGACCTGCGGAGGTGGCTGCGCGCCTGCCTGCCCATCGCCGCGATCGACCTCGCTACCGCCGGATTCGGCTTCGTGGACGTGATGGTGCTGGGCTTTCTGATGCCGCCGGCCGCGGTCGGCCTGTACTTCGCCGCGACCCGCATCCAGCAATTCGTGGTCTTCGTGCATTTCGCCGCCGCCGCCGCCACCGCGCAGCGCTACAGCGCGGCCCGCGGCGACGGGGCGGCGCTGGCCGGCTTGGTGCGCCTGCAGGGACAGGCCACGGCGGCGGCGACCCTCGCGGTCGCCGTCGCCGTCGTCGCCGTGAGCCCGCTGCTCCTGGCGATGTTCGGCTCGGGCTTCTCGGAGAGCGTGCCGATCCTGGCGGTGCTCGCCGCCGGCAGCGTCGCCGCCAGCCTGTTCGGCCCGGGCGAGGACCTGCTCACCATGCTCGGCGGCGAACGGCTCTGCGCCGCGATCACCGTGGCGGCGCTCGGCCTCGCCGCCCTGCTCTGCCTGATCTTGGTCCCGCCGCTCGGCGTGATCGGCGCCGCGCTCGCCATGGCCATCGCCACCGTTCTGCGGGCGGCCGCCCTCGCCAACGCGGCCCGCGCCGTCCACGGCCTCGCGACGCCGGTCTGGTCCAGCCTCGCCGGAGCCGCCCGATGAGCACCCCCTCCCCCGCCGCCGCGACCGCGTTCGAGATCGCCCTCACGCCCGTCGCGTCGATCGACGGCGCGGCCTGGGACGACCTCTTCGCCCGAGCGCACGACGCCCATCCCCATTTCAGCCGCCACGTCCTCGCGGCGCATGGCGCGGCGGGCCTCGCACCGGCCGACCTCGCCGCCGTCACCGTGGCCCGGGCCGGGCGCCTCGAGGCGCTCCTGCCCTACAGAACCGCCCGCGATCTCAGCGGGCTCGGCGCCCGCGTGGCCCGGCCCTTCCTGACGCCCTTCGTCACCGCCACAGACCCGCTGCTCGCGGCCGGTGGCGCGGCGATCGATGCGGAGGCGGCCGACGCCCTGGTCGCCGGGCTCGCCCGGGCCTCCGGCGGCGGCGCCTGGCGCTGGCCGCTGCTGCGGCTCGACAGCCCGGCC
>NZ_CABFPH010000174.1 GCF_902141845.1 Methylobacterium symbioticum | reverse complement strand
GCTCGGCGAGATCAGCGTGGAGGGGCAGGGCGCCGGGGCGGGCCGGGGCGGCGTCGGCCCGGGGGGCGGGGCCGTGCGCGCCGTCGAGAGCCCGACCGGCCCGGTCAACGGCTTCGTGGCGACGCGCTCGGCGACCGCGACCAAGACCAACACGCCGCTGATCGAGACGCCGCAATCGATCACCGTCGTCGGCCGCGAGCAGATCGACGTCCAGAAGGCCCAGACCCTGACCCAGGCCACGCAATACGCCGCCGGCCTCTACTCGGGCACCTTCGGCGCGGATTCCCGGCTCGACTACTTCATCCTGCGCGGCTTCCTGGCGAGCGACTACGGCCTCTACCGCGACGGCCTGCAGCTCCTGAACTACGGCTTCGCCTATTTCCGCACCGAGACCTTCGGCCTGGAGCGCATCGAGGTGCTGCGCGGCCCCGCCGCCGTGCTGTTCGGCGCCGGCACGCCGGGCGGCCTGATCAACCAGGTGACCAAGCGCCCGCCGCTCGATCCGCTGCGCTACATCGAGGTGGGCGGCGGCGCCTTCGGACAGGGCGGCTTCGGCTACGCCGCCTTCGACCTCGGCGGCCCCGCCGATGCCGACGGCCACTGGTTCTACCGCCTCACCGGCAGCGGCCGGATCGGCGGCAACCAGGTCGAGGGCGCGCCGGAGGACCGCGGCTATATCGCGCCGGCCATCACCTACAAGCCGGACGGGGCGACGAAGCTCACCATCCTGTCGAGCTTCCAGTACGATAACGCGGCGGTGACCGCGAACTTCCTGCCGTATTACGGCACCGTGCGGCCGAACGCGTCGGGCCTGCGCATCCCGCGCTCGCTCAATGTCGGCGATGTCGGGCTCAACACCTTCCGGCGCGAGCAGGCCTATGCCGGCTACGAGTTCGAGCACGCCTTCAACGAGACCTGGACCGTCCGCCAGAACCTCCGCTACTCTTATGTGGACAGCTTCCAGAACTCGTATATCGGCAACGACTACACGGCCGGCACGGCGCAGACGCGGCTCTCCCGCTACCAGTTCCGCGACAGCGCCCGGGCGGGCCTGTTCCAGGTCGACAACCAGGCCGAGGCGCGCTTCTTCGACGGCTTCTTCCGGCACGACCTGCTGCTCGGGCTCGACTACAAGAACTACAACCTGCACGACAACCAGGCCTCGACATTCCCCGGGCCCGACATCAGCATCCTGTTCCCGGTCTACGGCCAGCGCGTCGCCGCGCCGCTGCCCTATCTGGTCAACGCGAATGCCTTCGCGCAGCTCGGCCTCTACGCGCAGGACCAGATCAAGCTCACCGACAACCTGACCCTGGTGCTCGGCCTGCGCCAGGACTTCGCCGACAACCGCATCCGCAACCTGCTCACCCCCTCGGCCAGCACCGGGCGCAGCGACAACGCGCTCACCTACCGCACGGCGCTGATCTACAATTTCGACGTCGGGCTGGCGCCCTACATCAGCTACTCGACCTCGTTCCAGCCGCAGATCGGCACCGCCTTCAGCGGTCAGGCCTTCCGGCCCGAGACCGGCGACCAGATCGAGGGCGGCGTGAAGTTCGAGCCGCCGGGCCAGGGCTATTTCCTGACGCTCGCGGGCTTCGACATCAACCGCCAGGGCGTGACGGTGCCGGATCCGGCCAACCTCTTCTTCCAGATCCAGTCCGGCGCGCAGCGCTCCACCGGCTTCGAGGCGCAGCTCACCGTCACCCTCGCGGAGGGGCTCAACGCGATCGCGGCCTTCACCACCTACGACCTCGTCACCACCAAGGACGCCGACCCGGCCCGGATCGGCCGCACCCCGGTCAACATCCCCGAGACCTTCGCCTCGGCCTTCGTCGACTACACGATCCCCGTGGGCCCGTGGCGCGGCTTCGGCTTCGGCGGCGGCGTGCGCTATGTCGGGCGCTCCTACGCCGACGTCGCCAACACGCTCAAGGTCTCGGACTTCGTGCTGTTCGACGCGCAGGTGCACTACAATTTCGACAACTGGCGCATCGCGGTGAACGCCACGAATATCGGCGACCGGCGCTTCGTCTCCTCCTGCCAGTCGGCGACCGCCTGCTTCTACGGCGACGCGCGCCGCGTGGTGGCGAGCCTCAGCTACAAGTGGTGAGGGCACCGGCTCAACCCTCCCCCCTCTGCGGGGGAGGGTGCCGAGCGGATGCGAGGCGGGAGAGGGGAGCGACGCTGCAGGAGAGAGCTCGGCATCGACGTGGCGCCGTGTCCGGAAGCCGGGCTCCCCTCTCCCGACCCCCTTCGGGGGCCACCCTCCCCCGTCCCAAGTCGGGCCTGCCCGACTTGGGCAGAGGTGAGCGGAACTCGAGCAAGCCCGAGTTCCGTGGGGGGAGGGAATGCCGCCGCCCTTACCCCTCCCGCGCCCGCTCGCGCAGGATGAATTTCTGGATCTTGCCGGTGGAGGTCTTGGGCAATTCGCCGAAGACCACGTGGCGGGGCAGCTTGTAGGGGGCGAGGCGCTCGCGGCACCAGGCGATCAGCTCGTCCGCCTCCGCCTCCGAGCCGGGCTTCAACTCCACGAAGGCGCAGGGCGTCTCGCCCCACTTGGCGTCGGGCTTGGCCACCACCGCGGCGGCGGCCACCGCCGGGTGCTTGAACAGGGCGTCCTCGACCTCGATCGAGGAGATGTTCTCGCCGCCGGAGATGATGATGTCCTTCGAGCGGTCCTTGAGCTGGATGTAGCCGTCGGCGTGCTTCACCCCGAGATCGCCGGTGCGGAACCAGCCGCCCGCGAAGGCTGCCTGCGTGGAGGTCGGGTTCTTCAGGTAGCCGCGCATCACCACGTTGCCGCGCATCATCACCTCGCCGATCGTGCTGCCGTCGGCGGGGACCGGCTCCATCGTCTCGGGGTCGCGCACGTCGAGCCCTTCCAGCACGGGATAGCGCACGCCCTGGCGCGCCTTCTTCGCGGCCTGCTCCTCGGGGGGAAGCGCGTCCCAGTCCGCGTGCCAGGCATTGACCACGGCCGGGCCGTAGCTCTCGGTGAGGCCGTAGAGATGGGTGACGGCGAAGCCCGCCTCGCGCATGCCGGCGAGCACCGCCTCGGGCGGCGGCGCGGCGGCGGTGAAGAAGGCGACCGGCCGGGGCAGGGGGCGGCGCTCGGCCTCGGGCGCGTTGATGAGGAGCTGCATCACGATCGGCGCCCCGCAGAGATGCGTCACCCCGTGCTCGGCCATCAGGGCGTACATCGCGCCGGCCCGGACCTGGCGCAGGCAGACATGGGTGCCGGCCACGATCGAGAGCGTCCAGGGGAAGCACCAGCCGTTGCAGTGGAACATCGGCAGGGTCCAGAGATAGACCGGGTGCTGGCCGAGATTGCAGGTGACCACGTTGCCGAGCGCCAGCAGCGCCGCGCCGCGATGGTGGTAGACCACGCCCTTCGGGTCGCCCGTGGTGCCCGAGGTGTAGTTCAGGCTGATCGCGTCCCACTCGTCCGGCGGCAGCGCCCAGTCGTAGCCGGCATCGCCCCCGGCGAGGAAATCCTCGTACGCGACCGTGCCGAGCCGCTCGCCCGGCCCGTCATATTCGGGATCGTCGTAGTCGATCACCAGCGGCGGGTTGTCGAGCTGGGCCAGCGCCGGCGCGATGGTCCGCGCGAATTCCCGGTCGGTGATCAGCACCTTGGCCTCGCCATGCGCGAGGCAGAAGGCGATCGCGGCGGCGTCGAGGCGGGTGTTGAGGGTGTTGAGCACCGCCCCCGTCATCGGCACGCCGTAATGGCACTCGACCATCGCGGGGGTGTTGGCGAGCATCGCGGCCACCGTGTCGCCGCGCCCGATGCCGTGCCGGACGAGCGCCGAGGCGAGGCGGCGGCAGCGGGCGTAGAGATCGGCGTAGCTGCGCCGCAGGGGCCCGTGGATCACCGCGACGTGGTCGGGGAAGGTCCGGGCGGCCCGGTCGAGATAGCCCAGCGGCGAGAGCGGCTGGTGGTTGGCCGGGACCCGGTCGAGGTCGCGGTCGTAGATGGTGTCGGCGCGCACCGTGGAACCTCCCGGCAGGGCCTCGTCCGGGCCCCCTGACAGGCGCGAGAGTAGCTGGGGGCCGCGGCCGCGATCAATGGCGCGGGCCGTCCTCCGGCGCGCGCAGGTAGCGGGCGAGCTCGAAGCCGATCTGGATCATCAACTCGTCCACCCGGCCGATGAGGTCGGGCCGCCGCATCGCCTCGGCGAGGCTGCGCAGGGCGATGGCGTGCTCGGCCATGCGGTTCACGAGATGCTCGGAGCGGTGCAGGTCGGCCGCGCGGTTCTCGGTGAGGTCGATGGCGATGCCCCGGCCCTGGCCGGTGCGGCCGGAAGGGTCGCGCTCGATGCGCCCGCGCATCAGCACCTTGCGCATCCCGGCCCGGCCGTCGCGGGTGCGGAACTCCGCCTCCAGCGGGCCGCCCTGCTCGCCCACCGCGTGCAGGTAGCTCTCGATCCGCGCCCGGTCGTCCGGATGGGTCCGGTCGAGGAAGTCGGCCAGCGGCACGCCCGCCGCGGCGGCCTCGGGGTCCAGGCCGAGCAGGGCGGCGAAGGGCGCCGACAGCGCGAAGCTGCCGCGCCAGTGGTCGTGGGTCCACGCCCCCACGACGCCGGAGGCGTCGAGCATCGCCTGTGGGATCTGGGCCTGCGCCATGGGGCACCTCGGCAAGTGTCCAGCGGTCCCACCGCCGGCTCGGCCCTCAGGCAAACCTGAGGTAAAAGGACCGCACCCGGCGATGGCCTTGAGGTTCCATCTTAGGACGCAACGCCTGCCCAGGAAAGCCCGGGATCGGTGGTCGGCACAAGAGCAAACCTCAGATTGTCGATTCGGACCTCAGAGCGGCCCGCCCGGTTCGGCCGGCGGCGTCGATCTTAACCGGGCCTTAACCATAATCCGGCTCAGTCGCGGGATCAGAGCATCCCTGCGTCACAGGATGTCCGGCGGACGGCGGCGCGGGGAGGGTGCGGGATCGAGGCGGGGACGGCATGAAAGCGATCACCTTCGTCACCCAGAAAGGCGGCAGTGGCAAGAGCACGCTGTGCATCTCGCTCGCGGTCGCCGCGCGCGAGGCCGGCCACACGGTCTGCATCCTGGAGATGGACCGTCAGGCCACGATCTCGGACTGGCTCGACCACCGCACGGAGGAGGGGCCGGAGGTGGCGCAGATCGACGCCACCCAGCTCGAGGCCGTGATGGAGCGCCTGCGCGAATCGGCCTACGACTACGTCTTCATCGACACGCCCGGCGTCGATTCCGCCGGCACCCTCGCCGCGATCCGCGCGGCCGATCTCTGCATCATCCCCTGCCGGCCGACGCCCGCGGACCTGCGCGCCTTCAAGCCGACGCTCGCCGCGATCTACCGGCTGGAGAAGAAGTTCGCCTTCGTGCTGAACCAGACCCCGCCCCGCTCCTACCGCATCCGCGACGCGGCGGACGGGCTCGCGGTGCTCGGCATCCTGCCGGACGTGAACATCGTCGCCCGCACCGACCACCAGGACGCGATCGGCCTCGGCCAGGGCGTCACCGAGTTCAACCCCAAGGGCCAGGCCGCGGGCGAGGTGCGCCGGCTCTGGTCCTGGATCGAGCGGCGCATGCAGGCGGGCCGGACGGCCCGGCGGACGGTGAAGCATGCCGAAGCCGCCTAAGCTCAGCCTGGCCGCCATCGTCGCCTCGGCGACGCCGCCGGCCAAGGCGCCTCCGAAGTCCTTCGCCAAGCTCGGCTCCAAACCCGTTGCCGAACCCGGCCGGGCCGGCGCCGAGATCGTGCAGCTCGATCTTCCCGCCGCGCGCGGGCGCGGCCACACCCTGAAGGAGCGGGCGCGCCAGATGTCGGTCTATCTGGAGCCCCCGGTCTACGACCAGCTCCGCGACCTGGCGCATGCCGAGCGCACCAAGATGCACGGCCTGATGCTGGAGGCCCTCGACCTGCTGTTCCGCCAGCGCGGGACCCGCTCGATCGCGCAGCTCACCGATCCGGACGAGCGCTGATCTTTCAATTGAGCCAGAGGGTTGTTCCGGGATCCTGATGCGCTGCCCGAGAGGGTGGGGGACCGGGATCTCCCTCCCCCAACCCCAGTCTGGCCTGCCCGACTGGGGCAGAGCGCTGCGGATCCTGGGAACGCCCAGGATCGGTGGGGCGAGGGAGAGCAGCGCCCGGTTCCTGAACCGGATCGGAACGTTCCGCGGATCTCCTCATCCACCGCATCAGGCGCGGGAATCTGTGGACCGGTCCCGGTCCGGCCCTGTCGCGGCGGGATCGTTCAGGCTTCCTTTACGGCGTCCGGACAAATCTCGGTGCGTCCGGCTCCGGGGCGATGGTGCGCCCCGAGGGCCGGTCCGGACCCCGGCGCCGGTCGCGCCGGGCCCCCGCGTGGCGTTTCGGGAGTGGCCGGTGGTTGGCATGGGCAAGACGCTCGCGCGGGTGGCGGGGACGGGCCATCGGCGCGGACCTGTGCTGCGGCTCGCCGCCGTCTCGGCGGTGGCGCTGCTCACCGCCAATTGCAGCAGCAACACCCAGAAATTCGCCGGCGGCCCCTCGGGCAACGGCATCGACCCGAAATACGGGGTGAAGGCCAGCCCGCGCCTCTACAACGAGGGCGACGTGATCCCGAAGGGCGGCGGGCGCCGCTTCTCGGGCAAGCCCTATGTGGTGGCCGGCAAGACCTACGTGCCGCGCGAGGACGCGAAGGGCTACGTGCGCGAGGGCCTGGCCTCCTGGTACGGCTCGGCCTTCCACGGCCGCATGACGGCCAACGGCGAGGTCTTCGACCGCCACTCGATCGCCGCCGCCCACCCGACCCTGCCGCTGCCGAGCTATGCCCGCGTCACCAATCTCGAGAACGGCTACTCGATGGTGGTGCGCGTGAACGACCGCGGCCCCTACCATGCGGGCCGGGTGATGGACATTTCCGAGGAGGCGGCCCGCGCCCTCGACTTCCACCGCAAGGGCACGGCGCGGGTGCGCGTGGCCTATCTCGGCAAGGCCTCGATCGCCGGCAGCGACGACCGCAAGCTGATGGCGACCCTGCGCACCGACGGCCAGCCCGCCGGCCTGCGCAGCCCCATCATGGTCGCCGATCTCGGCCCCTCCGAAGAGCCGGCCGAGAGCTTCGCCCAGGAGCTCGCCAAGCCCGCCCGCGCGCCGCTGGCCTTCAAGCCCGCCCCCGAGGCCGAGCCGGAGGAGGCCCCGCGCCCCGCCCGCCGCCCGGCGCCGGTCCTCGTGGCGAGCGCCGCCGTCG
>NZ_CABFPH010000173.1 GCF_902141845.1 Methylobacterium symbioticum | reverse complement strand
CCGGGGTGCCCGCCGGTGAGGGTACCGCCGGGAGCGGGGCATGCCGCCACGGCCGGCGGTGCCTCCGTTCGAGGCCGCGGCGAACCCGGCCTCCCGAAACCATGACGCCCGCCCTGCGGGCCGCGGGACCGCCATGATGCCGGACGGCGGCCAGGGCCGCCGCGGGCACCACGTCTCTCATCGTCGCGACGACGATTGGCGGGCGGCGTACGGAGACACCGCCTGGGGTCCGACGCCGCACCGCGGCGAACCCGATTGTATCCGCGGCCTCGAATCGCCATAAGGACGGGGATGACCCTCGGGATGCGGCAGAAGAGCTTCGACGCCGGGCGTGGCTGGTCGGTGACCGCCCTGCGCCTGCTCGCGCTCGTGCTCGTCCTGCTCATCGCCGCTCCCGACCTGGGCCTGGCAGCCGATTTCGCGTACCACGGCAAGGCACCTGCCGGGACGGAACTCTCGGTGGTCGCGCCGGCCGACGGCTCCGCGACCGACACGTCCGATCCGGGCGTGACCTGTCACGTGCATTGCAGCTGCCACCAGGCCATCACCGCGGACGCCGCTCCCGCGACGGCGCCCGCGGCGGCTGCCCAGCCCAACCGGTCCCGGTCCGTCGGCGCGCTCGCGTCGACCTGGCCGGACCGGCTGTCGAGGCCTCCTCGCGCCTGAGGTGACCGCGCCACCGAGGTGGCACGGGCCGCCCGGCGATCCGCCGGGCCAGTCGATCACCTTACGTGAACATGCGGGATCGACCGTCACCGCCGCGCAGGCGGGCAAGCGGCGTCCCGGTCGAGTCAGGCTCAATGCGCATTCTCCTGTCCGTGGTCATCCTGGCCACCGGCATCGCCATCGGCGGTGCCGTTCCCCGCGTGTCCGAATTCGTCCAGGACGCCCTCGCCTCGGTCGGGGTCCCGAGGATCCACCCGGCGCCCGCCGCCGGTCAGCCCTCCTCCGAGACCGACGTCCCGGAGCCCGCGGGCGAGCATCCCCGCCCGCGAGGGGCGAAGCCGGAGACCGGGCCTGCGACCGCCAAGCATCCGCACGGGGAGGGTGGGGGAGAGGCCGAGCCGACCGTGATCAAGATGCAGCCCGAGCAGGTTTCCGGGCAGGACATCACGGTCGTGACGGTGGAGGGGGGCACGCTCGCGCGCCACCTTCTCGTTCCCGGCACCATCGCGCCGGACGCCGACCGGATCGCCCGGGTGCCCGCGCGCGTGGTCGGGATTGTGGCCGAGATGCGCAAGCGCCTGGGCGAGGAGGTTGTGAAGGGTGAGGTCGTCGCGGTGCTCGACAGCCGCGAGGTCGCGGACGCCAAGAGCGAGTATCTCACCGCCTCAGTGAAGGCAGAGCTTGAGAAGACCAATTTCGATCGGCAGCAGGCGCTTTGGGAAAAGCGCATCTCGGCCGAATCGGCCTTCCTCAATGCCAAGGCCGTCTATTCGGAGGCGCAGCTTCGCGTCGACCTCGCCCGGCAGAAGCTCTCCGCCCTCGGCCTCAACGCCGCCGAGGTGGCGAGCGCGGCCAAACGGGACGAGACCACGCCCAACACCTCGACGCTGCGCCGCTACGAATTGCGCTCACCGCTGAGCGGGCGCGTGGTTGAGCGCAAGGTCGACCTCGGCACCGACGTCGGCGGTCAGGGCGACCCGGACGACCTGTATACGGTCGCAGACCTGTCCACCGTCTGGATCGAACTGGCGGTGCCAACCACCGAACTGGCCAAGGTCAAGGAAGGCGCGCGGGTCCTGGTCACCCCGAGCCAGGGCGACGCCGACAAGCAGGCCGAAGGCAAGGTGATCTTCGTCAGCCCGATCCTGAACCCGGACACACGCTCCGCCCGCGTCATCGTCGGGCTGCCGAACCGGGACATGGCCTGGCGGCCCGGAACCTTCGTCACCGCCGAGGTCGAGGTCGGCCAGGATGCGGTCAAGGTGCGGGTTCCGAAGGCCGCGATCCAGACCGTCGCCGGCGAGAAGGTCGTCTTCGTGCGCACGGCCACCGGTTTCGAGAAGCGCGAGATCGAGCTCGGGCGCTCCGACGACGATGCTTACGAGGTCGTCTCGGGCCTGAGGCCGGGCGACGAGATCGCGGTCGCCAACTCCTTCCTCCTCAAGGCTGAGCTCGGCAAGGCCGCGACCGGCGACAACGACTGAGCGAGAGCCCGCCCATGATCTCCCGCATCCTCGACTTCTCGGTCCACCAGCGCTGGCTGGTGCTGCTGCTGTCGCTGCTGGCCGCCGGCTTCGGCGGCTACGCCCTGACCAAGCTGCCCATCGACGCGGTCCCCGACATCACCAACAACCAGGTGCAGATCAACACGGTCGCGCCCTCGCTCTCGCCAATCGACATCGAGAAGCAGGTCACCTACCCGGTCGAGACCGCGCTCGCCGGGATCAAGGGCCTCGAATACACCCGGTCCTTATCGCGAAATGGCTTCTCGCAGGTCACCGCGGTCTTCGCGGAGAAGCTCGACATCTACTTCGCCCGCCAGCAGGTCGCCGAGCGCCTGTCCCAGGTCAAGCAGGACCTGCCGCCCGACGCCGAGCCCCGCATGGGCCCGATCTCGACGGGCCTCGGCGAGATCTACATGTGGTCGATCCACTACGCGAAGCCGGACGAGCGGACGGTGTCGCCTGCGGGCAAGCCGGGCTGGCAACCGGACGGCAGCTACCTGACCCCGGAAGGCCAGCGGCTCAGGACGGAGCTGGAGCGGGCCGCGTACCTGCGCACGGTGCAGGACTGGATCATCCGGCCCCAGATCAAGACCGTGCCGGGCGTGGCCGGCGTCGACGGCATCGGCGGCTTCGAGAAGCAGTACCACGTCCAGCCGGACCCGACGAAGCTCACCGCCCTCGACCTCTCCTTCTCCGACGTGGCGCGGGCCTTGGAGGCCAACAACGCCAACCAGGGCGCCCGCTACCTGGAGGACAACGGCGAGGGCTACGTCGTGCGCGCGGCCGGGCGCCTGGAGAGCATGGGGGAGATCGAGAACGTCCTCGTCACCACCCGCGGCGGCGTGCCGGTGCGGATCAAGGACATCGCCGAGGTCCGGATCGGGCGCGACCTGCGCACGGGCTCGGCCAGCGAGGACGGGCAGGAGGTCGTCGTCGGCACCGCGCTGATGCTGATCGGCGAGAACAGCCGCACGGTCGCGGCCGCGGTCGACGCCAAGATGACGGAGATCCGCAAGTCGCTTCCGCCCGGCGTCGAGGTCCAGACGGTCCTCAACCGGACGCTCCTGGTCGAGGCCACCATCAGGACCGTGGCCAAGAACCTCGCGGAGGGCGCGGCCCTCGTCATCGTCATCCTGTTCCTGCTGCTCGGCAACATCCGGGCCGCCATCATCACGGCGCTGGTCATCCCCGTCGCCATGCTGATGACCATGACCGGCATGGTCGAGGCGAAAATCTCGGCCAACCTGATGAGCCTCGGCGCCCTCGACTTCGGCCTCATCGTCGACGGGGCGGTCATCATCACCGAGAACGCCCTGCGTCATCTCGCCGAGAAGCAGCACGGTCTCGGTCGCACCCTCGACACCGAGGAGCGCCTCGCCACGGTGCGGGCCTCGGCCGAGGAGATGATCAAGCCGTCCCTCTACGGGCAGGCGATCATCATCCTCGTCTACGTGCCGCTCCTCACCTTCACGGGCGTCGAGGGCAAGATGTTCGAGCCGATGGCGCTGACCGTGATCATCGCGCTGGCCGCCGCCTTCGTCCTGTCGCTGACCTTCGTGCCGGCCCTGATCGCCATCGTGATCACCGGGCGCGTCACCGAGAAGGACAATGTCATCATCCGCGCCCTCAAATGGGCCTATCGGCCCGTGCTGGCCGGGGCGGTGCGGGCGCCGATGGTGTTCATCGTCGCGGCGTTGCTGCTGCTGGCCGGGGCCGGCCTGCTCTTCACCCGGCTCGGCGCCGAGTTCATCCCGACGCTCGACGAGAAGAGCATCGCCATGAACGCGCTGCGCATCCCCTCGACTTCGCTGTCGCAGTCGCAGGCGATGCAGCTCAAGATCGAGCAGGCGATCCGCCGCTTCCCGCAGGTCGCCTACGTCTTCTCGAAGACCGGCACCGCCGAGGTCGCGTCCGACCCGATGCCGCAGAACTCCTCGGACACCTTCGTGATCCTGAAGCCCCAGGAGGAGTGGCCGGACCCGGACCTGTCCAAGGCCGAGCTCCAGGAGAAGATCGAGAAGGCGGTCGGCGCCCTGGCCGGGAACGTGTTCGAGTTCTCCCAGCCGATCCAGCTGCGCTTCAACGAGCTGCTGGCGGGCGCCCGCGGCGACCTCGCCGTGAAGGTGTTCGGCGAGGAGTTCGGGCCGATGACGAAGGCGGCCGACCAGATCGCCGAGATCCTGCGGGGCATCGACGGGGCCGAGGACGTCAAGGTCGAGCAGACGGCGGGCCTGCCCTTCCTGGAGATCAAGATCAACAAGGCGGAAGCGGCGCGGCTGGGGCTCAGCACCGGCGCCGTCCAGGAGGTCATCGGGGCGGCCATCGGCGGCAAGGACGCCGGGCTGGTGTTCGAGGGCGACCGCCGCTTTCCCATCGTCGTGCGCCTCAGCGACAAGGTGCGCGAGAACCGGGAGGCGTTGGAGAACATCCCGGTGCCGCTGCCGCCCGGCCCGAACGGGCGCGCCGCGTCGGTCCTCCTGAAGCAGGTCGCGAGTTTTTCCGTCGCGGAAGGGCCGAACCAGGTCTCGCGCGAGAACGGCCGGCGCCGGGTGGTCGTGACCGCGAACGTCCGCGGGCGCGACATCGGCTCGCTCGTCGCCGAGGCGCAGGCCAAGGTCGCGAGCCAGGTGCGGCTGCCCTCGGGCTACGACGTGACCTGGGGCGGCCAGTTCGAGAACCTCGCCTCGGCCCGCAAGCGCCTGATGATCGTGGTGCCGGTCTGCTTCGCCCTGATCTTCCTGCTGCTCTACTCGGCGCTGGGCTCGCCCCGGGACGCGCTGCTGGTGTTCAGCGCCGTGCCGCTGGCGCTGACCGGCGGCATCGCGGCCCTGTGGCTGCGGGGCATGCCGTTCTCGGTGCCGGCGGCGGTGGGCTTCATCGCGCTCTCGGGCGTGGCGGTCCTGAACGGCTTGGTGATGCTGACCTTCATCAAGCAGCTCGTCGCGGAAGGGCGGCCGCGGCGCGAGGCGATCCTGGAGGGCGCCATGACCCGGCTGCGGCCGGTGGCGATGACGGCGCTGGTCGCCTCGCTCGGGTTCGTGCCGATGGCGCTCGCGACCGAGACCGGAGCCGAGGTGCAGCGGCCGCTCGCGACCGTGGTCATCGGCGGCCTGATCAGCGCCACCTTGCTGACCCTGGTCGTCCTGCCGGCCCTGTACGCGCGCTTCGGCGGCGAGGAGGTCGCGCGCTCCCCGCGCCGGGCCGAGGAGGCTTCGGCCGGCGCGCGGGCGCGGCTCCGGCAGGCGGCCGAGTGACCCGGGCCATGCATCCCCGGACCGGCGAGGCGCGGTCGCGACGGACCCGAGGGGGAGCCCCGTGATGCGGACGTTTCGTCGTGCGCTCGCCACCGCGTTCCTGGGGGCGGCCGGCATCCCGGGGGCGCTTGCCGGGGAGGCACCCTTCGGCCTGCGTTGGGGTCCGCTGACGTCCGTGCCGAAACCGTCCATGGCGGATCGGGAGGGGAACGTCACGGCCCTGTTCTATTTCCAGGGCCGGGCGCCGGCCTCCGGGCCCGATACCGAGCAGGTCGTCCTGGAGGTCTGCGGGGACGAGGGTCTGCAGCAGGTCATCTGGTTCAGCCGCCCCTTCGCGGAGGCCGAGCTCGTGCCGGCCTACGCGGCGATCTACCGGGAGGGGGTGCGGCGCTACGGCGAGCCGCAGGAGGCCGGGCTGCCGAACGCCGTGACGTGGCCGGCGGGGCGCACGCTCCTGGCGGTCCGCCCCGCCGAAGGCGGCGGAAAACGCATCGTCATGGTCGCCGCGGGCGAGCTCTACGAGAAATGCTCGTCGGCGCACGAGGCGGCGACCGGCCACCCCGCCGCCCGCCATACCTCCGACCTGCTCGAATCCCGGGACCGCCGGATGGCGCCATGACCACCCACCGGCCGGCGTTCGACGGCGCTGGCTCCGGCTCATCCTACGAAACTGGAGCGACGGGGAGCATCGATGCGACGAACAGTGATGGTGGCCCTCGGCGTCATGGTCGTGATGTCCGCGCAGGCAGGATCGACGGCCAAGATCGTCGGCATCGGCGCCCAGACCTGCGCAGCGTTCAACCAGGAGATCTCCGCGAACCAAGCTGCCGAGCTGTACTTCTTCGCCTGGGCGCAAGGTTTCATGAGCGGAGCGCTGATTCGTGCGCCGGCAGGAATCGATGAAGACCTGGACCTGACACCGCCGTCCGTCCCGCTTCAGGCCCAAGTCCATTTCCTGCGCACCTTCTGCGCCAAGAACCCGGGTCAGGACTACATGGATGCCGTCAGGGCTCTCTACCATCGACTGCGCGGCCCCGGGATCTAGCCGGGTTCGGCACCGGGCCGGTCGGGGCGGTGCAGCGGCCACGCCGCTGCGGGCAATCCGGGGATCCGGGCCGCCGAAGGCGGCGAGCGCAACGGCCGGCGCCCATCCGCGGCCGGGCCATGCGCGGGCGTCGGTCGGACCGGCACGGGCGGGGAGGGATCGTGATGATCGGCTGGAGGAGGTTCGCGTGTGCCTGGGGGCTGGCCACCGGCGTGACGGGCTGCCTGCACGTGCCCGATGTTCCGGGCTACGCGACGGTCCCGTTCACCCTGCATCTCCCGTCGGGGGAGCGCCTCACGGGCAGCGTGACCACCCGGCTGCTGCGGCGCGAGTTCTACGCGACCGACGGGCGGACGACCTGCAGCGGCCTGTTTCATCCGTCCGGGGCGGGGCTGCCGGCATCCGTCGGGGCAAATTGCTCCAATGGCCAGCGCGGCACCGGGTCGGCCGACGGGACGAGCTCGTTCGCCGGGTCCGGAACGCTGAGGATGGACGGCGGCTCCGCCACGTTCCGGTACGGAGAGGCGATCCAGGGAGGGTAACGGCCCGCGGGATCGGAGCCCTGCCCCCGGAACGCACGGACGCCGACGCGGCCTCGCGCCCGCGCGGGACGGGCGTTCGGAGAGGCGTCGGACCGATCCGCCGGGGCGGTCCGGTGGGCCGGGTCGGTCCCGGCGCGGTTCGCGACGAGCGCGTCGCAATCCGGGGTCGCGTCCCAGCCCTTGCGCCGGCGCAGGCCGGCCCCGCTCGCGTCAGCGTTCCGGACGGCGGCGTCGCCGCGCGGGCCGGCGCG
>NZ_CABFPH010000172.1 GCF_902141845.1 Methylobacterium symbioticum | reverse complement strand
GCGGGCTCCGGGGCGGCTTCACGTGTCCCCAGGGGTGCCGGTTTATGCTTGACGCTTCGTTAACAGGCCGGCGCTAGGGCTGTCCGCGAAGGCGGGCCGCCGCCCGCCGCACGGATGCGCGACCGGCGATGACCGATGCCCTGCCCGAGCTGCCCGCGGGCGATCCCGCTCCCGCGCCGCTGCCCGCCGACGCCCCGGCCCGGCCCAAGCGCCACCGCGTGGTGCAGCAGGGGCGGATCGTGCTGGGCAGCCGGATGACGCCGTGCGAGATCCGCGACCTCTCCGCGCGCGGCGCCAAGCTGCGGGTCGCGCCGGCTCTCGACCTGCCGGAGGTGTTCGAGCTGGCCATCGCCGCCCACGATCTGCGCATCCACATCGTGCGGCTGCGCTGGCGCCGGGGCGAGTTCGCAGGCGTCACCTTCGAGCCCGGCTGCCCGTAGGCGGGCGTCCCGCCGCTGTCCCGTCCCGTGATGTCCCGGGATGCGCGGCCTTAATGGGTTGATAAGCCGACCCTGCCAAAGTGCGGGTATCGGCAGCCGAGCCCCCGGCACGGCGCCGAGCACGAAGAGTCTCAGCGGCTGGGCCCCGTCCCAGAGACATGATGTCGGTCCGCTGCACCGGTGAAAGCCCGGATGTCCAACGCGCAGAGCCGCCCCGCTCGACGGGGCCAGCGGTCCGCCACGGCCGCGCTGCCCCGGTGCAAGCCCGGAGACGGACCTCCTCCCGCACTCTCATTCCCGGAAAGCTCGAACCGTGACCAGCCTGCTGACCAACTCCGCCGCGATGACGGCGCTGACCACGCTCAAGACCATCAACCAGAACCTCGACACGACCAGCAACCGCGTCTCGACCGGCCAGCGCGTCTCCAACGCCTCGGACAACGCCGCCTACTGGTCGATCGCCACCACGGTGCGCACCGACAACGCCTCGCTCTCGGCCGTGAAGGACTCGCTCGGCCTCGGCTCGTCGTCGATCGACATCGCCTATAACGGCGTCACCAGCGTCCTCGACCAGCTCAAGAACATGCGCGCCAAGCTGCAGACCGCCCTGCAGCCCGGCATCGACCGCTCCAAGGTCCAGACCGAGATCGCGGCCATCCAGAACAACATGCGCGCCATCGCCGACTCGTCGGTCGCGAACGGCCAGAACTGGCTGTCGACCAACTCGGCGAGCGCCGACTACTCCGCGAGCCGCAACATCGTCGCCGGCTTCTCGCGCAACACCGCGGGCACCGTGACCTTCTCGAACGTGAACATCGACGTCGCCGGCATCCGCCTCTACGACGCCAGCACCACCGGCACGCCGGCCACCAGCGCCAAGGTCGTGGCGGGCTCGGCCATCAGCGGCACGCTGAACTTCTCCGGCTCCAACCAGGCCAGCCTCGACATCGCCCTCGCCACGGGCGGCACGCAGACGATCACCCTCAGCGCCGCCTCGCTGCAGGCCCACGTCCAGGACATCACCAAGGTGACGAAGGACGAGCTGCTCTCGGCGATCAACAACAGCATCGTCGGCAACACGACGCTCAACGGCAAGGTCAACGCCACCCTCGACGGCTCGGGCCGCCTGCAGTTCGAGACGATCGGCGTCGGCTCCACCGGCACCGGCGCGACCCTGTCGGTGGCGATGAACAACGCCACCAACGTGGTGAATATCGGCTTCGGCACCACCACCGCCGCGGCCACCGCCGCGGGCACCGCCTCCACCGGCGGCGCCCAGAACGGCATCCTCGACAACGGCACGACCTCGGTCGACAGCCTCGCGATCTGGACCGCGGGCTCCGGCGCCGTGAACGACACCACGATGAAGAGCTTCATCGACCTCGTGGAATCCGCCATCGCCAAGGTCACCGATGTCGGCACCAAGCTCGGCGCCAGCAAGACCCAGGTCGACGGCCAGAAGTCGTTCTTGGATACCCTGATGAAGGCCAACGACCGCGCCATCGGCACCCTGGTCGACGCCGATGTCGAGGAGGAGTCGACCAGGCTGAAGGCGCTCCAGACCCAGCAGCAGCTCGCGGTCCAGACCCTGTCGATCGCCAACACCGCGACCCAGAACGTCCTCTCGCTCTTCCGCTAAGACCGGTTGAGGGACCGCCCGGCCCCAGGCCGGGCGGTGGACACGACGAAGGCCGCGCTCGGCAGAGCGCGGCCTTCTTTGTTCCTGGGTCGGTCGGGCCTCGGGCTCAGCCCACGAAGGTATAGCCGGCGAGCCGCTTGGCCTCGATCGGGTCGTGGCCGAGGCGGGCGCGCAGCTTCTTGCGCAGCTTCGAGATGTGGCCCTCGACCACGCTCTCCTCGCAGGCCGTCTCCAGGTCGCCGTAGACGGCCGCGAAGATCTGGCCCTTCGTCACCTGGCGGCCGCGGTTCCGGGCGAGGTATTCGAGGATGTGCCGCTCGCGCCGCGGCAGGAGCAGGCTCTGCCCGTCGATCTCGGGATCGCGTCCGTCGGCGTGCACGACGAGGCGGCCGGCCCGGTCGGGCGTGGTGGCGGGCGTCGCGCCGCGGCTCACCCGGCGCCGGATCGCCGTGGCGCGGGCGATGATCTCGCGCACATGGACGGGCTTGCGGACCACGTCGTCGATGCCCGCGGTGAAGAGCGCCAGCGTCTGCTCCAGGGAGCGGGTCTCGTTGAGCGCGATGATCGGCGCCTGCGACAGGCTGCGGATCGACTGGGTGGCGCCCGGGCGGTCGCCGCAATCGCCGAGCACGAAGCCCGTCACCGCCGCGAGGTCCTGGGCGGGGGTCTCCGAGAGCCAGCTCTGGAAGCTCTCCGCGAACAGGCCGCGGGCCGCTACGCCCTCCGCGGTGAAGCCGGCCACGTACTGCTCGGTGACGCTCTCACGCTCGTCGACGACGATGTACATCTCAAGCTTTTCCCGGACAAGCAGCGTCGTTCGCCCGGCGCGGAGCCGATCGAGGTGATCTGCCGACGTGATCGAAAGTCTTCCTGGCCGGGACGGCGGCGCGAAACCGTCGTTCAAGGCGCGAAGTCCCGAAAAGACCCCGCGATCCGCTCCCGGCTGTGAACCGTTCGTTAAGGAGACTTCTTTCCGGAAATGGTTAACGCGGTGTTAATGATGCGCCGCACCCGAGGCGATGGCATGCAATGTGGCGCTGCTGCCACACTCTCCCGGTGGGCCGTCAGGCCTTGGCGCCGCGCAGCCAGCCGCGGATCTGGCGGAGATAGGCGGGCGGCAGTTGCGCGGCCTCGCCCGCGGCGAGCACCGCTTCGAGATAGCCCGGCCGCGGCACGCCCGGCCCGGCATTCCGGCCGAGATAGATCAGGGCGCGGCGGACGCCGCCGCCTTGCGCGGAGACCGGCTGGTAGGCCTTGAGGTAGAGCCCGCCCGAGACGCCCTCGTAGCGGTCGAGGGCCGGCACGTCGGCCAGGGCGAGGTCCCAGAGCACGCCCCAGACGGTCTCGCCCGCGTCCCGCACCACCGAGGCATAGCCCTCGCGCATGATGACGAAGCGGTGGCGCTGCAGCCGGCCCTGCCCGACGAGGCGCGAGGCCGGGCAGCGCAGAGCCATGGCGGCGGCGTCCATGTTGGCGCCGTAGGCGAAGTAGAGGGGCATGGTCCGCGCGTTCCCGGGTGCGATCGCCGCGCCCCGGTTCCCGGGGCCTGTTCGACCACTCTTCCGGCAGCCGGCCAGACTTCGAAGATACCGACCTCGACCTCATCCTGAGGTGCAAGGCGTGAGCCGAGCCTCGACGAAGGCCTCCAGACGTCGCCGCGATCCCGGGAGGCCTCCGTCGAGGCCGGGCGATCGACGATCGCCCGGGACCTCAGGATGCGGTCGCGGGTGGGAATGCCCGGCGCGGTCCGGTCGGACAGGCGCTCAGGCGAATTCGAGGATCACCGCGTCGACGGCAAGGCTGTCGCCTTCCTTGGCGTGGATCTTCGAGACCGTGGCGTCGCGCTCGGCGCGGAGCACGTTCTCCATCTTCATCGCCTCGACCACGGCGATCGGCTCGCCGTTCTTCACCTCCTGGCCTTCCTTGACCAGGATCTGCTTGACGAGGCCCGGCATCGGGCAGAGCACCTGCTTGCCCGAGCCGCCCTGCTCCTTCACCGGCATCAGGGCGGCGAGCTCGGCCTCGCGGCGGGTATAGACCCGGGCCTCGGCCGCCGCGCCGGCATGCTGGAGCGCCACGCCGTTGAGCACGCCGCGAACCTGGATCGCGGCGCGGTGGCCGTCGATCGTGCCGGTCCAGACTGGCTCGCCCGGGCGCCAGTCGCTCGTCACGAGGCGGGCGGTGCCGTCGGGCTCCGTCACCACGACCCCGTCCTCCGCGTGCGGATCGACCGTGACGGGATAGGCCTCACCGGCGAGCAGCACCACGCGGTCGCGCTCGAACTTCAGCAGGCTCGGGTCGCGCATCTGGCCGGAGATGCCGCGTTTGCGCTGGTTGAGCTGGTGGTCGATGGCCGCCGCCGCCGCCATCATGCGCTTGGCGACCGCGCCCGCGGGCTGGGGCGCCACGAAGCCCTCGGGAAACTCTTCCGCGATGAAGCCCGTCGAGAGCCGCCCCTCCTGCCAGCGCGGATGTGCCATCAGGGCGGCGAGGAACGGGATGTTGTGGCGGATGCCGTCGATGGCGAAGGCGTCGAGGGCCTGGGCCTGGGCGGCGATCGCGTGGGCGCGGGTCGGCGCCCAGGTGACGAGCTTGGCGATCATCGGGTCGTAGTGGATGGCGATCTCGCCGCCCTCCTCCACGCCGGTATCGTTGCGCACGATGGCATCGCCCTGCCGTCCCTCCTCCGGCGGCAGGTAGGTGGTCAGCCGGCCGATCGAGGGCAGGAAGTTGCGGGTCGGGTCCTCGGCATAGACGCGGCTCTCCACCGCCCAGCCGTCGAGCTTCACGTCCGATTGCGTCAGCGGAAGCGCCTCGCCCGCCGCCACCCGGATCATCAGCTCGACGAGGTCGAGGCCGGTGATCATCTCGGTGACGGGATGCTCCACCTGGAGGCGGGTGTTCATCTCCAGGAAGTAGAAGGACTTGTCCTGGCCGGCCACGAACTCGACGGTGCCGGCGGAATCGTAGTTCACGGCCTTGGCGAGGGCGACCGCCTGCTCGCCCATCTTGCGGCGGGTCTCCGCGTCGAGGAGCGGCGAGGGCGCCTCCTCGATCACCTTCTGGTTGCGGCGCTGGATCGAGCATTCGCGCTCGCCGAGATAGATCACGTTGCCGTGCTTGTCGCCGATCACCTGGATCTCGATGTGGCGCGGGTCGGTGATGAACTTCTCCACGAAGACGCGGTCGTCGCCGAAGGAGGAGGAGGCCTCGGACTTGGCGCGGGCGAAGCCCTCCGCGACCTCGTCGGCGGAATGGGCGATGCGCATGCCCTTGCCGCCGCCGCCGGCCGAGGCCTTGATCATCACCGGATAGCCGATCTCGTCGGCGATCTTCACGGCGTGCTCGGGGGAGTCGATCACGCCGAGGAAGCCCGGCACGGTCGAGACCTTGGCCGCGGCCGCGGCCTTCTTCGACTCGATCTTGTCGCCCATGGCGGCGATCGCGCCGGGATTGGGGCCGATGAAGACGATGCCGGCCTCGGCGAGCGCCTTCGGGAAGGCCTCGCGCTCGGAGAGGAAGCCGTAGCCGGGATGCACGGCCTGGGCGCCGGTCTTCTTGCAGGCCTCGACGATCTTCTCGATCAGGAGATAGGACTGCGCGGCCGGGGCGGGGCCGATATGCACGGCCTCGTCGGCCATGGCGACGTGCACCGCGTCGCGGTCGGCGTCCGAATAGACCGCCACGGTCTTGATGCCCATGCGCCGCGCCGTCTTGATGACGCGGCAGGCGATCTCTCCGCGATTGGCGATCAGGATCTTCTCGAACATCGTGTGCCGCGCTCGGACCGTTAGCTTCCCGGGATTCGATCCGGGTTCTCGAAGCCCGGTCGACATGTCCGATAAAGCAGATGCGCGGCGGACGGAAGCTGTGCTTTTGGGCTCCTGCCCGGGACGGGGTCCGGTGACAGGTTCCGCCGGAGGGGGCGGCCGCGGGTCAGGCGGCCAGGGCGAAGGCCGGGCGGCGGTTCTCCGTGGGCTGGCGCGCCCAGCGGTTCGCCTCCAGCGCGAACACGGTGAGGTTCTCGGCGCTGGCATGGGCCTCGCGCACGATCTCGACGGCGATGCGGGCGCCGACCGGGGTCGGGCCAGCGCGGCCGGCGAGCGAGCCCGCGAGCCAGGCGGCGGTGTCGCGCTCGATCCGGCCGGTGGGGCGCTCGCCCCAGACGGCGAAGTCGACCACCGCCCGGATCAGGAAATCGCCGAAGGCCGGGTCGATCTGCGGCACCGCCCGCTCCAGGGCGATCAGCATGTCGGCCTCGTCGCGGGTCGCGATCCCGTCCGGGAGCACGTTCCGCATCAGGCGGCGCACGTCGGCCTCGGTGATGGCGCCGGCCGACTGGGTATGGTTGCAGAAGTCCTGAAGAGAAATCGTGATCATCGCTCGCTGCCTCCCCGGCTTTTGTTGTCGCCGGTGCTTGTTCCCTGATGTAATCGACTATGCCTCCTGGGGATCCTTTGAGAGGTTAACGGCAGAATCTGAACCCGTGTTCAGGTAAACGCGCACTCACGAAGCAGGCTTTCGGGATTCTTGACGCGGCGGATCGCCGGGACCCGTGTCGATCGTGGGCTGCGCGATCGCCGCTCGGCGCACCGGGCGCCCTCGCCCGATCGATCTCCGGCCTGCCCGGGATCCGCAACCCGGCGCCGCGGTCGGGCAAGCCCGACCTGGGTCGAGACCCGATGCGGGCGGAGAGAGGGGCACGGACGAGCCCGAGGACTGGCGCTGCGGCATACCGCTTTGGGCAGGCCCGGCTTGAGAATAAAGGCCCCGCGCAGGGCGCGCCGACGGAACGGTCGCGCTTGCGCCGCATTGACCGCTCTCTCAGTCTCGGTGCCGGCGCGGGCCGGCCGTCCCGGAGTCGTCCGCATGTCCCTCCTGAAATGGGCCCTGATCTGCTTCGTGATCTCGGTGATCGCGGGCGGCCTCGGCTTCACCGGCATCGCCTCCGGCGCCAGCGCCCTGTCGCGCATCCTGTTCGGCCTGTTCCTGCTGATCGCGATCGTCATCGTGGTCGTCGCCTTCGCGATCGGGCAGGCCGTGTTCTGAGCCGATGGAGTGGGTGCTCTCGGGCCGGACCTGCCTCGTCACAGGGGCGACCAACGGGATCGGCTACGAGACCGCCCTCGGCCGGACCGAGGCTACCGCGTGGCGGCGGTTCTGGGTGGCCGACAGGCGACATCCGGGAAGCACATGGGTGCGGGCAGGAGGTCGTCCAAGGACGAGGGCG
>NZ_CABFPH010000171.1 GCF_902141845.1 Methylobacterium symbioticum | reverse complement strand
GCGGCCAGCACGGCTTGCTGCTCTCGCTCATGGCGCTGACGCATCCGGGCGATGCCGTCCTGGCAGAAGAGCTGTGCTTCTACGGGCTGAAGTCCGCGGAGCGGGCGGCGGATGCCGGCCGCCTGGATCGGATGCTGGCGCGGGCCGGCTGCGCGGTCGTCGGCGGAACCAGCCTGTTCCGGCTCGCGCGCTGCCCGGACGCGGCCGCCCTGTTCCGCCGCCTCGGCGAGGCCGGCATCTTCGTGCGCCGTTTCGCCGAGCGGCCGGACCTGCTCCGCTTCGGCTTGCCCGCGGGCAAGGACCAGTGGTGCCGGCTCTCGCGGATCCTCAAGCCGGACGGGTCAGCGCCGCTCGGTCAGGGCGAGGACGAGGGCGGCGCCTGAGAGGATGAGGCCGACGGCGCAGACGCCCGGCCATCCGGCCAGCAGGAAGGCTCGCGAGCCGGCATAGGCCCCGAGCGCCCCGAACACGAACATCGTGGCGAACAGCACCGTGTTGAGCCGCCCGCGGGCGCCCGGCACCAGGGCGTAGACCCGGGTCTGGTTGGCGATGAGCGCGCCGTTGATGCCGATGTCGATGAGCAGCACGCCGAGCGCCACGACCAGCAGCGATCTCTGCCCGCCCGCCCACAGCACCGCGAAGGCCGCGATCACGAAGAGGGCGCCGGCGATCACCACCGGCCGCGCCCCGCGCGTGTCGGCGAAGCGGCCGGACAGCGGCGCCACGAGCGCGCCGGCCACGCCGATCACCCCGAACAGCCCGGCACCCGCCGCCGTGAGGTTGAACGGCTCCGCCTCGACGAGCAGAGCCAGCGTCACCCAGAAGGCGTTGAAGCTCGCGAACAGCAGGGCCTGGACGAGGCTGGCGCGCCGCAGGACCGGCTGGGTGCGTGCGAGGTAGAGGATCGAGAGCATCAGCGCCCGGTAGCGCAGGGGCTTGGTCTGCGGCGTGTGCGGCAGCGTGGTCGCGGCGATGGCGGCCATGGCGAGGGCGACGCCCGCCGCCGCCACGAAGACCGCCCGCCAGCCGAGATGCGCGCCGACGAAGCCGCTCACCGTGCGGGCGAGCAGGATGCCGGAGAGAAGCCCCGTCATCACCTGGCCGACGATGCGCCCGCGGCTCGCATCGGGCGCGAGTTCGGCGGCGAAGGGCACGGCCTGCTGCGCCGCCGAGGCGAGGATGCCGATGAACAGGCTCGCCAGGGCGAGCGCCGCCAGGTTCGGGCTGAGGCCCGCGGCCACCAGAGCGAGCGCCAGCGCCAGGAGCTGGCCCACGATCAGCCGGCGCCGGGGCAGGCCGTCGCCGAGCGGGACGAGGCCGACGATGCCGAGGCCGTAGCCGACGAGGCAGCCGGTCGGCACCCAGAGGGCCGCACCGTCGCCGAACTCCGCCACCAGCAGCGCCAGCAGCGGCTGGTTGTAGTAGATGTTGGCCACGGCCCCGCCGGCGATCAGCGTCAGCCCGAGGCGCGCACGCGCGGTGAGTGATGGCATCGAATCGTCCGTGAGGCGGGGGCGGGGAGGGGCTCGAGGGCCGTGAGGCCGCTCTGGGCGGCCGGCGGTCTTCCGGACCGGCGGCCTCGCTCCCATATAACTCTGTCCACGGCCGAATCCGCCGCGAAGGCATGCGCCGTCCGCATCGGCGCCACGCGCCCTTGGCGAACGCGCGATTATCGTCTCACATATGGGTAATCCCTCTCGGATCCCGGTGATTCGCGGCGGAGGCGGCCTCAAGTCAAGACGACATGGGAGTTCCGTGTGGCGAACTACCGCATCGATTTCTCGAAGGAGATCCTGGGCGTCCCGTTCACCGTGGGCACGGTGGACATCCAGCGCGCCCGCGACCCGGAGCGTGCGCTCCGCGCAGCCGAATTGCGCTTCGCCCGCCAGCACGGCGTCGGTGACTGGCGGGAGCGCGCCCACCGCGCCGTGATCGCGGGCGAGGCGGCGGTCCGTCCCTGATGCAGGACCGGGCGCGCGCCGACGCGGCGACCGCACTGGCCGGGCCGTCGCCGCCGCCTTAGAACAGCGTGGCCGGCGGCGCGATCGTCGCGAGACGCGTCCGATCCGGGCGAAGACCTCGCCCACGGCAGCGTCACAGGTCGGGCGGAGCATGGCGGCGATCTCATTCTTCGGCGATCTCCTGCAGACGATCAGCGATCGCGGCCGCGATCTGATCGGGATCGCCCGCGGCGACATGGCCGCACGGGCCGACCCGTCCGAGCTGGTCCGCCTCTGCGAGGATCTGATCTCGCGGCGCGGCGAGGCGTCCGGCGTGGCGCTCGCCCGAGCGATCCTCGACCGCTACGCCACCCTGTCGAAGGTCGAGCGCCTCGCCTTCCTGCGCCACATCGCCGTCGATTTCGACGCCGACCACGCCGCGGTCGACGCGGCCATCGCCGCCTACCGCGCCGACCCGACCCGGGCCCGCCTCGGCCGGCTGCACGAGGCGGCCGAGCCGCGCAGCCAGGAGCTGATCCGCCGCCTCAACCTCGCCCGCGACGGCACGCTCGCCCTGGTGCGCATGCGCGAGGATCTGTTCGACCTGCGCAGGAGCCTGCAGGAGGATCCGGCGAGCACGCCCGACCTCGTCGATGCGGTGTCGAGCCTCGACAGCGATTTCGAGCACCTCTTCGCCTCGTGGTTCAACCGCGGCTTCCTGGTGCTGCGTCACATCGACTGGACCACGCCGGCCCATATCCTGGAGAAGATCATCCGCTACGAGGCGGTGCACGAGATCGCCGACTGGCAGGATCTGCGCCGCCGCATCGAGCCGAAGGACCGGCGCTGCTTCGCCTTCTTCCATCCGGCCCTCGCCGACGAGCCGCTGATCTTCGTGGAGGTTGCCCTCACCGACGCGATCGCCCCGGCCATCGCGCCGATCCTCAGCGAGGAGCGCACGCCGCTCTCGCCCCGGGCCTTCACCACCGCGATCTTCTACTCAATCTCGAACTGCCAGAAGGGGTTGGCCGGGGTCACCTTCGGCAACTTCCTGATCAAGCAGGTGGTGGAGGACCTCGCCCGCGAGATTCCGAGCCTGAAGACCTTCGTCACCCTCTCGCCGGTGCCGGGCTTCTCCGCCTGGCTCGAGCGCGAGCGTCGGGCCGACGCGCCCCAGGGACTCACCCGCGAGGACGTGGAGGCGCTGCGCCTCCTCGACGAGCCCGACTGGTGCACGGACAAGGCCAAGGCGGACGCAGTGCGCAAGGCGCTGATCCCGGCGGCGGCGGCCTATTTCCTGCGCGCCAAGAACCCCCGTGGCCGGCCCCTCGACCCGGTGGCCCGCTTCCATCTCGGCAACGGGGCGCGGCTGGAGCGGATCAACTTTCTCGGCGACGTCTCGCGGAAGGGTCTCAAGCAGTCCCACGGCCTGATGGTGAACTATCTCTACGACCTGTCGGCGATCGAGAAGAACCACGAGACCTACGCCAATCTCGGCACGATCTCGGCGTCGCCGGGCGTCTCGCGGGAACTGCGCGCCAACCTGCCGCCGCCCCGCGCGGTGGCGCTCGCCGAGGCGTGAGGTCCCGTCGAGGCTCCGCCGCAGCGACGTTCAGAGAGGTCCCTCGGCGGCCGGGCGTTTCGTGAGGTGCCCGCCGGGCGGACCTTCGGCCGGTTCAGCCACAGGGGTGGTCGACACCGCGAGCGTGCTGGCCGCCGCGGTGTCGCAGCGGGGCGCCTCGCCTGCGTCGCCTGCCTCACGGCCGGCAACGCCCTCGACAACCGCCTGAAAGGGTGAGCTCGAACAGGCTCTCAGGCGCCTCTGACCAGATCCACCACCTTGCCCACGCCGGCGCCGATCCCGGCGCCGACAACGCCGACGACCGCCGCGGAGATCAGCACGGGAGCGCTGGCCACGGCCACAACCCCTGAACCGACCGCAAGAACGCCGACACCGATGACGCCAAGCGTGCCGCCGGCCACGCCGCCGATGCCCGCGCCGGACATGCCGCCCTGTACAGTGTCGAGATCCTCGTCGGACAGGCGGGACGCCGTGAAATCTGTCATGCGTAGAGTTCCGATATCTGGTGCGACGCGTTGCTTGCGTCTGTGGCGATTGACATCGGAACGCACCGGCTCGGCTGTGTTCGAGCACACGTCGCCCCCGCCGCCATCGCCGCCGTCCACATCGCGCCTTCTCTGCGCTCGCCTGTGCTCTCGTCCGCCGCGTCGGCATCCGCGTCGTCGGAGGGCGCTCGAGCATTGTCCGCGGAAGTGGTCGCCGGTTCCAAGAAAGAAAATGCTCTAGCCGCAGGGCAGGGGGAAGCGCTGCGCCCGGAAGCCGCCGCCCTCGGCGAGGGTGATGGCCGAGACCGTGCGGTTCCGCGGGCCGCGCCCCGCCTCGCAGCTCTCGCTGACCACCTCCGGCAGGGTCTGGACCTCGGGGGCCGTCTCCGTCTCCGGATCGAGGCGGAGAACCGTCAGCGCCGAGATGCTCTGACCCATGTTCATGACGGTCGATTCGACCAGAACCTCGTCGCGGCCGTCCCGGTCGGCGTCGGCGCTCGCGACGAGGCGCTGGAACTGTGATCGCGTCGTCAGGCGGTAGAAGCGGGGCGGGCCGCCCTCGGCCAGGATCAGGAGAACCGGCGCGGGCGCGTTCGGGAAGGGGTCGATCGCCACCGGCGCCGCCCGCTGGATCAGGTAGATCCGCTCCCGAACTCCGGCCGCCGTGTAGGCGCCCCGTGCATCCCCGAGGATCGCGAAGCTCCGGCCCATATCGCTGCGGATCGCCTCTGGCGCCCCCTCCAGGGCGCGGGCGACCACCGCACGCTCGGCCAATGCGTAGCTGGGCCACCGCGCCCACACCTGCGGGTTGCGGTAGTCGAGCACCAGTTGCGGCGCGGCCGTGGCGGGCCCCGCCCCGAGGAGGGCCGCTCCGAATCCGGCCGCGAGGCCTATCCACCCCATCGCCGCCATGCCGTCTCCTCCCCTGCGCCGATCGCGGCCGAGGCTGGGCCAGGGGATGGACGGAATCGTGGCGGCCGAATCCCCTTCTGTCTTGTCCCGCCGCCCGGGGTGTGCAGCCTCACGCCGTGCGAGCCCCCGGGATGTTCGATTACCGGCGCTTGCGCAGACGGGGAGGGGCCGGGTGGCGGCAGGAGGGCAGAGCGTTCGGGACGATGCGATCCGCGTCGCGCGGGAGTTGGGCCGGCTGGAGGTGCTGGCCGCCCGCAAGCGCCTGCGTGTGCGGGTGCTGCGGGGCCTGCGCGGCACTCTCGGGGCCGGCGCGACGCTCCTCACCCTGGTCAAGCTGAAGCTCGCCGGCTCGCTCGCGCTCAAGCTCGCGCTGGCGGGGCTCATCGGGCTCGGCCTCGCCTGGCCGGTCACGGCGCTCGCCGTGATCGGGGTCGTCTGGCTCGTGCTCTCGGTGGTCCTGCTGATCGTCGGCCTGTTCGAGGGAAACGCCTCCGCGCACGATCTCAGCCCGAGCTGCGACTGGCCCTGCGACTGCAACCGGCGGGAGACGCGGGCAGCCCGGCTGAAGGCGCTGATCGAGACGCGGCGTGCCTGGCTCGCGAGCCGCGCCGGCACGGTCCCGAGCCCGCGCGGCGAGGCGACGCGATCGGTGCGTGGGGCCACGCGCCGCCGGTGAAGCCCGCCTCGCCGCGTTCGTCCCGCCACTCCCCCTCGGGATGAGGTCGAGAGGGGGATCGGCTCGGGCGAAGACCCGCCGGATCCGCTCGATCAGGCTCTCAGAGCACGTCGCCCTCGGCCGGGGCGGCCTTCTTCGCCGTGTCGATCTGTGCGCTCTGGAACAGGCGCTCGCTGGTGAGCTTCAGGAAGTAGAAGCCGAATTCCGGGTTCTGGTAGTAGAGCTGCTTGACGTCCGAGTAGGAGACGCACAGGGCGCGCCCCGCCTCGACGCAGACGAGGGAGGCGGTGCGGGTGTTGCCCGGCGAGAGCAGGCCGAGCTCGCCCACGATGCCGCCCTGGCGCACCTCGAGCCCGTATTCGGGGATTTTGAAGACGCCGCTCTCGACGTAATACATCTCGGTGGCCGGATCGCCCTTCCGGAACAGCACCTCGCCGACGCCGAAGGGCCGCTCCGAGCCGAAGGGGCGCAGCCAGTCGAGGGAGAGGTCGCCGTCCGCGGCCTTCTCCACGTCGCGCACGAGGCGCAGCATCTGCCAGAGCCGGAAGGCGTTGAACGGGATCTGGATCATCTCGGTCAGCACGACGGGCATGCTGTCGATCAGGAAGCCGTAGGTGATGACGGCGCAGCTCGCCAGCAGCGCGATGATCCGGAGCGGGATCATCGTGCTCATGGCCGAGGCCGAGATGGTCAGCGCGGTGCCGAGATAGCCGATCGCCTCGACCCAGTTCATCCGGGGCTCCCACACATCCTGCCTCGAACGGGATGCATGTTCGCGCCTCTCCGGCAAGGCGGGCGGGCTGCCCGGCCCGCTCGCGGGCCCTACCCTGTGCCCGCGCGGATACGCTCGGCCGCCGCGAGCCCGGCCCGCCTGCCCTCCTCGAAGGCGCCCCCCGCCGTCCCCCATTGCAGGCGGGACAGGGCCTCGCCGGCGAACCAGATCCGCTCGGAGACCGGCGCCTGGAGGGTGCTGCGCGCACCCGCATGGCCTGGCGGCACCACGGCCCAGGAGCCGCGCGACCAGGGATCGTGGCGCCACGCGCTGACCGCGGGAATCGTCAGGCCGCGGAGCGCGGCGGCCGGGAAATGCTGGCCCAGCACCTGGCGCACGTGCCGACGCGCCGCGTCGGCATCGCCACCGGCCGCATCGACCGCGGCGGCGCCCACCGTGTCGAGTTCGTAAAAGTGGAAGGCGCTGCCGTCGATCCGCGAGAGCAGGCCCGGCGGCGCCTGCCGCCCGCCGGCCATGCTGACGAGGCGGTCCGGCCCCCGGAACGGGCTGCCCGGCCAGTGCAGCACCGCGTGCTCGTAGATGCCGGTGCTGAAGCCGTCGATGGCCGCACGGATTTCCGGCGGCAGGGCGGGCGTGAAGGGAATCGTCTGCCGCAGCACCATCACCGGCACGGTCACGATCGCCGCCCGCGCCCGCAAGGGCCCGGATTCGGTCGCCACGGTGACGCCCGCGCCCGACCAGTCGATGCCGGTCACCGGCCGCGACAGGGCGATCGGCAGATCCTCGGCCAGCCGGGCGAGATAGGCGCCGTAGCCGCCGGCCAGGAAGAAGTTGTCGCCGTATTCCATGCTCGGGAAGTCGTGCAGCGACACCTCGCGCAAGGGGCGCCCCGAGACGAGGCCGTGCACCTGGGCGACGCGGTGGCCCCAGGGGCCGAGGCCCGGCGGCAGGGCGCTCGCGGCCGGCCGGTCCGGCCCCGCCGCGC
>NZ_CABFPH010000170.1 GCF_902141845.1 Methylobacterium symbioticum | reverse complement strand
GCACCAGGCTGTGAGCCATCGACATCTGGCCATTCGGGTGCTCACGAAGCCGGTCGGCATCAGAACTCCGCGCCGATCCACACCCGATCTCGGCAGAGTGCGATGGCGGACGTGCTCGAAGCGTTCAGGAGGTAACAGCCGAGCTCAGACCCGCGCAAACAAGTCGAGCTGCTCCGCCGGCAGGCGAGCGCGTGACTGTCGGGTAAGAGCTGAACGCATCGCTCTGGGTACCGAAAGAACCGGCAGGGCGACACCGGGCTTGCCGTAGAGTACGGCGCCGACGATCCGGCAACCATCGCCGCGATGGAATACGTTCGCGGTGTGCGGCCCGGCCCGCAGGATCTCCTGCACCAGCGGCTCCTCCACGCTCATATCGGACACGGCGGTCAGCAGACAGGCGAGCCCGGCCGCCGCGATGTCGAACGACTGAAACTCGGCGGCTCGCTGCCGCCAGATCTGGCGCACGGCTCCGGCGCTCGTCTGCGCGAACGGGTTGGGAGCGCACTGCGTCGCTGCATCGGCGATGAAGGCCGCGATCACATGCCGCTCGGCGATGTGGACGGCTGCGATCAGCGAAGCGGTGAGCTGGCGGCGGCTGATCGACATGTCGCTCCGACGATTCCACCCGGATCGCGAGCGGCCATTTCGAAGGAGAGCGACCGTACGCGGTGGTGTGCATCCCGCTTCTCTATAGGGGAGCGCATCGGTCCCGGCAGACCGCTGGGGCCACACGGATCGCGAATGGCTCAGCTCGTTGACGCCCGCTGCGCGGTATGCACAGACGGGGCGTGGCGCGGTCCCGGCACGCCGCCGATGCTGGCCCGATCGTACAGGATCTGATTTCCGCGCGCAGAGGGGAGAAGAATGGGTACGACGGAAACTGCGCAGCAACCATCTGGATAAGTGCCGTTGAGGCCGAGAGCGGTGTTTGAGGTTTAGTCCGGACGCGGCGTCAGGAGCTTTTCCTCGTGAGGGTGCATTGCGCTTTCGTGCGCGGCGATACAATATCTTATCACTCTCAAGAATAGGTGCGACGTGGACGAGAATACAGGGATGATCGAGGCCATCGGCTACATCGAGCTGACGGTGGGGCTCGTCTCAGCCTATGTGGCGAACAATTCCGTTCCCGCCGCGGAGTTGGCGACGCTGATTGCTACTACGCACGCCGCGCTGGCCGGCCTCGGCGGCTCTGCTACGCCGGCTACTCCGGCGGTCGCGAAGGCGACGCCTGCCCAGATCCGGAAGTCGATCACCCACGGGGCGCTGATCAGCTTCGAGGATGGCAAGCCCTACAAGACGCTCAAGCGGCATCTCACGGTGCTGGGGCTCGATCCTGAAGCCTATCGTGAGAAGTGGGGGCTGCCGCGCGACTACCCGATGGTGGCGACCAGCTACTCCGAGGTGCGTTCGGCGCTGGCCAAGAGCGTCGGCCTTGGACAGCAACGCCGGAAGGCGGTTCCGAAGGTCGCTGAAGGCGCTGAGGCCGTCGCAAAGCAGCCGAAGCGAGCGGGCCGGGCGCGGAAGGCCAAGATGTCGGCTGAGGCGTAGCGGTCGAGAACCGGGGCGTCCATTCAGGCGTAGGGTCCTCGAAACAGATCCCCGAGCGCCTTGCGCCGAAACAGGGTGAGCCAGCGCCGCCTCCGGTGCTCGGGGCGGTCGTGGATCAGATGGCAGCGCTGGCAGAAGGCCACGAGGTTCGCGCCCGCGTTGTTGCTGGTGTCGTGGTCGCGATGGGCGGCCGCCAGCACGACCCGCGTCCGGCGCACGCGCCCGAGCAGATCGACCGCACCGACGGCCACGCGCACGCGCCTGCCGCGCCCGTCACGCCAGGCGCCGACTTCGCGATCCCACCAGCGGCCATCGCCGAGGTGGAACACGGTCTGTCCGTGCGGGCGCTTACAGTTCTCGCAACGGCCGCCGGCGCGCCGGAAGCGGATCATGGCCGAGAGCTGCGGCCAGTCGATCGGGTAGAAGAAGCGATGCTCGGGCCGGATCGGCATAACCCGATCCTGCCACAGCTTGGCCGGACAAGCAGCTAAAGGTGTGCCTTCCTCATTACCTGAACAAGCTGGCATGGGCCTCCGAACCGCCCATGGGTGCTCAACTCGCCGCATCGTCTCCTACTCCCGTCGGACCGTAGTTCGGCTGAGCTTGAGCTCACGCGCGACGGCAGAGGCACCTTGCTCTTCGCGCAGGAGCCGCACAAATCACTAATCGGCTCAACAAAGTCTTTTCGATCCAGCCTACCTGTTTGATGCGGTGGTATACATCCAGACGTTCGGGTTATGATCAAGTACGGAATTGTAATGTGGGCGGATATTGACTTAGATTTCTTTATGGTCTGAATACGGCGGCGGTCGAGCCGCCGGATCAATCGGGGACGCACGAAGTGGCGGAAAAAACCTTAGCTTGTGATGCCGATCTCATCGAACTGGTCGCCGAGATCGTCGCCGCTTACGTGTCGAACAATCCGGTGCCGGCCTCCGAGCTGCCGCCCCTGATCGCGCGCGTGCACGGCGCGATCGCCGGGCTCGTCTCCGGCACCCCGACGGCCGAGAGCGGCCCGGCGGCGCAGAGCGACGTCGAGAAGCCGAGCCCAGCGCAGATCCGCAAGTCGGTCCGGCACGACGGGATCGTCAGCTTCATCGACGGAAGGATCTACAAGACGCTCAAGCGCCACCTTACGGTGCATGGTCTGCATCCGCGGAGCTACCGGGAGCACTACGGCCTGCCGGCGGACTACCCGATGGTCGCCCCGAGCTACGCCGAGCAGCGCTCTGCCCTGGCCAGAGCGATAGGGCTCGGCCGTCCCGGTGCCATGGCTGAGCGCAAGGGCCGCAGAACCACCTGACCCCTCGGCTGTACCCTGGATGGAAGGCTAAAGCGGAGACTACAGGTCAGTCGCCAGAGCCGCCTGGGCCATGCGGCTGACCAAAGCATCATGCCGCGCCTGACGCAGGACGATGCGCGCGGCGGTCCGCGCGTTGACGGCTCGCATCTCGGTGCTCGGCGAAGCTGTCGCGCTTGATCGGCTTTGACGAGACGACCGTAAACACAGAAGCGCTTCTTGTCTGAGAAAAGACAAATACAGGCGCTGTAGAATGCATCGAGCTTCTTGCTTGGCGCGCCATCTGTTGATATTAAAATTTACTTATCACATCTGTCTCTACCATTAGGACTCCTATTTATAAGCATCATAGTGCTTCATTATTATGAATTCATTTTTTACGTGGGAAAGGCAGCTTGAGGATCACTGCTATGCTCGCGGCGGGCGCATCCTGACTCTGCAGCGTTTTTGGACCTTGCCGCGAGCCTGGCGCGCTGCCGTGAGCCTCGGAATAGGCCGCCAAACAGCCCGCGCGTCTGGGCTGGATCCCGGCACGAGTGGGGCGTTCACGGCGACGGATTGCGGTTGGCAGAGCCGAGTGCAACGGCGTGCTCCGTTCCGCGGCTCGCTGCCCGACGGCCTGCGTCGAGGCTAATCGTTCTCAGCAACAGCGACCGTGTCGGCCATGCGGGCCCGGCGCGCGCCCAGGGGGTGCGGTTTGCCGACGGTGGTGTCCTCGGCGGTCTGGTGCTCCATCTCGGCGTTCACCTGGGCGCCGACCAGCACGATCATGGTCGAGAGCCAGATCCAGGTCATGAAGCCGATCGCCGCCCCGAGCGAGCCGTAGGTCTTGTTGTAGCTGCCGAAATGGTCGACGTACCAGGAGAACAGGGCCGAGGCGACGAGCCAGAACACGGCCGCCAGGGCGCCCCCGGGCGTGACCCAGCGCCAGCGCGGCGCGTCCCGGCTGGGCCCGTAGCGGTAGAGGACCGCCAAGCCACCGAGCACGGCGAGCAGGAGCACAGGCCAGCGAAGCAGGTTCAGCCACGATGCTTCCTTGCCGATGCCGACATACGCGAGCACCACCGGCAGGACCACGATCGCCGACAGCGCTAGAGCGAGGAACAGCAGCGCGCCCGCGGTGAAGCCGAGGGAGATGAGGTTGAGCACGAAGAAATTGCGCTTTTCGCGCTCATTGTAGACGAGGTTGAGCGCGTCGAAGACGTGCTTCACGCCGCCGTTGGCGCTCCAGACCGACAGGGCGACACCGATGATCAGGCTGAGGCCGAGGGTGGTGTTGCCATTCTCGTTGAGCCGCTTGACCTGGTCGCCGATGATCTCGATGGCCCCCTGGGGCAGGATGCCTTGAAGGCTGGCGAGCTGTTCGTTGATGGTCGCGGCGTCGGCGATGAGCCCGTAGCAGGACACGAGAGCCGCTACCGCCGGGAAGATCGCCAGCAGCGTGAAGAAGGTGACGCCCGCCGCGATCAGCGACAGCCGGTTCTCGCCGATGTCGTGATAGGTACGTAGAGCGATGTCCTTCCAGCCCTTGGCGGGGATCTCGGTCGGCTTCGATGCTCGTCGGCCGCGGTCGGCCTGCGTGCGCGCCATCTCCTGAGCCGCGGTGCCGGTGTGAGACGGGGAAGGCTTCCGTGCCGCTTCAGCCTGATCGTCTCCGCGCCGCGGGAGTTCGGCGGAGCTTGTACGGGCTCCACGCCGCGGCAGAGCCACGACGCCGAGAAGAGCGGTGGCCAGCCCTACCGTCCATATGAGAGCGTTCGTTTGCTCCCGGCTCGGCGGGGTGCGATCAAGCTTCGAGGATGTCATCGGCGAACCCCGCACGTCAGGCTGCGCTGTAGCAGCCCGCGCAACAACGGGAAGCCATCTTAAACGTTGCAGAGGATTGGCCGCGAGGCAGTATCAAGACGCCCGTACATAGCACTGATTTTTCCACGGGCGGCCTGCTCCTGCAGCCTCATCATTCCCCCAGAATGACAGCTATCGGGACAAGTATCGAACCGGTCCTCCAATGCTATGGTATGACCGCCGACCGGGTTCAGCTATCGTCCTCGTAGTTGCTGCACTTCGCCTCTTGGCGCGCGAGGTCGAGAACGCGCCGCCGACCCACGGGATCGGTGATCGTGCCCCACAAGCGCAGCAGCTCGAGCAGCGCGACATCCTCGTCAGGCTTCGACCCGAGGAACGTCCCTACGGGCTTGCCGAGCAGATCGGCGATCTCACGAAGCCGCCGGTAGGTTTGGGATCCTGAAGGGTTGGAGTTCTCATCCTCATCAGAAGACAGCACGGTTCAGATCTCCGCGTGGAAGCGCCGGGTGTAGTCGCCGCTCAGCGTCGCCAGCCGACCCTGCAGCTCCAAAACCTCGACGCGATAGCGGCGGGCGTGCTCCTGCATCGCGGCGGCGAAACAAGGGTCGATGTCCTCGTGTGCAGCCCGGGCCAGCTCGTCCGCCCGCGCGTTCATGGCGACGATCTGCGTGAGCGCGGCACTCATCAGAGCGAGCATCATCTCGCGCACGCTCTCAGACGTCGGCTCGCGCATGGCCTGAACCCTCTGCCGCAGCCGCAGCCAGTATGCCACCGAAGCGGACAGCCGACCATCCGATCATTCCCTCAGCCGGATTGTCCCTGGGACTCATGCGCGCGCAGCGCCGCCTGCACGCGTCGGATCGTGGCCCGGCTGACCTTGAGCTCGCGCGCCACAGCCGAGGCGCTCCGGCCGTCGCGTAGGAGCCGTTCGGCCTCTCGCCGCCGCTCCGGCGTCAGGCTCGCCGGCCGGCCGACCGTCTTGCCCTCGGCCCGCGCCCGGGCAAGCCCCGCCTGGGTGCGCTCGATCAAGAGATCGCGCTCGAACTCGGCGACCGCGTTGATCACGCCCATCGTCAGCTTGCCGGTCGAGCTGGTCAGGTCGACGCCGCCGAGTGCGAGGCAGTGCACGCGCACGCCGAGGGCGTCGAGCCGCTTGATCGTACCGCCGACGTCCATGGCGTTGCGGCCGAGCCGATCGAGCTTGGTCACGACCAGGACGTCGCCGCGCTCGAGCCGGTCGAGCAGGCGGACGAAGCCCTTGCGCTGGTCGGTGGCGACGCTGCCCGAGACCGTCTCGGTGATCACCCGCTGTGGTTCGACCTGGAAACCCGCGGCGGCGATCTCCTGGCGCTGATTGTCGGTGGTCTGTCCGAGAGTGGACACGCGCAGGTAGGCGAAGGTGCGGGGCATGGTCGCGATCCGGCCGGAAACGATGGCCGAAACTAGAGCATGGCCGAAACCGCCGCAAGGCTATGTTACGGCCAGCCGCGAATGACATGGCCGAAACCGGTCGGTTCCGGCCATGCCCTTGCGGATGAGAACCATGGTGGATCCGACGAGAATGCCATTATGCCGATTTATGGTAGATACTGAGTGCTGACCATACCAGCTCATGATGGAAGGCCGATCACATCGTGCACAGCGAGGTATCACGTCCTGAGCACCACACTTTCCAAGATCGACTTAGTTGGTCGCCTGATCATCCCTGCTCAGGCTCGCAGGGCTCTCGATCTGGATTACGGAGGTCCGGTCGTGCTGACCCTGGTGGACGGTGAGCTGCGGGTTCGTTCTGTCGCCACAGCCATGGCGGCGCTGCAGGCCCAGGCTTCTTCATACCTGGCCGGTGACGACGCCTCGGTCGCCGCCTTCCTCGTGGCTCGCCGCGCGGAGGCCGGTCCGGAAGAGGAGACATCGGTAGGCACGCAAGATCAGGTGAGCGCAATCACGGCGGAGCTTGTTCGTGACGCGTAGCGTCCTCGATGCCTCGGCGCTGCTCACCTATCTGCCGCCAGGAGCTTGGCTGGGAGCAGGTGCGTCAAGCCTTTACTGGGACCACTACGATGACGAGCGTGAGCTTCGGCGAGGTCGCCGGATGGATGGTGCGCAACGGGGCCGATGAGGCAACGGTGCGGGCGCTACGGGATGGCCTCGTGTACCCTCTTACGCCGGTCGACGACCTGGCTGTTCGCGCGGCCCTGCTCAAGCCGCTGATCTTGTCTAAGGGACCCGGGATCGGGGACCGGCTCTGCCTCGCGCTGGCCGCCCGCACGACCGCGGTCGCGCTCACCGCCAACGCCTGGTTGGCCGAGGTTGCCGGCGCAGTCGGCGTCGAGGTTCAGCTCATCCGATAAGCTTGGGGGCGAGCGCACAGCGTTATCCAACATTACAAAATCCGGCCTAGTTCATCGACAGCGATGTACTTAACCGGCCGGCTCGCAGTCCCTCCCCGGCAACCTCTTAAAAATTTTGAATAGATAACAGAGCAGGTAATAGACTCAAATTCTCTTTCTGAGATGATCGGTCCAAGGGCCTAAAACACCAACTTCTCCTTTCCCGATCTGACGGCTGGAGAGCTGTGCGGACATTGGGGCATATCCGCCGCCGATCGCGCGGATCTATTTCGGCTCTCCAGGCGTCTGAACCCAGGAGAGCCCTCAAGCG
>NZ_CABFPH010000169.1 GCF_902141845.1 Methylobacterium symbioticum | reverse complement strand
AAGACCCCCGCTTCACCGTGTCAACCCCGCCTCCCGAACCCGCCGAACCGCCACCGAAGCGGCAAAACCAGCGGGCCAGACCCAGAGCCCACACCCTTCAACCGACGCAATAACAGGCAACCCGGTTACCGACCGGATCAGCCCGCTAGAACTTTCAGAAGAAGCGTCAGCGCCCGGGCCACTCATTCGCGGCCGGCGCCGATGAGGGGTGTATATGGGGCTCTTCGGGCCGCGTCAACAGCCATCTTCGCGGTGCGCGAGAAAAAGGCCCTCGCCGGCCCTGGCGCCCCCGCCCCTGCCCTCTACGGGCCTCCCCGGGACGGAGAGCGGAGCCTGACCGATGCGCCTCCCCGGCTCCCGAGGTCCGGATGTCCCCGCGATCCCTGGAGGCCTCCGTCGCGGCTCGGCCGATGCCTCGCACCTCAGGATGCGGTCAGCAGATCGGATGCGCCGGCCGTACGGGCTCTCAGATCAGAGATCGACCTCGAGGCGCATGCCGTCATAGGCCGGCACCACGCCGGCCGGGAGGCGGGCCTTGAGGGTGGCGTAGTCGAGGTCGGTGTGCAGGTTGGTCAGCACCGCCCGGCGCGGCCGCACCCGGGCGATCAGGGCGAGCGCGTCCGAGACCGCGTAATGGGTCGGGTGGGGCGTCTCGCGCAGGGCGTCGATGATCAGGAGGTCGAGGCCGTGCAGCCGCGCCTCCACCGGCTCGGGGATCAGGCTGACATCGGGCATGTAGGCGGCCGGGCCGAAGCGGAAGCCGAGGGCCGCCTCGTTGCCGTGCTCGACGGGGAGCGCCTCGGCGCTGAGCACGCCCCCCTCCCCCGGCACCCGCGTCTCGCCGGTCTCGGCGAGCGCGTGCAGGTCGAGGATCGGCGGGTAGGCGCTGCCGGGCGGCGTCTCGAAGCAGTAGCCGAACCGGGCGGTGAGCAGCGCCCGCGTGACCGCGTCGGCATAGGTCGGGATGCGGGCGCGCATCTGGATGACCAGGGGCCGCAGGTCGTCGATGCCGTGGGTGTGGTCGGCATGGGCATGGGTGAACAGCACCGCGTCGAGGCGGGCGACCTTGGCATCGATGAGCTGCTCGCGCAGGTCGGGCGAGGTGTCGACCAGGACGCGGGTGACCCTCGCCCCCTCCCCCCGCTCCACCAGGAGCGAGCAGCGGCGGCGGCGGTTGCGCGGCTCGGCCGGGTCGCAGGCGCCCCAGCCGTAGCCGACGCGGGGCACGCCGCCGGACGAGCCGCAACCGAGGATGCGCAGGGTCAGCGTCGCCATCCGGACCTCCCGCTCCGGTCGTATCCGAGGCGTGCGCCGCCTGTCACGCCTCTTGACCCGCCCCGTGATCCGCCGCGCGCGCCTTCGCGAACAGGCGGAAGAAGTTCTCGGTGGTGCGGCGGGCGAAATCCGCCGGCTCCAGGCCGAGGGTCTCGGCCAGCGAGCGGGCGGTGTCGGCGGTGTAGGCCGGCTCGTTGGTGCGCCCGCGATAGGGCTCCGGCGCCAGGAAGGGCGCGTCGGTCTCGACCAGGATCCGGTCGAGGGGAACGGCCTTGGCGATGTCCCGGAGCGCGTGCGAGCGGCGGAAGGTGACGATGCCCGAGAAGGAGACGTACAGGCCGAGCTCCACCCCGGCCTCGGCGAGCCGCGCCCCCGAGGAGAAGCAGTGCAGCACCGCCCGGAAGGAGCGCCGCGCCATCTCGTCGGCGAGCACGCGCTCCATCTGCGCGTCCGCGTCGCGGGCATGGATGACGAGGGGCAGGTCCGCGAGCCGGGCCGCCTCGATATGGGCGCGCAGCACCCGCTCCTGCACGGCCTCCGGCGCCGCGTCGTCGTAGTGGTAGTCGAGCCCCGCCTCGCCGATGCCGACGCAGCGCGGATGGTCGGCCAAAGCGGCGATGGTCTCGGCCGCCACGTCCGGCTCCTCGGCCGCGCCGTGCGGGTGGGTGCCGACCGTGTACCAGACCTCAGGGTGCGCCTCGGCGATGGCCCGGTAGGTGTCGGCCTTGGCCACGCGGGTGGCGATGGTGAGCATGCGCCCGACGCCCGCGGCCTCGGCCCGGGCGATGACGCCGGGCAGGTCGGCGGCGAAGTCGGGGAAGTCGAGATGGCAGTGGCTGTCGATCAGCATCGGTCGCTATCGTGAACGGTGGATTGGGATTCCGGGATCCCAAAGGGCCCGAGGCCCTTTGGCGGGGTCCCGGGGCGGGCAGCCCCGGGTTTGGACCCTCCGGCCCAGCCTCGCTGGGTCGGAGGGTCCAAAATCCAGGGTTCCACCCTGCACCCGCGAAAGGTCTCGACCTTTCGAAACCATGACCTCCGCCGCTCACGCGGCCGGGGCTTCCGGCTTCTCGAAGCGCGGGAAGATCGGGGCGGGGGCGGGCAGCGCCGTGCCGGGGACGAGGCGGCCGCCCTCCCCCGCATCGGCGAGCCTGCGGCGCTCGCCGGCTACGCCGAGCAGGTCGAGGAGCTTGGCCGCCGCGCCCGGCACGAAGGGCTGGACCAGGATGCCGACGAGGCGCAGCGTCTCCAGCGTCACGTAGAGCACGGTGCTCATGCGCGCCGGATCGGTCTTGCGGAGCTTCCACGGCTCCTCGCCCGCGAAGTAGCGGTTGGCCTCGGCCACCACCGCCCAGATCTCGGCGAGCGCCGTGTGGGGCGCCGGCACGTCCATGGCGGCGCGCGCCTTGGCGGGCAGCGCCGCGGCGGCGTCGAGCAGCGCGCGGTCGGCGGCCGTGAAGGCGCCCGGCTCCGGCACGGCGGCCCCGCAATTCTTGGCCACCATCGAGAGCGAGCGCTGCGCGAGGTTGCCGAGATCGTTGGCGAGGTCGGCGTTGATGCGGTTGATGATGCCGTCGTGGCTGTAGTTGCCGTCGCCGCCGAAGGGCACCTCGCGCAGCACGAAGTAGCGCACCGGATCGACCCCGTAGGTCTCCACGAGGTCGAGCGGGTCGACCACGTTGCCGAGCGACTTCGACATCTTCTCGCCCTTGGAGAGCAGGAAGCCGTGGCCGAACACGCGCTTGGGCAGCGGCAGCCCGGCCGACATCAGGAAGGCCGGCCAGTAGACCGCGTGGAAGCGGACGATGTCCTTGCCGATGACGTGCAGGTCCATCGGCCAGAAGCGCCGGCGCGCGTCGGCTTCGTCGGGGAAGCCCGTGACGGTGAGGTAGTTCGTCAGCGCGTCGACCCAGACATACATGACGTGGCCCGGATGGCCCGGCACCGGCACGCCCCAGTCGAAGGTGGTGCGGCTGATCGAGAGGTCGTTGAGGCCGCCGCGCACGAAGCTCGCGACCTCGTTCATCCGGGTGTCCGGCCCCAGGAAATCGGGCTGCTCGGCATAGAGCGCCAGCAGGCGGTCCTGGTAGGCGGAGAGGCGGAACAGGAAGTTCTCCTCCTCCATCCACTCGACGGGCGTGTCGGTCTTGGCCGAGCGGCGGCTGCCGTCGGGGGTCAGCACCGTCTCGGCCTCGTCGTAATAGGCCTCGTCGCGCACCGAGTACCAGCCGGCATATTTGGCGAGGTAGATGTCGCCGTTGGCCTCCATGCGCCGCCACAGCGCCTGGGCCGCCGCGTAGTGCTCGGCCTCCGTGGTGCGGATGAAGCGGTCGTAGGCGCAGTCGAGCCGGTCGGCCATGGCCCGGAAGGGGGCGGCCGTGCCGTCCACATAGGCGCGGGGGCTGGTGCCGGCCCGGGTCGCCGCCTGCTGGATCTTCAGCCCGTGCTCGTCCGTGCCGGTGGAGAAGAGCACGTCGTAGCCGTCGAGGCGCTTGAAGCGGGCGATGGCGTCGGTGGCGATCACCTCGTAGGCGTGGCCGATATGCGGCGCGCCGTTCGGGTAGGAGATCGCCGTCGAGATGCCGAAAGTCTTGTCCGTCACGTCAGGTCCGTTCCCGGTGCGGGCGTGCTGCCCGGTCAGGTGCGGGCCGTGCCCGCGGAGGTAGCGCCCGCGAGGTCGGCGAACAGCGCGAGGACGACGGGGCGGCGGTCGAGATTGTAGATCGCGGCCTCCCGGGCGGCGCGGGCGAACTTGTCACACACCTCGACCAGGGCCGCAAGGCGGGCCGGCGGCTCGTGCCGGCGGGCCTGGAGCTCGGCCGAGACGACGCGCTGCACCGTCTCCTGCGCCGCCTCGAACAGGGGTTCGGCGTCGCGCCCCGCCAGCCGCTCGGCGAGCGCCAGCACGCGGGTCCAGTCCGGATGCGCGCGGCGGGCGAGCAGGGTCTCGGTCTCGGCCACGATCCCGGCCCGGACGGGATCGAGCATCGCCACGGCGCGGGCGACCGAGCCCTCGGCAAGCGCCGCGGCGCGGGCCAGCGCCTCCGCATCGGGCCGGGCGAAGGACTGAGGGAAGCCTGAGACCACCTCGGCCACCTCGGCCTCGGCGAGCGGGCGCAGGGACAGCATCCGGCAGCGCGAGCGGATGGTCGGCAGGAGCCGGCCGGGGGCGTGGGCGAGGATCAGGAACAGGGCCCGGGGCGGGGGCTCCTCCAGCATCTTCAGGAGGGCGTTGGCGCTGTTGGCGTTGAGGTCCTCGGCGCTGTCGACGATGCAGATGCGCCAGCCCTCGTTGCCCGCGGTGGAGCCGAACAGGTCGAGGGCGCGCCGCACCGCGTCGACCGGGATCCGGGTCGGCAGGGTCTTGGTGCCGGGCGCCCGGTGGCGGCGCAACGCCACGAGGTTGGGGTGCGAGAGCGCGGCGACCTTGCGGGCGACCGGGTGGTCCGGCGCGACCGCGGAGAAGCCCTCCGGGTCGGCGAGCAGGCGCCGCGCGACCCGGTAGGCCAGCGTCGCCTTGCCGATGCCCTGGGGGCCGGCGATCAGCCAGGCATGGTGCAGGCGCCCGGCCGCGTGGGCCGTCGCGAAGGCGGCCTCGGCCTGGGCATGGCCGACGAGGCGGTCGGTCTCGCGCGGGCGCGGCAGGCCCGCGAGGTCGCCGGCCTCGACGTCGTCGGGATCGCGTTCAGGCGGCATCGCTCGCCCCCTCCGGCAGCAGGTGCGGCAGGCGCTCCGTCACAGCCGCGCGGATCGCGGCGGCGACGGCGTCGGGGGCCTCGCCGGCATCGATCAGCACGCAGCGCTCGGGCTCGGCCTCGGCGATGGCGCGGAAGGCGGCGCGCAGGCGCCTGTGGAAGTCGAGCGCCTCGCCCTCGAAGCGGTCGGCCGCCCCGCTGCGGGCGCGGGCCCGGGCGAGGCCGGCCTCGGGATCGAGGTCGAGGATCAGGGTGAGGCCGGGCCGCGTCGCCCCGACGACCACGCGCTCCAGCGCCGCGACCGTGCCCGCCGCGATGCCGCCCGCGGCGCCCTGATAGGCCCGGGTCGAATCCATGAAGCGGTCGCAGAGCACGACCGCGCCGGCCGCGAGCGCCGGCCGGATCAGGCGGTCGAGGTGGTCGATGCGGGCGGCGGAGAACAGGAGCGCCTCGGCGAAGGGGCCGTAGGGCTTGGCGAGGCCGCCGAGCAGCGCGGCGCGGATCTCCTCGGCCCGCGGGGTGCCGCCGGGCTCGCGGGTGACGACCACCCGGTGCCGGGCGCGCAGGGTCTCGGCCAGCCGCTCGACCTGCGTCGACTTGCCGGCCCCCTCGCCCCCCTCGAAGGTGATGAACGCGCCTGAGGTCATCGCGGCGGCATCGGGCGTTCCCGCCCCAGCGTCAAGACGAGACGCGTCAGGACGGGTTGGCCGCCTTCTCGGCCGCCTTGTCGGTCGCCTTGCCCTTGCCCGAGGCCTTGTCGAAGGCGCGGCGGACGAGGTCGGTGCCGACCTCGAGGGCCGCGTCCATCGCCCGCTGCGACAGGGTGCCGGGGCCGACCGCCTCGCCCGCATAGACCGGCTGGTCGAGGGCGAGCACGTCGCCGCGCATCACGCGCAGGCGCCCGATCTCCTGGCCCTCCTCCACGGGCGCGGGCAGCGGGCCCTGGTAGACGACCCTGGCGGTGACGCGGTCCCCCGAGCCGCGCGGCAGCAGGAGCCGCACCGGCCGCTTGGCCACCACCGGCACCGAGCCCTTCTCGCCGCCGTAGACCGAGGCCTCGGCCACGGTCTCGCCGCTCGCGAAGACCTGCCGCGGCTCGAAGGCGCGGAAGCCCCACTCCATCAGCTTGCGGCTCTCGGAGGCGCGGTCGCGCGCCGTCTTCAGGCCCGAGAGCACGAGGATCAGGCGCTGGCCGTTCTGCACGGCCGAGGCGGTGAGCGCGTAGCCCGATTCCTCCAGGTAGCCGGTCTTGAGCCCGTCCGCGCCGATATCGAGGGTCAGGAGCGGGTTGCGGTTCTGCTGCTTGATCTTGTTCCAGGTGAACTCGCGCTCGGCGAAGATCTTGTACAGGTCCGGATAGGTCTCGATCAGGTGCAGCGCGAGCTTGGCCATGTCGCGCGCGGTGACCTTCTGGTCGGGCGCCGAGTAGCCGGTCGCGTTGCGGAAGGTCGAGCGCGTCAGCCCGATCTCGGCGGCGCGCCGGGTCATCATGCTGGCGAAGGCCGCCTCCGAGCCCGCCATGTTCTCGGCGATGGTGATCGCCGCGTCGTTGCCCGACTGCACGATGAGGCCGCGGATCAGGTCCGACATCTTGATGCGGCTGTTCACCTGGGCGAACATCGAGGAGCCGCCGCCCCCGGCCCCGCCGCGGCGCCACGCATCCTCGGTCACCGTGAACTCGGTATCCATGGAGAGGCGGCCGGATTTCAGCGCCTCGAACACGATGTCCGTGGTCATCAGCTTGGCCATGCTGGCCGGGGCGAAGGGCTCGTCGGCGGCCTTCTCGAACAGCACGGAGCCGGACTCGGCATCCATCAGGATCGCGTGGGGAGCGGCGGTCTGGAAGGACTGCGCGCGGACGGGCTGGGCGAGGGCCAGCGCGCAGGCGGCGGCCAGGAGAGTCCAGAGGGACGTGCGCATCGCCATCTCCCGCGCCGGCCGGGACCGCCCGGTCACCCGCCGCCGACGCCTGATCGGATAACAAGCGTGACCATAAAGCGGTTTCACCGCGGGATCGAACGGGAAAACGTCGCGGCTCTCGATCGGACCGGGATCCCTCTCGACACCCGGATCAGTAGATCCCGGCCAGGCGGTCGGTATGGCGGCCCGCGGGCTTGGCGCCGGGGCTGGCGGCGAGCTTCGTGGGCGCGGCCTTCTCCGGGGCCTTGCCGCCCTTGGCGTCACCCTTGACGTCTCCCTTGGGCGCGGGCCCGGCGGTCGCCGTGAGGCGGGCCATGGCGATCTTGGCGGAGGCCGGCATCGCCGCCGGGGCGGCCGCCTTGGCGAGATGGGTCGGGGCGGGCGCCCCCTTGAGCGGGGCGCCCTTGAGGGCGGCGGCCTGGACCGGCTTCGCCGCGGCCTGTGCCGCGGGCGGCGCGGCGGCGAACCGCACCGGTGCGGCGGAGGCCTTGCCGCCGGCCGGGTTGAGGCCGGCGACGTGCCCCGCGACCGGCGCGGCCCGGAAGGCGGCGGCGCGGGGCGCGGTCGGCTGGAGGGCCGGCGGCACCGCGACGGCGGCGCTCGCCA
>NZ_CABFPH010000168.1 GCF_902141845.1 Methylobacterium symbioticum | reverse complement strand
TCCCCGAGGCGAAGGCCCGGCCGTGCCCGGAGCAGGGGCCGGGCTTCGTGCGCCTGCCCGGCAGCGCAACCTGCCTGCGCCTGTCCGGCCGGGCCGCAGCCGGCGTCGCCGTCCGGTCCGGCCGCGACGGCACCGCCGCCCGTCCGGAGGCCGACGGCCGCTTCGCCCTCGACGCGCGCACCGACACCGATCTCGGGCCGCTGCGGACCTATGTCCGCGTCGGCTCCGGCCGCCGTTGACCCCCGGCCGCGTGCTGCTACTGGGTGCGGTTCCGCCCGCCCCGTATGGCAGTCTGCCGATCGCTATGAGCCAGACCGATCACGCGATTCCGCCGGATGGGCGGATCGCTCCCGCCCGCGCGCGGCGGGCTGGGCGGATGCGCCCCTGCACGGGGTTCGGCATCCGGACGGATCGGGCGGGGCTCTGAGGGCTCGTCGTGCGCGACATCCAAGCCACGGAGTCCCAGGCCGCGCCGCCGGACGCGGAAGGCCGGACGCACCGGCCCGGCAGGGCCGGGCTGATCGAGGGGCTCGCCGCCTTCGCGCTCCTGGCCGCCTACACGGCCCTCTGCCTGCGGCTGTTCCCGAAGACCCCGAGCCAGGGCTACGTCGTCTATGAGGCGGCGTTCGCGGTCATGGCCTTCCGGAGCGGCCGCGTCGCCGCGCTCTGGGCCGTCGGGCTGAGCGCCACGGCGATCGCCTATTTCCTCCTGCGCGGTGAAGGGCTCGCCGTGTCCGAGCCGACCGAGGCGCTGGGCTTGCTCGGCTTCATCGCAGCCGGCCTGTGCATCGTCCTGACCGTCAGCAGCCTGCAGGCGCGCCTGTCGCGGGCCGACGGCCGGCTGACGCGGCTCGCTCGGCAGACGGACAACCTGTCCGCCCTCTTGAAGGAGATCTCGCACCGCATCGGCAACGATCTCGGCGCCCTGGTCTCCGTGGCCGAGTTGCAGGCGGCCCAAGCCGAGCACGCGGAGACCCGGCGGGCGTTGAGCAGTCTGGCCGACCGGATCCACGTGTTCGGCAGCGTCTACCGGCGGCTCCGGGCCACGTCCGGGCCTGCGGGCCGACTGGAGATGCGGGCCTTCCTCACGGGGCTCTGCGACGAGCTGCGTGCGGCCCATCTCGGGCTGCGCCCGGTCTCGCTCGAAACCGCCGTCGAACCGCATCGCCTCAGCGCGGATCAGGCGGTTCTGGTCGGGCTCGTCCTCAACGAGGCGGTCACCAACGCGGTGAAACATGCCTTCCCTGATGACAGGCCCGGGCAGATCCAGGTGGCCTTCGGCAAGGAGGCCGATGGCTGGCTCGCCCTGACGGTCGCCGATGACGGGGATGGCCTTCGCGCCGGCGCGCCGGAGAGCGGCGGTCTCGGGCAGCGGGTGATGCGCGGCATGGCCTCCCAACTGGGCGGCAGCTTCGTCCTGACGCGCGAGGACGGCCGCACGCGCGCCTGCCTCCGGTTCCCGGATCGCGGCCCGGGGCCGGGGCGGCGTCATGCCTGAGCGCAGGCTGGATCGGGCCCGCTTCGCCAAGTGCCGGGCCATGATGGAGCGCGGGGCGACGCCTGGAGAGCGCGCGGCCGGCGCGGCGGCGGCAAGCCGTGTCGCGGCCGCCGCCGGCCTCAGTCTCGGCGAGGCGCTGCGCCTGACCGACGACGCGAGCGCTCACGAGGCGCCGATCCGGTCACGGCCGCGCGGCCCGGCCCCCGCCCCGCGGCGGCCCTATCCGTGGCAGCAGCCGCCGCTCCGCGACGATCCGATCAGCGTGGAGGAGATCCTGGCGCAGAAGGCGGCCAATCTGGCGCGCCTGAAGCGCAAGGCCGCCCGTGAGAGGACGCGGCTGCGCGAGGCCTGCGCGGAGCAGGACGCGGACCGCGCGGCCCTGCGGGAGGCGCAGGCGGAGCGCGACCGGCTCTGGGCCGAGGGCAAGAGCTGATCGCCCCGTCGCGACCCGGCGGCCGCGGTCTCCCAGACTGTTCGAGCGGGGGCCTACGCGAGCCGATCCCCTCCCCAACCTCTTCTTGAGGCGTCGCAAGAGACCCTCAATCGGCCAGTTCACGGCGCAGCATCGCCTTGCGGAGCCCGATCGTCGCGAGGAAATCGGCGAGCGCCGCCTTGGTCTGCGACGCTTGCCGATAGAACTTCCGGTACCGGTACATCTGGCTCAGGTTGTCGGTCGGCTCCCCGGGCGCCGGCATGTTCATGCGGCTCTCCGAGACCGCGAGCACGGTCTCGGGGAAATCCATCTGCAGGCATTGCATGGCACGGGTCTTGGCCGCGACGAAGAGCTCTCCCAGGGGCTTGTAGGCCCGGAACGCAGGCGGGGCCTTCTGCGGCGCGGCAATGAACTGGAGCGTCATCGCGGTGGATTGCTCGAGATCCGCCTGGAGCGATCTGAGATCGGTCCGGCAGGCGTCGAGCCTCATCGCCTCGTAGGGGAGTGCGGCCGGCCTGTGCCGGTCCCGGGCGTCCATTTCCGCCGCCGCGGCGGAGGGAGGGTCAGCCTGAGCGACGTGCGGGCCGAGCGCCCCTGTGGTCAATCCGAGCACGACGGTCAGGATGGGCAGCCAGAAGCAGGCCGTCGCCGCGATCAGCGACCAGGCCAGAACCCCCGTCGGTCTCTCAGGTCCTCGTGCGGTGGCCGTGCGCGGGCCTGCCGGTTGTCCGGGAACCGCCCCGTGCGTGATCCGGACGAGGCGGCTGACGGCCTGATGCACCGAGACGACGACGGCGCCGTAGAGCGCCAGGGCAAGAGCAAGGGTGACGGCGATCACGGGGGCCCGGGACATGCGATATCCGCGCGACCCTGCCTGTGTGCTCCGGACAGAACATTGAGGATGGTCAAAAAGGCCCTGATCGCGGCGCGCGATGCGCTGCCTCGAGAGCCGCATTCTGGAGCGCTGTGAGCAGTCGGAGGCGGCCGGCAGGAGATGTCCCGCAGCCGAGGCCGTCCCTGATCTCCTCGGATAAATCCGGTCGATCGGGCATTCAATGCACGCTGATGCGCAAGGCGGAGCGTACGAACCCAAAATTTTACGGAGGGAATTCAGTTTCGGTTCGGCTTCATCGGAGAATTCATGCGAGCGTTAACGATTTGTTAACCATTCGCTCTGAGGTTGCTGAGGCGCGTGGAGGGATTTTGCCATGCCCGATCAAAGCCCTGGTGCAAGTGCACAATTCCGGTCCTCGCCGAACGAGGGGCAGTCGACGTACCGCGTCTACCGGTTCTCCCCCGGTGACCGGATCGTGGCCGCCGAAGTCCTCGACGTGATCACCGATGCGGAGGCCGTCGAGACCGTCCGGGCGATGCTCGGCGGCTTCGTCCTCGAATTGTGGGAACGGGCGCGCTTCCTCGGCCGCTTCGAGCCGGCCCTGCCCGCAGCGCAGCGCTGACTCTTGTCCCCGGATCCTTGGATCATGGGATCCTCCTCACGTCGTGACAGGCGGCGCCCGCCTCGCCCGAGGAGGCCCTGAGATCCGCGTGCCCGCGCAATGGGGTCCCGGCTCCACGCGCCTCCGCGCAGGGCCGCCATCGGAAGTGACACGCCCCCATCCCTAGGGCTAAGAGCCTCTCTCGAAACGCCCGCTGCGCCGTCGTGCCCGGCGGGCGATCTCCCGGTTATCGGGAGTTTCGGTGGCTGCTCTGAACGCCGCGAGGAGCCGGGGTGCTGCTCGCCCGAGCGGAGGCCGGTTCGGCCGGGGGAGCGCCACGCATCAGGGCTCCGGAGCCGTCCCCGATCGCGACGCGGTCGGATCGACTCCGGATGCAACCCGCGGGGAGGGAGCGGTGGCGTCGCGTATCGATGAGCTGAAGGGCGATCCTGCTTTCCGTGAAGCCGTGCATGCGGTTCGTGGCGCGGCGAGCATTCTGAGCGGACGGGCCGTGACGCACGAAGAGGCGGAGCTTCTGGTGAGTTTCGCCCTCGCGGCCTACGCCAATGCCGGCGGCCTGTCCGAGCCGAGCCTCAGCCGTCTCGCACGGTTCTCGAACAAGCTGCCGCCCGAGGAAAGCTTCGAGAGCCTGCTGAAGCACTGAGGGCCTGCCCGAACGGCGTGGGGGCACTTAACCTGTCGATCCCTGGACGAACCCTGCGAACCCTCTGGCGCTTCGCAGGTCAGCGATGACCGGGATGGACCGCACGACCCGGCTCTCCGCGTGACGATCGCGCTCGCACAGGCTCCGGGACGAGAGGGCCCGGCCCGATCTCCGTGGCGCCGGCGTCCGGTGAGGGGCGTCGGTCGCCGGCATCAATCCGCGGGCTCACCGCATTTCGGTCGCCCGCCCTCGATCAGGCGCAGCGTCATCCGCTCGATGCGCGCTCGCCTGCGCTCCTTGAACTCCGGTGGCAAGCCATCGTCGGATCGACGGATGAGGCTGCGATCCGGCCGCTCGGGCGCCGTCGCCGTCGCCGAGCGGCGGAGATAGCGGCGCGTCGATCCATGGGGCCCCCCGGTGCCGGTGCGCGCTTGCGGCGCGAAAGCGTTGCCGCGGGCGTGAAGGATCGCGGTGAGGGCGGGGCTCAGCGCCGTGCGGCAGGCCAGGGCCGCCAGATGCGCCGACGGCCGGATCCGCGCGATCGCCACAAGGTCCTCCTCGGCGATCAGCGGCGAGCGTTTCAGGATCGGGCCGGCCACCTCGACCTCCAGATCATAGGCGAGATGGGTGACGGTCCGGACCGGACCGCTCTCCACGGCGGCCAGGATCCCAGCGAGCTGCGCGCGTACCGCAAGCCGTTCCGTGCGCGCGAGGATGAGGAGCGCGCCGTCGCAGATCCGGGCCTCCATCGTGCTCAGCGAGCGCCCGAAATTGCTGGTGAGGAAATGGCCGGAGAAGGCCAGCGCGGCGGACGCGCTCGTGTTGGCGGCGATGCGGGCGACCAGCAGCTCGGCAGCGCTCAACTCCTCCGGATCCAGCGTCATGAGAGCCTCCACGCGTGCCGCCAGGGCGGCGGCTCGGGACCGGCCGCACCCTCGTTTTCCCGGAAGCGCGTTACCGCACGGACCACCGAATGAACCTTTACGGGATGCGTAGAATTTTAATGAATGCGTAAGATACGGCAATGTTTTTGGTATTTATCTCCTTTTTGAATCATCGGACCCAATGTATATTTTTGGATCTGACCCCTATAGAATCTTCATCTTCGCATGACCGGCGTTGACCATATTGCCGCGATGCCTGCACGGTCATGCGTCCGTCGGCGTCGATCGCGCGCGGTACGGTCTCACGGGCCAGGCAGGTCAAGCCTCGATCGGAATAGTCCGGCCGCTGCCCTGATCGGGCTGGCGCCGCTCAGCCGCGCCGGTAGATCCCGGTAAAGCTGACATTCGCGCCGCCGCAGGCGGCGTTGCTCTCCACCAGCAGGAAGGGCGGCATCAGGCGCATGCGGACGCTGCAGGCCGTATAATCGTCCGGGCTGTAGCGCGGGACGACGCCGTTCTCGCCGTCGGTGAAGGCGAGCGTCCCGGCCTGGGGGCGAGCCTCGACCGAGAACGAGCCGATATTCACCGCCCCGCGCTTCACCCGGTCCGGATCGAGGGCGCCATAGGTTGCATCGCCGGCGAGCGCCAGCCCCGCTCCCGTCCGGGTGATGCGGATGCGGTGCTCGGGACTGCCCTGCCAGGAGCCGGCCCAGTCGTCGAGGGCCGGCGTGGCGGGGGCTGCATCCGTGAGAGCCGTCCGCGGGAGCCATCCGGAGCGGGTCGCGCCCTTGGCGCCGACATAGGTGGCGCAGACGAAGGCGCCCCGGGCCTGACCGACCAGGACAGCGTTGCCGGCGACGAGATAGGCCTTCTCCCGGCAGGATCCGTCCGGTCCCGGGCAGCCCGCCGCCGCATGCGCCGATTTCACGAAGGGCACGCGCTCCGGCCCGGTGACCGTGGCGAGCGCGACCGGCTTGTCGAGATCGACCGCGTCGAAGCAGTCGCCTTCGCCGGCCTGGACAGGTCCGGAGAGGAGCAGGGCGGCGAGCGCGGCGCCGACGCGGCTGATCGTCATGGTGCGGGCGCCTCTTTGGCCGGCAATGCCGCGATCAGGTCGCGCAGGGTGGTGATGGTCGAGGCGTCGGCGACGCCGTCCACCCGCGCGGGACGGAAATGGCGCTGGAAGGCCCGCACCACGGCTTCCGTGCGGGCGTCGAAGCTCCCGCTCACCGGCACGTCGTAGCCGTAGAGCGCGAGCATCGCCTGGAGGGCCTCCACCGGCTGACCGGCATCGCCGCGGGCGAAGAAGCGCCCATCGCGGATCGGCACCGGGGGCACGAAATGGCCGACGCCTGCCGCCGCGAGCTGCGCCCAGGGAAAGGTCTCGCCGGGATCGTCCTTGCGCTCGGGCGCGATGTCGGAATGGCCGAGCACCCGCGCCGCCGGGATGCTCCAGCGCGCGACGATGTCCTGCGTCAGCGCGGTCACCGCCGCGACCTGCGCCTCGGGATAGGGGGCCAGCGCGCCGTCGAGATGGCCGGGATGGACGATCTCGATGCCCAGCGAGCGCGAGTTCACGTCGCGCCAGCCCTGCCACGCGCTCGCGCCCGCGTGCCAGGCCCGCCGGCTCTCGGGCACCATCTGCACGATGCGCCCGTCCTCCAGCACCACGTAGTGGGCCGACACCTCCGCCGTCGCGTCGCCGAGCCGCCCGATCGCCGCGGCGGCGCTCTCCATGCCCGTATAGTGCAGGATCAGCAGGTCGGGCCGCGGCCCCTTCCGCTCGCCGTGGTTCGGCGAGGGAATGACCTGGGTCGCGAGGGGGCTGTCGGTCCTCACCGCGCGGCGCCTTCCGCCTCGATGCGGTCGTAGGCCGCGTTGATGGCGGCGAGCCGCCGCGTGGCGATCGCCACCGCCTCCGGCGGCAGGCCGCGGGCGATCACCCGGTCCGGATGGTTCTCGGCGACGAGCTGGCGGTGGCGCGCCTTGACGGCGGCCGCGTCGGCGCCCCGCTCCAGGCCGAGCACGAGATAGGGGTCGTCGGCGAGCCGCACGTGGCGGGCGGCGATGCGCCGGAAGGCCGCCTCGTCCAGCCCGAAGATCTCGGCGACCGCGCGGAGATAGCGCTCCTCGGCCTCGTGGATCGCCCCGTCCGCGGTCGCGATATGGAACAGGCCGTCGAGCACGTCCTCAAGCAGCGCCGGCGCGTCGCTGAAGGTCGCGGCGAGCTGGCTCGCATAGGCCTCGAACCCGGCGGTGGTGGTCTTGGCGAGGTCGAACAGGCGCTCGACGCCGGCCCGCTCGGCGGGCTCGACCTGCACCACTTTGCCGAAGGCCTCGACCTCGGACGGCGTCACCACGCCGTCGGACTTCGCCATCTTGGCGGCGAGCGCCACGAGGCCGGTGGTGAAGACCACCTCGCGGGGCGTGCGCCCGAACGGCGCGCCCTCGCGGTCGATCAGGTAATGGCCGGCCGCGCCGCCGACGAGCGCCCCGAGCGGGCCGCCGATCGCCAGCCCGAGGCCCGCGCCGCCGATCTTGCCCCACTGCCATGCCCGATGCCGCCGAGGAGCCGGCCTTCCCGCTCCTGCAGAACGGCCTCTACTTCTCGGCGCTCGCGGGCACCCTGAGCGCGGCGACGCGCG
>NZ_CABFPH010000167.1 GCF_902141845.1 Methylobacterium symbioticum | reverse complement strand
GGGACGGCCGCCGAGGGCGCTGCGCAGGGCGTCGAGCCAGCTGTCCCGCACCGGACCGGCCCCGGCCCGCACCACCACGCCGCCGAGCCCGTGCGGATCGGTGGCGAGGAGCGCGGCGACGCGGAGGGCGGTGGCCCAGGGGGCGTCGCCTGTCCGATCGCATCCCGGGCCTCGGGCAGGCCCGAGGTCCGGGGAGGGAAAGGCTTGCGGCCCGCTCATCCCCCGAAGACCTCCGTGATCGCCCGGGCCACGCGGGCGCCCGAGCCGGTCTCGTCGAGGGGGTTGCGGCGCAGGCGGTGGCGCAGGGCGGCGGGAGCGATGCGGGTGAGGTGATCGTCCGTGACCGTGGCCGCGCCCTCGAGGGCGGCGAGCGCGCGGGCGGTGCGCATCAGGGTCAGCTCGCCGCGCAACCCGTCGGTGCCGAGCGCGAGGCAGAGCCGGGCCGCCCGTTCCAGGGCGGCATCCGGCACCGCGACCGCGCCGAGCCGCGCCCGCCCCGCCAGGATCCGATCCCGCAGGCCGGCTTCCGCCGCCGCGTGCCGGGCGCAGAACCCGGCCGGGTCCCGCTCGAAGGCGTCGCGGGCGCGCACCACGGCGATCCGGGTCGCGATGTCCGTGGGCGTCTCCACCGCGCAGGCGAGGCCGAACCGGTCGAGGAGCTGCGGGCGCAGCTCCCCCTCCTCCGGGTTGCCGGAGCCGACGAGGACGAAGCGGGCCGGGTGGCGCAGCGACAGCCCCTCGCGCTCCACCGTGTTGATGCCGGAGGCCGCCACGTCGAGGAGCAGGTCCACGAGGTGGTCGTCCAGCAGGTTGACCTCGTCGATATAGAGGAAGCCCCGGTTGGCGCGGGCCAGCAGCCCCGGCTCGAACGCCGTCTCGCCGCGGGTCAGGGCCCGCTCCAGGTCGAGGGCGCCGACGACGCGGTCCTCGGTGGCGCCGAGCGGCAGGTCCACCACCGGCACCGGCCGTGTCTCGGCCCGGCGCGGGGCGCCCGTCGCGCAGTGCGGGCAGGATTCGGCCGGGCCTTCGGGATCGCAGGCATAGGGGCAGCCGGCCACCGCCCGCATCGGCGGCAGCAGGGCGGCGAGCGCCCGGATCGCGGTGGATTTCCCCGTGCCGCGGTCGCCGAGCACCAGGACGCCGCCGATCGATGGATCGACCGCGGCGACGAGGAGGGCTTGGCGCATCTCGTCCTGGCCGACGATGGCCGAGAAGGGGAAGACGGGGGGCTGGGCGCGTGCCTTCGGGGCGGGGTTCCGGGGGGCGGGCTCCCCGGCGGCCGCGGGTTCGGAGGCGGTCTCCGGCGCGCGCTCCCGGTGCCGTGCGCTCACGCTGTCCATGGGCTCGCTCCTCTTGCCGCCGCGTCATCCCTCCCCCCACCCAAGCCGGGCCTGCCCGACTTGGGCAGAGGTGGGCGGATCTCGGGCAAGCCCGAGATCCGTGGGGGGAGGGCTGGGGTCACTCCGCCGCCTTCCGCTCCACGCCCATCCGCGCCCAGATCGCGGAGAGCGCGCCCACCAGATGCGCGATGTCGGCATCCGTGTGCAGCGGCGAGGGGGTGACGCGCAGGCGCTCGGTGCCGCGCGCCACGGTGGGGTAGTTGATCGGCTGCACGTAGATCGCGAATTCGTCGAGCAAGGTGTCGGAGATCGCCTTGCAGAGCACGGGGTCGCCGACCATCACCGGCACGATGTGGCTGTCGTTCGGCAGCACCGGGATGCCCGCCGCCGTCAGCGCCGCGCGGGTGCGGGCGACCCGGTCCTGGTGGCGCGCCCGCTCCGCCCCGCTCGCCTTGAGGTGACGGATGCTGGCCGCCGCCCCGGCCGCCACCGCGGGCGGCAGCGAGGTGGTGAAGATGAAGCCCGAGGCGAAGCTGCGCACGAAGTCGCAGAGCCTGGCGGAGCCGGTGATGTAGCCTCCGTGCACGCCGAAGGCCTTGCCCAGCGTCCCCTCGATCACGTCGAGGCGGTGGGCGAGGCCGTCCCGCTCCGAGACGCCGCCGCCGCGCGCGCCGTAGAGGCCGACCGCGTGGACCTCGTCGAGATAGGTGAGCGCGCCATGGGCTTCCGCCACGTCGCAGATCTCCGCGATCGGCGCGATGTCGCCGTCCATGGAATAGACCGACTCGAAGGCGACGAGCTTCGGCCGGGCCGGATCGACGAGGCGCAGCTTGGCGTCGAGGTCGCCGGGATCGTTGTGGCGGAAGATGTGGCGCTCGGCCCGGCTCGCGCGGATGCCCTCGATCATCGAGGCGTGGTTCTCCGAGTCGGAGAACACGGCGCAGTGCGGCAGGCGGGAGGCGAGCGTGCCCAGCGCCGCCCAGTTCGAGACGTAGCCCGAGGTGAAGAGCAGGGCCGCCTCCTTGCCGTGGAGATCGGCGAGCTCGTGCTCCAAGAGGACGTGCTCGTGATTGGTGCCGGAGATGTTGCGGGTGCCGCCCGCCCCCGCCCCGCAGCGGTCGAGGGCGTCGTGCATGGCGCTCAGCACGGCCGGGTGCTGGCCCATGCCGAGATAGTCGTTCGAGCACCAGACCGTGACGGGGCGCGTGCCGGTGCCGTGGTGGTGCGTCGCCTGCGGGAAGGCGCCGGCCCGCCGCTCCAGCTCGGTGAAGATGCGGTAGCGGCCCTCGCGGCGCAGGGACCCGATCTCGGCCCCGAAGAAGGCATCGTAGTCCATGGGCCGTTCCTCCCCTGTTGGTTGTTTCACGCGTGCGTCCTGAAGGCTTCTGCGCTGGCAGGGGCCGGGATGCGGCGATACCGAGTCGAGCGCGGGTCCCCTCCCCCGTTCGGGAGAGGGACAGGGTGAGGGATGAGAACTGTCCGGACAGAGCGGAGCCGGAGCCGCCGCACCGTCGCGACCTCTCCGTGGCGTTCTCGACCCTCACCCCAACCCTCTCCCGAACGGGAGAGGGGGCGCGTCGTGGTTCCGGTGTGCAGGCGGGACGTCATCACGCCCCCTCCCCGGCCGAGCCGGCCTTGCCCGCGGCCGCCTTCGGCAGGCTCCAGCGCCAGAGGGCGGCGGCGGGCAGCGGCAGCATCAGGAGCCAGTGTTCCAGCACGGCGAGCGCCGTCAGCGCCGCCACCAGGGCGAGGCCGGTGCGGGCATGCGGCAGCTCGGCGGCGAGCGCCCCCTGCCCCAGCAGCACCGCTGCCGTGGTGCCGAGGCTCACCGAGAGCGGGAACAGCGCGTTCATCGGCCGCTGGCGCAGGTAGCAGGCGAGGTAGCGCAGGTGCTCCGGCAGGAATTCGAGCTGGAGGTTGCGCACCCCGAGATAGAGGTTGAGCCGGGCCGAGGCGTTCATCGCCATGAAGACCGCGTAGGTCCACAGCGCCACCCGGTTCGGCGCGCCCCAGACCAGGCAGAGGATCGCGAGCCCCCCGACCACGATGGCGAATTCGTGCCAGAGGCTGGTGGCGAGCGCGGCCAGGAACCGGTCGAGGCCGCGCACGGACGGCGCGCAGGCCACGGGCCGCGGGCCGGAGACGAAGCCCATGTAGTAGGCCATCTCCTGCCAGCCCCAGACGGCGAGCGCCGCCGCGAAGGCGGTGTAGGCGCCGGCCTCCGAGGGGTCGCCCGCGCTCGCCGCGATCGCCCAGAGGGCGAGGCCGAGGACGAGGCTGGCGCCGGCCATGCTCCAGCGGTGCGTGCGCCGCGGCAGGTGGTCGAGCGCCAGGATCAGCCCGGTGGAGGACCACCAGAGCAGGATCGCGGCGAGCGCGGGGGCCCCGAGCGCGCTCATCCGCTCACCAGACCGGCCGCAGGCGGATGTCGGCGGGCATGGCGTGCTCGTGAACCGGGAGGGCGTAGAGCCGGGCGAAGGCGAGCGCGGCGCGGGCGGCGTGGAGGCCCTGGCCGAGCGCGCCGAGGAGCCCGCCCCGCGCCTTGGCCGCCGCGATGGCCCGCGAGCAGGCGAGCAGCCGGTCGAGCCCGGCGCCGAATCTCGGGTTGTCGAGGTCGAGGGTGACCGGGAAGGTCTGCTTCGAGATCTCGCTGGTGATGCGGAAGACCTTGAAGTCGTAGTCGGTCGGATCGACCCCGAGCGCCTTGTGGAAGGCCGGGCGGTGATGGTCGCGCACATACATCGTGGCGAAGACCGCGAGCAGGAAGAAGCGGATCCAGTAGCGATTGAGCCCGCTCGTCAGCTTCGGGTTGGCGCGCATCAGGAGGGCGAAGGCCTCGCCGTGGCGGAACTCGTCGTTGCACCAGAGCTCGAACCACTTGAAGATCGGGTGGATGCGCCGCTCCGGGTGGCGCTCCAGCTCGCGGAAGATGGTGATGTAGCGGGCATAGCCGATCTTCTCGGAGAGATAGGTCGCGTAGAAGATGAATTTCGGCCGGAAGAAGGTGTATTTCTTGGTCTTCGTCAGGAATCCGAGATCGACGCCGATGCCGAAATCCTTGAGCGTGTCGTTGATGAACCCGGCATGCCGCGCCTCGTCGCGGCTCATGAAGCCGAACAGCTCGCGGATGTCCTTGTTCTTGGCGCGCTTCCTCATCTCGGCGTAGAGCACGCAGCCCGAGAACTCGGCGGTGATCGAGGAGACGAGGAAGTCGAGGAACTCCTTCCGGAGCTCCGGCTCCATCCGCGAGAGGTCGCAGTCGAACTCCTCGTTGCGGACGAAGTGGCGCTTGTTGGGATCGGCGCGCAATTCGGCGATCAGCGCGTCCCACTGGGCGCGGACCGGCTCGACGTCGGTGCGGTCGAGCTCGGCGAAATCCGTGGTGTAGAAGCGCGGCGACAGGAAGGTGGTCTCCTGCGCGGCGCGGGTCGAATCGTTGACCGGACTCTTCGGCGCGGGGGCCGGGACGGGATTCGGATGCGCGGTCACAGGCTCCTCCTCTCGGAAAAGCTCACCTCGTAGAGCTCGGTCAGCTCGAGATGGGCGATCAGCTTGGTCCAGGCGCGCTCCAGGCGGGAGGCGCGGGAGACGGTGGCGCTGCGGCGCACGACGAGGCGCTCGCCGTAGGGGACGGAGACCGGCGCGTCGTGCACGGTCACCGCGTCGCCGGGCTCGATCTCGAAGCCGGCATCCAGCGTGACATGGGCGTGCAGGCTCTCGGGGGTCTGCTCGATCTCGACGGTGCAGGGCACCTCGACTTGCGTTCGCGCGAGCCAGGTCATCGGCGGTCTCCGTCCGGGTGGGCATCCTGGGGAATGAGCCGCGCGAAGGCGGCGGCGTTGCTGCGGCCGAAGGCGTCGAGGGCCACGCGGCGGCCGGTGGCGTCGTCGCGTAAGGTGAGGCTGCCGTCGGCGTAGCGCAGCAGGCGGAAGGGCTCCTCGGGGCCGAGCCCCTCGCGCTGGCGGGCCTGGGCGAGGCCGCGCAGCGTCCCGCGCACGAAGCCGTCCTCGCCCGGGCGGATCCGGGCGAAGACCTGCGCCGAGGCGGCCTCGCGCAGGGCGATCCCGCCATCGGCCTCGTCCTCGGCGCGGAAGGCCAGGGCGGCGACCGGGATGGGCTCGGCGGCCGGCTGCATCGGCGCCGCGCCGCTGCGGCTGACGAACACCGCCCCGACCGTGAAGGCGAGGAGGGCGCCGGCCCCGATCAGGGGGGAGATGGCTCGGGCGGCCATGGCGCTCACTCCGCCGCCACCAGGCGGCCGGGGGCCGCGTCGCTTCGGGGCCGCGCCACGATCACCGGCGCGGCCGAGGTTGCCCCGTCGCGGTGCAGGGTCAGCGCCCGGGCGAGGATCGCCGCGGCCTGCGCGGCGTCGGGCACGCTGCGCAGCATCGGCTCCGGCTGGCTGATCCGCCAGGGCCGGCCGTGCGGCCAGAGCTGGAGATAGGCGATGCGGGCGCCCGCCTTCAGCTGCACGGCCAGATCGCCGCTGCCGTCGCGGAACCGGTGCAGGCCCGCCCCCTCCACCGCGGCGAAGGGCAGGTTGTAGGTGACGGGCAGGGCCATGCCGATCTGCAGCACGAGGCGCCGGTCGGTCACCGTGTAGAGCGTGGTGCGGTGGCAGGCGGCGGCGATGAGCCGGAGCAGGACGAGGGCGGCGGCCAGCGCGGCCAGCAGCGGCAGCACGAGGCGCGCCGGCGTCTCCACGGTCGCGGCGAGGACGAGCCCGCAGGCGCAGAACCACAGCGCGACGAGAGGCGCGTGGAACACCCGCAGCCATATGCCGTGCGTCGTCGGCGCGCCCTGCCAGAGGATGCGCTCGCCCGGAGGCAGGGGCCCGGGCAGGCCGCGCGGCGTGCCCTCGGGCAGGAAGTCGGACGGGTGCGGGGCGCTCACAGCAGCGGCTCCGCGCGGGCGGGCGCCGCGTAGAGCGTGCCGGCGCCGAAGCAGGCGACGATGCGCTCCTCCTCCAGCAGCGTCACCGAGTCGGGGTCGCGCGTCGTCGGGATCTCGGCGAACTGGGCGCCGAGCAGCGCCTCGGAGGTGACCGGGCCGTCGCCCCACGGCGTGCGGCAGAAGGCCGAGGGCATCAGGCGGCGGGCGCCGTCGGGCAGTTCGACCTCGTAGTAGCGCACGAGGCTCTCGCCCCGGTCGACCCAGAGGTCGACGACGGTGCCCGCCGGCTCCCGGTCGGCGCCCAGCACCGGCCGGCCGATCGGGTTCGGCCCATCCTCGTGCACCACGAAATGGTCGGCCACCCGCAGGGGGACGATGCGCTTCTCCCCGTCCCAGGTGCGGTCGTGCTCGTCGTGGCGCGGCACCCAGGAGCCGGGGCCGACGCCGGCCCGGAGCGAGGTCTCGGTGCGCTCGTAGGGCGCGCCCGGCCAGGGCTCGACCTTGCGGCTCGGGACGGCGGTGTCCTGCGCTGCGTTGGTCTGCGGCGCGTACATGGTGTGGCCGCTCGACAGCCGGAAATGCTTCGGCGTCGGGATCAGGATCGGATCGGGGCTCTTGAGCCGCCCCACCGCCTCGTTCTCCAGGGGGTAGCCCTCGCGGCGGTCCTCGCGGCGCAGGTAGAAGACGAGGCCCGCGAAGAAGAGCCAGAAGGCGTAGAGCGTGAGCTGCGCGACATCGAGGTAAGAGGTCAGCGCTCCGGTCGGCAGGCCATGGGGCATGGATTCCTCCTCAGGCGGGTCGTTGGGCGAGGCGGGCGGCGGCGACGCCCTCCGCGCGGACGAGGGGACCGATCGCCACGAGGGCCGCGAAGAGCAGCGCGATCTCCACGTGGTAGACGATGAGGTAGCCGATGGCGGGCTCGTTCATGCCCTCGCCGAGCACGCCCGACTGGGCGATGGCCGCACCGCCGTCGCGCAGCAGGCCGCCCGCGGCGATGGCGAGGCCCGCCGCGCTCGCCTGCGCCGCGCCCCAGGCGCCGAGCGCCAGGCCGGTATCCTCCGGGCCCGCCGCCGCCATCGAGGCGGTGAGCGTGCCGTGGGCGAACAGGCCGCCGCCGAGGCCGATCAGGGTGACGCCGGCCGCGAAGAGGCGGGGGGGGCCGCGGGGGGGCGCGGAGGACAACCCCGGGAAGGCGGGGGGGCCGGGGGCGCCGCCCCCCGCCGCCCCCCCGCACGCGGGGCCGCCGCGGGGGGGCCCGCGGGCCGCCGGCCCGCGGCCGCGCCCCCCGCCCCCCCGCACCACCGGGGCGGGGAGGGGGGGGGGGGGGGCCCGGGGGGGCGCGG
>NZ_CABFPH010000166.1 GCF_902141845.1 Methylobacterium symbioticum | reverse complement strand
GGCGGCGAGGCCGGCCTGCGCGTAGCGCGCCGCCGCGCGGATCGCCGCGCGCTCGGCCGGCGACTTGACGAGGCGCAGCGGCGGGATGAGCCCGGACCCGTCGGGCAGCGGGTCGAGCCCGATCCGCGCGGCGATCCGTGCGGCCGTGGCCGGCGGCAGGAACCAGCCGGCGAGCTCGAAGGCGGGGCGGCGCAAGCCGGCTTCCGCCAGGATCCGCGCCAGCGCCTCGACGGGATCGGCCCCGTCCGGATAGGCGACGATGGCGTCGAGCCAGGTATTGGCGGCCGCGCCGGCCAGTTCGAGCTGCCGGACGATGAGGACCGGTCGCCCCTCCGCCGGCAGGACGAGGGCCTGGAAGGCGAAGTAGCCCGCGCTCTGCCGGCCGGTCAGCCAGTAGATCGTCTCCGGCCCCGTCGCCACCAGGGCGTCGTGGCCTCCTGCCGCGACCGCGGCCCGGGCTCGCGCCTGGCGCGCTTCGAACTCCGCCGCGGGGAAGGCGGCCTCGCAGCCGCGCAGATCCGCGAATTCATGCATCGGACCCTCCTCCGGGCCTCGCCGCCGGGATGGCCATCAGATCTCGCTCAGACGGCGGATGATGCCCTGCTTGAAGTTCTCGAGATGCGCCTCGATCGCGGCGGCGGCGGCTGCGGCGTCCCTGGCCCGCAGGGCGGCGATGACGGCCAGATGCTCGCGGTGGACCGGCTCGAAGCGCTCGGGCATCCGGCTCAGGTTGAACATCTGCGTCTTCAGCCGGAGATCCCGGATCGTCTTGGCGAGGATCGCGTTGTTGCTGCGCTCGGCGATGAGGTCGTGGAAGCGCTGGTCCACCTCCCAGTTGCCGGGAGAATCCGGATCGCCCGCCGCGAGCAGGCCCTCGATCGTCGCCTTCAGCGCGTCGAGCTCCGCCTCCGGGATGCGGCCGGTGGCGAGCGTCACGCTCTCCCGCTCCAGCACACGGCGCACGTGCAGGATCTCGACGAGCTCGCGCAGCGAGAACTCCTTGACCACGAGCACGCCGCCCGGCCGGCGCTCGATCAGCCCCTCGGTCTCCAGCCGCGACATCGCCTCCCGGGTCGGCGTGCGCGAGATGTCGAGGAGTTCCGCCAGCCGACGCTCGTGCAGCACCGTGCCCGCGGGCATCTCGCGCCGGATCAGCATGTCGAGCAGCCGCTCGTAGGCCATCTGGCCGAGGCTCTGCTCGCGCCGCGCGTTGAGGCCGCTTGTGTACTGAGAAGCGTCGAGGGCCTTCATCCACTTTCCTCCCGGGGCGCGTCCGTCCGCGCCGTCCCGCCATGCGGCCTGCCGACGGGTCGTCTTGTCGTCTTGCCGGCCCGCACAGGGAGGTGCGGGCCGGATCCGCAGGCGCGGCCCGCGGCGCGGACCCTCACCCGATCATAGGGCCGGCGTGCGGATCGGCTCCTTCGGGGCCGGATCGTAGCCGATGAGCGGGGTGATCAGCTTGGCGTAGGTGCCGTCGGCGATCATCTCGGACAGGGCCTTGTTGACGGCGGCATGGAGGTTCGGCTTGCCCTTCTTGATGGCGAAGCCCTTCTGCACGGTGCTGAGCGGGGTCTCGATCATCACCAGCGGCAGCTTGCGGGCCTTGATGGCGTAATTGCCGGCCACCGCGTCGTTGATCACGGCGTCGATATTGCCGCCGACGAGGTCCTGCATCGCGTCCGCGGCCGTCTTGTAGCTCTTCAGGACGGCGCCGTGCTCCTCGGCGAGCCGGCCGAAGGTCGAGGCCGAGAGCGCACCGACATTGCGGCCCTTGAGGTCGGCCGGCCCGGTGATGCCGGTATCCTTGCGCGTCACGATCCGCGCACCGGATTCGAGCCAGCCGTCGGCGAAGGCGACCTGCTTCTGGCGGGTCGGGGTGATGTCCATCGATTCGCTGGTCATGTCGTACTGGTCCGCCATCAGCCCGACGAGTAGCGCGTCGAACTTGATGTTGACCGGCTCGTAGTCGAGGCCGAGCCGTCGGCAGATCTCCCGGACCACCCGCACCTCGAGCCCGTCGAGCTCGCCGCTCGGGGTGCGCATGCTGAAGGGCGCGAAGGTGCTGTCGGTGGCCACCACGAGCTTGCCGGGCTGGATCAGCTCCAGCTTGGGCCCTGCGTCCCCCGCGCGGGCGCGGGGGCCCGCCAGCGGGGCGGCGAGGAGCGCGGCGCCGAGGGCGGCGGGGGTGAGGACGTACCTGCGGTTCATGGCTCGGGGTCTCCGGGGAAGGGAGGGGGGAAGGGGGGGCGGCAGGGGGCCGGCAAGGGGCCAGGACTGGCCGGGTCCCGCCGCACGGCCTGCGGCGGGCGGATCGGGGGGACTCTCAGGACAGCCGGGCGTAGCGCCGCTCGAAATAGGCCGAGAGCTGGGACAGGATCGAGGTGATGCCGAGGTAGATCAGCGCCGCCGCGATGTAGAAGTCGAACGGTCGGAAGGTCGTGGCGATCATCAGCTGCGCGTAGAGCGTCAGCTCGACGACCGTGATGGTCGACAGGAGCGAGGTGTTCTTGACCGCGGAGATGGCCTCGTTGGTCAGCGAGGGCAGGATGATGCGGAAGACTTGCGGCAGGACGATCCGCACCATCATCGTCCGGGGCGACATGCCGAGAGCCTGGGCGGATTCCAGCTGCCCGCGCGGGATCGCCGCGAGGCCCGCGCGGATGGTCTCGGCCACGTAGGCGCCGCTGCTGATGCCGAGCGCGATGATGCCTGCCGTGAGGGGCGAGAGCTTCACGCCGATCTGCGGCATGCCGAAATAGACGATGAACACCTGCACCAGGGTCGGCGTGCCGCGGATGAACCAGACGTAGAAGCTCGCCAGCGCCCGGACCGGGGGCCAGCGCGACTGCTTGCCGAGCGCGCCGAGGAGCCCGCAGACCCAGCTCACCAGGATGCTCGCCACCGTGACCCCGAGCACGACCAGGGTAGCCGTCAGGAAGCCCGGTCCGTAGGTCAGAACCTCGTCCCGCCAAGCCATCCAGGAATCCTGCATCATCGTCATCGCCGCCCGCTCTCTCCGCTGAAGGTTCGGCCGCTCACGCCGGCAGGCCGAGGCAGGCCGGCTCGTGCAGGACCCGCCGGAGGAACTGCCGCAGCCGGTCGCTGCGCGGCGCGCCGATGATCTCCGCGGGAGGACCGTCCTCGGCGATCACGCCTCCGTCGAAGAACAGGGTGCGGGTGCCCACATCGCGGGCGAACGCCATCTCGTGGGTGACGAGCAGCATCGTCATCCCGTCCGCGGCGAGCGAACCCATCAGGGCGAGCACCTCGCCGACAAGCTCGGGGTCCAGCGCCGACGTGACCTCGTCGAACAGCATCACCTTCGGCGCCATCGCGAGGGCGCGCACGATCGCGACGCGCTGCTGCTGACCGCCGGAGAGCTTCGAGGGATAGGCGTGGCGCTTCTCGTAGAGGCCGATGCGCTGGAGCAGGGCCTCGGCCTCGGCTACCGCCTCCTTGCGCGGCAGCCGCCGTACCTGGATCGGCGCTTCGATGACGTTCTCCAGCACCGTCATGTGCGGCCAGAGATTGTAGCTCTGGAAGACCATGCCGATCCGGGCGCGGAGCGCGCAGAGCTGCTGCGGCGTCGGCTGCCGCCGGGCGCCCGCCTCGAAATCGAAGGCGAAGCGCTCGAAGTCCATGAAGCCGGTGGTCGGGGTCTCCATCAGGTTGAGGCAGCGCAGAAAGGTGCTCTTCCCAGATCCGCTCGCCCCGATGATCGAGATGACCTCGCCTTCATGCACGTCGAGGGAGATGCCCTTCAGCACCTCGTTGGCGCCATAGCTCTTGCGCAGCTTGCGGATCTTGATGAGGGGCTTCGAAGCGTCCTGGACGCTGGGATCGATCATCTGGCCCTCCGCTGCGGGTTCAGAGCGTGTTTAGTGTCGTAATTCTCAGTTTATTGCTGAGGCAACAATCATTAATACGCAAAATATGCACGAGTTGATTGGAAGATATCGAATTTATACTGGCGTCATAGAATTTTGGTGTTGCAAGCGCAATTCATGGTCTCTATGTTGGGTGGTATACCGCCGGCATTCAAGCGGTATTTTTTTGCAGGCGGTGCCTAATCCGTGGCCACATCTCCCCTCGCCGGATCCTGCCTCGTCATCCAGCCGATCCATGCCGCTGGTCTGGCGCGCCTGCGTGAGGCCGGGCTGACGCTGCGCTCCGCGAGCGGCATCGATCCCATGACCCTGGCGCGCGAGGCCGCCGATTGCGTCGCGGCGGTCACCCGGAGCGCCGGCTTCCCAGCAGAGGCGGTGGCCGCTGCGCCGCGGCTGCGCGTCATCGGCGTGCACGGCACCGGCACGGACCCGGTGGCGCTGGGGCCGGCGACACAGGCCGGCATCGCCGTCGTGAACACGCCCGGCGCGAATGCGCGCTCGGTGGCGGAGCATGCGCTGGCGCTGGCCTTCGCCCTGGCGAAAGCCGTGCCGTCGGCCGACCGCGCGGTTCGCGCGGACGATCACGGCTTCAAATACGCGGCACGTCTGGTCGAGCTGAACGGCCTGACCCTCGGCCTCGTCGGCTTCGGGGCCATCGGCCAGGCCACGGCCCGGCTCGGGGCTGCCCTCGGCATGCGGGTCCTGGCCTATGGGCCGACCCGGCCGGCCGCCGACTTCGCGGCGGTGGGCGCCGCGCGCGCGCCGTCGCTGCACGCGCTGCTCGAACAGGCCGACGTGGTGTCGCTGCACCTGCCGCTCACCGCCGGCACCCGGGGCCTGATCGGCCAGGCTGAGCTGTCGCGGATGAAGGCGGGGGCCTTCCTGATCAACACCGCCCGCGGGGCCCTGGTGGATGAGGCGGCTCTCGCCGATGCGCTGGCGGAGGGCCGCCTCGCCGGTGCGGGCCTCGACGTCTTCGCGGGCGATGCGCTGCCGCCGGACCATCCCTTGCGCACCGAGCCGCGCGCGATCCTGACACCGCACATCGCCGGCTCGACGGAGGCGGCGCTGGCGCGCACCGCGGAGGCGGTGGCCGACCGGATCGTCGCGGTGCTCGCGGGCCGCCGCCCGGAGGGCCTCGTCAACCCCGATGTCTGGGCGCAGCGGCGCCATGGATGAGGACAGGAGAGGCCGGAGCGTGCCAACCGTGACAGGACTTCAGGTCGACCAAGCGTTCTGCGAGCGCCTGTTCGCGGACCTCCTGAGCTTCAGCCGGGACGAGCCCGGCGTGACCCGTGCCGCCTATGGCGCGGGCGAGGAGCGGGCGCATGCCGTGATGCGCGACGCCGGCCTCGCGCTGGGGCTGCGGCCCGAGGTCGATGCGGCGGGCAACCTCTTCCTCACGCTGCCGGGGCGGGACCCGGATCTGCCGTGCTGGATGGTCGGCTCGCATGTCGACACCGTCCCGCATGGCGGCAATTTCGACGGCGCGGCCGGCGTGATCGGCGGTCTCGCCGCGGTGGCGGCGCTGCGGCAGTCCGGCCTCGTACCGGCCCGGCCGGTGACGGTCGCCGTGTTCCGCGCCGAGGAGAGCGTGTGGTTTCCCGCCTCCTATATCGGCAGCCGGGCCGCGTTCGGCCTGCTTCCGGCGGAGGTCCTCGACCTGCCCCGCGCCGATAGCGGGCGGAGCTTGGCGGCGCATATGCGCGATCTCGGCCTGCGGCCCGAGGCGGTCTCCGGCGGCGCCGCCCATCTCAGCGCCGACCGCATCCACGGCTTCCTCGAGATGCATATCGAGCAGGGTCCGACCCTGGACGCGGCCGAAATCCCGGTCGGGCTCGTCACCGCGATCAGCGGCAGCGTCCGCTACCGCGAAGCGGCCTGCTTCGGCCGCTACGGCCATTCCGGGGCGGTGCGCCGGTCCGAGCGCAGCGACGCCGTCTTCGCGCTGGCCGACCTGATCGCCGGGCTCGACGCGGTCTGGGGCGAACTGGAGGCGGCGGACCGGCCTGCGACCGTGACGTTCGGAGAGGTCTCCACCGATCCGAGCCTGCACGCCTTCGCCAAGATCCCGGGCGAGGTGCGGTTCTGCCTCGACATGCGCAGCACCGAACCCGCCGTCCTCGACGCGGTCGAGTCGGCGCTCGCAGACCTCGTCGCGCGGATCGAGGCGGCGCGCGGCGTCCGCTTCGCGCTCGGCGCGCGCACCGGCAGTACGCCGGCCCGGATGAGCGCCGGCCTGGTGGCGGCTCTGGGCCGCCACGCCGACCGCCTCGGCCTAGCCTACCGGACCATGATCAGCGGGGCCGGGCACGACACCGCCGTGCTGGCCGGACAGGGCGTGCCGAGCACGATGGTGTTCGTCCGCAACCAGAACGGCAGCCACAACCCGGACGAGGCCATGCGGATCGAGGATCTCTGCGCGGCCGCGACCCTCGTGGCGCACCTCGTCGCTGAAGCCTGAGCCGGCGCCCCTCGAACGAAGGATGCTTCGATGATCATCGATCTGAACTGCGACATGGGTGAGGGCTTCGGCGTCTACCGTCTCGGCGACGATGCCGAGATGCTGACGGTGGCCACCTCGGCGAACATCGCCTGCGGCTTCCATGCGGGCGACCCGCTCGTCATGCATCAGACCCTGACGCTGGCCGCGCGCAACGGCGTGCAGGCCGGCGCCCATCCGAGCTTTCTCGATCTCTGGGGCTTCGGCCGCCGCCCGATCCACGGCGAACGTCCGGAGGATGTCGAGAAGGCGGTGCTCTACCAAGTTGGCGCCCTGCTCGCGCTGGCACAGGATGCGGGCACGCCGGTGCGCCACGTGAAGACCCACGGCGCCCTCGGCAATCTGGCGAACGAGGATTCCGACCTCGCCCTCGCGGTCGCCCGGGCGATCCGGACCCTCGACCGCGACCTGATCTTCGTCGTGATGCCCGGCCTGGAAACCGAGCGGGCCGGGGAGCGCCTCGGTCTCCGGATGGCGCGCGAGGTCTATGCCGACCGGGCCTATGCCGATACCGGCAACCTCGTCTCCCGCAAGCTCCCCGGGGCCGTGCTGCACGAGCCCGAGGCGGTGTCGGCGCGCGTGCTGCGCATGCTGGAGGACGGCGCGATCACCAGCCTGTCGGGGCGGCGGATCCCGACGCGGATCGACACGGTCTGCGTGCACGGCGACACGCCGGGCGCCGTCGCCATGGGCCGCCGCCTGCGCGACGACCTCGCCGCCCGCGGCATCACGCTGAGGCCGATGGCCGAGGTGGTCGATGCCTGAGACGGAGCCGCTCCCCTACCGGCTCCTCGATTGCGGCGATCGCGCGCTCACGATCGAGCTCGGCCGCGCGGTCGATCCGGCCGTCAACGAGCAGGTCGTCGCGCTGGATCGGGCGCTGGGCGCGGCGGGCCTGGCCGGCCTCCTGGAGACGGTGCCGACCTATCGCTCGCTCCTCGTCCTCTACGACCCCGAGCGCCTGCCGCGGGCGACGCTCGCGGCCTGGATCGCCGGGCACTGGCCGCCGCCCGCGGGCGCGGACGGCGGCCGGCGGCGCTGGCGGGTCCCGGTCCATTACGGCGGCGCACACGGGGCCGACCTCGATGCGCTGGCGGCAGGCGCCGGGGCGGAGCCCGCCGCCGGGGGGGGCCTCCCTGCGGGCCGCGGCGACCCGGGTCCCCAGAGCGGCCTCTCGCCGGGCCTCGCCCATTCCCGTCGGCCCCGCCCGCGGGGTCCCCCGAGGCGCCCGTCCGGCCCGCCGCCGGAGACGCCGGCCCGCCACCGTCCCGGGC
>NZ_CABFPH010000165.1 GCF_902141845.1 Methylobacterium symbioticum | reverse complement strand
CCCCCTCGACGCGCCGGGCGCGCGGGCGCGGCTCCGGCACGGCGTCGGCGGCGCCCCGGCCGAGGCGGCCGCGGGCTTCCCCACCCTCTACCGGGTCGGGCTGCCGGCTCTGCGCCGGGCCCGCAGGCTGCGCCCGGACGATCCCCAGGCGCAGCGCGTCGGCTGCTGCCTCGCCCTGATCGCGCATCTGGAGGACACCAACCTGCTCCACCGCGGCGGCGCGGAGGGCTATCGCTTCGCCCGCGCAGCGGCGGCGGAATTCTGCGCGGTAGGCGGCGTCGCGCAGGACGACTGGTTCGCGCGGGCCGAGGCGATCCACCGCGCCTTCGTCGCCCGCCGCCTCAGCCCGGGCGGGGCGGCCGACCTCCTCGCCATGACCCTGTTCGTGGACGGGCTGGAGGACGCATGACCCTCGCGCTCCTCCTCTCCGGCCAGGGCGGCCAGAACCCGGACATGTTCGCGCTGACCGCCGGCCTGCCCGCGGCGGAGCCGGTCTTCGCCGCCGCGACGTCGCTCCTCGGGCGCGACCCGCGCGCCCTCGTGCGGGATGGGGGCGCGGACCTGCACAACAACCGCATCGGCCAGATCCTGTGCTGCACCGCCGCGCTTGCCGGCTGGAGCCTGGTGGCGCCGGTCCTGCCCGCCCGCACGATCGTGGCCGGCTACAGCATCGGCGACCTCGCCGCCTGGGCGATCGCCGGCCGCTTGCGCCCCGAGGCGGTGCTGCGGCTGGCCGCTGCCCGCGCCGAGGCGATGGATGCGGCGACGGGAGACGGCTTCGGCCTCGCTGGGATCCGCGGGCTGCCGCTCGCCCGGATCGAGGGGCTGGCCGGTACCCATGCCTGCCACCTCGCCATCCGCAACGCCGCCGACAGCGCCGTTCTGGGCGGAGCCCGCCCCGATCTCGACGCGCTCTGCGCCGCCGCCGCCGCCGCGGGGGCGCTGCGCGCCGTGATCCTGCCCGTCCGCACGCCCTCGCACACGCCGCTTCTGTCCGCCGCGGCGGAGGCCTTCCGCGCCCGCCTGTCGACGGAGACGCTGCTGCGGCCCGGCCCCGGCGCGCCGCGGCTCGTCTCGGGCCTCGACGGCTTGGCGGTGTTCGATGCGCGGGCCGGAACGGACAAGCTCGCCCGGCAGATCGGCGAGACCATCGACTGGGCCGCCTGCCTCGTCGCCGCCCGCGAGTTCGGGGCGCAGGCCGTGCTCGAACTCGGCCCCGGTCACGCCCTCGCCACCATGGCCCGCGACGCCCTGCCCGGCGCCCGTGTACACGCGCTGGAGGATTTCCGCTCCGTGGACGGTGTGCGGGCCTGGATCGGCGCAGCATCCCGCAAGGCAGATCTATAATACGCGCTCGCCGCGTTTCGCGCTTTTGCGTGCGCAGAAGCGGGAAAAAGCGCTTGTAAAAATACAGAACTGCCGCATACTCCACGGACAGTCGAACACAATCCAATAATCGACTCTTTTGTCTCTCACGGGAGAGAAACGCCATGACGACGACACGACGGAGCCTCATCGCTTCGGCTCTCGCCGCGCCCGCGCTGCTGCGCTTCGGCCTGAACGCCGCTCAGGCGGCGACCACCCTCAAACTTTCGCATCAATTCCCCGGCGGCACCATCGACGAGGGTGACTTCCGCGACCGGATGTGCCGCAAGTTCGCGGCCGCGGTGGCCGAGCGCTCGAAGGGCGCGCTGGAGGTGCAGGTCTATCCGGGCTCGTCCCTGATGAAGACCAACGCCCAGTTCGGCGCGGTGCGCAAGGGCGCCCTCGACATGTCGCTCTATCCCGCGCCTTACGCGGGCGGCGAGGTGCCGGAGATGAATATCGGCCTGATGCCGGCGCTGGTCACCTCCTACCAGCAGGCGCTCGGCTGGAAGAACGCGGCCGTCGGCCGCAAGATCACCGAGCTGCTCGAATCGAAGGGCGTCGTCCTCGTCTCCTGGGTCTGGCAGGCGGGCGGCGTGGCGAGCCGCGAGCGGCCGCTCCTGACGCCGACCGACGCCAAGGGCATGAAGGTCCGCGGCGGCTCCCGCGAGATGGACATGATGATGAAGCAGGCGGGCGCGGCGACGCTGTCGATCCCGTCGAACGAATCCTACGCCGCCATGCAGACGGGGGCCTGCGACGCGGTCATCACCTCCTCCACCAGCCTGATCTCGTTCCGCCTGGAGGAGATCTCCAAGGCCCTCGTCTCGGGCCGCGAGCGCTCCTACTGGTTCATGCTCGAGCCGATCATGATGTCGAAGATCGTGTTCGAGCGCCTGCCCAAGGACCAGCAGGACCTGATCATGGCGGTGGGCGCCGAACTCGAGAGCTTCGGTCAGGCCGGCGCCAAGGCCGACGACACCCGCGTCGAGGAGGTCTTCGGCAAGGCCGGCGCCAAGGTGCAGACCATGGACGAGGCGACCTTGCGCCAGTGGCGCGATCTCGCCCGCGAGACGGCCTGGAAGGACTTCGCCAACAAGAACGCCTCCTGTGCCGAGCTCCTCAAGCTGGCGGAGCAGGTGTCGTGAGCCACGGATTCGACGCGGCCACCGCCGCTGCCGAGACCCATGCCGCCCCGGTGCCCCGCGCACCGGGGCTTCTCGGCGCGATCGAGGGCGCCATCCGCGGCCTCAACAACCTCATCCTGATGCTCGGCGGCGTGGCCCTCGTCGCCGCCTGCCTCGTGCTCAGCTACAGCGTCCTGATCCGCTACGTGTTCAAGGAACCGACGGAGTGGCAGGACGAGATGGCGGTGTTCCTGATCGTGGGCGCCACCTTCGGCTCGGCCGCCGCCGTGCAGGCCAAGCGCGGCCACGTGGCGATCGAGGCGCTGACCGGCCTGCTCTCGCCCACCGTCAACCGGGTGCGGCTCCTGCTCGCGGACATCGTCAGCTTCGTCTTCGTGGCCTTCTTCACCTGGAAGAGCTTCACCCTCCTGCACGAGGCCTGGGTCGACGGGCAGGTCTCGCAATCGACCTGGGGGCCGCCGCTCTGGATCCCCTATTCCATGATGGCGGCGGGCATGACCCTGCTCGGCATCCAGCTCGCCCTGCAGATCCTGGAGGCCGTGCTCTACGGGCCGGGCCGGGCCGGCTGGGCGGCGCCGAAGGTGGGCGTCGCCGCCGACGTCAACCGGGACATGGCGAGCCGCCCCGACCTGACCCCCCGCGGGCCCGATGTGCTCGCCTCGCAGACCAAGGGGAGCGGCCGATGAGCGTCGCGGCAATCGGTGCCCTCTACGCGGGGGCCACGCTCACGGCGATGCTGTCGGGCATTCCCATCGCGTTCGCGCTGGGCTTCGTGGCGCTCGCCTTCATGTTCGTGTTCATGCCCGCCGCCTCCCTCGATACGGTGGCGCAGAACGTCTACGAGGAGATGGCCTCGATCACCCTGCTCTCGATCCCGCTCTTCATCCTGAAGGGCGCGGCGATCGGCCGGAGCCGGGCCGGCCAGGACCTCTACTCGGCCATGCATGCCTGGATGCACCGCATCCCCGGCGGGCTCGGCATCGCCAACGTCTTCGCCTGCGCGCTGTTCGCCGCCATGGCGGGCTCCTCGCCCGCCACCTGCTCGGCCATCGGCTCGGCGGGCATCCCGGAGATGAGGAAGCGCGGCTACTCGCCGGGCTTTGCCGCCGGAATCATCGCGGCGGGCGGCACGCTCGGCATCCTGCTGCCACCCTCGATCACCATGATCCTCTACGCGGTGGCCGCCGAGCAGTCGCTCGGCCGCCTGTTCCTCGCCGGCATCGGGCCGGGCCTGCTGCTGGTCGGCCTGTTCGCGGCCTGGTCGATCTACCGCTTCCGCTCCGAATACGCGGCGGCGAAAGTGGCCTACGCGGGCGGGGGCGCGCGCTCGGCGATCCTCACCGAGGACACCTACAGCATGCGCGAGCGCTTCTCGACGCTGCCGCGGGTGCTGCCCTTCGTGATCCTGCTCACCGGCGTCATGGTCGCCCTCTACGGCGGCTACGCCACGCCCTCCGAGACGGCCGGGCTCGGCGGCCTGCTGGCGCTCGGCCTGATCGCGGTGATCTACGGGGTCTGGCGGCCCAAGGACGTCAGCCCGATCCTGACCGCGACGCTGCGCGAGTCGACCATGCTGATGCTGATCATCGGCATGTCGCTCCTCTACGCCTACGTGATGAGCTACCTGCACATCAGCCAGGCCGCGGCGCAGGCGATCGTGGCGATGCAGCTCTCGCCCTGGGTGCTGCTGGTGACGATCCTGGCTCTGGTGATCGCGCTCGGCTTCTTCCTGCCGCCGGTCTCGATCATCCTGATGACGGCGCCGATCATCCTGCCGCCGCTCAAGGCCGCGGGCTTCGATCTCGTCTGGTTCGGCGTGGTGATGACGATCACCATGGAGATGGGCCTGATCCACCCGCCGGTGGGGCTCAACATCTTCGTCATCAAGAACATCGCCCCCGACATCCCGCTCTCGGACATCATCTGGGGCACCCTGCCCTTCGTGATCCTGATGGCGGTGGCGATCCTGATCCTCTGCCTCGTGCCGGGCGTCGCCATGTGGCTGCCGGACGTGCTGCTGCCGACCACGCGGTAGCCGGGACCGGAAGCGGCCCTCCCCCCTCCCGGAGCGAGGGAGGGGGAGGGCCGCGCCAATCGCCGCAGGGACCGGGTGGCGCGCGGGCCGCATCATCCGTTCGCGGGACCGACCGGATTGCGCTAGAGCAGGCCGAAAGACCTCGGGATCCGCCGGGGCGTCCCGCGTACGTTGGACCATGCCTGACCCCGATCCCGCAGCCCGCGCGGCCGATCCGAACCGGCTCGCCGCGCTCGCCGCCTACGATATCCTCGACACCCCCGCCGAGACCGGTTTCGACGACGTGGCCCAGCTCGCGGCCCTCGTCTGCGCCGCGCCGGTCGCCCTGGTGAGCCTGATCGGGCCGGACCGCCTCTGGTTCAAGGCCGCGGTCGGCTTCGCGGCCGGCGCCGTGCCGCTCGGCGTCGCGATCTGCACCCACGCCGCCGAGGCGGCGGACCTCCTCGTCATCCCCGACCTCGCCGCCGATCCGCGCACCCGCGACAACCCCTACGTCACCGGTGCGCCGGGCTTCCGCTTCTATGCCGGCGCGCCGCTGCGCAGCCCCGACGGCCACGCGCTCGGCTCCCTATGCATCCTCGACACCGAGCCCCGCCCCGGTGGCCTCTCCGAGACCCAGGCCGACGCGCTGCGCCGCCTCGCCCGGCAGGTGATGAGCCTCCTGGAATTGCGCGCGGCGTTGCGCCAGCGCGAGACCGTCCTCGTCGAGCGGCAGGAGGCGGCGCGCCGGCCCGCCATCCTCGCCGAGACGCAGCAGGCGGTGGCGGCGGCGGGCTCCGACCAGGCGCGCATGCTCGCCGCCCTGGTTTCGGGCGCCATGCGGGCGGTGCCGCGGGCCGAGGGCGGCGCGGTCGAGCTCGGCGAGGGCGAGACGCTGGTCTACCGCGCGGCACAGGGGGCGCTCGGGCCGCATGAGGGCCTGCGCGTGCCGCTCCACGGCAGCCTCTCGGGGAGCTGCCTGATCTCGGGCGAGCCGATCGTCCTTGCGGACACGCAGGCGGATCCCCGCGTCAATCAGGCGCTCTCGGCGATCATCGGGCAGCGCGCCTGCATCCTCGTGCCCGTGACCCGCGAGGGCCGTGTCTTCGGGGTGCTGCGCCTGCAATCGGGGCGGCCCCACGCCTTCACGCCCGCGGATCTCGAATCCGCCCGCCTCTTCGCGGGCGCCCTCTCGGCGGGGCTCGCCGAGGCCGGGGAGGCTGCCGCCCGCGCCGCCGCCCGCGAGGGCGAGAACCGCTACCGCGCCGTGTTCGACAGCCCCTCGGACGTGGCCATCGCCGTCACGGACACGGCGGGCCGCATCACCGACTGGAACGCGGGCGCCGAGCGCCTCACCGGCTGGCCGGCCGAGGCGATGCAGGGGCAGTCGCTCGCCCGGATCTTCACCGAGGAGGATCGCCGCGCGGGCCGGGCCGAGACCGCGATGCGGACCGCCCTCGCGGAGGGCCGCGCCGAGAACGAGGGCTGGCGCCTGCGCGCGGACGGCAGCCGGTTCTGGGCGAACGGAGAGCTGCGCCCGTTGCGCGACGCGTCGGGCGCGCATCGCGGCTTCGTCAAGGTGGTGCGCGACCGTTCGGCCGAGCACCGGGCGAGTCTGGCGCTCGGCGAGGCCGAGGCGGCGTTGCGCCGCGCCCAGGAGGCCGGCGGCGTCGGCGTGTTCTCGGTCGACCTCGCCGACGACATGATCCAGGCGACCCCCGAGCTCTGCCGGCTCTACGGGCTGCCCGAGCGGGCCCGCTTTCCGGCCGCCGAGATTGAGGCCCTCGTCGTGCCCGAGGATGCGGGGATCCGCTCGGGCGCTGCCTCGCGCCGGACGGGCACGGCCGTGCGGGACGTGGAGTACCGGATCCGCCGCGCCGATACGGGCGAGCTGCGCTGGATCGCGCGCCGCGCCGATTTCGAGCAGGACGCGGAGGGGCGCCGCGTCCGCTTCGTCGGCGTGGTGCGCGACGTGACCGAGAGGCGCCTCGCCGACGAGGCCCTGCGGCGCACGCAGGACCGCTACCGGATGCTGTTCGAGGCGATCGAGGTCGGCTTCTGCATCGTCGAGATGCGGTTCGAGGGGACGAGAGCCGTCGATTACCGCATCGTCGAGGCCAATCCCGCCTTCGCCCGTCAGACCGGCGCGGACGTCGTCGGGCGCTGGGTCAGCGATTTCGCGCCGAACCTCGAGCGGCACTGGTTCGACACCTACGGCCGCGTGGCGCTCACCGGCGAGCCCGCGCATTTCGAAAACTATGCCGCGGTGTTCGGCCGGTGGTTCGACGTGCGGGCGCTGCGCGTCGGCGAGCCCGAGGCGCGGCGCGTGGCGATCTTCTTCAGCGACATCACCGCCCGCCGGACGGCGGAGGAGCGGGCGCTCGCCAACGAGCGCGAGCTGCGCCTGATCGCCGACGCGCTCCCGGTCTTCATCGCCTTCGTCGATGCCGACGGCACCTGCCGCTTCGCCAATCTCGCCGGCCGGGACTGGCTGGCGCTCGCACCCGAGGAGGCAGTCGGCCGCGCCCTGTCCGATCTCGACGGCCCGGTGCCGCGGGCGGAGCTTCTGGCACAGGCTGCCCACGCACTCGCGGGCGAGCCGGCCGTGTTCGAGGCGGAATGGCCGCGTCCGGGCGGGACGGGGCGCGTCGCCGAGATCCGTCTCCTGCCCCGCCGGGACGCCAGCGGCCGGGTCGACGGCTTCCACCTGTTCGCCCAGGACGTGACCGCGCATAAGCGGATCGAGGCAGAGCTGGAGCGGCAGGTCGCCGCCCGCACCGCCGAGCGCGACACGGTCTGGCGCGCGAGTTCCGACCTCCTCTGCGTGGCGAGCCTCGACGGCTATTTCCTCAGCCTCAACCCGGCCTGGCCGGCGACCCTCGGCTGGAGCGAGGCCGAGATGAAGGCGCGGCCCTTCCTCGCCTTCGTCCACCCGGACGACGCGGCCGCGACCCTGAAGGCGGCCGAGGGCCTCGCCCGCGGCGAGGCGCAGCTCACCTTCGAGAACCGCTACCGGCACCGCGACGGCAGCTATCGCTGGCTCTCCTGGAACGCGGTGCCGCGCGAGGGGCTGATCTACGCCTCGGTGCGCGACATCACGGCGATCAAGGCACAGGGCGAGGCGCTGGCCCAGGCCGAGGAGGCGCTTCGGCAGGCCCAGAAGATGGAGGCGGTGGGCCAGCTGACGGGGGGTCTGGCGCACGACTTCAACAACCTGCTCACCGGCATCACC
>NZ_CABFPH010000164.1 GCF_902141845.1 Methylobacterium symbioticum | reverse complement strand
CGCCGCGGGCGCCCGCGCCATCGAGGTCACGATCGAGCGCGGCGGGCGCCAGCTCGTCCGGGTGGTGGATGACGGCGTCGGCATGGGGCCGGACGACCTGGCGCTGGCGGTCGAGCGCCACGCCACCTCGAAGCTGCCCGACGGCGACCTCTTCCGGATCGACACCCTGGGCTTCCGCGGCGAGGCGCTGCCCTCGATCGGCGCGGTCTCGCGGCTCACCCTCACCTCGCGCACCGCCGAGGCCGAGCAGGGGGCGAGCCTCACCGTCGAGGCGGGGGCGAAGGGGCCGGTGCGGCCCGCGCCCGCGCAACGCGGCACCCGCATCGAGGTGAGCGAGCTGTTCGCGGCGACGCCCGCCCGGCTCAAGTTCCTGAAATCCGACCGGGCCGAGACGGCGGCCGTCTCCGAGATCCTGCGCCGCCTCGCGGTTGCGCAGCCGCAGATCCGCTTCACGCTGCGCAGCGACGGCGGCACGCCTCTGGTCCTACCAGCGGAGGAGGGCGAGACGGCAAGCCTGCGCCGGCTCGCCGGCGTGCTGGGCGCCGATTTCGCGCCGAACGCGCTGCCCGTCGACCTCGCCCGGGAGGGGCTGGCGCTCACCGGCCATGTGAGCCTGCCGACCTTCAATCGCGGGGCGGCGAGCCATATCCACCTCGTGGTGAATGGCCGGCCCGTGCGCGACCGGCTGCTGCTCGGTGCCGTGCGCGGCGCCTATGCGGACACGCTCGCCTCCGACCGGCACCCGGTGCTCGGCCTGTTCCTCGCCTGCGATCCGGCCCTCGTCGACGTGAACGTCCACCCGGCCAAGACCGAGGTGCGCTTCCGCGATCCGGGCCTCGTGCGGGCCCTCGTGGTCAGCGCGATCCACGAGGCCCTGCGCCGGGGCGGCGCCCGCAGCGCCACCACCGGCGCCGCCCGCGCGCTGGAGGCTCTGCGCCCGGCCGCCGGCCCGCAATCCGCTCCGCCGCTGCGCAGCTATAGCGGCCTGAGCGCGCCGAGCCTGTTCCGGCCCGAGCGCCCGGCCATGCCCGCCGGCGCGCCCTCCTTCGGAGCCCCGCCGGGCTACCGCGCTCCGGCCCCGCAGGGCGATCTCGGCTTGAGCCATCGGGGACCGCCCCATCCCGGCCCGGGCCATGTCGGCTCGGGCGGCTTCGGAGAGGCGGCCCAGGCGCTCCTCGACGACGCCCCGCGCGACCCGCCGGAGACCGGCGCCGCGCCGCCCCAGGCCGCCGCCTTCCAGCCGCCCCTCGAGGAGGAGGCCCTCGACTTCCCCCTCGGCGCGGCGCGGGCGCAGATCCACGAGACCTACATCCTGGCCCAGACCCGCGACGGCATCGTCATCGTGGATCAGCACGCCGCCCACGAGCGTCTCGTCTACGAGCGGCTGAAGCGCGAGCGCGCGGCCGGCGGCATCCTGCGCCAGGGCCTGCTCATCCCCGAGGTGATCGAGCTGCCGCCCGACGCGGCGGAGCGGCTCGCCGCGGCGGCGCCCGATCTCGACCGGCTCGGCCTCGGGCTCGAAGCGTTCGGCCCCGGCGCCGTGCTGGTGCGCGAGGTCCCGGCCATCCTCCGCAACGCCTCGGTCCGGGCCCTCGTCGCCGACATCCTCGACGCCCTCGAGGCGAGCGGCGTGGAGGAGGGCGGCGAAGCCGCCGCCGAGGACGGCCCGCTCGGCCGCCGCCTCGACGCGATCCTGTCGCGGATGAGCTGCCACGGCTCGATCCGGGCGGGGCGTCGGCTGCACCCGCAGGAGATGAACGCGCTCCTGCGCGAGATGGAGGCCACCGAGAAGTCCGGCCAGTGCAATCACGGCCGCCCCACCTCGATCGCCCTCGCCCTCCACGACATCGAGCGCCTGTTCGGCCGCCGGTAGTGGACGGGGCGCCGGCCGGCTCACGGCCTCGTGCGCGAGAAAGTCGCCGACATTAACCTAGATTATTGAATCGAGCGCGCCGGACGGGGTGTCTTCCGGCGTGCCGCCCGGCCGTCGCGATCCGACCGGAACGGCCAGACGGGCCCGACAGATCGAGGCCGGAGGGCGCGTCCCCGGCTGCGGCGATCAGGCCGGGTCGATGAACAATTTTTGTTCACGGACGCCGCGCAACTTTGTTACAGATCGGCGCGAGCCGCCGAGCTTCCTTCAAGTCTCTCCCCACAATCGAGGCGCGTCCGCCATCATGACCGAGCCCAAAGGCCCGAAGCAGAAGCCGAAGCGCGCCACAGAGGTCGACCACACGGTCGGCAACCGCATCGCCCTGCTGCGCTCGGCCAGCGGCATGAGCCAGACCATGCTCGCCCATGCCCTCGGCATCAGCTTCCAGCAGGTGCAGAAATACGAGACCGGCAAGAACCGGATCGGTGCCGGGCGCCTGCGCGCCATCGCCGACCGGCTCGGCGTGCCGGTCTCGGTGTTCTTCGCCGAGGATCTCGAGGTCGCCGGGGACGGGCTCGGCGACCTTCTGGCGCTGCAGGAGAGCGGGGCGCTCGCCCTGCTCCAGGCCTACGAGTCGATCGCCGACGAGGCGATGCGGCGCGAGGTGCTCAAGCTCGTCCAGGCCGCGGCCCGGCTCGGACAGGGCTCGGAGCCGCTCGCCTGAGGGCTGGAGCGCACCGGAACCAGGATCGAGCGCCGTGGACGGCCTGCCCGCGAACCTGCTGACCGACCTGCCGCCGGCCGGGCCGGAGGAGGTCTTCACCCGCCTCCTGGCGGCGACCGGGCTCGTGGTCGAGCGCATCGTCTCGACCGGCCAAGCGAGCCCGCCGGGCTTCTTCTACGACCAGCCGCAGGACGAGTGGGTGCTGGTCCTCTCCGGCACCGCGGAGCTGCGCTTCGCCGACGAGGCGGCCCCGCGCCGCCTCGGCCCGGGGGACCACCTGCTGATCCCCGCCCGCCGCCGCCACCGCGTCGAGCGGACCGACCGGGACCCGCCGACGATCTGGCTCGCGCTCCATCTCGGCCCGGAGCAGGCAGAGCCGCCCGCTCAGCCGGCGAGCCCGGTGAGCGCGTAGGCGAGGGCCGCGATCAGGCCTGCGGCCGGCATGGTCACCACCCAGGCGACCACGATGTTGCCGGCCACCCCCCAGCGCACCGCCGCCGTGCGCCGGGCCGCGCCGACGCCGACGATCGCACCGGTGATGGTGTGCGTGGTCGAGACCGGCACGCCGAGCCAGGTCGCCGCGAACAGGGTGATGGCCCCGCCGGTCTCGGCGCAGAAGCCCTGCATCGGGTTGAGCCGCGTGATGCGCGAGCCCATCGTGTGGACGATCCGCCAGCCGCCGAACAGGGTGCCGAGCGCCATGGCCGCCTGGCAGGACAGGACGACCCAGAGCGGCACGTGGAATTCCCCGCCCGTGAGGCCCTGCGAGTAGAGCAGCACGGCGATGATGCCCATGGTCTTCTGCGCGTCGTTGCCGCCATGGCCGAGGGAGTAGAGCGAGGCGGAGACGAATTGCAGCACCCGGAAGGTGCGGTCGACGGCGAACGGCGTCGCGCGGACGAAGGCCCAGGAGACGGCGAGCACCAGGAGGAGGGCGAGCAGGAAGCCGATGAGGGGCGAGAGCACGATGGCGGCGATGGTCTTGGCAAGCCCGCCCCAGACCACCACCGCCAGGCCGGCCTTGGCGGTGCCCGCCCCGACGAGGCCGCCGACCAGGGCGTGGGACGAGCTCGACGGGATGCCGAGCACCCAGGTCGCGATGTTCCAGGCGATGGCGCCGATGAGCGCGGCGAAGATCACGCGCGCATCGACGATGCTCGCATCGACGATGCCGGTGCCGAGCGTCTGCGCCACGTGGAGGCCGAAGAACAGGAACGCGATGAAGTTGAAGAAGGCCGCCCAGAACACCGCGTAGCGTGGGCGCAGCACCCGGGTCGAGACGATGGTGGCGATGGAATTCGCCGCATCGTGCAGCCCGTTCAGGAAATCGAAGAACAGGGCCACCGCGATCAGGCCGACGAGATAGGGCAGGGCGATCGCGCTCATCGGCAGTCAGCCCCCGGCAGGGTCGCAGGAACCCCCGGCGGGGTCGGCAGAGGATGGCCCATCAGACGTTCTCGAGGACGATGCCGTTGATCTCGTTGGCGACGTCCTCGAAGCGGTCGACCACGCTCTCGAGGCTCGAATAGATCTCCCGACCGATCAGGTAGCGCATCGGATCGGTGCGTCCGTGCGCCTGGAACAGGGCCTTCACGCCCAGATCGTGCAGGTCGTCCGAGCGGCCCTCGACGCGGGTGACGGCCTCGGTCAGCGTGCCGAGGCGCTGGGCATGGGTGCCGATGGCGGCGAGAAGCGGCACCGCCTCGGCGGTGAGGCGGGCCGCCTCCACCACCGTGACGCCCATCTCCCGCATGGTCGGCTCGAAGTCGCGGACCTCGTAGAGGTCGATCAGCTTCACGGTCTTCTGCATCTGGTCGATGGCATCGTCCATCGACTGGATCAGGTCCTTGATGTCGCCGCGGTCGAAGGGGGTGATGAAGCTGCGCCGCACCGCGGCCAGCACCTCGCAGGTCACGATATCGGCCTCGTGCTCGTGGCGCAGGATGGCCTCGGCGTAGCGGGGCACGGACTCGCCCCCTTCGAGCAGGCCCTGCAGCGCCTCGGCCCCCGCCACCAGGGCGGCGGATTGGCGCGCGAACAGGTCGAAGAAGCGGTCCTCCCGCGGCATCAAGGCCCGGAACCAGCCCAGCATCCGATACGTCTCCCCTGTCGCCCGCCGGGGCGGGCCCGCGCGGGACCCGCGTCCGGCGCCCCGTTCCTTGCCCGGCTAGAGCGGTTCCCGATCCAAGCTCTTGCTTTGACGCGCTCTCTTGCGCCGAACCGGTGTCCACTTCGGCTTGAGGGCGCTCTACCCTCAGAAGCTCTCCAGCCAGGGTCTGAGTTCCATCTCCGCCGTCCAGGCGCTGCGGTCCTGGGCGAGCACCGCGCGGTAGGCGCGGGCGATGGCCTCCGGATCGAGGTGACTGTCGGGGGCGTCGGGCGCCTCCGCGGCGCGGGCCGGATTCCGGATGGCGCCGTCGATGACGAAATGGGCGACGTGGATGCCCTTGGGCTGCAACTCGCGCGCGAGGCTCTGGGCGAGGCCGCGCAGGGCGAACTTGCCCATCGCGAAGGGGCTCGATCCGGGAAAGCCCTTCACGCTGGCGGAGGCGCCGGTGAACAGGATGGCGCCGTGGCGGGCGGGCAGCATGCGCCGGGCCGCCGCCTGCGCCACCAGGAAGCCGCCGAAGGCACTCACCCGCAGGGACTCGGCCACCGCCTCGGCGTCGAGGGCGTCGATCGCCCCGCGCAGGCGCCCGCTCGCGTTGTAGACCACCACGTCCGGCGGGCCGCCGAGCGCCGGCTCGATCGCGGCGAACAGGGCCTCCACCGAGGCGCGCTCGCCCGCGTCGCAGGCATGGACCGCCGCCCCGGTCTCGCGGGCGAGGTCGGCGAGCTTGGCGACGTCGCGGGCGGCCAGTCCGACCTTGAGCCCGTCGGCGGCGCATTGCCGGGCGAGCGCCGCGCTCAGGCCCGCGCCGGCTCCGACGATGAGGACGCGTTCGTAGACGGGAACCATGGCCACCTCCGCTTCTCGATCTCCGCTTGTCGATGCGGGGGGAGGTGCGACAGGCGCGCCGAATGTCGAGGGCCGGGGCCGATCCGGCCGCGCGGGATCAGTCCCGCCGCTCGGCGAAGAAGGTGCGCAGCAGCTCCGCCGCCTCGCGCTCGCGGAAGCCGCCATAGACCTCCGGCGCATGGTGGCAGGTCGGCTGGTTGAACACCCGGGGCCCGTGCTCGACGCCGCCGCCCTTCGGGTCTGAGGCGCCGAAATACAGGCGCCGGATCCGCGCGAAGCCGATCGCCCCGGCGCACATCGGGCAGGGCTCGAGGGTGACGTAGAGGTCGCAGCCCGGCAGCCGCTCAGAGCCGAGGGCGGCGCAGGCTGCGCGGATCGCCAGGATCTCGGCATGGGCAGTCGGATCGTGCAGGGCGCGGGGACGGTTGTGGGCGGCGGCGAGGATCCGTCCGTCGCGCACCACCACCGCCCCCACCGGCACCTCGCCGGACGCGGCGGCGCGGCGCGCTTCGGCGAAGGCGCGCGCGAACGGATCGGCCTCGGCATCCGCTTCCGCGACGGAGCGGTGGATCGGTTTCTCCATCCCGGCGTTCCTAGCCCCGAACGCCGTCGCGCGGGCCGCGATCACGATTCGGGGACGCGTCTGATCCACGGAACATTCCGCCTCGGGCCGCCGTTCTGATGCCGACGCGGCTTAGCCGCAGACACGACAACGAGGAGACAGCCATGAGCAGCACCACGGACAAGATCAAGGGCGCCGTCAACGAGGCTGTCGGCAATGCCAAGCAGGGCATCGGCAATGCCACCGGCAACGACAAGCTGAAGGCCGAGGGCAAGGCCCAGGAGCTGAAGGGCGAGGCCCAGCGCGGCATCGGCGCCGCCAAGGACACGGTGAAGGACGCCGCTTCGAAGCTCTGACGCCGCAGGCGCTCCCCGGCGCGCCGTCTCCCGATCCCGGGTGATCGGGCGCTGCCGGGGAGCCGGACCGTTACAGGCACATCACAGGACACGGAGGTTTTCATGATCGGTTGGGCTGTCACCTTCCTCGTCGTCGCGCTCGTCGCCGCTCTGCTCGGCTTCGGGGGCATCGCGGGGACGGCCATGGAGGCCGCCAAGATCGTATTCTTCGTGGCGATCGCGCTGTTCCTGATCTCCGCCGTGTTCGGCGTGATGCGCGGCCGCGCCCCGCGGCTGTGACGGGCACCGCCCTGTCCTGACCGGATCCGGCGCCGGATCCCTTCCTCGAGGCGGCCCCACGGGCCGCCTCGTCGCGTTCGGGGGCCCTGCATCCGGGTGAGGTGCATCGTCGGGGTCGGCGCGGTATGGAAGCGCCATGCCCCTCCAGACGTGGTGGCTGTTCCTCTGCGCGGTGTTCCTGCTCAGCGGAACGCCCGGACCCAACATGCTGCACGTGCTGACCCGCAGCGTGCGCTTCGGCCTCGGCCCCAGCGTGCCGGCGGCCCTGGGCTGCCTCAGCGCGCTCCTCATCGTGCTCACCGGCGCCGCAGCGGGCCTCAGCGCGACGCTCGCCGCCTCGCCCGTCCTGTTCGAGATCCTGCGCTACGCGGGCGTCGCCTACCTGATCTATCTCGGCCTGCGCTGCTGGCGCGGCGGCGAGCCGATGCTGGAGCCGGGCGCCGCGCGCGCCCCGCGCGCGCCCACCGCCGCCGGCCTGTTCCGCGGCGGCCTGCTCGTCGGCCTGAGCAACCCCAAGCTCCTGATGTTCACGGCGGCCTTCCTGCCGCAATTCGTCGATCCGGCGCGGGCGCAGGGGCCGCAATTCGCCGTGCTGATCGCCACCTTCCTCGGCGTCGAGACCTTCTGGTTCTGCATCTACGGGCTCGGCGGCCGGCGCATCGCCCGCCTGCTGGCGCGCCCCCGGGCCCAGCGCCTGTTCGACCGGGCCACCGGCGCGATCTTCCTGGGCTTCGGCGCGGCGCTGCTCGGCACGCGGCATTAGAGCGATCGCGCGCCGAACCGGATGCCGGTTCGGCGAAAGGGCGCGCGTCGGGCCACGCTGCCGGAGAACAGCGTCTCGCGCCCCGCGATCCGCTCTGTTATGGGCTGGCGGATGAGCGACAAGTCCAAAGACGATGACGGCGCAGGGTCGGAGCCCTGGGTCCCCTCCACCGACGCCAACAGCGAGCGCCCGGACCGGACGCAAGGCCGCGAGCGGCCCGAGCGGAAGAAGGCGGCGCGCGCCCGCGCGGCCGAGGGCGACGCGCCCCTGCGCCGGCGCAAG
>NZ_CABFPH010000163.1 GCF_902141845.1 Methylobacterium symbioticum | reverse complement strand
TCGGTGGCGAGATAGACCTGGCGGGCGACCGCGGCGTAGTCGACGTCGCCCTTGAGCTGGCCCCAGCGCTTCATCTGGGTCAGGATCCACACCGCGAAGGACTGCCAGGGGAAGGCGTCGAAATCGACGCGGTCAGGCACCTTGCGCACCTGCCCCAGCCCGTCCGCGAAGGTGCCGGTGAGCACCTGCTCCACCACGGTGAGCGGCTGGTTGAGATAGTTCGCCGGGGCGATCGCGGCGGCGATCTCCTTGCGGTTCTCCTTGTTCGAGGCGTAGGCGGTCGCCTGGATGATCGAGCGCAGGAGAGCGGCGTAGGTGTTCGGCGTCTCCTTGATGAAGGCTTCCGAGGCCGCGAAGGCGCAGCACGGGTGCCGGTCCCAGATCTCCTTCGACAGGATGTGGATGAAGCCGACGCCGTCATAGACCGCGCGCTGGTTCACCGGATCGGGGGCGAGGAAGCCGTCGATGTTGTCGGCGCGCAGGTTGGCGACCATCTCGGGCGGCGGCACGGCGCGGATCTGCACGTCGGTGTCGGGGTCGATGCCGGCCTCTGCCAAGTAATAGCGCAGCAGGTAGTTGTGCATCGAGTAGTCGAAGGGCACCGCGAGCTTGAAGCCCTTCCAGTCCTTCGGATCGCGCCTGTCCTTGTGCTTCATCGCCAGGGTGATGGCCTGGCCGTTGACGTTCTCCACCGCCGGCATCGTGTAGGCCTGCGGGTTCGAGCCGAGGCCGAGCGAGATCGCGATCGGCATCGGCGCCAGCATGTGAGCGGCGTCGTATTCCTTGTTCAGCGTCTTGTCGCGGATCACCGCCCAGCCGGCGGTCTTCACCACCTCAACGTTCAGGCCCTGCTTCTCGTAGAAGCCCATGGGCTTGGCCATGATGATCGGCGTGGCGCAGGTGATCGGGATGAAGCCGACCTTCAGATCGGTCTTCTCAGGTTTGCCCGCTTGCGCGAAAGCCTCGGCGGCGAACTTGGTCGGGAAGAACTGGCTCACGGCCGCGAGCGCCGTGGCGGCCCCGACACTGCGCAGGAAGGCGCGGCGTTCGGCGTCGTGCGGGAAGAGCGCCCGCATCACCGCGCCGTCGACGGCGCGCTCCAAGGCGGCCTCCCCCGTGGGCGCGGCTGCGCTCTCGGCGTCATGCGCGGCTTGGCTCGCATGGGCGCCGCAGGAGCAGCCGCCGCGGGCGAGGCGGCGTTTCGCGTCGAAGGGGTTGTCGAACAGGGCCATCTGCGCCTCGCACGGTTCGTGACGGGAGCAGATTGGCAAGGGGTGTGCCAACCCGGAAATTCAGAGAAAATCCTGTTCTGCTAATAGCTTATCGATAACGTGTGAAACGACGAGATCTCGTGTATAACGAAATTTCGTTATTCGGAAACGGGATCTCGTGATGCCCGAAGCGCGCCTCGACGACGCTGGAGCTCCCGACCGCGAGGCCGATTTTGGCCCTGTCTTCGAGGCGGGCGCCGAGGCCATGCTGGTGATCGATCCGGACGCCGACCGGATCGTCGACGCCAACGACGCCGCGGTGCGCCTGCTCGGCCATACGCGGGCCGCATTACGGGGCTTGGCGGCGAGCGCCCTGCACCCGGGCCAGCTTCCGGCCCTGATCGTGTTCACACAAGGCGTCCAGGCGAAGGGCCGCTGGTGGACCCACCGGCTCACACCCCGTCACGGTGCGGGCCGCGCGCTCAGTGTCGAGGCCGTCGGCACCGTGCTGCCCGACGGGCTCGTCCTCGTCACGCTGTTCGACCTCGAGGAGCGCCGTCAGCGTCAGGTCGACCGGGAAGCCGACCGCCACATGCGCGCCGGTCTCTCCGAGTGGCAGCGCATGGAGCGGATCTTCCGCGACATCGAGCGCGAGAACCAGCTGATCCTGCGCGCGGCGGGCGAAGGGATCTACGGGGTCAACGCCGAGGGGGTCACGACCTTCGTCAACCCGGCCGCCGAGCGCATGCTCGGCTGGGCCGCCGCCGACCTCGTCGGCCGGGACATGCACGCCGCCGTGCACCACACCCATCCGGACGGCTGCCACTATCCGCATCGGGACTGCCCCATCTACGCGGCTTTCCGCGACGGAGCCGTGCATCAGGTCGACGACGAGGTGTTCTGGCGCCGCGACGGCACGTCGTTCCCGGTCGAGTACACCTCGACGCCGATCCGCGACCGCGGCGCACTCGTCGGCGCCGTCATCGTATTCCGCGACGTCAGCCAGCGCCGCGAGGCGGACGAGCGCCTGCGGCAGGCCCTCGCCGAGGTTGTCTCCCTGCGCGAGCGTCTGGAGCTCGAGAACGCCTATCTGAAGGAGGAGATCCGGGCTGGCAGCCATCATCAGGGCATCATCGGGAAGAGCCCTGCCATCGAGGTGATCCGGCGGCAGATCGATCTGGTGGCCGGCACGGATGCCACCGTGCTCGTCACGGGCGAATCCGGCACCGGGAAGGAACTGATCGCCCGCGCGATTCACGAGGCGAGCCGGCGCCGCGAGCGCCCCCTCATCCGCGTGAACTGCGCCGCGGTGCCGCGCGAGCTGTTCGAGAGCGAGTTCTTCGGCCATGCCCGGGGCGCGTTCACGGGAGCGCTGCGCGACCGGGTCGGTCGGTTCGAGCTGGCCGATGGCGGCACGCTTTTCCTCGATGAGGTCGGCGAGATCCCGCTCGACTTGCAGGGCAAGCTGCTGCGGGTGCTGCAGGAGCGCTCGTTCGAGCGCGTCGGCGAGGAGCGCACCCGCGCGGTCGACGTGCGTCTGGTCGCGGCAACGAACCGAGACCTGAAGGAGGAGGTGCGTCGAGGCCGCTTCCGAAGTGATCTCTACTTTCGCCTCAACGTCTTCCCGATCAGCGCGACGCCCCTGCGCGAGCGACCGGAGGATATCCCGCTCATCGCCCAGCATATGCTCACCGGGGCCGCGCACCGCCTCGGCGTGCCCGAGCCTCGCCTGACCGAGGGGGATGTGCGCCGCCTCACCCGCTACGCGTGGCCGGGCAATGTGCGCGAGTTGGAGAACGCCATCGAGCGCGGCGTTATCCTGGCTCAGCGAGGACGCCTCCGGATCGACCTGTCGGAGCTTGAGGAGACGCTCGCCAGCGAGACTCTCGCCCGCCAGGCTCCCCGGATCGCCGCCCCCGAATACCGGCCGCGCAACGAGATGGAGCGCCGCGCCCGCGACCGGGCCGAGATCGTCGAAGTGCTGGCCCTGTGCGGCGGAAAGGTGTCCGGTCCGGGCGGTGCCGCCGAACGGCTCGGCCTGCGTCCCACGACGCTGGCCTCCCGCATCAAAGCCTATGGGATCACTAAGCGGGGATCTTGATCATTGGATGTTGCTCCGTCTGCTGGCGTCACGCGGATCCGAGCATCGTCAGAACACGGCGTGGTCGCCACGCTCGGCGACCGCCTCACCGCGGATCACGCGAGCATAATAGTCGAACAGCGTCTCCGAGCCTGTCGAAGGGGTGGCCTGCGCATCGTATCGCCCGGTCGCGGGATCCAGCACGAGCATGGACTCGGTCGCGTAGTAGCGACCGATCCGCGCGAGTTCGGCCTTGGCCGCCAGGGCCGGCACCCATCGTCCGATCGTCGTCAGGATGCTGACGATCACATCCAGCAGCAGCACCGGGACGTGCGTGAAGCGCGGTTCGCGTCCCAGAAGGGCGAAGAGCCGCTCGCCCTGCGCTTTCGGCGTGATCGCGTCGCCCGGTCCGCCGATCGGCAGCACGCGATTGCGCCGCTCATCGTCGTCGAGACAGTCGGCGAGGTACCGGCCGAGGTCGTCGTCGCTGATCGGCTTGCAGGCGGTCAGCGTTCCGTCGCCGAACACCAGGAAGGGCTTGCCGCGCTTCAGGCGGTCGATCTGCCCCGACAGCGATTTGAAGAAGGCCGTCGGCCGGACGATCGTGTAGTCGACGCCCGATGCGATCAGCTCCGCCTCCAAGGCGAGCTTGGCGTGCTGAAAGGCGAGGATCGGTTTCTGGACGCAGATCGCCGAGAGAAGCACGACATGCGCCACGCCGGCCGCCCGGCTCGCGTGAAGGGCGTTCACCTGCGCGCCGTAGTCGATCGCCCAGGCGTCATCGGGTAATCCGGTCCGCGAGGCGAGGCACGACACCAGGACGTCGAAGCATTCGCCGCGGATGCCGTCGCGCGCCAGCGACACGGGCTCGGTCAGATCCACGATCCGTGCGGTGGCGCCTGGCGGAACGCGCGACGGCCGACCCGTGTCTGCGGAACGCGCGGAACCGGCAGGGCGCCTGACGAGACAGACGACCTCGTGACCGCGCGAGACCAGCGCCCGCACGGTCGCCCGCCCGATTGTGCCGGTCGCCCCCACAACCAGGACGCGGCGCGGTGCACAGCCATCCGGTCGAGCCATGGTCATGATCGCTTCATCCCGACGCCCCGCCATCCTAGCGCGACGGCGACGCGCGCGATGCCCCGCCGAACGGGCACAGCGGCGCTACGCGGATCTCCGCAGGATGATCCGCGTCAACTCGGAGGGGCGGCCGAGCCGAAGCGCGAAGCCCGGCCACAGCGCGGTGCCGTTGCTGACGTAGAGCAGCATGCCTTGGACACGGTACGCCCCGGAGACGAAGCCGGCATTGCCCCGTGCCACCAGCCGGTCCAGGCCGCGGATCATGCCGCCATGGGTGTGTCCCGACAGTTGCAGCCTCACGCCGTAGGCGGCCGCCCGTGCGGCGCTCGCCGGTTGGTGATCGAGCAGCACGACCGGCGCACCGGCGGGCGCCCCCGCGAGCGCGGCGGCGAGGTCGGGCCGTGGGTGGCCGGTGGAGAGCGCCGAGCGGTCGGTCACGCCAGCGACCACGAGCGCGCCGCCATCGCGCGTGAGCACCGTGTGGGCGTTGGCCAGCAGGCGGATCCCGAGGCCCGCCAGGTGGCCCATCCACGCGTCGTAGTCGAAGAAGTACTCGTGGTTGCCCGGCACGGCCCAGACGCCGTCCGGCGCCGTCAGGCCACGCAGCGGCTCGACATCGGTCCGCCGAGCCGCAAGCGAACCGTCGATGAAGTCGCCCGTCACCGCGATCAGGTCGGTGCCGAGGGCGTTGGCGCGCGCGACCACGGTCTCCGCCCACTCGGCCGGGAACAGGCGGCTGATGTGCAGGTCGGAGAGATGCAGGATCGTGTAGCCCTCGAAGCCGCGGGGCAGGTCCGGTATCGCCACCGTGACGTCCTTGAGCGGCGGCACGCGCACGGCCTGCGAGACGGCCACCGCCGCCAGCACCAAGGCCGCGAGGGCCGCCGCGTAGCGCCACCCCATGGGGACCGTCCATCCGTCTCCGGGCAGGATCCAGCACACCAGCGTCACGACATCGAGGGCGACGAGCATCGGCGCCGCCAGCGCGAGCGCGCCGAACGCAACGTTGAACAGGATCACCACCGGACGGGGGAATTCCGGCGCGAAGACCGATCCGGAGGAGAGCCGGCTCCACAGGTGGTACTGGGACGCGGCGAGCAGGAAGGCCGTCAGGCCAAGCTTGAGCGCGAGCGGCCATGGGCTCGGCCACACCACGCGTGCGACGACATAGAGGGCAGGCAGGCTGGGGATCAGTCGGATCATGGGCCGCTAAATGGCAAGCGGCATCCGCGAAGCAAAGCTTGCGGCTTGACCTCAGGGCGCGGCGGCCTTCGTGGCCGCCCCGGTGATCGTCGGATGTCGATCCGCTCGGACATCGACGCCACTCCTCATCGACAAGGCGGCCGTCCTGCCGTCTCGCTTGCTGCTCGCAAGGGGGAGGCGGCTTGGGAACGGCCAGTCGCCCGCGCGCAAGGTCGAGGACAGGCTCCATCGGTCGGACCGGTGATCCGCCGTCTCCGATCGAGGTTGCTCCCCTCTGGGAAGGCCCTTCGGCTCCTGCTGACGCAGGGTCATCGCCGGCGCGCGCGTGTCGCTGACGGATCGCACTCTCAGGACCAGACCCGGCGGGATCGTTTCGACCGCGACCTGCGAAACGACGGGCAAGACGGTTGAGACCACATCGATCACCGAAAATTTTGACGTCTTCGCGCGATCTGCGCCCACAGCGCGGACAATTGCCGACAATATGCGCAATGCGATGGTCGCTCTGCAGCGCCTTTCGCCTTTCCGTCTGCATGCCGCCGCTCGACAATTGCTCCAACTTTCCGTGGGAGTTCGAGAACGATGGCGCATCTTACGCGGCGCGGCTTCGTCGGATCTGCGGCGCTGCTTGCAGCCCCCGCGATCGTGCGGCCCGCCTTCGCGGCCGACACCGTGAAGCTCGGCTGCTTGTTCTCGTCGTCGGGCACGATGGCCAACATCGAGGGCCGGCTGAACCACGTCGTCCGCATGGCCGCCGACGAGATCAACGGGCGCGGCGGCGTCAGCGGCCGCACGATCGAGGTGCTGACCTCGGATCCGGCTTCCGACTGGCCGCTCTACGCGCAGATCGGCCGCCAGATGTTGCAGCAGGAGAAGGTGGCGGCCCTGTTCGGCTGCTGGACCTCCGTGTCGCGCAAGTCGGTCCTGCCGGTGGTCGAGCAGAACGACGGGCTGCTGTTCTATCCCCTGCATTTCGAGGGTGACGAGAACTCGAAGAACGTCGTCTACGTGAACTCGCCGCCCGCCAGCTCCGTCCTGCCGGCGGTCGATTACCTGATGGGTCCGGACGGCGTCGGCGCGAAGCGCTTCTTCATGATCGGCTCGGACTACGTCTGGCCGCGCACGATCAACAAGCAGCTCAAGGGCTACTGGAAGAGCAAGGGCATCCCCGAGAGCGCGTGGCGCGAGGAATACGTGCCCTTCGGCTTCTCGAACTTCCAGACGCTCGTGAACCAAGTGCGCAGCTTCGCCAGCCAGCCCGGCGGCCAGCCGATCGTCGTGCTCACCGTCGTCGGCTCATCCATCCCCGACTTCCTGCGCGAGTTCGCCAACCAGGGCATCGCGGCCACCGACGTGCCGATCCTCGGCCTCGACATGGTGGAGGCCGACCTCGAAGGGCTCGATACGGCCAAGCTCGTCGGCCACCTCAATTGCTGGGCCTATCTTCAGGCCGCCAAGGGCGAGCGAAACCAGAAATTCCTCGCCGACTGGGCCGCCTACGTGAAGGCGAAGAACGTCCCCTTCAGCGCCGACACCGTGATCGATCCGATGGTCTCGGCCTACGACAGCGTCCATCTCTGGGCGCTGGCTGCCGCCAAGGCCGGCTCCTTCGCCGTGCCGGAGGTGCGCAAGGCCTTCGCGGGGCTCAGCTTCGCGGATCCTTCAGGCTACACGCTGACCATGACGGGGGAGAACAACTACGTCTCCCGGGGCGTCTTCATCGGTTCGGTCAACGAGAAGCGCGGCTTCGACGTGCTCTGGCAATCGCCCGACGCCCCGAAGCCGGTCCCGTTCAGCCCCTATGGTTGAGGGCGGGGCCCCGCGATGAACCGGCTCCGCGCCGTCCTGGCGGTGCTCGCGATGCTGATCGTGCCGGCTTCCGCCGCTCCGCTCGAGCGGGCGGCGCTGGCGGCGGATCTCTGCGGTGACGGCGCGGCGCAGGCGCGCGGGTCGGAGCGCGTCGTGCAGGCTGCCACCGACGCCTCGACCGACGAACTCGCGGCCGCCGGCCGCCTCCTGGCGGCGCTCGCCGAGCGGCGTCTGGCCTGCGGGAGCGAGGGTGCCCTGATTCTCGACCGTGCGGGGGCCGCCGAAGGGCACGACGCGTTGACCGGCGCGACAAGGCCGGTCGCGGAGGCACGCGCGCCGGTGCTCGGCCTGCGCCAGCGCGCCCTCGTCGAGACCGCGCGTGCCGCTGTCGCGCTCCTCACGGGCGAGAGCGTCGCCGCACGCGCTGCCGGGCTCGCCACGCTGGAGCGGCGCGCCGGCGCGGTGCCGGACACGATTCTGGCACGGGCGCAGGCCGCCGAGACCGATCCGGGCCTGAGGGGCTCGATCGCGGGTGCCGCGCAGGCCGCCGCCCTGTCCTC
>NZ_CABFPH010000162.1 GCF_902141845.1 Methylobacterium symbioticum | reverse complement strand
CGGCGGCGCGGCGCGGCCGGAGGCTCCGCCGGCACGTTGTCGACGACGTCCTCGCCCACGGCGCTGCGCACCGCCGCCGAGGCCTCGGCCCAGGCGGCATCCGAGGGCGCGTCGGGAGCCGCCGCGCCGTCGCCGGCCGCCTCCAGTTCGGCCGCATGCGCGGCGAGCACGTCGGCCGGGGTGATGAACCAGGTCTCGCGGCAGGCGGCGCAGCGTACCGAGCGCCCCTCCATGCCGAGGCGCCCGGTCTCGACCCGGTACGCGCTGGCGCAGGTGGGGCAGACGATCAGCATGAACGGCGACGCTCGGACGAGCCCGGCCCGGGCTGGGCACGGAACTTCTTAAGCGAGTGTCAGCGAACGCGGTTAAGCTCCGGTAAGCGCCGCGGCCGCGCCGATTCCGCCCCCCGGTTCTGGGCACGGTCTTGAAAACGCCGGCCCCGGGCTTCATCCCGGCAAGTCGAGGCCTCGAGCCGCTCCCGATCGCGTTGCAACCGGGAGCGGCTCGAAGCCTTCGTTGTGACGCGCTCTCTGACGCCGAACCGGCATCCACTTCGGCTTGAGAGCGCTCGAGAGGTGACGGACCGGTGAAGATGGGAAGCCTGCTGCCCGGTGCGGAAGTGCCGGTGGTCCAGTTCGAGAATGTCGGCATGCGCTACGGCCTCGGGCCGGAAGTGCTGTCGGACGTGAGCTTCCGCATCGCGCCCCATTCCTTCCAGTTCCTCACCGGACCGTCCGGCGCGGGCAAGACCACGCTGCTGCGCCTGATCCTGCTCTCGGCGCGGCCGACCCGCGGCGTCGTCTCGGTGTTCGGCGAGGAGGTGAGCGGCATCTCCAGCGGCAACCTCACCGCCCTGCGGCGGCGCATGGGCGTGGTGTTCCAGGATTTCCGCCTGCTCGACCACCTCACCACCTACGAGAACGTGGCCCTGCCCCTGCGCGTGCAGGGCCGGGCGGAGACGAGCTACCGGGCCGAGGTGGTGGAGCTCCTGCGCTGGGTGGGCCTGGGCGAGCGCATGCACGCCCTGCCCCCGCTGCTCTCCGGCGGCGAGAAGCAGCGCGCCGCCATCGCCCGCGCACTGATCGGCCGCCCGGACCTGCTGCTCGCCGACGAGCCCACCGGCAACGTCGATCCCAGCCTCGGCCGGCGCCTGCTGCGGCTGTTCCTCGAATTGAACAAGCTCGGGACCTCGGTGATCATCGCCACCCACGATTTCGGCATCATGGACGCGGTGCCCGCCCGCCGCATGGTGCTGGGCGAGGGCCGCCTGCGGATCGAGGAGTGATGGTGGATCCGACGACCCGGCGCCCCGAGGCGCCCGCGATGCCCGCGCACGAGGCGCAGCCGGAGGGACGCGCGCCGGAGCGGGCGCCCGCCCGCTCCGCTGCGGGATCGATGGTGACCGCCGCGCCGGATCCGGGCCTGCCGCTGCGGCGCAACGCGCCCCTGGTGCCGACCGACTCGGCCGCGAGCCGCTCGCTCGCCGCGGTCATCGCCATCCTCACCTTCCTGGCCGGCCTCTGCGCGGGCACCGCCGAGATGGTGGCGACGAGCGCCGGGCAGTGGCAGGGCAGCGTCGCCCGCGAGGTGACGATCCAGGTCCGACCGGGGCCCGGCCGCGACATCGATGCGGACCTCGCCAAGGCGCAGGGCATCGCGAAGGCGGAGCCCGGCATCGCCGAGGCGCGGGCCTTCTCGAAGGCCGAGGCCGAGCGTCTGCTGGAGCCCTGGCTCGGCAGCGGCCTCGACCTCTCCGACCTGCCGGTGCCGCGCCTGATCACCCTGAAGCTCGGCACGCCCGCGCCCGACCTCAAGCACCTGCGCGCGAGCCTGACCGACGCGCTGCCAGGCGTCGCGAGCCTCGACGACCACGTGCTCTGGCTGCAGCGCCTCTCGACCATGGCCAACACCTTCGTCGGCGTCGGCATCGGCATCGTCGCCCTGGTCCTCGTCGCCACCGGCCTCGCCGTCGCCTTCGCCACGCGCGGGGCGATGGCGGGCAACAAGGAGGTGGTCGAGGTGCTCCACTTCGTGGGCGCCGACGACGACTTCATCGCCCGGGCCTTCCAGCGCCGCTTCTTCGGCCTGGGCCTGCGCGGCGGCGCGATCGGCGCGGGCAGCGCCCTCCTGGCCTTCGCCCTGGCGGGACTCCTGTCCCGGGCCTGGCGCTCGGGACCGGCCGGCGACGAGATCGAGGCCCTGTTCGGCGCCTTCAGCGTGGGCTGGCGCGGCTATGCCAGCGTGCTCGCGATCGGCGTGATCGCCTCGCTGGTGACCGGGGTGGTCTCGCGCCTGACGGTGCGGCGCTTCCTGGCCTGAGGCTGGCATCCCGCGACGCCGGATCCGCCGTCCCGGCGGGCTCGCGCCGGTTCGGCAGGGGATGGGCAGCGGGCCCGGTCGACCTGCCCCTCTCGGCCGCCGCTGGGGATTTGTCGCGGAACGCGTGATGAATCCGGAGGGACGAGATTGCGTTAACCATTCGTCAACCTCTGGGACGCGCAATGGCTTGACCTGACCATCGTCCTAACGGGGGCTGCCTCCGGGCCGCCGCAATCGCCCCTATCCTGTCGGAGAATGTCCACGCGTATGACGCGCGCCTTCGATCCGAACTTCGCCGAGCCCTTCGGCTGGCGCTGGGACATCGCACGCGGTGCCCGTCCCGAGCCGCGCGCGGAGCAGCCCCGGGCCGGACGGCGCGGGCCGCTCGCCGCGCTGGCGGCGGGGACGGGCCTCGCCACGCTCGCGGTGCTCGGCGGCTTCCTCGGCTTCGTGGGCATGCTCGAGCGCAGCGAGCGGACGCCGCTCGGCCGGGCCGACGGCATCGTCGCCCTCACCGGGGGTGCGCAGCGGATCGGCGACGCCATCGACCTGCTGGCCAGCGGCTACGGGCGGCGGCTGCTGATCACCGGCGTCAACGAGCGCACGAGCCGCGACGAGATCGCCCGCCTCAACCCGACCCAGCGCGACTGGATCGCCTGCTGCGTCGACCTCGACTACCGGGCGCGCAACACCATCGGCAACGCCATCGAGACCCGCCGCTGGATGCGGCGGCACCATTTCGGCACGGTCACGGTGGTGACCTCGAACTACCACATGCCGCGCACGCTGATTGAGCTCGACCACGCCCTGCAGGGCTCGGACGGCGTGGTGCCCCACCCGGTGATCGCCGAAGGCTTCGATGCGGGCCGCTGGTGGCGCAGCCCCGCGACGGCGCGGCTGCTGGCGGCGGAATACGTGAAGTTCGTGGCCGCCTGGCTGCGCACCCGCTTCGAGGACGACCCCGAGCAGTCCCGCGCCGCGATCCTGATCGGCCGCGGCAAGCCGGTGAAGATGGTCGCAGAGCCCCTGTCCCGCCGGCTCGACTGAGGCCGGGATTCCGAAGGGATCATGCCTTCGGCGGGTCCAGGACGGAGCCCTGGAATACGTCAGGGCTTCGCCCCGACACCCCACGAAAGGGGTGACCCCTTTCGAAACCCGGACATGAGGGACACCTTGCAGGCGTCGGCCCAGCGGATGTCTCAGGAGCCCCGGCAGCGAGTCTTGATCGCCGTGGAGAATTCCCGCTCCGAACCCTGGACCTGGGCGAGCCGCTCGTTGCGCTCCGAGCCCGACAGGCAGCGGCCGTAGACGCTCGCGACCCGGCGCATGGTGTCGACGTGGCGGCGCCAGATCCGGCAGGTCTTGGCCTCGTCGCCGTCGGCCTGCTCCAATTGGTCGATGGCCTGCCGCTGCATCGACTGGGCCACGAGCACGTCGCGCGGGCAGGTGCCGTCGGCGCCGGCCTGGGCCTGGGCGGAGACCGGGCCGAGGACCAGCGCGGCGAGGAGCGATCGGCGCAGGGTCGAGAGGATCATGCCGCCTGGGGAGCCGGGGTATGGGTCAGCAGGGCGTAGAGGGCGCTCGCATCCCGCGCCGCCCGGATCCGCTCCAGGATGCCGGGCTCGCGCAGCACGCGGGCGACCTGGGCGAGCGCCTTCAGGTGGTCCGCGCCGGCCCCCTCCGGAGCCAGCAGCAGGAAGGCGAAATCGACGGGCTGCCCGTCGAGCGCCTCGAAGTCGACCGGCTTGTCGAGACGGGCGACGAGGCCGAACAGCCGATCGAAGCCGGCCAGCTTGCCGTGCGGGATCGCGACGCCGTCACCGATGCCGGTGGAGCCCAGGCGCTCGCGCTGCAGCAGGGTCTCGAAGACCTCGCGCTCGTCGAGGCCGGTCAGGCGGCGCACGGCCTGGGCGCTCAGCTCCTGCAGAACCTGCTTCTTGGTCCGCGCGCGCAGGGCCGGCACCACGGAATCCGGATCGAGGAATTCCAGGATTGGCATGGGAGGACCGTCGCCCCTTCGGCCGGGTTCGACGGCGAACCCCGCAACCGTCACAAAGGGCCGCCGGCGTCTTCCGCGCAGACGACCCCTGATCGTTAATTACCGGACGGACCGGCGGTTCCCGCCCGTCGCCCCGGTCAGCCCGCCTCGGGCGGATCGACCCAACCGATGGCGCCGTCGCTGCGCCGATATACGACGTTGATGCGTCCGGTGCCAGCGTGAACGAAGACCACCACCGGCGCACCCGTCAGATCGAGGGCGGTCACCGCCTCGCTCACCGAGCGGCGCTGAAGGGTCTTGGTGCTTTCGGCGACGATGGGCGGATGGTCGGCCTCATCCTCTTCGGGCGTCTCCGGCTCGTCCTCGGTGGGGGCGGCAAGCACGGCGTAGGCCGCCTCCACGGCGCCGTTCGTCTGCGCCGCGGCGTGGTCCTTCAGGCGGTGCTTGTAGCGGCGCAGCCGCTTCTCCAGCCGGTCCGCAGTCTGCTCGAAGCTCGCCCGCGGATCGTGATCGGCGCCCGTCGCCTCGATGGTGAGGCCGGAGACGAGGTGGAGCACGCAATCCGTGCGGTACGCGGTGCCGTCCCGCCGGAGCGTGACGTGGCCGTTGCAGGAGCCGCTCATATGGCTGTCGAGGTATTTCGCGAGCGTCGCCGCCATCCTTTCCTCGACACGGCTTCGAAGAGCCTCCCCGAGGTCCAGGCCGTGGCCCGTGACGCGCAAAGCCCCCATGTTTCCTCCGGTCAACGCACTGCTTGGACCCTGAGGTTAAGGAGCCGCGCCCGCGGAAGTCAACGCGCCCGGTGAGCCGGCTCGGAACAGCGGGCGCCCCCTGCCCTGACCCCGCCGCTCACCGCAGCGCCAGGGCCGCCGCACCGCCTTGCGAGCCCCCTTGCGTCCCGCCCTGGGCGTAGCGCTCGCGCCGGCGCTCGATCGAGGACGGGATGCGCAGGGACTCGCGGTACTTGGCGACGGTGCGCCGGGCGATGTCGACGCCCTCGCTGCGCAGCTTCTGCACCAGCGCATCGTCCGACAGCACGTCGTCCGGCGTCTCGGCATCGACGAGCTGCTTGATGCGGTAGCGCACGGCCTCCGAGGAATGGGCCGCAGCGCCCGCGGCGCCGGGGATCGCCGCGGTGAAGAAGTACTTCATCTCCAGGGTGCCGCGGCTCGTTCCGATCGCCTTGTTGGAGGTGACCCGCGAGACGGTCGATTCGTGCATGCCGATCGCCTCGGCCACCGTCTTCAGGTTGAGCGGGCGCAGATGCGTCACGCCGTGCAGGAAGAAGCCGTCCTGCTGGCGCACGATCTCGGTGGCGACCTTGAGGATGGTGCGCGCCCGCTGCTCCAGGCTGCGGGTCAGCCAGTTCGCGGTCTGCAGGCAATCCGAGAGGAAGGCCTTGTCGGTGTCGCTCGCCGCGCCGCGCGTGACGCGGGCGTAGTAGCTCTGGTTCACCAGGACCCGCGGCAGGGTCTCGCTGTTCAATTCGACCAGCCAGGAGCCGTCGGGCGCGGGCCGCACGAACACGTCCGGGATCAGCACCTCGACGGCGCTGGCGCCGAAGGCCCGGCCCGGCTTCGGCTCGAGCCGGCGGATCTCGCCGAGCATCTCGACGAGGTCCTCGTCGTCCACGCCGCAGAGGCGGCGGAGCGCGGCGAAATCGCGCTTGGCCACGAGGTCGAGGCGCGAGACCAGCGCCTGCATGGCGGGGTCGAAGCGGTCCTTCTCGCGCAGCTGGATCGCGAGGCATTCGGCGAGGTCGCGGGCGCCGACCCCGGACGGGTCGAAGCCCTGGATCAGCGTCAGGATGCCGGCCACGCGGTCGAGGGTGGCGCCGAGCCGCTCGGCGACGCCGTCGAGGGATTCCCGGATGTAGCCGGCCTCGTCCACCGCATCGATCAGGAAGCCGCCGATCAGCCGGTCGACGGGATCGGAGGTGGCGAGTTCGAGCTGGCTCGCGAGATGCTCGCGCAGCGAGGTCTCGGCGGTGAGCGTCGCCTCGAAATCCGGCGCCTCGGCATCGAAGCTGCCCCCGGTGCTGCCATAGGGCGCGGGCGTCAGGGAGAGCATGTCGCCGGACGCCGTCTCGCGGGCCGGCGCGGGGGTGTCGTCGGGAAAGACGTTGTCGAGGCGCGTCTCGAAGCCGGTCTCGATCTCGCCGCGGCCCGGATCGAGCTCGGCCGTGCCGGACCAGGCCTCGTCCGCTCCCTCGAAAGCCGCGCTCTCGCGCGGCTCCGCGCCGGACTCGTGCGGCTCTGCGGCGTCGGGACCAGCGCCCTCGACACGCTCCAGGAGCGGGTTGCGCTCCAGTTCGGCTTCCACGTAGGCGGCGAGATCGAGCTGCGAGAGCTGCAGGAGCTTGATGGCCTGCAGGAGTTGCGGCGTCATCACCAGGGCCTGGCCCTGGCGCATCTCGAGTCTTTGCATCAGACTCATGCGGACCCCTGCCTCTTCCGACGACGGCCGGCCGAGGGCCCTGCGCCCATCGGCACGCTTCTTGCTTGTATCTTCGGTTAGCTTTAGCCGCTTCCTCGCGCCCCGTCAAAGCGGTGGGCCCGGGTTTTCCGCGGAACGGGCTGCACGGCGCCGCCTGCACCGCACTCTTCCGCAGCTTCGTTTAAGGAAGGCTTGCGCGCAATATGCGCCCGCCGGAGACGCGGGACCTCCGACAGGCCGCTGCGGGGCGGACGGACGTGCCCGGACTTGGCGGGCGCGCCCTCCCCCGGAGCGTGGATCAGAGCCGGAAATCCTCGCCGAGATAGAGCCGGCGCGCCTCCGGATTCGCCACGATCTCCTCGGGCGTGCCCTCGGTGAGGATGCGGCCCGAATGGGCGATATAGGCCCGGTCGATCAGGCCGAGCGTCTCGCGCACGTTGTGGTCGGTGATGAGCACGCCGATGCCGCGCTGCTTCAGGTGCTTCACCAGATCCTGGATGTCGCCGACCGCGATCGGATCGATGCCGGCGAAGGGCTCGTCGAGGAGCATGAAGGTCGGCGAGGAGGCGAGCGCCCGCGCGATCTCGCAGCGCCGCCGCTCGCCGCCGGACAGGGCGATGGAGGGCGACTTGCGCAGGCGCGCGATGTCGAACTCCTCGAGCAGGGATTCGAGCTTGCGCGCCCGCTCCTTGCGGTCGGGCTCGGCCACCTCGAGCACGGCGCGGATGTTGTCCTCGACGGTGAGGCCGCGGAAGATCGAGGCCTCCTGCGGCAGGTAGCCGATGCCGAGGCGCGCCCGCTGATACATGGGCAGTTGCGTGATCGGCAGTCCGTCGAGGCTGATATGGCCGCGGTCGGCCGGAACCAGCCCGGTGATCATGTAGAAGATCGTGGTCTTGCCGGCGCCGTTCGGCCCGAGCAGGCCGACCGCCTCGCCGGTGCGGACCACGAGGCCGGCCTCGTGCACCACGGTGCGGGCGCCGTAGCTCTTGCGCAGGCCGCGCACGCTGAGGATGCCAGGGCCGCCCTCGGCATCCGCGGCCTCGGCGGCTGCCCGCCCGCGGCCGAACAGGCGGCCGAGGAGCGACGGCCGGGCGACGGCGACCGGCGGAGCGGGGTCGTGCCCCGGATCGAACGTCACGGCGCCGCTCAATTCGCCTGCGCCCGCGCCCTGGCGGCCTCGGCGTCCGCCGGCTTGTCGGCGGCCTTGTCGCCCGGCTTCGGCGCGC
>NZ_CABFPH010000161.1 GCF_902141845.1 Methylobacterium symbioticum | reverse complement strand
TCCTCCGACCTCGCGACTGCCGCTGGCCGGGTCCGGTCCCTGTCGGGACGGGAACCCCGTGCACGCTGACATACGCCCGTCCGGCGCGAGGCCCGCCTCGTAGTGGGTCGGGCCGGCGAGGCTCTGGCGGTCCCCCAGAACCGGGTCGGGACGGGCGCATTTCCTCAGCCCGCCTCACCGCCCGGATCCGAGCAGACCTTGCGTCGGCACGCCGCCCGGGGCACCGGCCGGATCCGAGGCCGGTGACGCGGGCACCGCCCCGCCGTCCGCGCCCCTCCCGGTCGGTCCCCGGGACGGGCCCCCGAAAGGCAGCGCAGGATCACCCCTGCGATGCCGGGCGGCAGGTGCAAGCAAATGAGCACAAAACAGGAACATTGTCAAGCCCGGAAGCGGATCCCGGCCTGGCCCTCCCGCGCTTTCCTCTCACGATGCGCGGTTTCATCCCATCCGCCCCGCAGGCCGGCGATGCGCGGGACATGGTCGAACTTTCGTGCCGAGGCGATACAAGCCGATGGTGGGGCGGCGCAGGCGCCGTCCGTCCGAATCGACCGGTCCCGCACCATGCTCCCGCCCACGATCACCGCACGGATGACGGAGGACGCCTTCGCCGAGGACGACCTCGCGGAGGAGGGCGTCGTCCGCGGACGCGGCCGGACGGCCCTGGCCGGGCGCCGCCGCCTGCCCGCCGCCGAGCGCGAGCGCCAGATCGTGGCGGCGGCCGCGCGCTTCTTCGCCGAGCACGGGTTCGGCGGGCAGACGCGGGAGCTCGCCCGGGGCATCGGCATCACCCACTCGGCGATCTTCCGCTACTTCCCGAGCAAGGAGGCGCTGATCGACCGGGTCTACGAGCATGTCTATGTGAGCCGGTGGAACCCGCACTGGGACAGGCTGCTGCGCAACCGGGCGCTCCCTCTGGAGGAGCGGCTGGTGCGCCTCTACCAGGATTATGCCGAGCGCATCTTCGACTATGAGTGGGTGCGCATCTTCGTCTCGGCGGGGCTGACCGGCTACGACATCGCGCCGCGCTACCTCGCCGTGGTGCGCGACAGCCTGATCCGCCCGGTCTGCACGGAGTTGCGCGCCCATCTCGGCCTGCCGGATCCGGAGACGGTGCCGCTCACCGCGCGGGAGGAGGAGACGGCCTGGGCTCTGCACGGCCAGATCTTCTACATCGCGATCCGCAAGTTCGTGTACGGCTGGCCGGTGCCGGCCGACACCGCGCCGGTGATCGCCGACGACGTGCGGATGTTCCTGGCGGGCGCTCCGCCCGTGCTGCGCGCCTGCCTGGAGGGACAGGGACCGGGGTAGGGGCGCGGGATCTCTCCCGGCAAGCCGGGTTCGCACGATGCGATCGGCCGGGCACGCTCCCCCCGCAGAACGGAAGGGACGGCGCGCGGCGATGGCACCGGCCCCGCCGACCGTCGCCGGATCGCGCGTTTCGCTGGAGCCCCGGGCCCGGGCGCCTTATCTGACGGGGTGTTCCCCGCCGCATCGCGAGGTCGGCCCGCACCGTGACCCAGAGCCCTCCCCAAACGCCTTCCGATTTCCGCTCGCTCTACCGCCACGGCTTCGCCCGCGTGGCCGCCTGCACCACGCGCAGCCATCCGGCCGAGCCGGGACGCAACGCGGAGGCCCTGCTCGACCTCGCGCGCCGCTGCCACGGAGAGGGGGCGGTGCTCGCGGTGTTCCCCGAACTCGGCCTCTCGGCCTACGCCATCGAGGACCTGTTCCTGCAGGAGACCCTGCTCGACGCCGTCGAGGCGGCCGCCGCCCGGGTGATCGCGGAATCGGCGGGCTTGCGCCCGATCCTCGTGGTCGGCGCGCCGTTGCGCTGGCGCAACCGGGTCTACAACACGGCGCTCGCCATCCAGGGCGGCCGGCTCCTCGGCGTCGTGCCGAAGAGCTACCTGCCGAACTACCGCGAGTTCTACGAGAAGCGCCACTTCGCCTCCGGCGCCGGGATCGCGGGCGAGACGATCCGGGTCGCAGGCGCCGAGGCGCCCTTCGGCACCGACCTCCTGTTCGCGGCCGAGGATCTGCCCGGCTTCACCCTCGGCATCGAGATCTGCGAGGATCTCTGGGTTCCCGAGCCGCCGGGCATGCGCGCGGCGCTCGCCGGGGCCAGCGTGCTCGCCAACCTCTCCGGCAGCCCGATCACCGTGGGGCGGGCCGAGTCCCGCGCGCTCCTCACCCGGGCGGCCGCGATGCGCGGGGCCTGCGCCTATGTCTACGCCGCGGCGGGGCAGGGGGAATCGACCACCGACCTGTCGTGGGACGGGCAGACCTCGATCGACGAACTGGGCGTGCGCCTCGCGGAGGGCGCGCGCTTCCCGCTCGAGCCGGTGGCGACCCTCGCCGATATCGACCTCGACCTGATCGCCCAGGACCGGCGCCAGGCCGGCAGCTTCGACGACAATGCGCGGGCCCTGAGCGCGCGCCCCTTCCGCCGCGTGCCCGTGCGGCTCGACCCGCCCGCCGGCGATCTCGGCCTGCGCCGCCGGGTCGAGCGCTTCCCCTTCGTGCCGGCCGACCCGGCCCGTCTCGCGCAGGATTGCTACGAGGCCTACAACATCCAGGTGGCCGGCCTCGCGCAGCGCCTGGAGGCGACGGGGACGAAGCGCGCCGTGATCGGCGTCTCGGGCGGCCTCGACTCGACCCACGCGCTGATCGTCATCGCCAAGGCCTTCGACCGGCTCGGCTATCCGCGCTCGGATATCCTCGCCTACACGATGCCGGGCTTCGCCACCTCGGCGGGCACCAAGGCCAACGCCCACGCGCTGATGACGGCGATGGGCTGCACGGCGGCCGAGATCGACATCCGGCCGAGCGCCCGCCAGATGCTCGCCGACATGGACCACCCCTATGCGCGGGGGGAGGCGGTCTACGACGTCACCTTCGAGAACGTGCAGGCGGGACTGCGCACCGACTACCTGTTCCGCCTCGCCAACCGCCACGGCGGCCTCGTGATCGGCACCGGCGACCTCTCGGAGCTGGCGCTCGGCTGGTGCACCTACGGCGTCGGCGACCAGATGAGCCACTACGCCGTCAATGCCGGCGTGCCCAAGACCCTGATCCAGCACCTGATCCGCTGGGTCATCGCGAGCGGGCAGGTGGGGCCGGACGAGTCCCGCACGCTGCAGGGGGTGCTCGACACCGAGATCTCGCCCGAACTCGTGCCGATGGATGCCGACGACAGCCCGCAGAGCACGGAAGCCACGATCGGCCCCTACGCGCTGCAGGACTTCAACCTGTTCTACACGCTGCGCTACGGGTTCCGCCCCTCGAAGATCGCGTTCCTCGCGCTGCACGGCTGGGGCGACGCGGAGGGCGGCGTCTGGCCGCCGGACTTCCCGCAGGCGAAGCGGATCGCCTACCCGCTGCCGGAGATCCGGCGCTGGCTCGGCGTGTTCCTCGCCCGCTTCTTCGGCTTCAGCCAGTTCAAGCGCTCGGCCCTGCCGAACGGGCCGAAGGTGGCGGCGGGCGGCGCCCTCTCGCCCCGCGGCGACTGGCGCGCGCCCTCGGACGGATCGGCCCGAATCTGGCTCGACGAGCTCGAGAGAAACGTCCCCGCAAACGAGTCGACATAAACCCGACGGATTGTGCCATTATGAGCACGGTCAAGCTGATTCTTCGCAGCGCACCCGCGGCGCTGCGCAGGCTCGGCAGAGGGCGGCCAAGCGGAGGACTTCGGATGCGAAGCTACAACCTGTTCCGCCTGCGCGCCGTCGACGGCCTGTGCTGCGCGGTGCCGGAGGCCTGCACGGTGCCGCCCTTCCTGGGCGGCGGGCACTGGACCTTCGAGGGCAAGCTCGAGAACCAGGGCGGCCTGCCCCTCGACTTCGACGGCCGGGCCGCCGACACCGCCGTGCGCTTCAACGGCTTCTACCTCTTCCAGACCGTGGACCGGCGCTACATCGGCTGAGGTGCCGGCTCGATCCCGACCTGCGCCGGCGTGGCGGCGCAGCTTCGCCCGGGAGCCGGCCTCACCGCTTCTTCGGCGGACCACGAGGCCGGAGGGACCGCGACTCGGGGATCGGGGAAAGGTTCCTTAAACTCCGCGGTGCCAGGGTCGCCCGGACGCATTCGATCCGAGGGCCGAGGCCATGTCAGCGGAGCACCGCCGGGAGGTGCGGCAGCGGGTGTTCCTGAAGGGACAGATCCGCTTCAACAACGGCGCATCCAGCATGGACTGCCTGGTGCGGGACCTCTCCGCCACGGGAGCCCGCATCAGCCTGTCCGAGACCGCCACCCTGCCCGAGATCTTCGATCTCTACATCCCGCAGAAGGACCGCACCTACCGGGCGACCCTGCGCTGGCGCCGGGAGGACGGCATCGGCGTCACCTTCGAGGACGCGGCCCGGGCGGCACCCGCCGCGCCGGAGCCGGCCGCCGACGTCTCGGCGCTGCTGCGCCGCATCGCCGAGCTGGAGGCCGAGAACGCGGCCCTGCGCCGCCTCCTCACCGGGATGGCGCAAGGCGCCCCCGCGGCCTGAGCTCCGGGTGTCGAGAGGGATCATCCCTCTCGCGGGTTCGAGGCGCGGAGCCCTGGTCTGCGAAAAGGCCGGGGCGCCGCCCCGGCACCCCGGCCGAGGGGATGATCCCCTCGGGACCCCGGAATCCCTCAGCCCTTCAAGGCCGCGCGGATGCGCTCGGCCTGGGCGGCGAGCAGGGCCGGGTCGGCCAGGCCGCCCTCGTGGCGCTTCAGCGGCACGCCCTCGCGCCGCGGGATGATGTGGACGTGCAGGTGGAACACCGTCTGCCCGCCCGCCGGCTCGTTGTACTGGAAGATCGTCAGCCCCTCGGCGTCGAAGGCCGCCGTCACGGCGCGGCCCACCACCTGCACGCTGCGGATGAGCGCCGCGAGGGATTCCGGCTCGGCGTCGAGGAGCCCGCGCGCCGGGGCCTTCGGGATCACCAGGGTGTGGCCCTCGCCCTGGGGCATCACGTCCATGAAGGCGAGGGTGTGATCGTCCTCGTAGACCGTGTGGGCCGGGATCTCGCCGCGCAGGATCTTGGCGAAGATGTTGTCGGGATCGTAGGCGGGCATGCTCGCTCCGGGTGTCGGCCTCAGCAGCCCGACGATGCCGCAAGCCCCCCGCCGCCGTCCACCCGCGGAACCGTGGCCCCCCGCGGCTCATTCCAGCCTCGTCGCGGCGCCCCATCGGTTGGGCGGAACCGGGGAGATGTCAGGGCATGGCCGAGAGCACGGGCGCCATCTACACCGCCGCGGGCGCCAACCTCGCGATCGCCGCGGCGAAGTTCGTCGGCGCCTCCCTCACCGGCTCGACCGCCATGCTCGCCGAGGGCGCGCATTCGGTGGTCGACACCGCCAACCAGATCCTGCTGCTGGTGGGCCTGAAGCGGGCCCGGAAGCCCGCCGATGCGCGCCATCCCTTCGGCTACGGCCGCGAGATCTACTTCTACGCCTTCGTCGTGGCGCTGATGATCTTCCTCGGCGGCGGCATCTTCGCGATCTACGAGGGCGCGGAGAAGATCATGCATCCCGAGCCCGCGGCCGACGCCACGATCCTCGGCATCCGCCTGTCCGGCTTCTGGGTGAACGTGGCGATCCTCGGCTTCGCGATCCTGGCGGAGGGCTATTCCTGCCTCGTCGCGGTGCGGGCCTTCCGGGCGGAGACGGGCGGGCGCTCGCCCATCACCGCCATCCGCCGCAGCAAGGATCCGTCCCTGTTCACGATCCTGGTGGAGGACGTGGCTGCCCTGATCGGCCTCCTGATCGCGCTGGCGGGCGTGGTGGCGGCCCATCTCCTCGACCGGCCGGCCCTCGACGGCTGGGCCTCGGTCGGGATCGGCCTCGTCCTCGTCGGCATGGCGATCTTCCTGATGATCGAGACGCACGGCCTGCTGATCGGCGAGGCCGCCGACCCGGAGGTGGTGGCCGCGATCGAGGCGGCGGTGCGGGCCGAGCCCGGCGTGCGCCACGTCAACGAGGTGCTGACCCAGCATCTCGGCCCGAAGGACATCCTGGTGAATGTCAGTCTCGACATGGCCGACGACCTCGATGCCGGCGCGGTCGAGACCATCGTCAGCCGCCTCGACCGGGCGCTCAAGGCGGCCAATCCCGAGGTCACGCGGGTCTTCATCGAGATCCAGGCCCAGGCAGCCTCGGCGCGGGTGCGGGCGGCGGCTTAGAGCCGCTCCCGATCGCGTTGCAACCGGGAACGGCTCTAAGCCTTTGTTTCAACGCGCTCTCTTTCGCCGAACCGGCATCCACTTCGGCTTAAGAGCACTCTAGAGCCGGGGCAGGGCGGCGCCCGCCAGGAGGCCGACCAACTCCGCCTGCCGGCTCACGCCGGTCTTGGCCATCACGCCCTTGAGCTGTGAGCGCACGGTCTGGGGCGAGGTGCCGGACTCGGCCGCGATCTGCTCCACGGTGCGGCAATTCGCGATGGAGCGGGCGACCCGGGCCTCGGCGGCGGTGAGGTCGAACAGGCCCTCCAGCACCGAGAGGCCGGGCAGGAGGCCGTGCGCCACCGGCGTCACCACGAGGATCGCCGAGGCGGTGGCGAAGAGGTCGCGGGCGCTGCGCCGGACCGGCAGGAGATGGGCGACGGCCGGCGCCCGCTCGGCCAGGCCGGGCATCGGGATCGAGCGCGCGGCGGCGAGCGCGCCCGCAGCGAGGGCCTCCACGGCCGTGCCGAGCAGGCGGTCGGCCCGCGGATCGGCCAGGGCGACGCGACGCCCCTCCCGCAGGGCCCCGCCGAGCAGCGCCTCGGCCCCGCCATTCATCGCCAGGACCTGGCCCTGCCGCCCGAGGACCGCCGCGGGCAGGCCGACGAGGTCGAGGGCGTCGGCGGCGACCTGCACCGCCTGCAGGCGCAGCCGCGCCGACATGGTGGCGGCCCGGGCGAGATGGGGCCGCAGGGTATCGAGGCGCTTCACCACCGAGGCCGGCACCGGCCCGTCGGCATAGGCGCGCTCCACGTCGATCACGATCTGCTCGCCGCTCGGCACCGCGATCGCCGAGGCCGTGCCCCAGCCGAGCCCGCGCGGACGCAGGAACTCCGTGAAGAGCGGGTTCGCGTCGAGCTCCGCGCGGGTATAGACGTCGAGATCGGTGAGGAAGCCCGCGTGCTGGCGGGCGAAGAGCCGGGCCGGTCGGTCGTTCCGGGCGGCCCAGCCGCCGGCCAGGAACGCCTCCACGATCTCCTCGATCTCGGGGGAGGCGATGGACCGGAACTCCGTGCCCTGGCTGGTGAACAGGAGCGCGCCGGCCCCCTCGCCGAACCGGGCGATCGCGCTGAGCGTCGCCGCCCAGAGATCCGGAATCGCGGCCGCCTCGTAGATCCGGTCGACCAGGTCCTCGAACGCATCGTCCATCGATCGGCGCTGCCCACCCCGCCCGAAAACAGTTTTGGGTTAGACACCCTGGGATGCAATGCAATTTGCAAATTGTGACGCAAAGTTGTGCGCACAAGGGGATCCAGCGCAGCGCGCGTCTGTTCAGGCCCCGATCTGTCCGAGACTGATCTCCCAGACCCGCTCCTGCAGCCCGACGTTGCGGGCCGCGCGCGACGGCCGGGCCTCGGCACAGCGGGCGAAGTAGCGGCCGCTGACGCCGTCGAGCTCCGGCGCGCAGGCGAGATGCAGCGAGGTCGCCGCGCCCCGTTCCGGGCTCGACAGGAAGGGCCGGATCAGGCTCCAGCCGAACCCGAGCAAGCCCCCTGCGTCGCGAGCGAAGCCCGAGCGGATGACGCCGGGATGCAGGGCGTTGACGGTGACGCCGCTGCCCGCGAGCCGCCGGGCGAGCGCCGCGGTGAAGAGCACGTTGCCGAGCTTGGCCTGGGCATAGGCCGTCATGCCCCCGTAGCGGCGGCGCCCCTCGAGGTCGTCGAGATCGATGCGGCCGCGGGTATGCGCCGCCGAGGCGACGTTGACGATGCGGGGCCTCAGGCCCGCCCGGCCGCCGTCCTTCAGGAGGTCGAGGAGTTCCAGGGTCAGCAGCACGTAGCCGAGATGGTCGAGGGCCCAGGTCCGCTCGATCCCGTCCACCGTCTCCGCGCGCCGGTCGAAGATCGCGCCGGCATTGTTGACGAGCACGTCCAGCCGGGCGTGGCCGGCGCGGATCTCGGCCGCGAGGCGCCGGATCTCGGCCTGCGCGGAGAGGTCGGCCCGGGCCGCGGCGAGGTCCGCGCCCGGCACGGCGGCGCGGATGCCGGCCTCG
>NZ_CABFPH010000160.1 GCF_902141845.1 Methylobacterium symbioticum | reverse complement strand
GGTTAGGAGCGCGCCACCTCCGCCCGCGCACCATGCGGCTGTTGCTGGCGGCCCTGCTGCTGGCTTCGGCCGTGCGCATGATCGCCACGTCCTTGTAGCACAGGATCCGCGCATCCGGGGCCGAGAAGATCTCGCGGATGGCGGCCGGCTACGGCTTCGACTGGGCCGATGCGGTCCAGGTCGTCGCCAAGGTGCGCGAGGAGACCGCGGAGGTGGAAGAGGCCCTGGCCTCAGGGAATGCAAGGGAACTCGCCGAGGAGATCGGCGATCTCCTCTTCTCCGTCGCCAACCTCGCGCGCCATGCCGGCGTCGATCCAGAGGCGGCCCTGCGTGCCGGCAATGCCAAGTTCGAGCGGCGCTTCGCCGCGATGGCGAGCCGTCTGGAGGCGGAAGGGTCGACCCTGGCCGACAGCGATCTGGCGGCGATGGAAGCGGCATGGCTCGCCGTGAAGCGGGCCGAGCGCGGCGCCTGAGAGGATGGCGCCTACCGTCCCGGACCCGTGGGCGGCTTGCGGACCGCCTTCGCCGTGCCGGGCGAGGGCGGAACGGACGCCTTCGCGCCCTGCCCGTCGCGGGCTTTCGGCTTCAGATGAGCGAGAGCCGAGGCGATCGCGCGCTCGACATCGTCCTGGTCGGGCCGATGATCCGGATCGCGCGGCATCGCCGGTTTCGGAGATTTCGAGATTCGGCGTTTCGGCATCGGGCTACCTGCCTGACGGTCATCCGACGGATAGACGGGCAGAGCCTGCGCAACGCCGAAGATGGTGGCGAATCAAGATCAGATTATCGCGAGCGTGTCGACCTGCGTGCTGATGCAAGTCTGCATCACGCGCGACGAATGTTGCGCCGCACAGGCATAGATCATCGACCCCGAGCGTGAGGATCCGACCGTGCTGCAGAGGGATGCCGCTTGGCCCGAAACGGCCAGTCGATCAGCGCACCCGTATAGAGCGCGGCCCAGATCAGGATCGGCTGAAAGGCCAGGCGCGGCCCGTGATACCACCAGGAATCCGGGATGCCCGGCACGGGCACGTGCTCCAGCGCGTGTTTCAGGTTGGCCGGGTAGACGCAGGCCGCGTAGAGCGCGAGCCCGGCTGCGGCGGCTCTGCGCCGGCGCTGCCCGAGGAGGGCCGCCGCGCCCACGATCTCGCACAGGCCCGTGGCCAGAATGACGAGCCGCGGCTCCGGCACCCAGCTGGGCATGATCGGCATCAGAAGCTCGGGGCGCAGGAGATGCACGGCGCCGACGCCGCCGTAGAGGAGGGCGAGCGCCACCCGCAGCCAGACGCGGCGGTCGGACCGGTCCGGCGCCCTCGCCTCCCCGGTCATGCCACCTCGGCGTCTGCCACGTCGCAACTCTCCGCGACGCGCTTGCGTAACGCCGCAGTCAGGTAGCCGAGTGCGGAATGGTCGGCGCTCGCGAAGCGGGTCGCTCCGATCGCGTGAACAGGGGCGAGGAGGCGCAGGGAATTGGTCAGGAAGACCGCGTCGGCCCTCAGCAACTCGGCGACCGGCAGGGATCGCTCCTCGACGCGCAAACCGAGTCCGGGCGCGAGGTTCAGGATCTCGGCGCGGACGATGCCCGCCAGCACGCCGTCCGCGAGCGGCGGCGTGACCAAGCAGGCGCCGAAGAGGCCGAACAGGTTGCCGGTGCCGGCGCAGGCGACGTGGCCCCGTGTGTTGCGGAACAGGGCCTCGTCGAAGCCCGAAGCGGTGGCGTCGCGCGCGGCAAGCACCGCGTCGAGATAGCCGAGCGTCTTGAGCCGTGCGGCGGGCGAGGTCTCGTTGCGGGCGATCTCGGTTGGCCACAGGCTCAGGGGCGCGAAGGCGAGGGCGGCGGCGCTCGCTGCGGCGGTGGCGTAGAGTACCGGACGCGGCTCGGCGGGCGGCCGCAATCCGCGCGGGCCGGATCCGCGGGTGGCCGTGGTCCGGATTGCGAGACGCGAGCCGTTCGCCGCCAGTGCCCGCATCGCCGTCCGCACCGCTGCCGGATCGACGTGGAAGCCGAGGCTCTGCGCGCCGGCGACGAGGCGGGCGATATGCGCCGCCTCGAAGGCCACGCGGCCGTTCAAGGCGAGCGCGGTGTCGAACAGGCCGTCGCCGAGGCACAGGCCGCGGTCGGTCAGGTCGAAGGGCGCTTGCGTGCCGGTGTGGAGGCTGCCGTCACGCCACAGCATCGCTGGCCTGCCGCGCGTCCGCCCGCCACGCACGGGCGAGCCTCAGGAAGTTCGCGAAGATGGCGTGGCCGTCCTCGGTGAGCACGGATTCGGGATGGAACTGGATGCCGTAGGTTGGGTGCTCCCGATGCGACAGGGCCATCACCTCGCCCTCCGAGGAGAGGGCATCGACGGACAGGTGTCGTTCCATGCCGGGTTCCGGCTTCACCACCAGGGAGTGGTAACGCCCGACCTGCATCGGCGCGGGCAGGCCGTGGAAGAGGCGCGCGCCCTCGTGGCGAACGGGGGTCGCCTGACCGTGAAGCGGGCGGAGCGCCCGCTCGACCCGTCCGCCGAAGGCGGCGCCGATCGCCTGATGGCCGAGGCAGACGCCGAGGATCGGCACCTGCCCGGACAGCTCTCGGATCGCCGGCAGCGAGATGCCCGCCTCCGCGGGCGTACAGGGGCCGGGCGAGACCACGAGGGCGTCGGGCTCCAGCGCGCGGATGCCGGGCACGTCGAGGGCATCGTTGCGCACGACCCTGACTGTCTCGCCCAGCTCCTCCAGGTAGCGGACGACGTTGAAGACGAACGAGTCGTAGTTGTCGAGCACGAGGATCATGGCTGCGACGCCTGTCCGTTCCGGGAGCCCAAGGCCGTGCCCCGCGCCGGCGAAAGGTCTCGGCGGCCGTTCGGGCTCGTGACGGGTGCGAGGCTCACGCCGGCTCATCCTTCTCGAAGGCCTGGAACACCCGCGCGGCCTTGGTCAGGGTCTCGTCGTATTCGGGGCCCGGCTCGGAGAGTAGAGTGATGCCGCCGCCGGCCTGGAGCACGGCCGTGCGGCCGTCGAGGATGACGGTCCGGATGGCGATCGAGGTATCGAGGGCACCGTCGAAGCCGATCCGGCCAATGGCGCCGCAATAGAGCTCGCGCGCGTCGCCCTCGATCTCGGTGATGATGTCCATGGCGCGGATCTTCGGGGCCCCGGTGATCGATCCCCCCGGAAAGGTGGCGGCGACGAGGTCGAGGGCGTCGAGTTCCCGGCGGAGGGTGCCCGTCACCACCGAGACCAGATGGTGAACACCGGCGTAGGATTCCAGCCCGCACAGGACCGGGACCTGTACGCTGTGCGGCTCGCAGACCCGGGAGAGGTCGTTGCGCAGGAGATCCACGATCATGATGTTCTCGGCACGCTCCTTCGGGTTCTGCTGGAGCGCCAGGGCGATCGCCCGGTCGGCCTCCGGATCGGCCACGCGCCGGGCCGTGCCCTTGATCGGCCGCGTCTCGACCGACCGTCCGTCGAGCTTCAGGAAGCGCTCGGGCGAACTCGACGCCACCGTCAGGCCCTCGAAGGCGAGATAGGCGCCGAAGGTGGCGGGGTTGGTCTCGCGCAGGCGGCGATAGAAGGCGAAGCCGTCGAAGCCCGCGGGCAGGTCCGCGCTGAAGCGTTGCGCGATGTTGGCCTGGTAGATGTCGCCGGCGCGGATGTAGTCCCGCACCCGCTCGACCGCCGCCTCGTAGGCGGCCTGGGTGAAGTTCGAGCGCCAATGCAGGGCAGGGGCGGGGCGGTTCACGGGACGCTCAGGCGAAGGCCCCTGCCCCAGCAGGTCGGCGAAGGCGGCAAGGCGCGCCGTGGCCCGGGCTTCGCGCGCCGCGGCCTCCGTCTCCGGAAAGCCGGTGGCGACGAGGCGGCCCGTGCCGGCGGCGTGGTCGATCACCAGCACCGTGTCGTAGAGGTTGAAGGCCATGGCGTCGGTGAGCCCGGCGCTGCGGGCCGGCGGAGCGACGCGTTCCAGCGCCTGGCCGAGATCGTAGGCGAAGTAGCCGATGGCCCCGCCCGGGAAGGTCGTCCCGGATTCGGGGTCGAGGCGCCAGGGGGCGAGCGCGGCGCGCAGCGCCTCGATGGGGCCGCCCGGCAGCGGATGCCCGTCGAGGCTGGCCTGACCGTCGCGAACGCGGAAGCGCGCGAACGGGTCGGCGGCGACGATCGAGTACCGGCCGAGGGTCTCGTGCTGCATCGCGCTGTCGAGGAAGGCGAGCCCCGGCAGGTGCCGCAGCCGCGCCGCCGCGACGGCGGGATCGCAGAACGGGATCTCACGGGTCCACATGCGCTTCGCGTCTCGTTCTCGCGCGGGGCCTGGTCCGGCGTCGGCATCCGCTCGAGAAACGCCTCGCACAGGCGATGCCGCGGGGGAAGCCGTGAGATCGCCGCCCTGCCCTGTCAGGGGCACGCGGCGAGCCGCCGCAGCATGCTCGCCGCGGTCTCTCTGCAGGCCGCCGAGCGGCCTATGCGGGACCCGGGCTCGCAACGGACGGCCGATATCTGTATAGGGACGCCCGATTCTCCGAATTCCTCTCACGCGTGAGCGGCGCGGGCCCGGCCGGCTCCGCGGAACGCGGCGCCATTGGACGACCATGACCGCCTCCCCTGCCCCCGCCGCGAAGGCCAGCGCGCCGCGGATCTCCTTCGTCTCGCTCGGCTGCCCCAAGGCGCTCGTCGATTCCGAGCGGATCCTGACGCATCTGCGGGCGGAGGGGTACGAGCTGGCGCGCAAGCATGACGGGGCCGACGTCGTCATCGTCAACACCTGCGGCTTCCTCGATTCGGCCAAGGCCGAGTCGCTACAGGCGATCGGCGACGCGATGGCGGAGAACGGCCGGGTCATCGTCACCGGCTGCATGGGCGCCCAGCCGGAAGAGATCCGCGAGAAGTACCCGAACCTGCTCGCCGTGACCGGGCCGCAGGCCTACGAGTCCGTGGTGGCGGCCGTGCACGAGGCGGTGCCGCCGGCCCACGACCCGTTCCTCGACCTGATCCCGCCGCAGGGCGTGAAGCTCACGCCGCGGCACTACGCCTATCTGAAGATCTCGGAGGGCTGCAACAACCGCTGCACCTTCTGCATCATCCCCTCGCTCCGGGGCGACCTCGTCAGCCGGCCGGCGGGGGACGTGCTGCGCGAGGCCGAGAAGCTGGTCAAAGCCGGGGTGAAGGAACTCCTCGTCGTCTCGCAGGATACCAGCGCCTACGGGATCGACACCCGCTACGCCGCGAGTCCCTGGCGCGACCGCGAGGTGCGCGCCCGCTTCTACGATCTCGCCAAGGAACTCGGCGAGATCGGGGCCTGGGTGCGGCTGCACTACGTCTACCCCTACCCGCACGTGGACGAGGTCATCCCGCTGATGGCCGAGGGCAAGGTGCTTCCCTATCTCGACATGCCGCTGCAGCATGCGAGCCCGTCCGTGCTCAAGCGGATGCGGCGCCCCGGCAATCAGGAGAGGCAGCTCGAGCGCATCCGACGCTGGCGCGAGACCTGCCCGGATCTCGCGATCCGCTCGACCTTCATCGTCGGCTTCCCCGGCGAGACCGAGGCCGAGTTCGAGGAGCTGCTCGCCTGGATTCGCGAGGCGAAGCTCGAGCGGGTCGGCTGCTTCACCTACGAGCCGGTGAAGGGCGCCCCCGCCAACGACCTCGCCGCGGCGGTGCCGCCGGAGGTGCAGGCCGAGCGCAAGCGCCGCTTCATGGAGGTGCAGCAGGGCGTGTCCCTGCGGCTGCAGAGGCAGAAGGTGGGTAAGCGCCTGCCCGTGATCATCGATTCGGTGGGAGGCAACGTCGCCGTCGGGCGCACCAAGTACGACGCGCCCGAGATCGACGGCAGCGTCCACGCCGCCTTCCGCCGTCCGGTGCGGCCGGGCGACATCGTCACGGTGAAGGTCGAGGACGCCGACGCCTACGACCTGCGCGGCAGCGTGGTGTAGCACCCCGCCTTCCGGACCCTGCGACGGGTCGGGATCCGGTGGTCCGAGCGCCTCAGGCGTTCTTGCGCGGGCGGTGGTTCGGGTCGACGCCGCCTTCCGGCGTAGTCTCGTTCTCGACATCGCCCTCGAAGGTCGAATCCGCCTCCAGATCTTTGGGATCGCGGCCCGTCATGCCCTTCGCGGTGCCGATTCCGGGATTGCCCCGGAGGTCGGCGTCGGTCGGCGTCTCGGTCTTGGCGTGCTTCGTCGACATGCGGCCTCCGTATCGGTTGCCGAAGGTCAACGGCGCGCGGGCGGAGAGGTCACGGCGCTGCGGCCGTTCGCCCCGCCGTGATCGCGGCGCGGCGCACCCGCCCGACCCCGGCGTCCGCCATCCGGGCCCAGGCGGCGGCGACCGAGCCGTCGCGATCGATGCCGCGCACGGCGTCCTCCACCACGACGGCCTCGAAGCCGGCGGCGCGGGCGTCGAGCGCGCTCCAGGCGACGCAGAAATCCGTGGCGAGGCCGCAGAGCACCACCCGGGTGAAGCCGCGCTCGCGCAGGTAGCCGGCGAGCCCGGTACGGGTGGTGCGGTCAGCCTCGAGGAAGGCCGAGTAGCTGTCGACGGCGTGGGTGTAGCCCTTGCGGATCACGAGCTCGGCGCGGGCGACATCGAGGCCCGGCGCGAAGGCGACGCCCGGGCTGCCCTGCACGCAGTGCTCCGGCCAGAGCACCTGCGGGCCGTAGGGCATCGCCACCGTCCCGAAGGCCTCGCCGCCGGGATGGCTCGTATGGAACGAGGCGTGGCCGGCCGGGTGCCAATCCTGGGTCAGCACCGCGTGCGGGAACAGCGCCAGCAAGGCGTTCACCGGCCCGACGACGGCGTCGCCGTCGGGCACGGGCAGGGCGCCGCCCGGCAGGAAGTCGACCTGCACGTCCACCACGAGCAGGACGTCGGTCTCGACGATCCTCACCGGCAGGATCCCGAAATCCAGGATTCCGAAGGACGTGTCCTTCGGCGGGCCCGGGCGGAGCCCGGATCCCGTGATCCCTGTCTCCTGGGATCCCCCGATCCCGGGATCACGGCAGCATCACGGTCGAGCCGGTGGTCTCGCGCCCGGCCAGGTCCCGGTGCACGGCCTGCGCCTCGGACAGCGGGCGCTTGGCATGGACCGGGATCTTCACCGCACCGCTCGCCACCACCGAGAACAGGTTCTTCGCCATCGCCTCCAGCACCGGGCGCTGGCTGGCGAAGGTGAACAGGGTCGGGCGGGTGACGTAGAGCGAGCCGCGCGGGGCGAGCAGGCCGAGGTCGAGCCCCTGGATCGGACCCGAGGAGGAGCCGAAGCTCGCGAGCAGGCCGAGCGGCGCGAGGCTGTCGAGGGAGCCCATCAGGGTCGCCTGGCCGACGCCGTCATAGACCACCGGCACGCCCTTGCCGCCGGTGATCTCGCGCACGCGCTTGGCCACGTCCTCCTCGCGGTAGAGGATGACGTGGTCGCAGCCGTGCTGGCGGGCGAGATCCGCCTTCTCCTTCGAGCCCGCGGTGCCGATCACGGTGGCGCCGAGATGCTTGGCCCACTGGCAGGCGATCAGGCCGACGCCGCCGGCCGCCGCGTGGAAGAGGATCGTGTCGCCGGGCTTCACCTGGTAGGTGCGGTGGAGCAGGTACTCGGCGGTGAGGCCCTTGAGCATCATCGCGGCGGCCGTGGCGTCGTCGACGCCCTCCGGGATCAGCACGCAGCCCGCGGCCGGCACCACCATCTCCTCGGCATAGCTGCCCTCGGCCGAGGCGGTCGCGACGCGGTCGCCCACCGTAAAGCCGGTCACGCCCTCGCCGACCGCGTCGACGAGGCCGGCGCCCTCCTTGCCGGGGGTGAAGGGGAGCTGGGCCGCCTTGTAGGCGCCGGAGCGGAAATAGATGTCGATGAAGTTCACCCCGATGGCGGTGAGCTTCACGCGGATCTGGCCGGGACCGGGCTCGCGCCGCTCGACATCCTCGTAGGCCATCACCTCGGGGCCGCCATATTCGTGAACCCGGATCGCCTTGGGCATGGTCTCGTCCTCGACTGCCGTTTCCCCTCGCGCCCGACATAGCCGATGCCGCGCGCGGAGCAATGCCGCAGGCAGGGCCGGAGGCGTCACGCGGCGCAATCTGCAAGGTGCCGGTCTCGGGCGGCAGTCTCGGGCGGCGGCGCGGACGGGGCGCGGGTCCCCTCTCCCGTTCGGGAGAGGGACAGGGTGAGGGTCGAGAATTATCAGGACAGGGCTCGACGGCGCAGCGGCATCGGCGTGA
>NZ_CABFPH010000159.1 GCF_902141845.1 Methylobacterium symbioticum | reverse complement strand
GCACCCGGCCGGGCGCCCGCGGCGACGAGGCCGGGCAGGGCGCGGACCCGGCGGGCGAGGCCCGGGGCCTGCCCGTCCACGAGGCGGCCGGCCATGCGGTCCCAGAAGGCGTAGGGCTCGCCCCGGACGCTCGCGAGGCCGCGCCGCATCAGGTCGCGCAGCCAGAGGTCGAGTTCGTCGAGGGCCGCCGCGACGCGCTCCTCCCGCGCCTGCCGGCGCCTGGCCTGGGCCTTCTCGTCGATGGGCTTGGCCGGCTCGCGGGCCTTCGTCTCGGCCGCGGCACTCCGGCTCGCCCGGCCCTTCGCCCAGGCCGCGACCCAGTCCGGCGGCTCGGCCTCGGGGAGGGGCGCAGCGGCATCGACCAGCATCAGCCCGAGGGCGTGCTTGCAGGGGAACTTCCGGCTCGGGCAGGTGCATTTCGAGGCCGGCCCGGACAGATCCGCGACCGTGCGGTAGGGCGCGGCCCCGCTGCCCTTGATCTCGCCCCAGATCACCGGGCCGCTGCGCCCGAGCCCCGCCCATTTCGCCGGCTTCGCCTGGTCCTGGCCGGCCTTGCGGCTCGACGCGTCCGGCGCGAGATCGAGGATCTGGGCTGCGGTCAGGCTCATGCGGGGGGACGCTGGGCTCCTGATTCGGCTCTCGATGGGAGGGTTTAGAAGATCTGCCCCGCTCTTGGAAGCATCGATCCGCCGTCATGATCCCTATTGCCGCACGACGGCCGGATCTTCCTCAGGTCGAGGACATATCCAGATGGTCCGTCCCGGCGCTGCGACGCGGCTCCACCGCACCGGCCGGGCGGATCTGGCCGCAGATCCCGAACGGATACCGATGAGAGCTTGGTCCGACCGACGGCAAGACCGCGCGGCCCGGTCGCGGCTCCGGGACCGGGCCGCCCCCGGCCGGCGCGCCATTTCCCCTTGCCAATCCCCTTGCCAATCCCCTGCCGCTACCCCCTTGCGAAGCGCGGCCCGCGCGGCATGTTACCGCCCGGAACGGAAGGAAATCCGACGATGAAGACCCTCACCAGAATCGCGGCGCTCGGCTTGGCCCTGGCGGGCGCGCTCAGCCCCGCCTCGGCCCAGTATTACGGCGAACGCGATTACGGCTATCGGGACCGTGGCGACTACCGCGACTACCGCCGCCGCGACGACGACGAGGATCGTCCGCGCTACCGGAACCGCGGCGACTACGCCTTCGACGAGCGCGAGTACCTGCGCTGCAATCCCGACGTGCGTCGCGCCATCGTCAACGGCCAGATGGAATCCGGCCTCGCCCATTACCGGACCTTCGGTCGCCGTGAGGGCCGCCGCCTGAGCTGCTGAGCGACCCGGGCCAAGGGCGCGCATCAGGTCAGGGGCGCTCCCCGCGTCTCCGCGCGGATCGCCAGGATGGCCGCGGCCGCGAGCACCAGGAGGACGGCGAACAGCGCGATCGCCGCCTCGAAGCTCGCAGCGACGACGAGGCCGATGCCGGAGGGCGCGAGCAGCGCCCCGAGGCGGGCGAGCGCCCCCGCCGCGCCCATGCCGCTCGCCCGCAGGCCGGTCGGGTAGAGTTCGGGCGTGAAGGCGTAGAGCGCGCCCCAGGCGCCCAGCATGGCGAAGCTCATGACGAGCGTCGCCGCCGAGATCACCAGGGGATCGGCGGTCGCCACGTAGAGGAAGCAGCCGCCGGCCGCCCCGAGCAGGAAGCCGATCAGCGTGGGCCTGCGCCCCCAGCGCTCGACGCCGTAGGCCGCGAGCGCGTAGCCGGGGATCTGCGCCAGGGCCACGAGCACCAGGAAGCCCTGGCCCCGCAGGAAGCCGAGACCCGCGGCGGAGAGCTGCGCCGGCAGCCAGACGAACAGCCCGTAATAGGCCATCGCCACCAAGAGCCAGGCGGACAGGACCAGGGCCGAGGTCCGCCGCAGCCCTGGCCCGAACAGGCTTCCCCGCCTCGGGCCGCTGCCCGGATCGGCGGCGAGCCGCGCCGCGAAGGGGCGCCCGTTCACCGCCGCCATGCGGGCGAGCACCGCCTCCGCCTCGCCGAGCCGGCCGGTGCGCCAGAGATGGTAGGGCGTCTCCGGCACCCAGAGCCGCAGGGTCACGCCGACGAGGGCCGGCGCAGCGGTGGCCGCGAAGATCCAGCGCCACGCGGCCGGACCGGCCCAGGCCGCCGCCGCGAGGCTCGCGAGCGCCAGGGCGAGCGTCCCCGCCGCCCAGAATCCTTCGAGGACGACGAGCCAGCGCCCGCGCCGGTCGGCGGGCAGGAACTCGGCCATCGCCGCGTAGTCGACCGGGAGGGTGCCCCCGACCGCGACGCCGGTGAGGAAGCGCAGGGCGACGAGGCTCGCGAGTCCCGGCGCCGCCGCCGAGAGCAGGCCGAAGATGGCGTCCGCCAGCACCGTGACGATCAGGATCCTGCGCCGGCCGTAGCGGTCGGCGAGGCGCCCGAAGCCCCAGGCGCCGAGCATCATGCCGAAGAAGAAGGCCGTGCCGACCTGCACCGCCTGCGCGACCGGGATCCCGAACTCCGCGGCCAGCGTCGGCGCGGCGAAGCCGATCGCCAGCACCTGCATCGCGTCCGCCGCCCAGACCAGACCGAAGATCCCGAGGAGCCGGTGCTGGAACCGGCCGACCCCGATCGCGGTGAGGGCCGCGTCCAGGGAGGTCGCCACGCCCGCCATGCCGTGCCCCTTCGCCGTGCCCTTGCTGCGCTCTGCCCTCCGCCGCGCGCACCGGCGATCCGGCGGCACGGGTAAGCGCGGCTGCTTTAGCGGGAACCGACGGCCGCGGGAACGCTCGATCCGGCCGGCCCCGCAAAAGAGCGCGGATCGGACCCGTGGACCGGGAGGCGTCGTTTGACGCGCTCTCCTTCGCCGAACCGGTATCCACTTCGGCGGAGAGCGCGTTAGAGCTGTTCCCGATCGCGCCGCAACCGGGAACAGCTCTAAGTCATTGCTTTTACGCGCTCTCTTTCGCCGAACCGGTATCCACTTCGGCGGAGAGCGCGTTAGAGCTGTTCCCGATCGCGCCGCAACCGGGAACAGCTCTAAGTCATTGCTTTTACGCGCTCTCTTTCGCCGAACCGGTATCCACTTCGGCGGAGAGCGCGTTAGAGCTGTTCCCGATCGCGCCGCAACCGGGAACAGCTCTAAGTCATTGCTTTTACGCGCTCTCTTTCGCCGAACCGGTATCCACTTCGGCGGAGAGCGCGTTAGAGCTGTTCCCGATCGCGCCGCAACCGGGAACAGCTCTAAGTCATTGCTTTTACGCGCTCTCTTTCGCCGAACCGGTATCCACTTCGGCGGAGAGCGCTCTAGCGCAGCAGCCGCTCGATCGCGGCGGCGCCGTCGGCGCGGGCTTTCTGCTCGGTGGGAAAGGAACGCTCGCCGCGCTGATAGGGGCGCCCGTCCCGGCAGATCAGCCAGGAATACCAGCCGGCCGGGCGGAAGGCCGGCGAGACCGTCAGGGTGAAGGGGCTTCGCTCTGCCGGGTCGTGAGGCTCTGGCATCGCAGCAGTGGAACCGGGCCCGGCGACACGGTCGGGGTCACGGTCTCGCCGGGCCGCGGAAACCGTGAGCCGCACCGCCGCGCCCCGGATCCCGTCCGAAACAGGGCGGATCCGGGCTTCGCTCAGCCGACGGAGGCGATCCGTTTCTCCACCTGTCGGACCTGGGACGGGTACCAGCGGTCACCCCGCGCGCTCGGGACGCCGAGTTCGTTCAGGGCATGCGCCACCTCCTCGAACGTGGTGGCGCCCGCGGCCCGGATCTCCGCCAGAACCGGGGCTACGCTGAGCGCGCGCTCCAGCGTCCGCCGCATGGAGGGCCGGCTGTGCGGAGTCCGGGCCACGGCGGGGACGAGGGGTCCCGCGCGGCCGCGGGCCTCCCGGCGCTTCGCGGCATCCCGGCTCTGCCGGTCGATGAGGCGGGCGAAATAGTCCCGCTTGCGCACGAGACGCTCGGCGCTCGCGGCGGGCGCGTCCTCGACCGCGGCGAGGGCGGCCATGATACCGACGGTGACCTCGCTCGCCTCCGGCATGTCCGCCGCAACGAAGCGCAGGCCGCGGCGCAGGAGGTCGCGGCGCAGATCCGCGAGGAAGGCGGGATCCCGGGCCAGCCGCTCCAGCTTCGCCACGAGGAGCGTCGCCCCATGGCGCTGGCACAGGTCCAGCGCCTTGCGCAGCTCGGTCCGCGCCGGCTCGAACCCGCCGAGCCGGATCTCCCGGAGTTCCGCGACCTCGCGACCGTGGCAGCGGGCGAGATGGGCGGCAGCGGCCGCGCGCTGGTCCGCCAGCTCGTCGGCGAGGGCCGCGCCATCGGCCACGTCGAGGTCGATATAGGAGACGTACTGAACCTGGGCCATACGCGTCGCGCTGCGTGCGCCCGGCTCGCCGCGGCGCGCCGGGCTTGCCGCTCCTCCTTCGGTCTGCGAGTTTCGTTTTGAATGACGGTTTCGAGCGCTTCAATATGAATCCTGTTGCCGATGAGCGCGCGGTCCGGGTCGCGCTCGGCCTCGGTGGCAGCGTCGGGATCGGCGCGGGGCGGCTCGACCTGCCGGACCTGATGGCGACTCTCGCGGCGATCGAGCGGACGGGCTCGGTCCAGGGGCTCGCCGACGCGCTCGGCCTGTCCTACCGCACGGCCTGGGCGCGCCTTCAGGCCTTCGAGGCGACCCTCGGCCAGCCGCTGGTGCGCAAGGTCCGAGGCCATGGCAGCGCCCTGACCGAGGCGGGCCGGGCCCTGGCCGACGCCCTGGCCGAGGCCCAGCGCAGCCTCGACGCCGCCCTCGGCCGCGAGGCGCGCGCCCTCGAGCACCGGCTGACGCGCCTGGTGAGCGGGGAGACGGCCCTGCTCCGGGTCGCCGGGAGCCACGATCCGCTCCTGGTCGAGACCGTCGCGGGGCGGGCCGGCTGCGAGCTGAGCGTGCTCGGCAGCAGCGAGGCCGTGCGGCAGGTGCTGGCCGGCCAGGCGGACATCGCGGGCTTCCATTGCGGCGCGCTCGCCCCGGAGGCGGCCGGGCCGCCCTTCTCGACGGTCTGGGCGAGCGACGGGCTCCTCCTGCGCCCGGTCTTCGAGCGCGAGCAGGGCCTGCTCCTCGCGCCGGGCAACCCCTTGAACATCCACGGCATCGCCGATCTCGCCTCGGGCCGCGCGCGCTACGTCAATCGGCAGAAGGGCTCCGGTACGCGCCTGTGGTTCGACCGGCTGCTCGCGGCAGCCGCCATCCCGCCGGCCGCGATCCGGGGCTACGGCGTCGAGGAATTCACGCATCAGGCCGTGGCGGCGGTGATCGCCTGCGGCGAGGCAGATGCCGGGCTCGGGGCGCGCGCCGCCGCCGAGCGCCTGGGCCTCGCCTTCCTGCCGGTCGGCTGGGAGGTCTATTATCTGGCCGCGAACCGCTCCCTCGGAGCCGAGATCCTCGACGACCTCGCGGCCGACCTGACGCGGCGCGCCGGCCGCAGCACCGGCTACCGGCCTCCGGGCGCGGAGCCGGGCGGCGTCGGAGAGCCTGTCGCAGCAGGTTTTTGACCGGCCGTGAGAGCGCGGGAGGGATCAGCGGGCCCCTCCACATCAAGATCAGCCTGTCGCGCTCCAACGGACTCTGAGGCCGCGCCCGGTCCAAACAGCGCGACGCGGTCTCAGCGGCCCGAACCGCGGATCAGCATCTTGATGCGCTGGTCCGCCCGGTCGAGGCGCTCGGCCACACCGCGGCGGGTGCATTTCTCGACCGTGTCGCCGGCATAGAGGCCGACCTGATAGGCCTTTGCCCGGCAGGCGCTGAGCGGCGGCCAGACCACGATCGCCGTGAGGAACAGGGCGTGGCAGGACGCGTCGATCGCGAGCCAGGTCTTCCAGCCGAGGCGCAGACCGCCCCGGGGCGCCTCGGATGCCCGGCGCCGACGGCCCGTCCCGCGCCGCATCCGGTCGAACCGCGCCGCGAACGGCTCAGGGCCCCGCAGCGGGTCGGGGACGGTCGCTGGGGCGAGGGGAATCGACTGCACGGGGCAACCTCGGACAGGCCGGATGATGGGTTCCGAAGTGCCAAGCTTGTGCCAGGCGGAGCACGCCGAAATCAGCCTGAGATCGTCCCGCCCCGGGACGGAGGCCGCCGAGGACTGCCTGTGGTTGCCGAAACGGCTGTGCCGACCGTGTCAGAGCGGGGCCGTTCGGCAGGGGTAGCGCAATCGTATGGCGGCCGTCCGGCGATCGGAAGCGCCGCGAAGCCGGTCCCGGATGGTCCGTGCCCGCCTCGGCCTCCTGCCGAGACGTCCGGCACGAGGCGCGGGGCCTCGAAGGAGCCCTTACTGCAGCGCGTCCGCCGCCAGGCCGAAGACCTGCGAGAAGCCGTGATAGTCGTCGATCATGGCGATGACCGAGAGCAGGATCCCGAGGGCGCTGACATAGGAGACGAGGAGGATCTCGCGCCGTTCGCTGACGGCGATCGCCAACCCTGCGAAGGGGATGCTCTGCAGGGCCAGCGCGGCGGCAATGTTCATGGACGGCCTCGCGAAGACGAGAACGGCGGCGCCGGGGAGGGCGCCGCCGCGAGGGGGCCGGAGGGACCGGGAGGCGGCCGTCTCAGGCGATGCCGGCCGGGCGGGCGACGAGCGCCTCGGGCTGGTCGCCCCCCGAGAGGTAGCGCAGGCGCATCGGGCGCAGCACGAACATCGCGAGCGCGGCGGCGGTGACGTTGAGGCCGATGATCAGCCCGAACACCGCGGTCCAGCCATAGGCGGCCGAGACCATGCTGCCGAGCGGCACCAGCATCGCGGCCGTGCCCTTGGCGGTGTAGAGGAGCCCGGCATTGCTCGCCGCGAACTTCGAGCCGAACGTGTCGCCGCAGGTCGCCGGGAACAGCGAGTAGATCTCGCCGAACACCCCGAAATAGATCGCCGTGGCGAGCACGAAGACGATCGGGTTGCGGCCGTAGCCGAGCAGCAGGATCACGGCGAAGGCCGCCGTGCTGAAGGCGATGAACATCGTCTTCTCGCGCCCGATCTTGTCCGAGACGAAGCCGAAGAACGGCCGCCCGAACCCGTCGAAGATGCGGTCCAGCGAGATCGCCAGCGTCAGCGCCGCCATCTGCAGGCCGAACAGCGAGACCGGCACGTCGGCCACCTTGAAGTCGTGGGCGATCGGGGCGATCTGCGCCGCCGCCATCAGGCCGCCCGAGGCGACCATCACGAACATCGCGTACATCACCCAGAAGACCGGGGTGCGCACCGCCTCGCGCGGGGTGCGGTCGACCTTGGACTGGGGCAGGTTCAGCACCTTGCGCTTGATCGGCGCGGAGATGCCGGGCTTGCGCAGCAGGAGGGACATCAGCACCACGACCGCGCCCTGGCCGAGGCCGAAATACAGGAAGGCGGTCTCGTAGCCGCTGGTGGCGATCATCTTGGCGATCGGCACCACCGTGATGGCCGCGCCCGCGCCGAAGCCCGCCGCGGTGGCGCCGGCGGCCAGGCCGCGGCGGTCCGGGAACCACTTGAGCGCGTTGCCGACGCAGGTGCCGTAGACCGAGCCCGCGCCGATGCCGCCGATCACGGCCGCGGCGTAGAGCAGGCCGAGGCTGTCGGCGTAGGCGTTGAGCACCCAGGCGAGCGCGATCATCACGCCACCGAAGCAGACCACGATCCGCGGGCCGTAGCGGTCCACGAACCAAGCCTCGACCGGCACGAGCCAGGTTTCCGTGGCGACGAACAGCGTGAAGGCGAACTGGATCGCCGCGCGGCCCCAATGGTGGCGGGCGTCGATCGGATCAACGAAGAGCGTCCAGCCGTACTGCAGGTTGGCGATCATCGCCATGCAGAGAATTCCGAAGGCGAGTTGCCACCACTTGGCGGCAGGCGGGTCGTGGCGTTCCATCCCTGCATCCTTGCTTGAAGGCTTTTTCGAAGGCCCGGCTTGCCCGCCGAGTCGCCGCCATCATGCAAAAAATTTCTAGGTGTGCAATATACCACGGATTAAATCGCGTGCTCGCTCGTAACGGCCTGCGAGTCCTGTCCGGCTCAGGGGACGGTCGAGGGCGTGGCCAAGGGGGCCGCGGAGGGTGCCGCGCGCAGATGCTCCAGCAGGGCAGCATCGGCGTAGCCGTCCGGTGGCAGCCCGGTGGCGGCCTGATAGGCGCGGATCGCCGCGCGGGTGCGCGGGCCGACCTTGCCGTCGACGGCGCCGACCGGGTGGCCGCGGCCTGCCAGCAGCGCCTGCACTTCGCGGCGCTCGGGCGTCGTCAGCACGCGGTCGGCGCGCGGCCAGTCGCGGGCGAGGCCCGGCTCGCCGCGCA
>NZ_CABFPH010000158.1 GCF_902141845.1 Methylobacterium symbioticum | reverse complement strand
CGGCGCGGTCGGCACGCCGCGCGGCGGGACGGGGGGCCGGGCCGCGCGGCCGATCCCGAACAGCTCCTCGAAGAAGTTCTGCGCGCGGGCGGCCGGCGCGAAGCTCGTCGCGGCACCCAGGCACAGGAGCGGGATCAGGAGACTGCGGGTCGGACGCATCGAGTCCTTCGAGCGGGTGGGCCGAGAAGCGGGAAGCCGCACGCGAACGTTAACACGCCATCGATGGCGCGGGCGTGGCAGCGCGGCAACAAAATGCACGGCACCCATCCCCGGGACGACGCCGCCAGGACATCGATATCCCTGGCGCCGCAAAGGGATGCGGCCTGGTGCAGGAAGTGGGCACGGGCCGTGCGGCTTCGCCTTGCGGCCGGAAAGTCGCCTCCTTATATCCGCTCCGACGCGGGATTAAGCGCGGGTTTTTCGCCGTCTGCGGCCCTTGATCCGCTCCCCCTCCCGTACGCACATCACCTCACGTCGCACCGCCATGGGCCGAGCTGCTTCGGGGCTCGGCGGTCTGCTTGAATACGAACCAACAGAGGGATCCCACCATGGGTAAAGTCATCGGCATCGACTTGGGCACCACGAATTCCTGCGTGGCCGTCATGGAAGGCACGCAGCCCAAGGTCATCGAGAACTCGGAAGGCGCCCGCACCACGCCGTCCATCGTCGCCTTCACGGATGAGGGCGAGCGCCTCGTCGGCCAGCCGGCCAAGCGCCAGGCGGTCACCAATCCGGAGCGCACCTTCTTCGCCATCAAGCGCCTCATCGGCCGCACCTACGACGACCCGATGACGCAGAAGGACAAGGGCCTCGTGCCCTACAAGATCGTCAAGGGCGACAACGGCGACGCCTGGGTCGAGGCGGACGGCAAGAAGTACTCGCCCTCCCAGATCTCCGCCTTCACCCTGCAGAAGATGAAGGAGACCGCCGAGTCGCATCTCGGCCAGCCGGTCACGCAGGCCGTGATCACGGTTCCCGCCTACTTCAACGACGCCCAGCGCCAGGCCACCAAGGACGCCGGCAGGATCGCCGGCCTCGAGGTGCTGCGCATCATCAACGAGCCGACCGCCGCCGCGCTGGCCTACGGCCTCGACAAGAAGAAGTCCGGCACGATCGCGGTCTATGACCTCGGCGGCGGCACCTTCGACGTCTCGATCCTCGAGATCGGCGACGGCGTGTTCGAGGTGAAGTCGACCAACGGCGACACCTTCCTCGGCGGCGAGGATTTCGACAACCGCGTGGTCGAGTACCTGACGAGCGAGTTCAAGCGCGAGCAGGGCATCGACCTGACCAAGGACAAGCTCGCCCTGCAGCGCCTCAAGGAGGCGGCCGAGAAGGCCAAGATCGAGCTGTCCTCGGCCACCCAGACCGAGATCAACCTGCCCTACATCACCGCCGACGCGACCGGGCCGAAGCACCTCGCGCTGAAGCTGTCGCGCGCCAAGTTCGAGAGTCTCGTGGACGACCTCGTGCAGCGCACGATGGAGCCCTGCCGCAAGGCGCTCAAGGATGCCGGCGTCTCGGCCTCCGAGGTGGACGAGGTGGTGCTGGTCGGCGGCATGACCCGCATGCCGAAGGTCCAGGAGGTGGTGAAGTCCTTCTTCGGCAAGGAGCCGCACAAGGGCGTGAACCCGGACGAGGTCGTGGCCATCGGCGCCGCGGTGCAGGCGGGCGTGCTCCAGGGCGACGTGAAGGACGTTCTGCTCCTCGACGTCACCCCGCTCTCGCTCGGCATCGAGACGCTGGGCGGCGTGTTCACCCGGCTCATCGACCGCAACACCACCATCCCGACCAAGAAGTCCCAGGTCTTCTCCACGGCCGAGGACAACCAGAACGCGGTCACCATCCGGGTCTTCCAGGGTGAGCGCGAGATGGCGGCCGACAACAAGCTGCTCGGCCAGTTCGACCTCGTCGGCATCCCGCCGGCCCCGCGCGGCATGCCGCAGATCGAGGTGACCTTCGACATCGACGCCAACGGCATCGTCAACGTGACGGCCAAGGACAAGGCGACGAACAAGGAGCACCAGATCCGCATCCAGGCGAGCGGCGGCCTCTCGGACGCCGACATCGAGAAGATGGTCAAGGACGCCGAGGCCAATGCCGAGGCGGACAAGAAGCGCCGCGAGCTCGTCGAGGTGAGGAACCAGGGCGAGAGCCTCGTCCACTCCACCGAGAAGTCGGTGAAGGAGTACGGCGACAAGGTCTCCCAGGCCGATCGCGACGGCATCGAGACCGCGATCACCGCGCTCCGGACCGCGCTCGAGGGCGAGGATGTCGAGACCATCAAGGCCCGCACCACGGACCTGATGCAGGCCTCGATGAAGCTCGGCGAGGCGATGTACGCCGCGAGCCAGGCGGCCGGTCCGGACGCCGCTGCGGCGGGCGCTCAGGGCGCGGAGGCCAAGAAGGACGACGTCATCGACGCCGACTTCCAGGAGGTCGACGAGAAGGACCAGAAGAAGCGCGCCTGAGGCGCCCTTCGCCATCCTGATCGAGAGGGGCCGGAGCGATCCGGCCCCTTTCTTTTTGCCGGCTTCATATTGCTCGGCCCCCGCACCGAACGATCGCACCGTCCCGGCGTTGGCCTGTCAGGACACGCCATCGGAAGGGACGATCCGCCATGCGAACCACGCTCGCTCTCGCCGCCGCCCTCGTCGCGCTCCCGGGCCTTGCTCTCGCCCAGACCGCGCCGGGCGGGACGGCCGCCCCCGGCGCCGCGCGCACGGTGCCCGACCGCTCGACCACGATGGACGGGCCCGGCAACAGCACAGGCACGGTGAATCCACCCGGCCGCGTGGGCGGGCCCGGCAATATGGGCGGCGGCACCGGCCGGAGCGAGAATACCGGCGTCGGTCTCGGCAACCACGGCGCCACCCAGGCGCCGCGCTAGAGCATCGTCCGCGGACGTGGGCACCGGTTCCGCGAAGGAGAATGAGGCCCACTCAATCAGAGAGAGCATCGTCCATAATCCAGGGATCATGGACGATGCTTCAAGCACGGCGGCGGTCGGGGCCTACTACGCCGCCACCACCGTCAATACGGTCCCGGCAAGGCCGACGATCCGTACCCGGGCGCCCGCCGGCAGATCCGGCCCGCTGACCCGCCAATAGGTGTCGTCGAGGCGCAGCGCTCCGGCGCCGCCGACGATCGCCTCGGCCAGCACCGCCTCGCGCCCCACGAGTCCGCGGTCGGCCCGGTTGAGGACCGGCTCCGCGCGGCGCCGGTTCAGGCGCGTGGCGAGCGCGACGCTTCCCAGCGACAGCACGGCCCAGACGAGAAGCTGCGCCTGCCAGGGCATCGGGACCAGCGCGGTGCCGAGACCGGTGAGCAGCGCGGCGAGCCCGAGCCAGATCAGGAAGATGCCCGGCAGCAGGATCTCGGCGCCCGCCAGCATGAGGCCGCCGGTGATCCAGAGCCAGGCCGGCCCCAGGGCGGCTGCGACATCGGCCAGCATGTCAGGACCGCGGCGGGGTGGCAACGTTCGGCGGTTGGCCGGCGCGGCGGGGCGCGGCCGCCTCGCCGAACGCGCCCCGCGCGATCTCCGCGATGCCGCCGAGGGTGCCGGCGAGTGCCGCAGCCTCGACGGGGATCACCACGACGCGTTGGTTGGGCGCCGTGGCGAGTGCCTTCACCGCCTCGATATACTTCTCGGCGACCAGGAAATTAGCCGCCGAAAGATCGCCTTGTGCGATGGCCTCGCTCACGAGGCTCGTCGCCTTGGCCTCGGCCTCCGCAGCGCGCTCGCGGGCCTCGGCGTCGCGGAAGGCGGCCTCGCGCCGCCCCTCCGCCTCGAGGATTGCTGATTGCTTGCGCCCCTCCGCCCGCAGGATCTCGGCTTGGCGTTGCCCCTCCGCCTCCAGCACCGAGGCGCGCTTCTCGCGCTCGGCCTTCATCTGCCGGGCCATGGCGCCGGCGAGGTCGGCGGGGGGCACGATGTCCTTGATCTCGATGCGGGTCATCTTCACGCCCCACGGCGAGGCGGCCGCATCCATCACCCGCAGCAGGCGCTCGTTGATCTCGTCACGGTGCGACAGGAGCTGGTCGAGGTCCATCGAGCCGACGACGGTGCGGATGTTGGTCATCGTCAGGGTCATCATCGCGACCTCGAGGTTCGAGACCTCGTAGGAGGCGCGCGCTGCGTCGAGCACCTGATAGAACACCACCGCATCGATGGTGACGCCGGCATTATCGCGGGTGAAGGCCTCCTGGCTCGGGACCTCGATCACCTGCTCCATGATGTTGACCCGCCGCCCGATCCGCTCGACGAAGGGCGTGATCAGGCCGAGCCCGGCCTCGAGGTTGCGCGCGTAGCGGCCGAAGCGCTCCACCGTGTAGACGTAGCCCTGCGGCACGATGTTGATGCCGGCCGCGAGCGTCATGATCACGAGCACCGCCACGACGACGGCAAACACGCTCAAGCCAACCGACAGATCCATCGCCCCATCCCCGCTCCCGCCCGCATAGAGGCGGAGCGGAGGCGGACGCGCAAGGGGCTCCGGTCAGCGCTTCCAGACGCCCAGGCGCTCGCTGCGGGCATGGTCCTCGGCCGCGACGAGCTCGGGCGTCGCCTCGGGCGAGGCACGTCCGCCGCCGTTGAACAGCACCACCTCGGAGAGGTCGCGGCCCTCGATCTGGCAGAGCTGGTTCTCGCTGCCGGGAACGGGCTGGCAGGTCACGGGCCGGTTGTTGATGTAGCGGGTGAGTTCCTCGGCTTGGCCGCCGCGCACCCATTCGACACCGAACAGGCGCACCAGCTTGCCGTTGAGCCGCAGCGTCGCGGTGTCGATCACCTGAACCTGGCCCGTGACGGCATTGGGGGCCGGGCGCGGCTGCTCCGGCATCTCGGTGGGCGTCTCCGATTCGGGCGGCGGCTCGGCGGGCCGCGCGGCGGACGGCCTGTCGGAGGGCTTATCCGCGGGCTTGGCGCCCTGCGGGGCCGCAGCGGTCCGGGTCGACGCCTCGTCCGGTTCGCCGCCCTCGCGCAGGCCGACGACGAGGCCGGCTGCCACGATCATGGCGAGCAGCGCGCCGGCCCCCCCCGCGATCCAGCGGCGCTGCGTATGGTCGCCGAAAAGGTCCCGGAGCCCGGTGCCGCGAAAGCCGCCGCCCGGGCGGTGCGTCTCGACGCGCGCGCGAAACGCGGCGAAGCCCGCGGCGGCCGATTGCGCGAAAGCCCGCCCCTGCTCGGACGAGCGCTCGGCGAGGACACGGGCGCGCTCCGACTGAGTCTCGACGAAGCGCGCGGTGGCGGCCCGCATCTCGGACGCACCATGGGCGAGCGCCGATTCGCGAGTCTGCTCGGGCGCGGGCTCCGGCTCGGGGGGCAGGGACGGCAGGAACAGGGCGGGATGGCGTGCGACGATCTCGTCGACGAGATCGGCCAGCGTCAGAGGCCGGTCAGCGCCGTCCGTCGCCTCGTCCGGATGCCGGCGCGGCTCCCCATGCCGATCAACCACCCGGTAGCCCGGCTCGCCCTCGGCGGGCTCGACCGCGGCGGTGGCCATGAGCTCAAGGGTGCGCAGGGCCACGGGCTTCGGGCGGCGGCGCTCGATCTCCGCGCGGATCCTGTCGCGCAGGGCTACCCGCTCGATGCCGTCGAGGAACGGGCGAGCCGGCTTCGCGCCGTCCGCCTCCGCTGCCGATACCGCCTCTGAGACTGCCATGGGCCCGGTCTAGAGCATGACGCGCGAAAGGGGAATGCCGGTCTCCCGAAACATCATGCGTTCACAAGGAGATAGAGCGCTGTTCGGGAGACCTGTGGGCTCGCGAAGATGGTGCGATCGCAAGGGGATAGGCTCTCCGTGGTGGGCACTCAGACGCTCCGGCCGGCAGGGGCCAGCGCGCTCAGCCCGCTGCCCCGGCGCAGGACGCGGCTCGTCTCCGAGACGATGATCGGCCGCGGGCCGGCGAGGCTGACCTCCAGGACCAGCTCGGCGAGGCCGCGCGAGACGGTGCCCCGATCGGGGCTGGCGGCGCGGAACTCCACCTGGGCGCGCACGATGCAGGTGCCGAGCGCCCCATTGCAGGCGGTGCGCATGCCCCGCGGCTCGTAGCTGCGGTCCGGCCAGCGCCGGACGAAGCTGCGCTTCTCGGCCATCAGCGCCGCCAGGGTCATCTCGCGGCCGAAGAAGCGCACGCGCGGCGCATAGAAGCGGGGCACCTCGTTCACCATGCGCAGCCCCGGCGCCGAGACCACGTCGAGATAGTCGGCCGCGAGCGCCTGCGCCGCCCCGGCCCAGTCGGTCAGGCGCGGCTCGGGCGCGGCCGCGGTGGGGGGAGCCGCCTGAACCGGCGGTGCGGCCGGCGGGGTCTCCGCGAGACGGCGGGCCGGGCGGCGGTGACGGACCGAGCGCCGCTCGGCATGGCGCCCCGACGCTTCGGCCGCCTGTCGCGTGCCGGTATCGGGTGCGGCCTGCGGGGCCTCGGCGGCGGGAGGCGGCGCCGATTGCCGCTCGGCCCGCGGCGCCTTGGGAGCCGCGTCCGGCGCCGCTTCGGGCTTGGGCGCGGGGACCGGTCCGGATCCGCGCGCCGGTGGATCGACCCAGCCCGACTGGGCGAGCGCCGGCACGAGCCCTCCCCCGGAGAAGAGGAGGCTCAGGGCGACGAGGCTGGCAGGACGGACAGGGCGCATGGGGATCACCGGAGCGGCCGAGCGGGAGGATGCCGGGGTGGCGCCCGGGAAGGCGCCGAAAGGACATGCCGGAGGAAACGCGGGCGGGGGAGCGCGGGGTTCCGACCGCCGCCTTCCTAGCAGAAGCCCGCGCCGCGACGGCGGCGATTCGGGGATCATGCCCGACATCCACCGCCGTACCGCTGCGCCGGGAATTCACGGGGACGGGGTTGCGCTCGGCCGCCTCACGCCCAAGTTTCTCCTCAACCCGGGTCCGGGCCCCTCTGGCGGTCGAGGCGTCGACCGTGATGTCGGACCGCTTCCCTGCCTTCGCTCACGCGGCGCGAACGCACCGGAGTGCCCGACCCTTGATCGTTTCCCCGATTCCGTTCGACCGGCCCGGTCTCCGCACGGGAGCCCGGCCGTGAGCGCGGGCGGCGTGACACCGCGGCGCGCGCTGCTGATGTGCAACGCGAAGGCCCGCAACGGCAGCTTCTCCCTTGACGCGGTGCGCGAGATCCTGCGCCAGGGCGGCATCGAGCCGGTCGAGGTCTCGGGCGACTGCACGGACGTCATCAAAGCCCATGCCGACCGCGTCGATCTCGTGATCCTGGGGGGCGGCGACGGCACCATGAACGCGGCCGCCGCCGCCCTCGTCGAGACCAAGCTGCCGCTCGGCATCCTGCCCCTCGGCACGGCCAACGACCTCGCCCGCTCCCTCGGCATCCCCCTCGACCCGCTCGCCGCCGCGCGCCTGATCACCACGACGCAGGCGCGGCCGGTCGATCTCGGCTGGGTCAACGGGCACTACTACTTCAACGTGGCGAGCATCGGCTTCTCGGCCGAGCTCGCGGGCGAGCTCACCGCCGAATCGAAGAAGACCTGGGGCGTGCTCGGCTACGCGGTCGCCGCCGTGCGCGTGCTGCGCCGCGTGCGGCCCTTCACGGTCACCATCGAACATGACGGGCAGGTCGAGAAGGTCACCACCATCCAGGCCTCGGTCGGCAACGGGCGGCACTACGGCGGTGGCATGACGGTGGAGGAAGGCGCCACGGTCGATGACGGCAAGCTCGACTTCTACAGCCTGGAGGTCGCCCATTGGTGGCGCCTGCTCGCGCTGCTGCCGGCTTTGCGCCGCGGCACGCACGGGCGCGCGCAGGACGTGCGCGCCTTCAAGACCACCGAGGTCCGCCTCACCACGCGCAAGCCCCGGCCCGTGAACACGGATGGCGAGCTCACCACCTACACGCCGGCTCATTTCAAGGTGGTGCCGAAGGTGCTGCGGATCTTCGCGCCCGAGTCCGAGGCGCGGCCGGGCCGGTTCCTGCCGATCTAGAGACACTCGCCCGGGGAACGGCCCGGTCGCGATTTCCGGGCGAGGCCCGACAGATCCTTGTTCGAGACGTCACGGCGGTTCCTGCCGCCGGGCAGATTCAGGATGCGGAGATCCAATCCATGCTCGAGTCCCTGACCCAACTGGCGGCGGATCCCGCCGTCTGGGCCGCGCTCGCCACCCTCGTCGTGATGGAGGTGGTGCTCGGCATCGACAACCTGATCTTCATCTCGATCCTGACGAACAAGCTGCCGCCGGAGCAGCAGCCGAAGGCCCGCCGCATCGGCATCGGCCTCGCCCTGGTGCTGCGGCTCGCGCTGCTCGGCGCCGTCGCCTTCATCGTGCACCTGACCGAGCCGGTCTTCACGGTGTTCGGCAAGGCCTTCTCCTGGCGCGACATCATCCTGATCGCGGGCGGCCTGTTCCTGCTTTGGAAGGCCACCAAGGAGATCCACGAGAGCGTCGATCCGAGCCCGGAGGAGGACAAGGGCGCTTCCTCCATCAGCTACGCCGCGGCGATCGGCCAGATCCCTACCTGTTCGGCGGCATCGCCATGACCGCGGTCGGCCGTGCGGCCGGTGCCGTGGTCGAGGAGGTGCGTCGCCAGTTCCGCGAGAAGCCCGGCATC
>NZ_CABFPH010000157.1 GCF_902141845.1 Methylobacterium symbioticum | reverse complement strand
AGGGCCTCCGGGCCCGGCCGGAGCGCCGGCGGCGCGGGGGCGGGCTCGGTGCCGGCTGCGGCGAGCAGCACCGCCTCGGCGGCGTAGAGCCCGCGGATCACCTTCAGCGCCTCGAACGGGCGCTCCGCCGTGATCAGCGCGTCCGCGGCGAGGAGCCCCTCGTGGAGCACGGGCTCGCGGGTCGCGACCATGAGGCCGGCCCGCAGGCCCGCGTAGAGGTCGCGCGCCGCCTCCGCCTCGGCGGGGGCGATCAGCATGGTCTGCACCGCGAAGTAGAGCTGGCGCAGGGGCGTGGTCGCCTCCTCCGCCTGCAGCACGTGGCCCTCCAGCAGGAAGGTGGCGTCGTTCAGGAGCTCGATCCCGACCTTGCGATCGACGCGCAGGACGGCCCCGTTGATGTAGACGCGCTCGCCGGCGCGCAGGGAGAGGCGCATGGCGGTCCTCACTGCAGGCCGTCGCGGATCGAGGTGTTGACCTCGATCAGGGCGGCGAGGCTGCGCTCGGGGGCCTGCAGGACCTCGCCGACCTCGCGCATGGTCCAGGCGCCGATCGAGACGAGGTTGGCCCGCAACTCCTCCGGCAACCCGTTCTCCGGGTCGAGGAGATCGGCGATCAGGATGTTCCAGAGATCCTGCACGTAGGCGATCGCCGCCGTCCGCTCGGGGCCGGTCGCGCCGCGCGCCTCGACAGTGCGCAGCATGTCGAGCGCCCGGTCGAAGGCGAGGCGCTCGCGCTCGCGGCTCAGCGTCCCGGCGTCCTCCAGGATCTCGGAATAGGAAAACCGGTACATCTCGCGCCGATGCCTTCTCGCGTGTCGGTCGCCCGGTGGTCCGGGCCGTCGGGAGCATGCTGTCACGGAACATGAGCAGCACGATACAAGTTGCTGATCGTAATAAGTTTATTGGAATGCCCGGTCTTGTCCCGGGTCGTGTTGCGGCGGCCGGGCCGCGCGGGGCCCGGCCGGCCGGTCAGGAGATGAAGGAGACGAGGCTGAGCTGCCGCAGCTGGGCGGTCAGCGCGTAGGAGATCTGCATCTGCGTGCTCAGCGCGTCGATCCGGCTCTTGGCCTCGGCCGGGTCGACGGATTCGAGCCGGTTGATCTCGCCTGTGAGGAGCTTGGCCTGGCCGTCGAGGCGGGGATCGGCCGCCGTGACCTTGGCCTGGGGGCGGCCGAGATCGGCCTGCTGGGCGACGAGGCCGCCGCTCGCGGTGCTGAGGAGCCCGAGGATCCGGCCGGTCGCCGCGTCCTGCGTCTCGGCCGAGAGCCCGCTCAGCCCGGTGGCGGAGGCGATGGCGTAGGCCATCGCGACGGTGCGGAACGGGGCGGCGTTGGCCGAGACGCCGATGGTGACGGTCTCGCTGAGGGAGATCCGGGCAGACGGCGTGCGGCTCGAGGCCTGCGAGACGTCGGCCTGCCAGGCCGCGTCCGAGAACAGCGCGGCGACGGGGCCGCTGTCGGAGAGGAAGGCCTGCATCTGCGCCGGGGTGATGGAAGCCGCGCCCGCGCTGCCGGGCGCGGTGTTGAAGGCGGTCTGGAAGGCCGCGGCCACCGCGGCCTTGATCGCGGCCGCGCGGCCCTCCGGGATCGGGCTCTCCCGGGTGTTGGTGCCGCCGAACACGTACTGGCCGCCGGCCGAGGCGTTGAGGCCGGCCAGCAGCGCGTCGAGGTTGCTCGCGCCCGCCGTCTCCGCCGTCGCGGCGCGCCCCCCGCTCGGCAGGCCGGCGATCGCGGCCGACATCGCGTCCGCCGCCTTCTGGATCTGAGACAGCGCCGACTGGCTGGTGGACAGGCGGAGCGCGGCGACCCCGTTCGAATCCTTCAGCGCCGCGATCTCGTCGGTGCCCTGGCGCAGGCCGAGACTGCGGGCGACCCCCGTGCCGAGGGTCAGCCCGAGATCGGCGTGGCGCAGGCTCGACGCCTCGGCATTGGCCGTGGCGAGGTCGGCCTGCAGCCGGGACAGGCCGCTGCGCGGCGCGTTCCAGAAGGAGAGGCTGGAGATGAAGCTCGTGGTCATCATGGCCGGCAAGGACGCCTGTCCGAATGGAAGGGAAGGACGGATTGCGGCGCGCCTAGCGCACCGCTTCCATCAGGGTTCTGAGCAGCTCGTCCACGACGGTGAGGATCTTGGCCGAGGCGGTGTAGGAGCGCTCGAGCTGGAGCGTGAGCGCGGTCTCGTCGTCGCCGTTGACGCCGACCGCGTTCGACAGCGCCGTGCTCGCGCGGGTGAGCAGGGTCGTCTGGTAGTCGGCCCGGGCGGTGGCGTCCTTGCGCTGGCCCTCGAGCCAGCCGGCGGAGGCGGCGGCGAAGTCGGACAGGCTCGTCGTGGCGGCGATCTCGGTGCCCGCGCCGAGGGCGCGCCGGGCGGTGAGCGCCGCGGCGAGCGCGTTCAGGCGGTCGGGATAGGCGGCGTCGCCCCCGGCCGGGTTCTGGCGGTAGGCCGCCCCGTTCAGGCCGCCGTCGCGCAGGAGCGCGGCATCGCCCCCCTGCTGCGGATCGACCGCGGCGTTGACCGCGATCCGGGCGGCGAGGTTCGCCGTGCCGGTGGGTAGGCTCCCGTCTGCGGCGACCGTGAACAGGCCGGCCCTGGCCGCGAGCCCGCTCGCCCCGCCGCCCTCGCGGAAGGCGTCGACGAGGGCGCCCGCGATCGCGTCGAGCTGCGCGCCGTACTGCGCGGCCGGCCCGTCGCGCAGGGCGGAGAGGCCGGCGATGCGGCCGGAGGCGAGGGGCATCGGCGCGTCGGCGCCCGTGACGGCGACCCCGTCGATCACCACGGTGGCGGGCGCCGTCGCGGTGGCGGGGCTCAGCGCGACGCTGCGCGCGCTGCGGTCGAACAGCGGCACGCCGCCGTCGGTGTAGATCGCCATGTCCCCGCCCGCGCGCTCGACGGTGGAGATGCCGACCTCCTCCGCCAGGGCGCCGAGGATCCGGTCGCGGTCGTCGAGGGCGTCGCTGACGTCGGCGCCGGCGGCGAGGCCGCGCATCACGGTGCGGTTGGCCGTGTCGAACTGGCCGAGCAGGTCGTTGACCTTGGTGACCGAGGCCGAGAGCGCGGCGTCGGCGTCGCTGCGCACCGACTGCACGGCCTGGGACGCCTCGTTGAGGCCGGTGGCGAGCTCGCGCGCCCGGTCGATCGCGGCGCGGGCGAGGTCGGCGTTGTCCGGCTGGTTGGCGGCGGCCTGGAGGGCGGCGTTGAAGGCGCCGAGCCGTCCCGCGGGCGAGGTCTTGTCGGCGGCGTCGCCGATCGTCTGGGCCAGGGTCTTCAGCCCGTCGAGCCGGGCGCCGCCCGAGGCGGCCTCGGAGGCCGCCGTGAGCTTGCGGGCGAACAGGGCGGCGTCGGCGGCCCGGGCCACGACCACGCGCACGCTGCCCCCGCCCGTGACGAGGGTCGCGATCTTGCGCGAATAGGCCGGGTCGCTCGCCCCCGCGACGTTGCGCGCGGAGGCCGCGATCTGGCTCGACGTGGCGAGCAGCGAGGAACGCGCCGTATTGAGCGCGAGCTGGAGACCCATCGGTCGACTCCGCGAGGGACGGCGCGGGCGGGGCGCCCGCGCCGGTGGTGTCGTGATCCCGCGGCCGAGCCGGAAGCCGGCCCGGCCGCGGGCCGCGCCCGTCAGCGCTTCAGGTTCATCAGGGTGTCGAGCAGCTCGTTGCCGGTCATGAACACCTTGGAATTGGCGGTGTAGACCGACTGCGACTCGATCATCGTGGTGAGCTCCGAGCTCACATCGACGTTCGACTGCTCCAGGGCGCCGGCCTTGATGGTGCCGCGCCCGCCGCGGGTGGCCGAGCCGATCTCGATGCCGCCCGATTCCGCGGTGGTCTCGTAGACGTTGCCGGCGCGCGGCTGCAGGTTGTCGGGGCTGCGCACGTCCGCGAGCGGGATGCGGAAGGTGGCGGTGCGGCTGCCGTCGGCATAGGTGGCGTAGACGGTGCCGTCGGTGGAGATGCTGACGCCGGTGCCGGCCTTGGGCTCCGAGCCGTTGGCGCTGGTCTTGACGTCGTAGGCGGCGGCGAGCTGCGTCAGGCCGGCGAGGCTCACGCTCATCGCGGGCGTGCCGCCGGTGCCTGCCAGCGCGATGCTCGGCGTGCCGGTCACCTGGCCCTTGGCGTCGAAGCTGACGGTCCCCTCGCCCTGCTTCACCGGCGGCGTCGCGCGGTCGTAGACCTGCACGGTCCAGGTGTCGCTCGCGGTCCGCGTCATGTAGGCGTCGAGGGTCACCTTCTGGCCGAGGGCGTCGTAGGCCACCACCGAGGTCTTCTGGCTGTAGCTGCCGGCCGCCGTGCCCGGTGCCGCCGTCTGCACCGCAGCCGTGGCGGGCAGGTTGCCGACGAGCTTCGCCTCGGTGCTGGCCTGGGCCTGCAGGCCGGTGGTCGGCAGCTTGACGGGCTTCAGGCCGCCGTCGATGTCGGGCTCGCCATTCGCCAGCAGGCCGTAGCCGAGCAGGGTGAAGCCGCCGGCATTGACGAGGTCGCCGGTGGCGCCGTCCACCACGAAGTTGCCGGAGCGGGTCAGGAACGAGCCGTTGTTCGAATCCTTCACCATGAAGAAGCCGTTGCCCTGGATGGCGAGGTCGGTCGGCGAGGTGGTGAAGGAGACCGGGCCCTGCTCGCTCACCGAGCGGCGGATCGTCGTCTCGACGGCACCGGAATTGTAGCTTCCGGAATCCGCCGAATCGAGCAGCAGCGCGGAGAACTCGGTCGCGGTGCGCTTGTAGCCCGTGGTCGATGAGTTCTGGATGTTCTCCGCTACCGTCGAGATCCGGTTCGACTGGGCATTCATGCCCGAGACGCCGGTGCGGAGCACGCCGATGAGACTCATGCGGACACCTTCAGGTTCGAATTCTGATGCTGGGAATCGGCGAAAGCCTCGGCCGCATTAGGCCGGCGCAGGCTTGCGCGGGGCTGGGAGGGGGGCGTGCCGGTCATCCGCGCAGGCCCTGGGCGAGTTCGAGGAAGGCGTCCTGGCTCGGCGGCTGGCCGGGCTCCTGGCGCAGCGTGTCGTAGATGCGCGGCACCAGGCCGATCGCCTGGTCGAGCTCCGGGTCGGTCCCGGCGCGGTAGCCGCCCATCAGGCGCAGGTCCCGCGTCTCCTCGAAGCGGGCCATCATCGCCTTCAGCTTGCGCACGAGGTCGCGCTGCTCCGGCGTCCACACCTCGGTGGCCAGGCGCGAGATCGAGCCGAGCAGGTCGATCGCCGGGTAGCGCCCCTGCTCCGCGATCGCCCGGTCGAGGACGATGTGCCCATCCAGCGTGCCGCGGATGGCGTCGGCCACCGGATCGTTGTGGTCGTCGCCGTCGACCAGCACCGAGAACACGCCGGTGATGCTGCCCTGGCCCTCCAGGCCCGGCCCCGCCCGCTCGAGCAGGCGCGGCAGGTCGGAGAACACGCTCGGCGGGTAGCCGCGGGCCACGGCCGGCTCGCCGGCGGCGAGCGCCACGTCGCGGGCGGCGTGGGCGTAGCGGGTGACGGAATCGACGATGAGCAGCACCGACTCGCCGCGGTCGCGGAAGGACTCGGCCACGGAGAGCGCCACCTTCGGCGCCTGACGGCGCATCATCGGGCTCTCGTCGCCGGTCGAGACCACGATCACGGCGCGGTCCCTCGCCTTGGCGATCGGCCCTTCGAGGAACTCGCGCACCTCGCGCCCGCGCTCGCCGACGAGGGCCACCACGACGCTGTCGAAGCCGGCGGCGTCCGCGAGCATGGCGAGCAGCGTCGACTTGCCGACGCCCGATCCCGCGAAGATGCCGATGCGCTGGCCCGCGCAGATCGGCGTGAACAGGTCCATCGCCCGCACGCCCGTGCCAAGAGCGTTCCGCACCCGGGCGCGGGCATAGGCCGCCGGCGGGTCGGCATCGAGGGGCGCGGGTCGGTCGCCTGCCTTCAGGGGGCCCTTCCCGTCGAGGGGGCGGCCGAGGCCGTCGATCACCCGGCCCTTCCAGCTCGGGTCGGGCCTGAGCTCGGCGGGGCCGAGGCGGAAGACGCGGGTGCCGATGCCGGCCTCGATCCGGGATTCGAAGGATTTCAGCGTCGCGCCCTCGGCGTCGATGCGCACGATCTCGCCGGTCTGCTCGCGGCCCTCCGCCTCGAAGCCCATGCGGTCGCCGAGGCGGACGAAGGCGCTGATCCCGCCGACGCGGCAGGCGCTGGCCGAGACCTCGCGCACGCGGCCGCCGAACCGCACGAGCCCGGTTTGCCCGGATCCCGCTTGGCCGGATCCAGCTTGCCCGGATCCGCTTGCGCCGAGCCCGGCCATCGCCGCTTCGAGACGTGCGAGCGCGTCGCCCACCATGCGCCGAGCCCTCCCTACCCTTGCGGCCCGAGGGACTTGATGGCGTCGGTGAGCGAGCTCTCCGACTGGGCCGTCGCGCCGGCGGCGCTCTCGAAGGCGCGCTGGATGGTGATGAGCTTCGTCATCTCCAGGATCGGGTTGACGTTCGAGCCCTCCAGATGGCCCTGCACCACGCCGATGCGGGTGAAGTCCTGGACCGGCCGGGCGGGCAGGCTCGGGCTCACCGCGTTCGGGCCGGCCCGGCTGATCGCGGCCTTCGGGTCGAAGGTGAACAGGCCGATCGCGCCGACCTGGTTGATCCCCTGCATGATGCTGCCGTCGCGGCCGATGGTCGGCGGGCCCTGCTGCGGGTCGAGCAGGAGCGGCGCGCCGCCGGGATCGAGCACCGGCTGCCCGGCGAGGTTGGTGAGCCGCCCGGTCGCGTCCAGGGTGAGGCGCCCGTCGCGGGTGTAGACGGGGCCCTTCGGGCCGCCGACGCTGAGCCAGGCATCGCCCTGCACGGCGATGTCGAGGGGGGAATCGGTCTTGGTGACCGGCCCGGCGGCCCGCGAGATGAAGGTGTCGCCCGCGCCCACGAAGGCGACCGCGCCGCGGGTCGCCTGGGCCATGACCGCCGAGAACTTGGTCTCCTCCGCGCGGTAGCCCGCCGTCGCCATGTTGGCGACGTTCTGGGCCGTGGTGCTGAGGCGCTTCTCCAGGGCGAGCTGGCTCGAGAGCGCGACGTAGAGGCTGTTCTGCATCGGTCAGCCCCCGAACCGGAGGGACTGGAGGCTGGTCAGCATGTCGGCGGTGATGCCGTCGCCCGAGCCGGAGCCGCCGAACAGGGCGAGCACCGGCGCCGACTGGGTGTTGTTCTGGGCGTCCCAGATCGCCGCGAAGCGCTTGGCCAGCGCCTCGACCTTGGCGGGGTCCTTGAGGCTCGCGATGTTGATCTTGCTCGCGATGATCTCGGCGCGGCGCGTCAGCGCGTCGCTCGTCGCGGCCCCGCTCGTCGCCGGCAGGCCGGAGAGGGTGTTGGCGACCTGGGAGAGCGCCGAATCGGCGAGGAAGTCGTAGGCGCTGGCGATGCTCGAGGCCTTGCGGGCGAAGTAGAGCGCGAGGCGCACGCCCGTGTCCTCGGCGCCCGCATCCTCCTCCAGGGACTGGCGCAGATAGGCGTCGACCACGCTCTTCGTCCGCATGTCGGTCGCCGTCCCGGTGCCGAAGCCGATGTCGAGGGCGGTCATCGAGGCGTCCGAGAGGGCGGCGGACTCGACCCGGACCGTGCGCTTCGAGCCGGTGCTCGCATAGGTCGTGTCGGCGTTCTCGTCCGTGCCGCCCGCCACGCCGTCCGCCCCGAAATCGGTGAAGGTGGTGGTGGAGAGGACGAGGCGGTGGCTCGTGTCGAGGGAGGCCTCGACCTTGCCGGCGAGGGCCGCGGTGCCGCTCGCCGCGATCCGGCCGTTGATCGCCGCGGCGATCTCGGAGGGCGTGACCGCGGCGAGATTCGCGGCGTAGCCGAGCATGGACTTCCGGTTGAGCACGATCGTGGCCGTGCGGCTCGTCTTGGCGTCAAGGGCCGTCGTGACCGCGAGGCTGACCTCGTTGGTGCCGCTGAAATCGTAGGGGCCGGCGAGCGCGAGGCTGCCGGTGGCCTGGGCGGCGCTCGCCGGGACGGCGACGCCGAGGCTCGTCAGGTCGTCCGTGCCCGTGCCCGAGACGCCGAAGGTCTTGGTGAAGTCGAAGGCCTTGGCGAAGGCGACGTAGCGGTCATCGGCGAGGCGGTTGGCGAAGCTCGTGGATGTGGCCGTGCCCTCCGTCAGGACCTTGCGCATGAAGGCCGTGGCGTAGGTCATGTCCTCAAGCCCGTAGGCCTTCATGGCGTAGGCGTAGAGGCGCCGGTCGGCCAGGAGGCCGTCGACCGAGCTGATCTTGCCGATATTCGCCTGGTAATAGGCGGTCTCGCGGGCGACCGTCGCCTCGGCCGCCTTGCGCTTGAGGGCGGTGGACAGGTCCCGGGCGATGACCGCGTAGCTGGCGAGCGTGCTGGTCACGTCCGCGCCTCCTCGTGCCGGGTCTCAAGGGTCATCGCGTCGGCCATCCTGCGCGCTCGGGCGGAGTCGGCTCTAGGCGCGGTCCCTTGCTCGGGGCTTGCCGGGCGGGAGGCCGGGCGGCGTCCGGGGCCGGTCACAGCCGCGTCGGCCCGATGATGGTCTGCGTGGTGATGACCACCCAGCCCGCGCCGGTGTTGCGGATGGCGAGCACCCGGCCGGCGCCGGGCAGCTCGGACCCGGTCGAGACCTGGACGCGGCCGGCCGCGCCCTGAAGCTCGGCGCTGCCGGCGCCGGCCCGGAGCAGGCTGTAGCCGGCCTCGGCCGCAGGTTCGGGCTGGTCGGGCGCTGCCGGCGCCGCCCGCTCGGGGATCGCGCCGGTCGTCGTGGGATCGAGGTC
>NZ_CABFPH010000156.1 GCF_902141845.1 Methylobacterium symbioticum | reverse complement strand
CGCAGGCCGCCGCGCCCGCCGCGCTGGCCGCCGGCCCGCAGGATCCGGCCCTGTCCGAGACCGTCGAGGTGCCGCTGCCGCCGCGCCGCCCCTCCGTCCAGATGCTCGCGGCCGTGATCCGGCCAGTCGTCGCCGCCCGGAAGGCGCCGGCCCCCGTGCAGGAGGCCGCCGCCCTGCCGCCGCCGGCCCAGCCCTGAAACCTGGGAAACCAAGTTATTCGCGCCGTTCCGGCCGAGGGCGCTTGACCCTCCCGGCCAAGGGCAACACATAGTCGGCCGAGATCGCTGCGCTGCAGCAAAGCCGTGCGGCACTGGCTGGAACGGGGGCGCGGACGTCCTCCGGCCCGGATCAAGGGCTGCGGACCGGGCGGCCCGAAGGGAGCCGTCCTCGGTCGGGGGCGACCACGGCCACCACTTTGAGGAAGGCGGACGGCGCCATGAGCGGCGTTGAGGAACAGGAATCACTCTTCTTGACGGATCTCGGCCGCCGGGTCCGCCAGGCGCGCACGGTCCGCGGGCTGTCGCGCAAGACGCTGTCGCACACCTCCGGCCTGTCGGAGCGTTACATCGCGCAGCTCGAGGGCGGCCAGGGCAACGTCTCGATCATCCTGCTCCGGCGCGTGGCCAATGCCATGGGCGTGCGCCTCGACGACCTCATCATCGGGACCGAGGCCGTGCCCGACTGGCCGGTGGTGCGCGACCTGCTGGCCCAGGCCTCTCCGGCCCAGATCGCCGCCGCCAAGACCGCGCTCTCCGGCAGCGGCGCCTCGGACGGGGCCGTGCGCCAGCGCGTCGCCCTGGTCGGCCTGCGCGGCGCCGGCAAATCGACCCTCGGGCGGCTCACCGCCGAGCGGATCGGCTGGACCTTCGTGGAGCTGAACGGCGAGATCGAGCGCGAGAGCGCGCTCTCGGTGCGCGAGATCTTCGCGATCTACGGCCAGGAGGGCTACCGCCGCCTGGAACAGGCGGCCCTGCGCCGCCTCACCGAGCATCCGGGCCCGATGATCCTGGCGACCAGCGGCGGCATCGTCGCCGAGCCGCTGACCTACGACCTGCTGCTGCAGAACTTCTACACGGTCTGGCTCCGGGCGAAGCCCGAGGAGCACATGCAGCGGGTGCGCGACCAGGGACAGGCCACCCTCGCCGCCGCCGGCGACAACGCCGCGGCCCTGCAGGACCTGCGTGCCGTGCTCGCCAGCCGCGAGCCGCTCTACGCCCGCTGTCAGGCCACCGTCGACACCTCGGACGTGCCGGTGGGCATCATGGTCGACCGGCTCACCGCCGCGATCGAGGCCCGGTTCGGCCTGCCCGCGCACGCGAGCCCGTAATCGCCGCCGAGCCGCATCGCGGTCCCGCACAGCGATCCGTCACCCACCCGCATCCCCAGGCCCTTGATCGGGCCGGGGCGCAGCCCCACGCTAGGGTCTCGCCACCGGGACCGCAGACGTTTTCATCCGCCTGTCGGCGCCGCCGCGGGATCATCCGTGCGCGCAACCCGGTTTTGAGATAGAACTCTTTCCCGCAAGCGTCGCAGCGGACCGGGTCCGGCCGGCACGCCGGCCCGACACCGCCCCTCCGCGCGAGGCGTGCGACGTGAGATGTCGAGGTTCGCCATGACCGCAAGCCCTGCCGTCAGCCCGCTCCATCAACCCGCCCGCGACGAGCTCGCGGTCTGCGATCCGGTCTGGTCGCGCCTGCGCGGCGAGGCCGAGCAGGTGCTGCGCGAGGAGCCGCAGCTCGCCTCCTTCATCGTCGCGACCATCCTCAACCACCAGACGCTCGAAGCCGCCGTCGCCCACCGCGTCGCCGCGCGCCTCGGCCACGCCTCCCTGCCAGCCGAGCTCGTCGCCCACGGCTTCTTCGAGGCGATCAGCGAGGATCCGCGCATCGGCGAGGCCTTCCGGGCCGACATCGTCGCGGTGATGGACCGCGACCCGGCGACCTTCCGGGCGATCGAGCCGGTGCTCTACTTCAAGGGCTTCCACGCCATCCAGGCGCACCGCCTCGCCCACCATTTCTGGAATGCCGGCCGGCGCGACCTCGCGCTCTACCTGCAGAGCCGCTCCTCCGAGGTGTTCCAGTGCGACATCCACCCGGCGGCGCGGATCGGGCGGGGCATCTTCCTCGACCACGCCACCGGCCTCGTGGTCGGCTCGACCGCGGTGATCGACGACGACGTGTCCATCCTGCACGCGGTGACGCTGGGCGGCACCGGCAAGCAGGGCGCCGACCGCCACCCGAAGATCCGCCGCGGCGTGATGATCGGCGCGGGCGCCAAGATCCTCGGCAACATCGAGGTCGGGGCCTGCGCCCGGGTCGCGGCCGGCTCCGTGGTGCTGCGCCCGGTGCCGCCGAACACCACGGTGGTCGGCGTGCCGGCCCGGGTCGTCGGCACCGCCGGCTGCGCCGAGCCGGCCCGCGCCATGGACCAGCTCGTCAGCATGGACCAGTTCATCCACGTCGGCGAAGGGATCTGATCCCGCGCGGGGGAACAGCCAAAGGCCGCAGGCGGCGCGCTTGCCGCCCGCGGCCCGGCATGGCAAGCCGCCCCCCGGACGCCCGGAGCGCTCCACCCCGCGCTGCCGACGCGGCCTCGGGGGCCTGGCGAGCGCGTCACGAAACGAGCGCGGAGGGGAAGCGAGCCCGAGAACCGGGCCGCGCTCCGCCCGCGCGGCGAAGGAGACGAGATAGCGTGACCAAATCCGAGATCGCGAAGCTGCAGGACTATCTGCGCCGCAAGTTCGCCAACAACAACATCCGCATCGCGGCGATGAAGGCCGCCGATTCGGCGGAGGTCTATATCGGCGACGAGTCGATCGGCGTGATCGCCGACGACAAGGAGGACGGCGACGATTCCTTCGTCTTCCGGATGCCGATCCTCGACATCGACCTCGAGGATTGAGGCCCCGGCGGCCTTCCGTCTCCGGCGCATCGCCGCCTGTGCACGGATTAACCCTGCCGCCGAACAGTGCTTAACGTTTCGTAAACACCTGCGTTAGGCTGCGCGCGATCTCACGGAGTTCGCGCGTCCATGCACCTCTCGCCTGCCGCCCTCGACTCGATCCAGACGCTCTGCATCGGGCTCGCCCTGTCGGGCCTTCTCGCGAGCGCCTATGAGCTGGTCACGGCGCGGCGGGCGAGCTTCAGCCTGCTGGAGCGCGGCGGCGTCATCGCCGCGGCGGCCCTGCCGATGCTGGCCTTCAGCGCGCCCTTCATCATCCTGCGCAACACGGTGCGCGGGCGCCGGATCGAGGGCCGGCCGATCCCCTTCGTGATGCTCGCCACCATGATCGCCTGCGGCTGGAGCCTGCTCTCCGGCAGCCTCGCCCTGCGGCTGGCCGGCATCATCACGGGGGCGTGAGGGCCACGTCCCCGAGGGACCCAAGCCTCGTCGGCGGGAAGCCGCGATCGAGGCACTCCGGATCTCAGCGGTTGGCCGTCACCACCGGCGAGCTGCCGCCGTTGAGGGCCACCCAGGCGGCGCCGTCCTGGCCCTCGCGCTTGATGTAGGCGTAGCCGGTCTTGCGCCAGGACAGGATCGTGCTGGTCTTGTTGTCGAGGATGAAGTCGCCCCGGTCGGTGCGGACCATCAGGACGGCATGCCCCTCGCCGATGTCGTCGATCACCACCGTCATGCGCAATGCCCGCCGGGGCAGGCCCCGCTCCACCAGCATGCGGCGCTTCAGGAGCTGGTAGTCCTCGCAATCGCCGAAGCCGTCGTCGGGATAGTCCCAGCGGTCGACGACACCCCAATGCGCCTGATCGGTGAGCGGCTTGATGCGGGCATTCACCCGCCGATTGACGCTCGTCAGCGTGCGCCACAGGGCGAGGTCCATGGGGATGGTCGCCGGCTCGCTCAGGTCCACGCGGCACTCATCCGGCATCCGCGTGCAGAACTCGGTCCAGGCCGCGGTCGGGCGCGCGGCCGGACCGGTCTCGACGCCGAGCCCGCCCTCGGGCAGGGCAGGGCCGGTATGGGCCTGCGTGGTCGCGCCGCCGAGCATGAGGATGGCGCCGACGAGGCCGAAGCTTGCGGCGCGCCCGAGCCGGCGCACGGCCCCGTGCCAGCTCCAGACCGGCCCGGCCAGCGCCTCGGACAATCCCAGAATCATTGCGTGCCGCATGCCCGCGGTCCCATCGCACCGATGACGTGCGATGAAGGTTGCATGACCCCGCCGGGCGCTCAATCAGAAAATGAAAGGCGAATTAACGCATCACCGCGCACGGGGTTCCAAATTAAAACGCTGTTGCGCGTCTGCCATCGTGTCGCAGGCGCGTCATGCACGATCCGCATGCGTGCTCCGCCCAAGCCTCTCCGCCCCTTGATTCTCACCCGGTTTGCCGGCTTGAGACGGGTGGCGCCGCGCGGTGATTCGATACCGGGGAGGCGCAGACGCCTCGCAAGATCCCGGCCACCAGCGTTCAGGAACAGGTCCTCCGATGCAACCCCCCATTCAGCACGTGATCCGGGCCCTCGCCGAGGATGGGCGGACCGGCGCACTGGGCTTGGCCGAATACGCGGTCGACAGCTTCGCCGCCACCTGCCCGACCGAGGGCGACCGGGCTCTGGCCCTCGACATCCTCCTGCGCGACCTCGCCAGCCTGCGGGGCGTGGCGCCGCATCTGGCCGCCTTCGTCGGCCGGATCGAGACCTACGTGGCGCGCCTGCGCCAGGCGCCGCTGCCGCAAGCCGCCTGACGGCTGCGGTTTCCCGAAGGGATCGTCCCATCCCTTCGGCGGCGCGTCGGGGCGAAGCCCCGGCCGCTCGCGCGATCAGCGGTTGGCGGTCATGGCGGGGGAGGTGACGCCGCCGAGCGAGACCCAGGCCACCGCGTCCTGGCTCTCGCGCTTGACGAAGACGTAGCCGGTGCGGTGCCAGGGCAGGATCTGGCTGGTCTTGTTGTCGAGCACGAGGTCGCCGCGGTCGGTGATCAGCGTCAGCACCGCGTGGCCCTCGCCCTTCTCGTCGATCACCACCGTCATGCGCATCGCCCGCTTCGGCAGGCCGGCCGCGGCCAGAAGGTGGCGCTTCAGGAGCTGGTAGTCCTCGCAATCGCCGATGCCGTCCTCGGCAAGGTCCCAGCGGTCGGGCACGCCCAGATGATCCATGTCGGTCATCGCGCGCACGCTCTTGTTGACCCGCTTGTTCACCGCCACGATCTGCGCCCAGCTCGCCGCGGTCAGCGTGATGCGCGCCGGCTCGGCGCTGCTGCCCGCGCATTCGGCCGCGTAGGACTGGCAGAAGGTCACCCAGGCCGCAATCGGCTTCGCCGCGCCCAGCGGGCTCGCACCCGCCTCGATCGCCGGCATCGGCGGCACGCTCTCGGCGGCCGGCGCGGCCCCGAGCGTGGCGCAGAGCGCGCCGACGGCGAACCCGACCACCTTGAGAAACGACCCGCTGCGCATCGCGACCACTCCGTCTGTGAGGTCACGATGCCGCCACGGCCCCTCCGCCGCGCTGAAGCGGATAGGCGCAATTTTATCGATCGGAACCGCCAGCCCGGCCCGCTCGCCACAGGCCGAACCGAGCCTTCGGCGGAAGCCGCGGAATCGGGCCTTTCCGTTCAGGAGCCGGAAACCTTGGCCCGACGGCGCCGGCCGCATCGCAGCCCCGGAATCGCGAACGCCGCGCCCGATGGGCGCGGCGTTCGCGATCGGCCTCCGTCCGGAAGCCCTCAGAGCGTCATGCCGTCGTGGAAGCGGTCGGGATCGATCGGCAGCAGGAACTGCACGCCGATGCCGCCCTCGAAATAGCGGACCAGCCGCCCGGGCGTCTTGCCCACGATGACCGCAGAGCCGATCGGAGGCTTGGCGGTGCAGGCGATGGCCACGCCCGACATCGAGAAGTCGATGATGCGGGCGGCGATCTCGCGTCCGCTCTCGAGCCGCAGCACGATGGCGGGCGCTTTGGGGATGATGCGCTCGTGGCTGCGGCCCTCGGGCAGACCGAGCAGCTCGCGATTGGCAAGCCAGGTGAGCTGCGAGGCGATCTTCTCGCGCTTGCGGGCCGAGACGGAGAGCGATGCCGCGAAGCCGCCGGGGGCGTGGCGCACGATCATGCCCTCGACGCGGCCGATCTGCTCCAGATACAGCACCACGCGCTCGCCCACCGTGCCGGCCACCGCGCAGAGGACGCGCACCCCGCCCGGCGACATGTCGACCGTCTGGCAGGGATATTCGCGGCGGTCGCTGAGCATGTAGCGGCCGAGCAGGGCCACCTTGACCCGCTGGAAGCGGCGCTGGTCGTCGGCACGCATGGCGCGCGAGGCCTCGGGCGCGTGGGCTGCGTCCGGGAGGGGGAGACCCGTTCTCCCTTGCATTCCGAGGCTGGCGAGCATCCGGGGTCGGACTTCCAGGTTGGCGAACCGGACGATCCTAGCGCCCTGGCGTTACGAAAGCCTTTGCCGGTTGGCTTGAAAGCGCGCGCCGAATTGGCGAGCGGGCCGGGCCTGCAGCCGCCCATCATCCGCGCTCTGGAGAAGTCTTCGCCGCGCGCGCCGCGCGGATCCTCAAATCCCGCAGCCTCGCGAAAGCCGCCAGTGCGCGCTGAACAGTCAAGCTCGGGCATAAACGGCAAATTATAATGGGACCAAACTGCAACCGTCGGCGTTGAGCCCCCACGACTGCGGCCGAGAGACCGCGGCCGTGCACGAACGACGCGGCGCATCGGCGCGAACATCCCGGGGCAGCCCGCCGAGGAGGCCAGGGGGCGCGCGTGGCCTTGCGCCCATAGCGGAGGGAGCACGCCTTGCGAAACGCCCGAATCGATCCGGTGCGAGTCCTGACCCTCGCCGCCGGCCTCCTCGCCGCCGGCGCGGCCCAGGCCGCCAACGGACCCTTCACCGCCCAGCAGGCGGAGGACGGACACACCAAGTTCAACAATCACTGCGCCCAGTGCCACCGTCCGAACCTTCAGGGCGCCACGGGTCCGGCTCTCGTCGGCGACGGGTTCAAGGACAAGTGGGCGGGCAAGCCGGTCGCGGACCTGCGCACCTACATCCACGAGAAGATGCCCCAGAACACGCCGGGCTCCCTGGCCGACGACCAGCTCGACCCGATCACCGCCTACATCCTCTCGAAGAACGGCGTGCAGCCGGGCGACAAGCCGCTGAGCAAGGATTCGGCGAGCGGCGCATTCCCGAAATGAGGGATTGAAGCCCGGGTTTCCCGAGGGATCATCCCTTGGGCGGGGTGCCGGGACGGAGCCCTGGCCTCTTGTCCCGGGCTCTGCCCGGCCCCGCGAGAGGGGTGACCCCTCTCGCGACACCCGGCTCGTCAGCGCCGTGTCCGCACGGGCTCGGGACCGATGATCGGCTGCAGGGCCCGGTCGCGCAGGTATTGCGGCCCGAGCACCATGCGGAAATAGTCGTACTCGCCCGGCAGCTCGTTCGCCATCAGGAACTGAAAGTGCATCCGGAACGGCCGGTTGCGCACCTTCGCGTAGGTCTCCGCCGTCAGGATGCGCTTGAACTGGGCCGAGCGCACGATCGGGTTGGCGGTCGTGCCACCGGTCTCCGGCAGGTCGACGTCGAGCACCGGGTTGAAGCCGGGGAAGTTCATCCAGTCCTGCGGGGCCTGGAAGTCGCACCAGACGAGGCGGCGCGAGGCGACGAGCCGGGCGACCTGGGCCCGCAGGCGCACGGCCCGGGGCTGGATCACCACGAGGGGCAGCGCCGAGCCGAGGGTGGCCAGCGACAGGACCGGCCCGGTCTCGCCGAGATCCGGCATCCGGTCGAGCAGCCGCGCCGCGAGTTCCGCGGCGGTCAGGCCGCCGGTGGAATGGCCGACGAGCAGGATCTCGTCGGGCGGCTCCGCCGAGGCGCGCGCCTCGGCGATGCGGGCCGCGGCGCGCTCCGCGAAGGCATCGAGGCGGGCCTCGTAATCGGGCCGCCAGCCCTGGCCGTGCTGCCAGTGGAAGACCCAGCTGCGCAGAAGCAGCCAGAAGAACATCCGGTTGAGCGGACGGTCGATCGCCGCGATCCAGGCGACGCCGATCGCGAGGGCGAGCGGCAGCGACAGGGCCAGCGGGAGGCCGAGGCTGTGCGCGAAGCCGGTGCCGAGATGGGGATGCACCACGGCCGCGATCAGCCCCGAGACCAGCGCGAGGGCGACCACCATGACGAAGGGATAGACGATCACGTTCCCGTAGCGATGGTTGAAACGGTAGAAGCGCCACAGCAGGCCGATCATCAGGGCGTGCAGGGTGCCGGCCACGAGCAGCCCGATATTGACGAGGCGCAGGCGCTGCCCGTCGCGGGCGACGAGGTCGTCCCAGTGCAGCACCTCGTAATCGACCGCCGCGTCCCCGATCTCGGGACGGGGCGCGATCTGCCAGACCTGCGACAGCCCTCCGGCCTCCTCGCTCAGCCGCCCGAGCTTGGGCGCGGGCTCGCCGAAGCGCCGGGCCGAGAGCAGCAGCTCGCGCACGAACAGCATCCGGTAGCGGCTGCGCGCCTCGGGGTCGTAGCCCGCCAGGAAGAAGACGAGCCGCCGGCGGACGACGCCCGGTCGCGCTTCCTGAAGATCGGGCGGTGTATAGGCCAGGACAGTACGCATGCAGCTCGGGACAGGTCTCGGAAACACCGTGTCCGGATCTATCTTCTAGGAGAACCGATGCGGCAATTGCCTGCCGGGCCCGCAATGCTGAGTTTCGCGCCCGGCGCGGATGGTCGGGCCGGGCTCGTGCCTTCCCTGCATCAGTGCCGGCCCGAAAGGTCCCGCCTGCGATCCGCCCTGTGGGCACCGGGGATGAACAGGCTCGTCCCGGCGTCGCGATTCGACTGTGGCGTGCGAGATACGGACTCCCGTCCGGCTTTGAGCTAGGCAGCGAACTCGGCGAAACAGACGGGCGACCCTGGATGCGCGCTTTCCCCCTGGCCCTGTGCGCCGCGCTGGCGGTGTCGGGCTGCTCAGTTCTTCCGGCGGCGGGCCCGACCGCGCGTCAGGTGGATGCGGGGGCGGAGGTGGCCACGCCCGACGGGCTGTTTGCGCGCTACGAGATC
>NZ_CABFPH010000155.1 GCF_902141845.1 Methylobacterium symbioticum | reverse complement strand
GTGTGGGCGGCAGCGAGCGCCATGAGACGGCCGAGGGCGGTGAACGAGACGAATGTGCCCTCGCCGTCGCCGTCGAAGAGATGTGGATCGAGAGCCGCCGGACGGGCGCTTCGCGCTGGCCGATCTCGGCGCGGCGCTGCTCGGCAACCCCGCCGTGGCGCGCATGATCGCGCACCACGCCCTGCTCTACGCCGACCTCGCCGACCCGGTGGCGCTGCTGCGCGGGGAGGGGGGACCGACCCGGCTCGCCCGCTACTGGCCCTATGCCGGCAGGCCGGCCCCGGACGGCCTCGAGGCGGAATCGGTGGCCCCCTATGGCGGCCTCATGGCCGCCTCGCAGGCGCTGATCGCCGCGGACGTGGCCGAGGCCTACCCGCTGCAGCGGCACCGCCAGATCCTCGACGTCGGAGGCGGGGAGGGGGCCTTCCTCACGGCGGTGGCGCCGTGCGCGCCGGCCGCGCGCCTCGCCCTGTTCGACCTGCCGGCGGTGGCCGCCCGCGCCGCCGCGCGGCTGGAGGAGGCGGGCCTCGGCCACCGCGCCGCCTGCCACGGCGGCAGCTTCCACCGCGATCCCCTGCCCCGGGGGTCCGATTGCGCCACCCTGGTGCGCGTGCTGCACGACCACGACGACGGACCGGCGCTGGCGCTGCTGCGCGCCATCCACGACGCGCTGCCGCCCGGGGGCACGCTCCTCGTCGCCGAGCCGATGGCCGGGACGCGCGGCGCGGAGCCGGTCGGGGACGCCTATTTCGGCTTCTACCTGCTCGCCATGGGCAGCGGCCGTCCCCGCACTGCGGCCGAGATCGGCGCCCTGCTCCGCGAGGCCGGCTTCCGCGCCATCGCCGAGCGCCGCACCCGGCGCCCGCTCCTCGTCCGCCTGATCCGGGCGCGACGCATCTGACCTTTGTTGATTAGAGTTGACGTTTGAAAGTGTCATTCTAGAATGACAGTACCGATCCCGATCGGTCGCAGACGCGGAAGATCCGAATCATGGACACCCTCGCCGTCGTCCTGGAAAAGCCGGAGCATCTGGCGCTCAGCCGCCTGGCCCTGAACCCGGCCGGCCCCTCCGACGCGGTCGTGGCGGTGAGCTGGAGCGGGATCAGCACCGGCACCGAACGCCTGCTCTGGTCGGGCCGGATGCCGCCCTTCCCCGGCCTCGGCTATCCCCTCGTCCCGGGCTACGAGTCGGTCGGCACCGTCGTCGCGGCGCCCGCCGAATCCGGCCTCGTCCCGGGGCAGAGCGTGTTCGTGCCGGGCGCCCGCTGCTTCGGGCCCGTCCACGGCCTGTTCGGCGGCGCGGCCTCGCATCTGGTGGTGCCGGCGGCCCGCCTCGTGCCGGTCGATCCCGATCTCGGCGAGCGGGCCTGCCTGATCGCGCTCGCGGCCACCGCCTTCCACGCCCTCGGGCGCCTCGCGCCGGGCGAGCGGCCCCTCATCGTCGGGCACGGCGTGCTCGGGCGTCTCCTGGCCCGGCTCACCCTGCTCGCCGGGGCCGAGCCCGTCGTCTGGGAGCGGGATCCCCGCCGGGCCGCGGGCGCGGCGGGCTACGCCGTGCACGCGCCGGAGGACGATCCGCGCACCGACTATGGCCGCATCACCGATGTCAGCGGCGATGCCGCCGGCCTCGACCGGCTGATCGCGCGGCTCGCCCGCGGCGGCGAGATCGTGCTCGCGGGCTTCTACGAGGCGCCCCTGTCCTTCGCCTTCCCGCCCGCCTTCTCGCGCGAGGCGCGGATCCGGGTCGCGGCGGAGTGGCGGCCGGCCGACCTCGCCGCGGTGACGGCCCTCGTGACCGACGGGCGCCTCTCCCTCGACGGCCTGATCACCCACCGCGTCCCGGCGGCGCGGGCGGCCGATGCCTACCGCATCGCCTTCAGCGACCCGGCCTGCCTGAAGATGGTCCTCGACTGGAGTGCCTGTTCATGAACCTGCATCTGAACACGGCGGCGTTGCGGGCCGAGGCGGCCGTCGAGCCCGATGCGCCGGCGAGCGGGCCGGTCAAGCGCGAGACGCAGATCATCGCGATCTACGGCAAGGGCGGCATCGGCAAGTCGTTCACGCTGGCCAACCTCTCCTACATGATGGCGCGCCAGGGCAAGAAGGTGCTCCTGATCGGCTGCGACCCGAAGAGCGACACCACCTCGCTCCTGTTCGGCGGCCGCGCCTGCCCGACCATCATCGAGACCTCGACCCGCAAGAAGCTCGCGGGCGAGGCGGTCGCCATCGGCGACGTCTGCTTCAAGCGCGGCGGCGTCTTCGCGATGGAGCTCGGCGGCCCCGAGGTCGGGCGCGGCTGCGGCGGGCGCGGCATCATCCACGGCTTCGAGCTGCTCGAAAAGCTCGGCTTCCACGACTGGGGCTTCGACTACGTCCTGCTCGACTTCCTGGGCGACGTGGTCTGCGGCGGCTTCGGCCTGCCGATCGCCCGGGACATGTGCCAGAAGGTCATCGTCGTCGGCTCGAACGACCTGCAATCGCTCTACGTCGCCAACAACGTCTGCTCGGCGGTCGAGTATTTCCGCAAGCTCGGCGGCAATGTCGGCGTCGGCGGCCTCGTCATCAACAAGGACGACGGCACCGGGGAGGCGCAGGCCTTCGCGGAGGCCGTCGGCATCCCGGTGCTCGCCGCGATCCCCGCCGACGAGGACATCCGCCGCAAGAGCGCGAATTACGAGATCGTGGCCGAGCCCGACGGGCGCTGGGGCCCGCTCTTCGCCGCGCTCGCCGAGAACGTCGCCCTGGCCGCGCCGCACCGGCCGACGCCGCTCTCGCAGGACGGGCTCCTCGGCCTGTTCACGGGCAGCGCGGTCGGCCGCGACGTGGTGCTGGAGCCCGCGACCATGGCCGACATGTGCGGGGTCGAGCCCGCCGCGAAGCCCTCCCTCGAAGTGATCTACGACGCGGGCTGAGAGCATGGCCGTCTCCCTCGACATCGCCGATCTCCGGGCGCGGCGCTCCTCCGAAGGGGAGGGGGGCTCGACGCAGGCGGGCGCGCCGCAGCAGCCCCCCGCCGACGGGGCGGGCTGCCATGCCGGCACGGCGGTGCTGCGCGCGGCGGCCGAGGCGGCGTCCGGAGAATCGGGGATCGCCGAGACCCTCGCGGCCTATCGCCGGGACTACCCGGCGGGCCCGCACGACCAGCCCCAGAGCATGTGCCCGGCCTTCGGCTCCCTGCGGGTCGGCCTGCGCATGCGGCGCACGGCGACGATCCTCTCGGGCAGTGCCTGCTGCGTCTACGGGCTGACCTTCACCGCGCATTTCTACGGGGCGCGGCGCAGCGTCGGCTACGTGCCGTTCAACTCCGAGACGCTGGTCACCGGCAAGCTGTTCGAGGACATCCGCGAGGCGGTGCACGCCGTCGCCCGCGCGGGCGAGCATGACGCGGTCGTGGTGATCAACCTCTGCGTGCCCACCGCCTCCGGCGTGCCGCTGCGCCTCCTGCCGAAGGCGATCGACGGGGTGCGCATCATCGGCATCGACGTGCCGGGCTTCGGCGTGCCGACCCATGCCGAGGCCAAGGACGTGCTCGCCGGCGCCATGCTGGCCTATGCCCGACGGGAGGCCGAGCAGGGCCCCGTCCAGGCGCCGCGCGGGGGCCGCTCCGGGCGCCCGGCCGTGACGCTCCTCGGCGAGATGTTCCCGGCCGACCCCGTGGTGATCGGCGCGCTGCTGGAGCCGCTCGGCCTCGCCGCCGGTCCCGTCGTGCCGACGCGGGAATGGCGCGAGCTCTACGCCGCCCTCGACGGCGCGGCGGTGGCGGCGATCCACCCGTTCTACACGGCGTCCCTGCGCGAGTTCGCGGCGGCCGGACGCCCGGTCGTCGGCTCGGCGCCGGTGGGCCATGACGGCACCGCCGCCTGGCTCGACGGGATCGGCGAGGCCTGCGCCGTGCCGCGCGCCCGCGTCGCGGCCGCCAAGGACAGGCTGCTGCCGCCGATCCGCGCCGCGCTGGCGGCGAACCCGATCCGCGGCCGCGTCACGCTCTCGGGCTACGAGGGCTCGGAGCTGCTGGTCGCCCGGCTCCTCGTCGAGAGCGGCGCGGAGGTGCCCTATGTCGGCACCGCCTGCCCGCGGACGCCGTGGTCCGAGGCCGACCGCGCCTGGCTCGAGGAACGCGGCGTCGCCGTGCGCTTCCGCGCCTCGCTGGAGGACGACCTCGCGGCCTTCGAGGCCTTCGCGCCGGATCTCGCCATCGGCACGACGCCGGTGGTGCAGGCGGCCAAGGAGCGCGGCACGCCCGCCCTCTACTTCACCAACCTGATCTCGGCCCGGCCGCTGATGGGCGTGGCCGGCGCCGGCTCGCTCGCCCGCGTCGTCAACGCGGCGCTGGCCAACCGCGACCGCTTCGCGGCGATGCGCGGATTCTTCGAGGGCGTCGGCTCGGGCCACGCCGCCGGGATCTGGCAGGAGGTGCCGCAGGTGAAGGCCGCCCCGAAGCCGGCCGCGCCCAAGGCGCCGATCGGGGAGATGGCCTGATGCTCGTCCTCGATCACGACCGGGCCGGGGGCTACTGGGGCGCCGTCTACGTCTTCACGGCGGTGAAGGGCCTGCAGGTCGTCATCGACGGCCCCGTCGGCTGCGAGAACCTGCCGGTCACCTCGGTCCTGCACTACACCGACGCCCTGCCGCCGCACGAACTGCCGATCGTCGTCACCGGGCTCGCCGAGGAGGAACTCGGCCGCCACGGCACGGAAGGGGCGATGAAGCGGGCCCATGCCACGCTCGACCCGGCGCAGCCGAGCGTCGTCGTCACCGGCTCCATCGCCGAGATGATCGGCGGCGGCGTGACCCCCGAGGGCACCGGCCTGCAGCGCTTCCTGCCGCGCACCATCGACGAGGACCAGTGGCAGGCCGCCGACCGGGCCATGACCTGGCTCTGGCAGGAATACGGGGCGAAGCGCTACGCGAAGAAGGGCATCCCGCCCCGGCCCGCGCGCAAGCCGGGCGAGAGCCCGGCCGAGACGCCGCGGGTCAACCTGATCGGCCCGGCCTACGGCACCTTCAACATGGCCTCCGACCTCGCCGAGATCCGCCGCCTCGTGGAGGGAATCGGCGCCACGGTGAACCTCACCTTCCCGCTCGGCTGCCACCTCGCCGACCTGCCGAGGCTGGTGGAGGCGGACGCCAATATCTGCCTCTACCGCGAGTTCGGCCGCGGCCTCTGCGAGAGCCTGGAGCGGCCCTATCTCCAGGCGCCGATCGGGGTCATCGCCACGACGAAGTTCCTGCGCAGCCTCGGCGCGATCCTCGGGCTCGACCCCGAGCCCTTCATCGCCGCCGAGCGCCACACCACGATCAAGCCGGTCTGGGACCTCTGGCGCTCGGTGACGCAGGACTTCTTCGGCACGGCGAGCTTCGGCATCGTCGCGACCGAGACCTATGCCAGGGGCGTGCGCCGCTTCCTCGAGGACGAGCTGGGCCTGCCCTGCCACTTCGCCTTCGGGCGGCAGCCGGGCGCCAAGCCCGACAACGCGGCCGTGCGGGCGGCGATCGCCGAGCGGCCGCCGCTCGTCCTGTTCGGCTCCTACAACGAGCGCATGTACCTCGCCGAAGCCGGGGGCCGGGCGGCCTATATCCCGGCCTCCTTCCCGGGCGCGATCGTGCGGCGGCATACTGGCACGCCGTTCATGGGCTATGCCGGCGCCACCTACCTCGTGCAGGAGGTCTGCAACGCGCTGTTCGACGCGCTCTTCCACATCCTGCCGCTCGCCCGCGACCTCGACGCCGTGGAGGCGACGCCGGCGCGGGACCACCGCGAGCTCGCCTGGGAGGAGGACGCCCGCACCCGGCTCGACGCGCTGATCGAGGCCGAGCCGGTCCTCGTGCGCATCTCCGCCGCCAAGCGCCTGCGCGACGCCGCCGAGCGCACCGCGCGGCGCCTCGGCGCGGAGCGCGTCGCCCCCGTCCATGTCGAGCGCGCCGCCGCCCATGCGGAGGCCGCCGCGTGAGCGCTCCCGTCCGATCCCGCACCCAGCCCGTGGAGACGATATCCATGAAGACCTGGCCCCTGCTGCGACCGATGCCCGCGACGGCCCGCCTGCAGCGCGACCTGCACCGCGAGGCCCTCCAGTTCCGGATCATCCTCGGGCTCACCTACCCGCTCTTCCTCGCCGCGGCGGTGCTGCAGCGGCTGCGCCCCGCGCCCCTGCGCACGGGGGCACCCGCGCCGCGGCGCAGCGTGTTCGGCGAGGCGCGGGCGATGGCGGCCCAGGCCGTCCCCTTCGCCTTCATGGGGTGAATTCGGGATGGGTCCGGGAACGGGTCCGGGACCCTGGTCCGGGCTCGCGAACCCGATCCGGGCCCGGCCGGGCCCCGCCACGCTTCCCTCCGGTGGATCCGGGGAAGAGCCGCCGTGATCGCCTCGGGTCACGGCGGCGCCCGTCGCATCCCGCCGGGATGCGGCCAACGCAACGGAGGTTCGACCGATGGCAAGCGGAGTGACACCTGAAAGACCGAGCAGCCTGTCCGGGCTGACGGAAGCCGAAGCCAAGGAGTTCCACGCGATCTTCCTGACGAGCTTCATCATCTTCACGGCGATCGCCGTGGTCGCCCACATCCTGGTCTGGCTGTGGCGGCCCTGGCTGCCCGGCCCGCAGGGCTACGCCTCGCTCGACGGCGTGGGCGAGGCCGCCCGGGCGCTCACCTCCCTGATCGGCTGAGGAGACGCACCATGCACAAAGTCTGGCTCCTGTTCGACCCGCGGCGGACGCTGGTGGCTCTGTTCACCTTCCTGTTCGTGCTGGCGCTGCTGATCCACTTCATCCTGCTCTCGACCGACCGGTTCAACTGGCTCGACGGCCCCAAGAAGGCCGCCGACGCCCAGAGCCTCGTCCTGCCGAGCCTGCCCGCCTGACGGGCGGTCCGCCGCGGCGCCCTCCGGTGCCGCGGCCCACGAGCGAGAGACAGTTCGGGAGGCCCGACCCCGGGAGGGATTCGCCATGGCGATGCTGAGCTTCGAGCGCAAATACAGGATCCGCGGCGGCACGCTCCTGGGCGGGGACCTGTTCGACTTCTGGATCGGCCCCTTCTATGTCGGCTTCTTCGGGGTCACGACGATCTTCTTCTCGGTGCTCGGCACCGCGCTGATCCTCTACGGGGCGGCGATCGGGCCGACCTGGAACATCTGGCAGATCAACATCGCGCCGCCCGACCTGAAATACGGGCTGGCGCTGGCCCCGCTGCGGGAAGGCGGGCTCTGGCAGATCATCACCTTCTGCGCGATCGGCGCCTTCTGCTCCTGGGCCCTGCGCGAGGTCGAGATCTGCCGCAAGCTCGGCATCGGCTACCACGTGCCCGTCGCCTTCGGAGTGGCGATCTTCGCCTACGTGACGCTGGTGGTGTTCCGCCCGCTCCTGATGGGCGCCTGGGGCTACGGCTTCCCCTACGGCATCCTGAGCCATTTGGACTGGGTCTCGAACACCGGATACCAGTATCTCCACTTCCACTACAATCCGGCGCACATGCTCGCGGTGAGCTTCTTCTTCACCACGACCTTCGCGCTGGCGCTCCACGGCTCGCTGATCCTGTCGTCGACGAATCCGCCGAAGGACGACGACGTGGTGAAGACGCCCGAGCACGAGGACACCTTCTTCCGCGACACGATCGGCTACTCGATCGGCACGCTCGGCATCCACCGGCTCGGCCTGTTCCTGGCCCTCTCGGCCGGGTTCTGGAGCGCGGTCTGCATCGTGATCAGCGGCCCGTTCTGGACCCGCGGCTGGCCGGAATGGTGGGGCTGGTGGCTCAATCTTCCGGTCTGGCGCTGAAGGGGGAGGGCGGCATGGCCTATTACCAGAACATCTTCACCCAGGTTCAGGTGCGTCCGATCGAGCCGGAGCACGGCATTCCGGTCGCGGTCGACGCCCGCGTCGGGAAGCCCTTCAACAGCTACCTGTTCGGGCTGATCGGCAACAGTCAGGTCGGGCCGATCTACGGCGGCTATCTCGGCGCGCTCTCGCTCGCCTGCGGGCTGATCGCCTTCGAGATCATCGGGCTCAACATGTGGGCCTCGGTGAACTGGGATCCGATCCAGTTCGTGCGCCAGCTCCCCTGGCTGGCGCTGGAGCCGCCGCGGCCGAAATACGGGCTGAAGGTGCTGCCGCCGCTGAGCGAGGGCGGCTGGTGGCTGATCGCCGGCTTCTTCCTCACCGCCTCGATCCTGCTCTGGTGGGTGCGGCTCTACCGGCGGGCGCGGGGGCCCGGCCTCGGCACCCACGTGCCCCGGGCCTTCGCGAGCGCCATCTGGCTCTACCTCGTGCTCGGCTTCATCCGGCCGCTGCTGATGGGCTCGTGGAGCGAGGCGGTGCCGTTCGGGATCTTCCCGCATCTCGATTGGACCGCGGCCTTCTCGCTGCGCTACGGCAACCTCTTCTACAACCCGTTCCACATGCTCTCGATCGCGTTCCTGTACGGGTCGACGCTGCTCTTCGCGATGCATGGCGGCACCATCCTCGCCTGCTCGCGCTACGGCGCCGAGCGCGAGATCGACCAGATCGTCGACCGCGGCACGGCCACCGAGCGGGCCGCCCTGTTCTGGCGCTGGACCATGGGCTTCAACGCCACGATGGAATCGGTCCACCGCTGGGCCTGGTGGTTCGCGGTGCTGACGACGCTCACCGGCGGCATCGGCATCCTGCTCACCGGCACCGTCGTCGACAACTGGTACCTCTGGGCGGTCAAGCACGGCGTCGCGCCGTCCTACCCCGATGTGTTCGGCCCGATCACGGATCCGCTCAAAGCCCCGGGAGGCACGCCATGAGGACGGTGCTCGGCATCATCGCGGGCGTCGCCGCGCTGCTCCTCACCGTCGCGCAGTTCGGCACGGCGGGCTGGACCAAGCCGCCGATCCTGGCCAACCAGCACGGCTTCCGCGGGACCGGCATGGACCAGGTCAAGACCAAGGCGGAGGTCGCCGCCATCCGGGACGCCAACGTCGCCCCGGCCCCGGCCGACAAGGTCGAGCCCGGCACCGACAAGGCCGGCACGACCTACGAGAACGTCCAGGTGCTCAAGGACATCAGCACCGAGGAGTTCAACCGCCTGATGGTCTCGATCACGGAGTGGGTCTCGCCCGCCCAGGGCTGCACCTACTGCCACAACACCGAGAACATGGCCGACGACAGCCTGTACCAGAAGAAGGTCGCCCGGCGGATGCTGCAGATGGTCCAGCACATCAACGCGGACTGGAAGGAGAAGCATGTCGGCGAGGCGGGGGTGACCTGCTACACCTGCCACCGCGGCAACCCGGTGCCGGCCCATGTCTGGTTCGACGCGCCGAGCCCGACCCGCGGCTTCATCGCCCGCAACAACGGGCCGATCGCTCAGGATGTCACGCGGGTCATCCTGCGCTTCGGCTTCATGGACACCGTGCACGTCCCGCGCGCCTTGAGGCGGGCGGGAGAGGACGGTAG
>NZ_CABFPH010000154.1 GCF_902141845.1 Methylobacterium symbioticum | reverse complement strand
GCCTCCACCAAGCCCGCGGGGGCGGGCTGAGCCGGGCGTGCCCGCTGGGCCGCCGGGGGCGCGGGCGGCGGGGGCGGGCGGGGGGGACCCCCCCTCCCCCGCCCCCATGCCCGGCCCCGCGATGGTGGCGGAGGCCGACCGGGGGGGCCTGCGCGCCGGAGACCGGGGCGCGGGGGGGGGCGCCCGGGGCGGGCCCGCCGATCACCCCGGCGGCGACGGCCCCGCCGCGCCCGCGGGCCTCGGCGGCTGTGGAGGTGAGGGCGCCGCCGGCGACGAGCGCGGCGGCCGCGAGGGTGGCGAGCGTCTTCATGGCCTGTCCCCGAGACTTCCGGGCCGGAACCGTCCGGCCGATGGGACAGGTCTAGCGGGCCGCCGCTGCACCGGGGCTGAAGCGGGATTGCAGCAACGGTTCAGCTTCGGAGGCTATTCGAGGTCGTCCTCGGGCAGGCCGTAGGCCGGCTCCGGCGCGTAACGGCGCACCGGCGCAGTGCCGTAACCGTAGCCATAGCCATAGCCATACCCGGAGCCATAGCCGTATCCCCCTCGGCCCATCTGCATCCCGGCCGACATCACGCCGTCGCCCTCGTAGCCGCGCCGGCTGCGGAACCCGCCGGCGACGGCCTGCGGCACCGCCCCCTCCACCACGATGCGGGTGTTGCCCATCCCTTCCGCCTTCACCAGCCGGAACAGGGTGGCGGCCCGCCCCGGCGCCAGGCGGACGCAGCCATGCGAGGCCGGGCGGCCGAGCGCCGAGACATGGCCGCTGCCGTGGATGGCGTGGCCCGCCCCGGTGAAGAAGATGGCGTGCGGCATCGGCGCGTCGTCCCACTCGCGCGAGAAGTGGGTGCGCGCCATCCGCAGCGGCCGGTACGTGCCGTTCGGCGTGTCGTAGCGCGCGGTGCCGGTGGAGACCGCCCAGTCGTAGCGCGGGCGCCCGTCGACGCTCACGCGCAGGCGCTGCGTGTCCTTGTCGACCCGGATCAGCACGTCGGCTCTCGCCGGGGTGAGGGCGGTGAGGAGGGGGAGGGCGAGCAGGAGCGCGGCGAGCGGGCGCATGGCGGGGCCTCGGAGGGCTAAGCGGGGCGGTTGTCGTCCGAGGGAGTTACGCGGATCGGGGCAGGGGGTTCCTCAGCAGGGAGAGCGGAGGGCGGTTGTCCAGAACTCCCTGGCGTGGTCCTAGAGAGCGTCCGCAGAGAGGACCCATCCAGTCACTTCATGCAGGCGTCCTCAGCCTTCGCGAAGGCTGCAGGCTTCGGCTCGTGCTCGGACGGACGATTGCGGCCGAGCGCGCCCTCGGCGCGGGCGCGCAGATACGTGTAGATGTCGGGCAGGTAGCAGGTGACGTTCTTGTTGTCCCCGAAGGCCGGCATCACCAGGTCCTGAGACGCGCTGACATCCTTCTTTCCGCCGAGCACGATGCCGGCGAAATGCGCGTAGTCCATGGATTTCAGCGAATCGACCAGGGACGGGGCGTAGGTCGATCCCATCCCATCCGGCCCGTGGCAGACGATACAGTTGGAGTTGTACCGGACATAGCCGGACATCGTGTACCAATCGACCTTCTTGCCATTGTCGGTGATATGATAGGTCGGATCGCCATTCTTGTCGGTGTATTGACCGTCTTGAAGTTTGGCGGGCTGCGTCGCTCCCTCGCTCTTCAGATCGGCTGACGCGGCGGCCGTTGCGCGGCTCGGGTTGGGGGCCGCATCGTCCGGCCCTGCCGCGCGTGCGCCGCCACAGCCGAGAAGCCCGATCGCCAGCACGGCGCCAATAGCTTTCACGGATCGCATGCGTGTCCCTCCTCCATGGGCATCTCTGGCGGCCGGGGCACCTTAGCGATGCGCCGGCCGAGCCGAGGTCCGGTCGATGGGGCGCGGCTACTTGCCGGCCTTGGTGCCCGTGGCCGAACCGGTGGCCTGGGGCATGGCCTGAGACGAGGTCGTGCTGGCTGTCGCCGCCTTGGCCGTCTGCGGGATCGCGACGGCGTCGATCACATCGAAGCGCATCCCGTCCTGGGCCGTCTTCAGGATCGCGTTGGCCTCGTAATACTTGCCCTGTCCGATCAGCGTAGCGGCCTGATCGACATCGGCGATGGTCTTGTCGAGCGGCAGGACGGCCATCGTGAAGTTGACGTCGACATGGGCGAGCTTGAGCTTCTCCAGAGCCCCCTTCTGGTCCCCATGGGCGAGGTTCTTGTTCGCCTCGGTCACCGCGGAAGCCTTCTCGGGCGTGGCCACGAAGTCGTCACCCAGCGTCAGCTGGGCATCGACGGGCACCCAGGCGACCTGCTCCTTGGCGGCCGGCTTGGTGTCGGCCGGATTGGCCTGGGCCGTCGCCTTGTCGCTGGCGGGGGTCCCGGGCGTCCTGAGATCGGCCTCGGCCTTGTTGAATAGCGCGTCGTCGGTCTTCGCCTTCGCGAAGGCCGCCTGCGCCTTGGCGATCATGTCCTTGGCCTGGGCGGGGTTCGCCTCGAAGATCGCGAGGCGCGTGAGTTGGAGATCCCTGAAGCCCTGCGCGCCGTCCTTCGAGAGCTTGCCCACGTCTTGGTCGATCGCACGCGTCTGCGCGGGGTTGTGCTGGGCCGCCTGTTCGGCGGCGAAGGCGGTTCCGCCGAGGAGCGTGGTGAGCAGGAGGGCCGCAGCCGTGGATTTCCGATAAGCCATATCCCATCTCCATCTGAGCGCCGGAACTGGGGTCTAGACTTTATTGGCTTCCCTCATTCCGTGTTCAGATAATAGAATTCAGCGCTGTTGGTCGCATGTCCATCAGATTAAAAATCGGCAATAGAGGTGGCAATGCCGTCAGGCGGCCGGGATGAGCAGGGAGCGCGGAGGCGGGTTCGCCTGCCGGCCCCGATCATGGCACGCTCCATGCCCGTCCCCGTCACCCGCACCCGGTGAAGGCCCCGATGAGCAATCTGACCCGCTTCTCCGTCGCCCCCCTGGCCCAGATGACGCGGCGTCTCGCCGATGTCGCCGCCGGGCGCGCGGAGCCCGATTCCGTGATCACGGGCGCGCGGCTGCTCTCCACCTATTCGGAGCGGATCCTGCCCGACCGGGAGATCTGGATCGCGGGCGGGCGCATCGCCGCGGTGAAGCCGGCCGGCACCTACAGGGGCGCCAGGACATACGACGCCCGCGGCGGGCTGCTGGCGCCGGGGCTGGTCGATCCGCACCTGCATATCGAGAGCAGCATGGTCACGGCCTGCGCCTATGCCGAGGCCGCGCTTCTCAACGGCACCACCACCATCGTCTGCGACAGCCACGAGATCGGCAACGTGCTCGACGCCGACGGCGTCGCCTGGATGCTGGAGGATGCCCGCGCCGCCCCGCTCAACATCTACCTCACGGTGCCGAGCACGGTGCCGGCCACCACCCCCGCCATCGAGACCGCGGGCGGCGACCTGACGCCGGAGAAGATCGCGGCCCTGTTCGAGGCCTGGCCGGAGGCGATCGGGCTCGGCGAGAAGATGGATTTCGTGGCGGTGGCCGAGGGCGATCCGCGGGCCCACGCCATCCTCGCGGCGGCGCTCGAGCGCGGGCGGCCGGTCTCGGGCCATATCTACGGGCGGGACTTCGTGAGCGCCTATGCCGCGAGCGGCGTCACCGACACCCACGAGGCGGTCGATGCCGAGATCGCCGACGACCTCCTGGAGGCTGGCCTCTGGATCTTCCTGCGCGGCGGGCCGCCCACCACCCCCTGGCACTCGCTGCCGAAGGCGATCGGCACGGTGACCGAGTACGGCGCCGCCTGGAAGCGGGTCTGCGCCTGCACCGACGACCGCGACGCCGACGACCTGCTCGCCTACGGGCTCGACTGGGTGGTGCGCGAGGCGGTCCGCCACGGCATCCCCGAGGCCGCCGCCTGGGCGATGGGCTCGCTGCACCCGGCGACGCGCTTCGCCCTCGACGGGGAGATCGGCGGGCTCGGCGGCGGGCGCCGGGCCGATCTCGTGCTCCTCGACGACGCCCTCGTGCCGCAGGCGACCTGGTATGGCGGCGACTTGGTGGTCGCGGATCGCCGGCCGACGCCCCTCCTCGAGCGGGCGCTCGAGCGGCCCTACCGCTATCCGCCGGCCGCCTATCGCACGGTGAAACTGCCCGAGACCCTGCCCGCTTTGGTGCCGCCGCTGCCGGCCGCGCCCTGCACCGTCAACGCCATCCGCACGGTGCTGCCCGGCATCGAGCTCGCCCATGAGCGCGTGGCGCTGACGCCCGGGGCGGACTGGGCGGAGACGCTCCACGCGCACGGCCTCTGCCACGTGGCGGTGATCGAGCGGCACGGGCGGGGCGGGGGCGTCGCCCACGGGTTGCTCAGCGCCTTCGGGCTCACGCGCGGCGCGGTCGCCTCCAGCGTCGGGCACGACGCGCACAACCTCGTGGTGGCGGGCCTGAACGAGGCCGACATGCGCGTCGCCGTCGCGGCCATCGCGGCGGTGCAGGGCGGGGTCTGCGTGGTCGCCGACGGCCGGGTCGTCGCGATGGTGGAATTGCCGGTGGCCGGCCTGATCTCGGACCAGCGCGTGGGCGCGGTGGCGGACGGGATGCGGGCGCTGAAGGCGGCCTGGGCCGAGGCCGGCTGCGCCATCCCCTATATGGGCTTCAACCTGATCCCGCTCTCGGTGATCCCGCAGATCCGCCTCACCGACAAGGGGCTGGTGCGCGTGCCCGAGATGGCGCTGGTGCCGCTGTTCGAGGGGGTGTGAGAGGCGCTTCACCCTCCCCCCTCTGCGGGGGAGGGTGCCGAACGCAGTGAGGCGGGAGAGGGGAACCCCGCTTCCGGACGAGGCACGGCCTTCATGCCGCGCAGCGACCGCACCTGCACCGTCGCACCCCTCTCCCGACCCCCTTCGGGGGCCACCCTCCCCCGCAGCGGGGGGAGGGAGAGGCGGCTCACCGCGAGTCCGCGATCAGCCGGCGCAGGAAGCCGGCGCAGGCCTCGAGTTCCGCCGGCTCCACGTATTCGTCGGCCTTGTGGGCGCGCTCGATCGAGCCCGGCCCGATCACCACCGCCGGCACGTCGCCGAGCGCCTGGAACAGACCGGCCTCGGTGCCGAACGAGACCTTGGCGTGGTGGTTCCGGCCGGCGAGGCGCTTCGTCAGCGTGACGAGCCCGGAATCCGGGTCGAGGTCGAGGCCCGGATAGTCGATCAGCGGCTCCACCGTGACGCCGCAGGCGGGGTCGCGCGCGCGCATCTCGGCCCCGAGCGTGTCGGTGGCGTAGGCGATCGCCGCGCCGGCCAGCGCCCCTGCATCGTCGCCCGCGATGGCGCGGTATTCGAACTCCACGCTGCAGGCATCGGGCACGATGTTGAGCGCCGTGCCCCCGTGCACCACGCTGCACAGGCCGGTGGTGTGGGGCACGTCGTAGAGCCCGTCGCGGGCGCCGTCCCGGGCGAGCGCCTCGGCGCTCAGCCGCACATGGTCGATGAAGCGGGCGGCGTATTCCACGGCGTTGACGCCGCGCGGCGCCAGCGCCGAGTGGCAGGCACGCCCGTGGAAGGTGAGGCGGGCCGCGCTCTTGCCCTTGTGGCCGATCACCACCGCCATCCCCGTCGGCTCGCCGACGAAGCAGCCGAGCGGCCGGAGGCCGCGATCCCGCATCCGCGCGATCAGGGGACGCACGCCGAGGCAGCCGACCTCCTCGTCGTAGGAGAGGGCGATGTGGAGCGGCCGGGTGAGGTTGGCCGCCGCCATCTCCGGCATCAGCGCGAGGCAGACGGCGACGAAGCCCTTCATGTCCGAGGTGCCGCGCCCGTAGAGGCGACCGTCGCGGAGCGTGAGCGTGAACGGGTCGCTGGTCCAGGCCTGGCCGTCCGCCGGCACCACGTCGCTGTGGCCCGAGAGCACGTAGCCCGGCACGTCGCGCGGGCCGATCGTGATCCACAGGCCCGCCTTGGTGCCGGTCCCGTCGAGGACGCGGTCGGTCTCGGCCCCGGCCGCGCGGGCGAGGCCCTCCACGTAATCGACCAGGGCGAGGTTGCTCTTCGCGCTCACCGTGTCGAAGGCGACGAGCTGTTCGAGGATCTCGACGGGCGTCATGCGGGTCCTGGGGCCGGGCGGAAGCGAGGCGCGATGGCCGGATCTTCTAGGGCCGTACCCGAGGGCGGTGCAATCCGAGATGGCCCTAAGCCCTTGTCCCGATGCGCAAACGAAACAGGGCCGCCCCGGCGAGCGAGGCGGCCCCATGCGGCGCGGCGGGTTGCGCGGCGCTTACTTGATCAGCGCGAGCAGCGCCTTGCCGGCCTTGGTGTTCAGCTCCTTGGCGTCCAGGGTGCCGTCGTTGTCCGGGTCGGCCAGCTTGAAGCGCTCGGCCACCGCCGCGAGGTACTCCTTCTTGTCGAGGGTGCCGTCGTTGTCCGGGTCGGCCTGCTTCACGCCGGCCTTGCTCAGGCGGCCCTTCAGCTCCTTGGCGTCGAGGGTGCCGTCCGCGTCCTTCTCCAGGCGGTCGAAGGTCGCCGAGGCCACGGCCTCGATCTCCTTCATGTCGACGGTGCCGTCGTTGTCGGTGTCGATCATCTTGACGGCGGCGGCGCCACCGGCGGGCTTCGCCAGGGCGACGGGGGCGGAGAGGGCCGTCGCGGCGAGGGCGACCGCGGCGAAGGTGCTGAGAACACGAAGGGCCATTGCCAGATTCTCCCGAAAAATTCTGCCTCATTCCCCTAGCGCCGGCTTTTGCAGCGCACAAGGGGCGGAGGCGGGCCAGGTGACGATTTTCCGTCCGCGGCGCCTGGTCATGGCCCGGACGCGCGAGAGGGCCGGCGGACCGGCCCTCTCGACAGTCGCGGGAACGTGAAAGCCGGCGCCCGGGCGCCGGCCCGGTCTCGGCTCAGTAGTCGTAATCGCGGCGGCCGCGGCGCGGGCCGTCGTCGAAGCGCTCGCGGCGGTAAGAGTCTCCCCGGTCGTAGTCGCGGGTGCGGCGGTACGCGTCGCGGTGATAGTCGCGCTCGCGCTGGGCGCGGGAGCGCAGGTCGAGGCTCGGGCCGCCGGGGCCGATATCGATGCGCTGCGCGGCGGCCGGAAGCGCGGTGGCGAAGGGGGCGGCGAGGGAGGCGGCGAGCACGGCGCCGGCCAGGACGGTCTTCATGAGGAAGCTCCTCTCTGATCGTCGGGTGGGTGTTCCGATGTCCGGGGCCAACACCCCGCCGCCGGCATCGTTCCCCATTCGAATCGCGGCCCTGAGGCTGCCGGATCCGGATTCGCGGCGTCCCTCGCCGTGGCGCGCCTCGGGATTGGGCGCGATACCGGATGGCGGCGGGCCGCCGCGCCGCCATCCATCCGGGCGGTCGCGGGGCGGCGGTCCTCCGCAGGAGGCGGGGCGGACGCGCCCTACATGCCGGGCGCGCCGGCGGCCGGGCCGGTCCGGCGGGTCCGGGGCGCGGCGTCCGGGGACAGGCGCGCGAAGACCGGGTTCGGGTCGTGATCCATGGCGGCGCCGGTATAGGCGTCCACGCCCATCCCGACCACGCCGCCGGCCAGCAGGTTGCCGGCGAACCCGGCCGCGCCCTTCGTGACGACCTTCGTGCGCACCGGGATGGTGGTGGGCCGGTAACCGGGCTTGCTGAAGGTCGCGTCGAACTCGTCGGAGCGCTCGACCTCGAGAGTGCAGGGCGTCGCCGGGCAGGCATATTTCAGGTTCGTCGCCATCGCCGCGCCCGAGGGCTCCGAGATGAACGAAACCTGTTCCGTCGTGCCGCGCACGATGCTGCCGCAGGCCGCTGCATTGAATGCAATCAGTGCCGTGATGACCAGCTTCTTCATGTCGATGGACCCCGTCGCTGCGATCGTTGACAGCACGGCCGGTCTGGTCACATCAATCGACTGTGTTCAAGCCGGGAAGAGACTTATCCCGCATCGAGAGCAGCGCGGATCGATTGATTGAAACGGCTGTGGTGCCGAATCCGACTTGTCGAACCGATAAAACAACTGCTGCAAGAAAAGATCTGAAATCTATTAAATCTCAGGTTGCGCGAGGGGGCGTCACGGGTTCACGCGCAGGCCGAGCAGGAAGGTGTGATCGCGAAAGCTCGCGCTCGGCACGGTGCTGTCGATCTGCTGGTAGATGTAGGTGCCGCGCAGGGTCAGCCAGCGGGTGAAGCGGTAATCCGCCCGGGCGGTGGCCGAGAAGCCGGTCTCGTTGATGCGCACGCCCTGGTAGGTGTTCTGGAGATAGGCCCCGCCGAGGGTGATCGAGAGGTTGCGCAGGAGGTCGTGCTGCACCTCCAGGGAGGCGGTCTCGGTGACGGCGCCGCTGGACCCGGCCACGGTGGTCTCGGTGACGCTCGTCACCGCGCCGAGGCGCACGCTGGTGAGCGGGCTCACCGACCAGACCAGGGCCGCGTTGAGGAGCGGCGCGTTGATGTCGCGCAAGCTCGGGTCGACATAGGTCCGGTGCTGCAGGCCGGCCGAGATCTCGCCGGTGACGGTGCGCGCCAGCGCGAAGGTCGCGCCCGCGGCGATGCCGACGCCGTCCGAGTCGCGGCGCAGGCCGTTGGTGTCGCGGACGAGGTCGTAGATGCGGGTGTCGGCGAGCAGGTCCACGAAGGGGCTGATCGTCGGCGACAGCTCGTAGGCCGCGCGCAGGCGCAGGCCGTACTGGTTCTGGTTGCGGTCGCTCTGGACGAGGCGGGTGCCGTCGGCGAGCTGCGCGTCGTCGAAGGTGAAGCGGTCGACCGAGCCGCGCAGCGAGACCGAGAGCCGGTTGAAGGCCTGCGTCGCGCCGAGGCTCGCCCCGTAGCTCGCGATGAGCGGGCGGCTGGTGGCATTGCTGGCCTGGAGGTCGGCGCTGGAGGTGCGCTGGCTGTCCACGAGGAAGCGGCCCTCGGCGTCGAGGCGCAGGTCCCGGTTCACGTCCACGCGCAGCCGCACCGCGCCGACCGCGTTGGGGCGGCTCGCCGCCTCGTTCTGCGGATATTCGAGGTAGCTGCCGCGCAATTCGCCCGCGAGCTCGCTCGCCGACCAGTCGCTGCGGAAGGCGAGCTCGGCCTCGCTGCGCGAGGCCACCGAGCCCCGGGCGCCGCGTCCGGCGAGCTGGTCCGGGTTGGTGTCGTAGCCGAGGCTCTGGGTGAAGGCCGGCAGGAGGGTGAAGCTGCCGAGCTTGATCCCGAGGGGCGCGTAGGCGTCGTCGGTGGCGATCGGCCGGCGCAGGCCGTTCGCCAGCAGCGAGCCCGGGGTGATCAGGCCGAGGATCGGGCTCGGCAGCGGCTGCGCCAGGGGCACGCCGGAGACCGGGTTCTGCACCACCGGGGTCAGGCGCGCGGCGGGGCTCGGCACCTGCACGATCTCACGCACCGCCCGGCGTGTGGGCAGGGTCGCGCGGCGCGGCGGCGCGGCCCGGCGCTTGAGCAGGGCGGAGAGGGACTGGGCGCTCGCCCCGACGCCGCCGGGCCGCAGCACCGGCGCGCGGGGGCGCAAGGAGG
>NZ_CABFPH010000153.1 GCF_902141845.1 Methylobacterium symbioticum | reverse complement strand
GTAGCCGGTCTCCGGCTCGGCGCCCTGCCGGCGCAGCCGGGCGCGGCCGGCCGCGCTGAGGACGAGATGGCGCCGCGGGCCGCGCTCCTCGGCGAGGTCGGCCGCGACGAGGCTTCGGCCGGCCTCGGCCGGGAAGCGGCCCGCCCCGAGCGAGACGCCCGTCGCGCCCGCACGCAGGATCAGCGTCGCCGGGTCGAGGGGATCGGGGAAGGCGTAGGCGCCGTCACGGCCGAGCCCCGCCAGCAGGCGCTCCGCCGCCCGGCCGAGGGTGGTCCCTGCGGGGGCGGTCGCGGTGCGGAGCGGGTGGCGCAAGGGCTTGTTCATGTTTTGTTCCGACTTGAGCGCGGAGTAGGCCACCATACGTTTGCAGAAAATGATCCTACGTCAAGACTTGACGCATCCGAGTTATCCACCGGCCCGCTCCCCGGCGGTCGGCGCCGCATAGCCGGAGGCGGTGCGAGCCGTGCCCGATCCGGGCGGGCACGGCTCACGCTCCCGGTCTGCGTGCGGTCTCGCGGCGAACCGATCCAGAGCGCTCTCCGCCGAAGTGGATGCCGGTTCGGCGCGAGAGAGCGCGCCAAAACTAAAGACTTGGCGCCGCTCCTGATTGCAGCGCGATCGGGAGCGGCTCGAGGCCCGGGCGTCGCGCGGAGCCGGGGCGCTCAGGCCGCCGCGTCGTAGGTGCCGCCGCGAACCTGGCCGAGACCGATCGCCTTGGCGAGGTCGGAGCGCGCCTTGGCGTAGTTCGGCGCCACCATCGGGTAGTCGGAGGGAAGGCCCCACTTGGCGCGGTACTGCTCGGGGCTCATGTCGTACTTCGCCCGCAGGTGGCGCTTGAGCGACTTGAAGCTGCGCCCGTCCTCGAGGCAGACGATGTATTCGGGCGTGACGGATTTCTTGATCGGCACGGCCGGCTGCTGCGGCTCGGCCGGCGCTTTCGCCTGCGGCTGGGCGGAGCCCAGTCCCGTCAGGGCCGCGTGCACGCGGCCGATCAGCGGAGCGACCTCTCCCGGCGGGACGGGATTGTTGCTGATATAGGCCGAGACGATCTCAGCCGCGAGCTCGATATAGGCGGCCGCGCTGTTGGGTTCGGTCATGACGATGCAGGTCCTCTAGACGCGAGGCGGGCAGCATCGCCCGGTTCCGGCTGTCGAGGCCGGCCGGGTCTATACGTCGCGCCGCCGCGATGCGTCGCGCCGATCACGCCCGCTCATAGCTGTTCATTGCGCGGCGCCCCTCACGCCACGACATTTTCTCTATGACATCCGAATTGCGCTCGCAAGACCATCGAGACTCGTGCGGATACGTTCTGTGGACTTGCAGGCCTCAAGCATCAATTTGATATATCGATCTGAAATCGCTCCACAACCTATTGGTGTGCATATCAGGTTGAAACCTGCTCCCCCGCCGCAGGCGCAATCGACCGCCGGGACCTTGTCCCGCGGCGGCTGCGGGTGCAGGTCTGGGGGACGGTTCCGGCGAGTCCGCCGCGTGACCCCGCAGCCTCTTCGAGAGCGTCCGGAAGACGAGTGTGATGGCGTCAGACTCCGCAGCCTTTCCCCGCCCCTCCGATCCGCCGGCCGCCGAGGCCCGGCCCCATGCCTTCACCGTTCGCGGGCGGCAGCTCAGCGATGACTATGCCTGGTTGAAAGCTGCGAACTGGCAGGCGGTGCTGAAGGACCCGGCGGCGCTGCCCGAGGACATCGCCGCCTATCTGCGGGCGGAGAACGCCTATGCGGAGGCCGTGCTCGCGGACGACGCCGCCCTGCGCAAGGCGCTGGTCGCCGAGATGCGCGGGCGCATCCGCGAGGACGACAGCGGCGTGCCGGAGCCCGACGGGCCCTTCGCCTACTACACCCGCCACCGCGAGGGCGGGCAGCACCCGCTCGTCTGCCGCCGGAAGCGGAGCGCGGCGCGCCCGCCCGGCGCGCCCGACGATCTCGGCGACGCGGCGGCCGAGGAGATCCTGATCGACGGCGACCGGGAGGGCGAGGGCCTCGCCTTCTTCGAGATCGCCGCGGCGGTCCATGCGGACGACCACGGCCGGCTCGCCTGGAGCGTCGATACCAAGGGCTCCGAACTCTACACGATCCGCGTGCGCGACCTCGTCACCGGCGCCGATCTCGACGACCGGGTCGAGGCGACCTCGGGCGAGGCGATCTGGGCGGGCGACGGGCAGAGCTTCTGGTACGTCGCGGTGGACGCGAATCACCGCCCGGCCAAGGTGATGCGCCACCGGGTCGGCACCGCGCAGGAATCGGACGAGACGGTCTATGTGGAGCGCGATGCCGGCTTCTTCGTGCATATCGGCGAGACGCAGTCCGGCGCCTACCTCGCCGTCACCGCGAGCGACCACGAGACCGCGGAGGTCCACCTCCTCGACCGGCACGACCCGGCGGCGGCGCTCACCGTGGTGCAGCCGCGCGAGCCGCTGCTGATCTATTCCGTCGAGCACCGGGGCGACGACCTCTACATCCTCACCAACGCGGACGGGGCCGAGGACTTCAAGATCGTCACCGCGCCGCGCGCCACGCCCGGCCGCGCGCAGTGGCGCGATCTCGTGCCCCACCGTGCGGGCGTGATGATCCGCCACCTGCATCCGATCGCGGACCATCTGGTGCGCCTCGAGATCGAGAATGCGCGCCCGCGCATCGTCGTGCGCGACCTCGGCACGGGCGCGGAGCACGCCGTCGCCTTCGCGGAGGAGGCCTATTCCCTCGGCCTGCAGCCGGGCCACGCCTTCGACACCGCCACGATCCGCTTCGTCTATTCCTCGATGACGACGCCGGCCGAGACCTGGGACTACGATTGCGTCACCCGCGAGCGGACCCTGCGCAAGCGCCAGACCGTGCCGAGCGGGCACGACCCGGCGGCCTACGTCACGCGGCGCCTGTTCGCCACCGCGCCCGACGGCGCGGAGGTGCCGATCTCGCTGCTGCACCGGCGCGACTGCCCGATCGACGGCACGGCCCCCCTGCTCCTCTACGGCTACGGCTCCTACGGCACGCTGATGCCGGCGGGCTTCCGCACCAACCTGCTCTCGCTGGTGGATCGCGGCTTCGTCTACGCCATCGCTCATGTCCGCGGCGGCACGGAGAAGGGCTGGCGCTGGTACCTCGACGGCAAGCGCGAGAAGAAGCCCAACACCTTCAGCGATTTCGTGGCCTGCGCCCAGGCCCTGATCGGGGCCGGCTACACGGCCCCTAAGCGCATCGTGGCCCATGGCGGCAGCGCCGGCGGCATGCTGATGGGGGCGGTGGCCAACCTCGCGCCGGAGCTGTTCGCAGGCATCGTCGCCGACGTGCCCTTCGTGGACGTGCTCAACACCATGCTCGACGGCGACCTGCCGCTGACCCCGCCCGAATGGCCCGAATGGGGCAACCCGGCCGAGAGCGAGGCGGCCTTCGAGACCATCCTGTCCTACTCGCCCTACGACAACGTGGCGGCGAAGGACTATCCGGCGATCCTGGCGCTCGGCGGCCTCACCGATCCGCGCGTGACCTACTGGGAGCCGGCGAAATGGGTGGCGAAGCTCCGCGCCACCATGACCGGCGGCGGCCCGGTCCTGCTGCGCATCAACATGGAGGCCGGCCATGGCGGCGCCGCCGGCCGTTTCGACCGCCTGGAGGAGGTCGGCCTGATCTACGGCTTCGCGCTGCGGGCCGTCGGCCGGGCCTGAGGTCGGGGGATCCCAAAGGGACGAGTCCCTTTGGCCGGGTATCGGGGCGGAGCCCTGATCGTCGATGACCCGGGCTCCGCGCCTCGAACCCGCGAGAGGGCTGAGCCCTCTCGACACCCGGGACCTAGCGCCGGATCAGCACGGTGCCGGCGACGAGCAGGACGGCGCCGGCCAGCCGCGGGAGGTCGACCGGCCGCTGCGCCAGCCCGAGCAGGCCGAGATGATCGGCCGCCAGGGAGGCCAGCATCTGCCCCGCCACGAGCAGGGCGAGGAAGGTCGCCGCGCCGAGCTGCGGGACGAGCAGGATGGCGAGGCCGATATACAGCGCGCCGAACGCGCCGCCGGTCCAGGCCCACCAGGGCAGGCGCGCCGCGACGCCCGCGGCCGGCACGGGATCGCGCAAGGCGGCGGCGAGGACGGCCATGCAGGCGAGCCCGACGAGATAGCTGACGAAGCCGGCCCAGACGGCCGAGTTCAGGGCGGCGCGCAGGCTCGTGTTGAGCAATTGCTGCGCGACGAGGCTGATCCCGGCGAGCACGGCGAGGCCGGTGGGCAGGAGAAGGTTGAGCATCGGCGGACCCGTCGCGTGACCCGGGGGCGGCCCCGTCGCGCCTTGACAACCATCCGCGACCCATGCCGTCAAATGCGTCATCCGCCCGTTTCCATGCAGATCCGGCATGATCAACCCGGCCCATCTCGACCTCTTCCGGGCGGTGATCCGGCACGGGGGCATGACGCGGGCGGCCGCCGTTCTCGGGATCGGCCAGCCGCATGTCAGCCGGGCCATCGCGCAGCTCGAGGCCGATCTCGGCTTCGCGCTGTTCGTGCGCGGCCATGGCAGCGCGCTGCCCACCCCGGAAGGGGCGGCCTTCGCCCACGAGGTCGCGCAGACCTATGCGGGGCTCGAGCAGCTGAGCCGGGCCGCCCGCGCGATCCGGGAGCGCGGCACCGGCGCCCTGCGTATCGCCTGCCAGCCCTCGCTCGCCGCGCGGCTGCTGCCCCGCGCGATCCGGCGCCTCGATGCGGAATGCCCGGGCGTGCGCGTCTCGGTCCACGTGCCGAGCCCGGACACGATCTGGTCCTGGGCGGCGTCCGGCCAGTGCGACCTCGGCCTGGCGCGCCCGCGCGCCGGCCATCCGGGCGTCGAAGCCGAGCCGTTCCTGGCCATGGCCGCACTCTGCGCGCTGCCCCGGCGGCACCCGCTCGCGCGCCGACGCAGCCTCGGGCCGCGCGATCTCGCGGGCGAGCCGCTGATCTCAGGCGGGCCCGGCCCGTTCCAGCAGGCGGTCGAGGCGGCCTTCGCCGAGGCCGGCGTGACGCCCCGCTTCACCCTGATGGCGCAGTACACGGCCGCGCGCTGCGGCCTCGTCGCCGAGGGGCTGGGGCTCGCCATCGTCGATCCGCTGCCGGCGCGCGAGGTCGCCGGCCCGGCCGTGGCCCTGCGGCCGTTCCGGCCCGAGCTGCCGATCGAGACGCTGCTGCTGCGCCCGGCCGGACGCCCGCCGGGCAGTCTCGCCGAGCGGCTCGTGCGGCTGCTGAGGGCGGAGCGCGACGCCCTGGCCTGAGGGCCTGCCTCAGCTACGGGATGTCGAGGATCTTGTGGGTCTGGAGCGAGAGGCGCCAGCGGGCATCCGTCCGGCAATAGGCGACCGCCGCGCCGGTATGGGCCGCCCGGTCCGGGCCGTCCATCGGCTGCAGGAAATGGTGGCGGAAGTCGAGCTCGGCGAAGGTCTCGGGGTCGAGGCCCTCCTGGGGAAAGACCAGCTTCAGCTCGCTGCCCGAGCGCTGCACCAGCGGGTTGCCGGCCTTGGGGCTGACGCAGATCCAGTCGATGCCCGCGGGCGCGGCAATCGTCCCGTTGGTCTCGACCGCGATCTCGAAGCCCTGGGAATGGACCGCCGCGATCAGGGCCGCGTCGAGCTGGAGCAGGGGCTCGCCCCCGGTGAAGACCACGTAGCGGTTGCGCGCGCCGCCCGCCCAGGTCGCGGCGATGGCCGCGGCCAGGGACTCGGCCTCGGCGAAGCGCCCGCCGCCCGGCCCGTCCAGCCCGACGAAGTCGGTGTCGCAGAAGCGACAGGCGGCCGTGGCGCGATCCTCTTCGCGGCCGGACCAGAGGTTGCAGCCGGCGAAGCGGCAGAACACGGCGGCGCGCCCGGCCTGGGCGCCCTCGCCCTGGAGGGTGTGGAACAGTTCCTTGACCGCGTATGCCATGACGTCGCCGTGGGGCCGGCTGGCCCTCCCGCACCGCACATAAGCGCCGGATCGCCGCCGCGCCACTCCGGCCTGCCGGCCGGGGGACAACCGCGCGCCCGCCATGCTCTCGCCACGGTGGCCGCGTTGAACGGGGCGGGGCGCGGATCCGGCCGGGCTCGCCGGGCCGTGTCCGCCGTCCTACCTCAGCCTTCGGCGGCGCGGCGGAACCCCCCGGTCCCCGGCGCAGCATCTCAGAGTCAGACCTGATGTCGAACCGAATCCTGAGGCGTCTCACCGGCGCGTTCGCGGCGCTCGCAGGGCTCGTCGCCGCCGGCACGGCGCAGGCCGTCACCGCGCCGATCCTGGTGGTGGACGTGGATTCCGGCAAGGTGATCTACGGGCAGGCGGCGACCGACCCCTGGTACCCGGCCTCGATCACCAAGCTGATGACCGCCTATGTCGCCCTCGATCTGGTGCGGCAGGGCCGGGCCTCGCTGAACAGCCTGATCACCATCTCGCCCACCGCCGCCGCTGAGCCGCCCTCCAAGATGGGCTTCCGGCCGGGCACGCAGCTCACCCTCGACAACGCCCTCAAGATCATCATGGTCAAGTCGGCCAACGACGTGGCCTGGGCGATCGGCGAGAGCCTCGGCGGCTCCGTCGAGAATTTCGCCGGGATGATGAACGAGACCGCCCAGCGCATCGGCATGCGCGAGAGCCGCTGGACCAACCCGAACGGCCTGCCCGATGCCCAGCAATGGACCTCGGCCCGCGACATGGCCGTGCTCGCCCGCGCCCTGATGCGCGACTTCCCCGATTCGCGCGACCTGTTCTCGATCTCGGCGATCCAGTTCGGCAAGGCGGTGATGGCCAATCACAACGGCCTGCTCGGGCGCTACGCGGGCGCCGACGGCATGAAGACCGGCTTCATCTGCTCGGGCGGCTTCAACGTGGTGGCGAGCGCCACCCGCAACGGCCGCCGGATCGTCGCGGTGGTGATGGGTCAGCCGAGCGCGCGCGAGCGCGACCTCAAGACCGCCGACCTGTTCGACTACGCCTTCACCCAGAGTGCCGGCTGGACGAGCCAGAGCCTCGAATCCCTCAGCCCCTCGGCCAGCCCCGCCCCGCCCGACATGCGCCCCTATATCTGCGGGGGCAAGAAGGCGCCGGCGATCGACGAGGGCCCCGGAGCGATCGCGGCCAGCGGCGCCGAAGGGGCGGTCGCCCAGTTCATGGGCGCCACCGCCGCCTCCTCGCCGGCCGCCGCCATGGCCGCCTTCAGCAGCACCGCGCTGCGCAACCGCACCCTGCCGCCGCGCGCGCCCCTGCAGCCGGTCGCGGTCTGGATCGGGCGCGATCCGGCCGAGGGCCAGGCGCTCCTCGCCCAGCAGGAGAACGCGGCCAAGACCGCTGCCGCCGAGGCGCGTCAGGCCAAGCTCGAAGCCGCCAAGGCCAAGCGCGAGGCTGCCAAGGAGGCCGCCCGCCAGGCGCAGGCGGCCCGGGCCGAGAAGGCCGCCCAGGCCAAGGCGGCGGCCAAGCCCGAGAAGCCGGCCACGACCCGCGCCGCGGCCAAGCCCGCGCCGAAGAAGCCGCAGGGCGCCCTGCCGCAGAGCGCCACGGCCTATACCTCCGTCGAGGCCCCGACGATGCCGGGTGCGAAGCACGCGGCCAAGCCCGCCGCCAAACCCGCTCCGAAGGCCGCCGCCAAGCCGGCGCCGAAGCCGGCCAAGCCCGCCGCCAAGAAGGCCCAGGCCGACGAATAGACCCGGGTGTCGAGAGGGGTCACCCCTCTCGCGGGTCCAGGGCGGAGCCCTGGAAGAGGCCGGGGCTTCGCCCCTGCACCCCACCAAAGGGATGATCCCTTTGGAATCCCGGACCTTCAGGCTTCGGCCGGCAGGTCCTGCTCGTGCAGGTCGTCGAGGTCGTCGTGGTGCAGGAGCAGCACCGCGGTCGCGGCGGCGAGCTTGCGGGCGGCAGGCGTGAAGCCCGCATTCGAGACCACCGCCGCCGCATCCGCCTCCCAGTAGTTGCGGGCGGCCGCCGCCTCCTGCACCGCGGCGTTGCCGACCGGCTTGCCGTAGCGCTTGCATTGCAGGACGAGCCGGCTGCCGCCGCGGCTCGCGACGATGTCGGCGCCCTGGTCGCCGCTCGCCGGTGTCGGGTGCACCCGCCAGCCTGCCGCGCGCAGCCGGGCAAGGCAAAAGCGCTCGTAGCCGATCCCGTCCTCGGGCAACGCCTCCGCCTCGTCGGGCAGCGCGACGGTCTCCGCCACCGCCTCGACCACCGCGAGCGCCTCGGCCCGGCGGGACTCCACGTAATCGGGGAAGGCCTGCGCGAGCTGGGGCAGCACCGTGCGGTCGAGGAAGTAGTCGCACTCGCGCAGCCAGCCGTCGCGGATCTCGTTGCCGTAGGCGTCCACGAAGCATTCCTGCCGCCGCCGCAAGGCCAGCGTGCGCGCATGGGCCCGGGCCACCCGCCGGATCCGGGCGCGGAAGCGCCGCGGCCGGTCGACGTGGCGCAGGAGCACGAGCCCGAAGGCCGCCCCCGTCGCGGCGAGCCCGGGCGGGCCGTAGGCGAGGGCGAGCGGGCCGGCGAGGACGCCCGTCCAGAACAGGCGGGCGACGAGGTTCGGCGGGCGGGCTTCGGACCGCGACATCAGCGGGCTCGCGACGAGGAAGCGGCCCCGTCCGGGGCCCGGCACGCCTCTGGTGATCGCAGCCGATGCTTGCCCGTTCTCTAACGGGCCGGTCCGGGCTCGCGGAGGGCGATCCTTGTCTGTGGATCGCGCTCCGATCAGCCCTTGGTGCCGGTCCGGCCCTTGCGGCGCTGCTGGCCGAGACCCATCGTGCGGGCGAGTTCGGAGCGGGCGGCGGCGTAGTTCGGTGCCACCATCGGGTAGTCGGGCGCCAGGTTCCAGCGCGCGCGGTACTCCTCCGGCGACAGGCCGTAGCGGCTGCGCAGGTGCCGCTTCAGCGACTTGAAGCGCTTTCCGTCCTCCAGGCAGACGAGATAGTCCGGCGTGATCGAGCGCTTGATCGGCACGGCCGGCGTCAGGGGGGCGGGCGCGGCGGCGGCCTGATCGAGACTACTCAGGGTTGCGTGAACGGAGGCGATGAGCCCGGCCAGCTCGGAGACCGGGACTGAATTGTTGGCGACGAAGGCCGAAACGATCTCTGACGCGAGCGCGACGTAGTCCGGCGCAATGCCGTTCTCGACGGACATCTGCAATTCTCCCCCCAGTCCCTATAGCACATGCCGATGCGCCGGCCAGGACGGATGCCCTGCGGTGTGGCGCACATTCAAGGTTGTCGATTGGGAGCTACTATGGTGTCCGCTATCTTTTAGCAATAGATAAAAATGTTAGGTTCTCCAGTTCTGTCACGATTGTTGAAGCCGTGCAGCGCCGGCGCCTGCCGGGATCTAAACCGCACCGATCCGGGTGACGCCGGGGGCTGCGCGACCCATCTTCCGCCCGGGTTCGCCATCCGGGTCCGCCATCCGGATCCCTGGGCCGCGCGGGCGAGGAGCGAAGGCGTGAGCACATACCGGTTCGACGCGCTGCTGGCGCCGCGCTCGGTCGCCCTGGTCGGGGCCGGCGCGCGGGAGTCGAACCGCTCCTCGGATCTCGGCACCCTGCTCGACAACATCTCGAACGGCGTCCAGGCGATCCAGGCGGCCAACCAGGGCCTGACCTCGAGCCAGAA
>NZ_CABFPH010000152.1 GCF_902141845.1 Methylobacterium symbioticum | reverse complement strand
CGTGCGCGACCTCACCACCGTGGTCACGGCGCAGGACGAGGAGGTGGCCCGCCTCAAGGCGGCCGCGCAGGCGGCGCCCGTGCCGCCGCCGCCCGCGCCGCGCCCGGCCCCCGAACCGGCCCAGCCCGAACGGACCAAGCTCGAACCGGCGATGGCCGAGCCGGCGATGCCCGAACCGCGCCCGGAGCCGAGGGTCGAGCCGCGTTCCCTGCTTCCGCGTCCGTTCCCGCCGCGCCCCGTTCCTCCGCTCCCCCTCAGTTCCTCCAGGGCCGCGCCGCCGGCGGAGCCGCCCCGCCCCGTCCTGCCGCGCGGGACGGCCCTGCCGGAGGAGGCGCTCGTCGCCGCCTTCGAGGGCGACGGGCTCGAGGTGCACCTGCAGCCCGTCGTCACCCTGCCCCAGCGCAAGGTCGTCGCCTACGAGGCCCTGGCGCGCCTGCGCGCGGGCGCCGACCTCGTGGCGCCGGAGATCTTCCTGCCCGTGCTGGAGCGGCACGGCCGCACCACGGAGCTCGACCGGCGCATGCTGCAGCGGGTGCTGACCATCGCCCGCCATCTCGGCGGGCGCGGCAGCGAGGCGAGCATCACCTACGGCCTGTCCCCCCTCTCCCTGTTCGAGCCGGGCTTCCTGCGCTGGCTCGCGCGGCTGGTCGGCGGCGAGACCGGTCTCGGCGGGCGCATCGTGCTCGCCCTGCCGCAGGCGAGCTGGCGCGGCCTCGACGCCGAGCAGGCCGCCGCGCTCGCGGGGCTCCGCGGCCGGGTCGGCTTCACCCTCGACCGGCCGACCGATCTGCGCTTCGACGCCGCCGCGCTCGCCGCCCGCGGCGTCGGCCAGATCAAGGTCCCGGCCGGCCTCCTCCTGCGGCCCGCCCGCGCGGACCTCGCCGACATCGCGCCGGAGGACCTCGTCACGGCGCTCGCCCGCTCCGGCATCCGGCTGGTGGCCTGCGGCGTCGAGGCGGAGGCGGACGTGCCGGACCTGATCGATCTCGACGTGGCGCTGGCGCAGGGCACCGCCTTCGCCGCGCCGCGACCCGTGCGCGCGGAGGTGCTGGCGAGCCCCGTCCCCGAGCCGGGCCCGGAGACCGATCCCGAGCCGCCGCAGCGCAAGCCCTTCCGCTCCTTCCTGCGGCGGGCGGTCTGAGCGCGGACCGCGCTCCGCGGGGCGTTGCCTTCGCCGCCGCCTCCGCCTAGAGCCGTGCCCGATCACGCTGGATCGGGCACGGCTCCAGGCCCTTGATGGCGCGCTCCCTTGCGCCGAACCGGTAACCACTTCGGCGGGGAGCGCTCTAACCCGGCGCGCGACGCCCGGCAGGACCCCGCATGACCTCTGACCACGCCTCGATCCCGACGCTGACCGGCCTCAGCGGGATCGCCGACGCCTACGACGTGATCCTCTGCGACGTCTGGGGAGTGCTGCACGACGGCTCCAAGGCCCATCCGGGCGCGGGCGACGCGCTGATCCGTTTCCGCGGCCTGCCGGCGGCCGGGCGCCCGCGCCGGGTCGTGCTGGTCTCGAACGCGCCGCGGCCGGGGGCGGGCGTGCAGCGCATCCTCGACCGGCTCGGCGTGCCGCGGGAGGCCTACGACGCCATCGTCACCTCGGGCGACCTCACCCGCGCCCTCGTGGCGGAGCAGCCCGGCATCCGCCTGTACCATCTCGGGCCGGAGCGCGATTCCGGCATCTTCCAGGGACTCGACGTGGCACTCGCCGGCCCGGAGGAGGCCGACCTCGTGCTCAATACCGGCCTGTTCGACGACCGCACCGAGACGGCGGACGATTACCGGGAGACGCTCGCGACCCTGCGCGCGCGCGCGGTGCCGATGATCTGCGCCAATCCCGACCTCGTGGTGGAGTTCGACGGCCGGCTCATCCCCTGCGCGGGCCTGCTCGCCGCGGCCTACGAGGAGATCGGCGGCTCGGTCGTCTATGCGGGCAAGCCGCACCGGCCGGTCTACGAGGCCGCCCTCGCCCGGGCCGGCGACCTCGACGGCCTGCCCCCGCCCGACCGGGCCCGCGTGCTCGCGGTGGGCGACGCCATCCGCACCGACGTGGCGGGCGCCCGCGGCGTCGGCATCGCGAGCCTGTTCGTCGCCCGCGGCATCCATGCCGAGGAACTCGGCCTCACCGCCGAGCATCACCGCCTCGGCGCGATCGCCGACTGGCTCTCCGCCCAGGCCGTGCATCCCGACGCGGTGATCGAGCGGCTGGTCTGGTAGGGGATTGCGGAGCCAGAAACGGGAGGATCCCGAAGGGCCTGCCGTGCTCTCCTGCAGGCCTGCAGGGGAACTCCGTCATGCCCGCCATCCTCCGGTCCGCGGCCGCCGGCCTCGCCCTGTCCTGCGCGCCGGCGAGCGCCTTCGAGGGCGGCACCTACGCCGTCGCCGTGCGGCTCGAATTGCCGCATCTGGCGGAGGCCGCCGCCACCCGGCAGGTCGAACTCTGCCTCGACCCGGCGCGGGAGGGTTACGGCCTCGCCGTGCTCAGCGCCAACAACCCGCTCGCCCGCTGCCCGCTCTCGGAGATCCGCCGGGAGGGCGAGGCGCTGACCTTCGCGATCCGCTGCCCGGGCCGCAACGCCGCCGCGGCGAGCGCCGCCTACCGCCTCGGCCCGGACGGCTTCAGCGGCCGCATCGCCATGCGGATGGGGGCCAAGAACATGACGATGACCGAGGTCCAGACCGCCCGCCGCACCGGCCCCTGCCGCCCGGCCGGGGCGGGAGAGGCCGGATCGGCGACGCCTTGATGCGCGGCCGTTCAGGCCGGACAATCGCGCGTCGGGATTCGGGAGCAAGGCGCGGGATGCCGAGGCGGGCGGCCGGGGCGAGGATGGCGGTGACGGGAGCCGATCTCCCGGAGCCGACGAGGAACGCCATGCAGACCATCGAATGCCCGACCCGGCCGGAGCCGGACGGCCAGGCTGGCCATCAGGCCACCGAGCACGCCGCCCGCCATGCCGCGGTCGCCGCCCGCGACGCGGCGGCGGATGGCCGCTTCGTCTACGCCGTGCGCTCGACCGGCGTGTATTGCCGCCCGAGCTGCCCGTCGCGGGCGGCGCGGCCGGAGAACCTCCGCTTCTTCGCCACCTGCGCCGAGGCCGAGGCCGCGGGGTTCCGCCCGTGCCGGCGCTGTCGCCCGAACGAGCCGGCCCTCGAGGCGCGCAGGCGCGCGGCGGTCGCCCGGGCCTGCCGGCTGATCGACGCGTCGGAGAGCCTGCCGGGTCTCGACGCGCTCGCCGAGGCGGCGGGGATGAGCCCGCACCACTTCCACCGGGTCTTCCGGGCCGTCACCGGGATCACGCCGAAAGCCTATGCCGAGGCCAAGCGCGCGGCGCGCGTCGCCGAGACCCTGCGCGCGGCGGGCTCGGTGACCGAGGCGATCTTCGACGCCGGCTACAACGCGTCGAGCCGCTTCTATGCGGGCGCCGCCGGGCGGCTCGGCATGAGCCCGGACACCTATCGTCGCGGCGGTCCCGGCACCCGGATCCGCTTCGCGGTCGGCGCCTGCTCCCTCGGCGCGGTCCTGGTCGCGGCGACCGGGCGGGGCGTCTGCGCGATCCTGCTCGGCGACGATCCCGACGCCCTGGTGCGCGATCTGCAGGACCGCTTCCCCAGGGCCGAGTTCGAGGGCGGGGACCCGGATTTCGAGACCCTGGTCGCCCGCGTGGTCGGCCTCGTGGAAGCCCCGGCCGAGGGCCTCGACCTGCCCCTCGATATCGGCGGCACCGCCTTCCAGCAGCGGGTCTGGGAAGCCCTGCGGGCGATCCCGCCCGGCCGCACCGCGAGCTATGCCGAGATCGCCCGCGCGGTCGGGGCGCCGGCGGCGGTGCGCGCGGTCGCCCAGGCCTGCGGCGCCAACGCGCTTGCCGTGGCGATCCCCTGCCACCGGGTCGTGCGCTCGGACGGCGCGCTCTCGGGCTATCGCTGGGGCGTCGACCGCAAGCGCGCCCTGCTCGACCGGGAGGGCGCCTGAATCCGGGTTTCCAAAGGCCTCAGGCCTTTGGCGGGTCCGGGCGGAGCCCTGGTCGGCGAAGCCACCCTCAGGGCTTTGCCCCGAGACCCCACCAAAGGGATGATCCCTTTGGGATCCCGGATGGAGGCTTCAATCCACCGCCAGCCTGTAGCCGACGCCGCGGACCGTCTGGAGCAGGAGGGGATTGGCCGGATCGACCTCGATCTTGCGGCGCAGGCGGTTGATCTGCACGTCCACCGCCCGCTCGGCCGCCAGGCCGCCGCTGCCGGCGAGCTGCTCGCGCTCCACATTGGCGCCGCCGGCGCCCGCCAGGATCGTCAGCAGCTCGCGCTCGCGCTCGGTGATGCGGATGATCTCGTCGCCGCGGCGCAGCTCGCCCCGGTCGGCCCGGTAGGCGAAGGGCCCGAAGATCACGGCCTCGGGCGCGTCCGGCCGCACGGGAGCCGCCCGCTTGATGATGTTGGTGAGGCGGAGCGTCAGCTCGCGCGGCTCGAAGGGCTTGGGCAGGTAGTCGTCCGCCCCGATCTCCAGGCCCATCACCCGGTCGTTGGTGTTGGAGCGCGCGGTGAGCATCAGGATCGGCACGCGCGAGGTCTCGCGCACGCTGCGGGCGTAGTCGAAGCCGCTCTCGCCCGGCATCATCACGTCGAGCACCATGGCGTCGAACAGGATGCTCTGGGCCTTGGCCCGCGCCTCGGCCGCGCAGGCGGCGCTGGTCACGCGGAAGCCCTGCTCGGTGAGGTAGCGCGAGAGCAGCTCGCGCAGGCGCCGGTCGTCGTCCACCACGAGGACGTGCGGTGCCGTGTCCGGCAGGTCCGCGCGCAGCGCCGGCGCGGCGGCCATCAGGCGGTGCCCTGCTGGCCACGCCGGGCCATGAGCCGGCTCACGGCCGCGCGCTCGTCGGGCTCGATCATCGCGAGCAGGAAGTTCTCCGGGGAGGCGGCGGCGGCCGGCGCGGCCAGCGCCCGGGTCAGGCGCCGGGTCTGCACCCGGGTCAGGTCGCCGGCGAGTGCGGCCCCGGTCTGCGTGCAGTAGAGGAGCCGCTGGCGCCGGTCGCTCGTGCCGGTCTTCTGCGCGATGTAGCCCTGCTCGATCAGGTCCTTCAGGACGCGGTTGAGGCTCTGCTTGGTGATGCGCAGGATGTCGAGCAGCTCCGCGATGGTGAGGCCGGGATAGCGGTCGACGAAATGCAGGACGCGGTGATGCGCCCGCCCGAAGCCGTACTCGGCCAGGATCCGGTCCGGGTCGCCCACGAAGTCGCGATAGGCGAAGAACAGGAGTTCGATCAGGTCGTCGCTGCTGCAGGTCGGCCCGTCGGCGGCCGCCCCGTCGACGCGGATGTCGGCGATGGGCAGGGGACAGGCGGCGGGGCGCGCGGCGGAGCGGGGCACGTCTGCGTTGGATCCCAATTACGTCAGTTTCATTGACATATTTCAGCCCGGTTGGTACCCGTCAACCCTCCCGGGCGGACCCTTGACGGCCGCCCCGGCGAGGCGCACCCCCGCGCCCTTCACGAGCAAGCCCGCCTCCGGCCGGAGGCGCCACCGGAAAGATTCGAGCGATGTCCGTCATCCCGTTCGACCAGCGCGAAGGCACCATCTGGTTCGATGGCGCCATGGTGCCGTGGCGGGAGGCGAAGATCCATGTACTCAGCCACGGTCTCCACTACGGATCCTCGGTGTTCGAGGGCGAGCGGGCCTATGGCGGGCGCATCTTCAAGAGCCTGGAGCACACCAAGCGCCTGCATCGCTCGGCGGAACTCCTCGACTTCAAGATCCCCTTCTCGGTCGAGGAGATCGAGGCGGCCAAGGCGCTCGTCCTGAAGACGAGCGGCCTGCAGGACGCCTATCTGCGCCCCGTCGCCTGGCGTGGCTCGGAGATGATGGGCGTCTCGGCGCAGGGCAACACCATCCACCTCGCCATCGCCGCCTGGGAATGGCCGAGCTATTTCGACGCGGCCACCAAGATGAAGGGCATCCGCCTCGACATGGCCGAGTATCGCCGGCCCGACCCGGCGACCGCCCCCTGCGCCTCGAAGGCGGCGGGCCTGTACATGATCTGCACGATCTCGAAGCACCGGGCCGAGAACAAGGGCTATGCCGACGCCCTGATGCTCGACTTCGAGGGCAATGTCGCCGAGTGCACGGGCGCCAACGTGTTCTTCATCAAGGACGGGGTGATCCACACGCCGACCGCCGACCGCTTCCTCAACGGCATCACCCGCCAGACCGTGATCGAGCTGGCGCGCCGCCGCGGGGTCGAGGTGATCGAGCGCCGCATCCGCCCCGAGGAGATGGCGGATTTCTCCGAGTGCTTCATCACCGGCTCGGCCGCCGAGGTGACCCCGGTCTCGGAGATCGGTCCCTACCGCTTCACGCCCGCCGCGCTCACCAAGACGCTGATGGACGACTACCTCGCCGAGGTGCAGCCCAAGGCCCAGGCCGCCTGAGCCCCCGTCATCCCCGCCGGCGCCGTCGGCGGGGATCCCTGCGCGGGCGAGACCCGCGCGGGAACTGCCGTCCGAGCCGGGCGTTGGTGGGAACATTTCAAGAACGAAAGGTTCCCCATGGCCAAGGCAGCCACGCAGCGCGACAGCGAGAACCCGAAGATCGACCCGAAGGATGCCTCGAACCGGATCAAGGATCCGGACCAGTGGACCACCGGCGACGAGCCGATGACCGGCGCCCAGGCCTCCTACCTCAAGACCCTGGCCGAGGAGACGAAGGAGCCGAAGGCCTTCGACCCCGATCTCGACAAGGCGGAGGCCTCGAAGCGGATCGACGCCCTGCGCAAGGAGGCGGGCCGGGACTGATCCCGCATCCGGTCGATCGGGCCGGTCAATCGAGCCACGCGGGACAGCCGAAGCCCGCGCGGCGTCCGGGCGAAGGCGACATCCGCCGTCCTGAGCGCATCGACCGGAAGTCTGACGATCCGAGCAACCCGGCCCGGTTTCGGAGCAGATCTTAAATCGTCGTCAAGAGAATGCCGGCTATACCGAAGCACTCTGTCATCGCGGCGGGAACACGGTCATCCATGGCGTTCTCCCAAGACAGGAAGCCGGCCGCGCGACGGTCCACCGCCCTGCGGCGCTTCCTCGGCGATGCCGGCGGCGGCACGGCGATGGAGTATGCGATGATCGGCGCGCTGATCTTCGCCGTCGCGGCCGGGACGATCCGCCTCTACGGGTCGCGGATGAACGACGTCTATGCCCGGATCGGCAGCGCGGCGGCCCAGATCAACTGATCGCGCCGGCGCTGAACCAGCCTCCGCTGAGAGCCTGTTTGAGCGGGATCGACGGATCCTCATCCAGAGCCTCGGCCCATCCCACCAAACCACCTCATCCTGAGGTGCGAGGCGTCAGCCGAGCCTCGAAGGAGGCCTCCAGGGATCACCGCGCCCTCTGGAGGCCTCCTTCGAGGCCTCCGCTTCGCTCCGGCACCTCAGGATGAGGTCGAGGAGGGGATCAGCGGACTGAACACCGGCTCGATCCAGCTCAGACGGGCTCTGAGGCGCGCGGCCGACCCCGGTCAGCCGCGGCCCTTGCGCTCGCCGCGGCCCTCGGACGACTCCGCGTCCTGTCCGGCGGCGGAGGCCTCGGCAGCCCTGTCGGGGGCGCGGCTCTCCCGACCGCTCTCCTTGCCCGCCTCGGTCCAGAAGGCGTCGAACAGGCCCTGCATCGCCTTCACGTTCTGCTCCTGAACCTCGGCGCCCGTCTTGAGGAGCTGCTGCAGCATCTCGCGCCCGGCATTGGCCTGCGGATCGGCGGCCTGCTCCTTGGGCCGTGCCTGACCGGCCGGCGCGCTCCGGCCGGCGGCTCCGGGCTTGGCAGCCTGGGGCGCCTCGGCCGGGGGCAGGAACAGCTTCATCATCTCGACCCAGGCCGGGCTGAACGGGAAGGCGCTCTGCGCCTGCTGCGCGGGCTCGGCCGGGGGCGGCGGGTTCAGGACCACGTGGACGATGCTCGCCACCACGGCGCCGGCCATGGCGGGCAGCATCTGGCGCAGCACCTGGGCGCCGACGCCGCTCGTCATCGCGGCCTGCTGCAGCACCGCCTGCGTCAGCATCGGCGAGCCGAAGAGCTGGCTGAGCCCGGTCGGGTCGGCGGGGGTGTTGCGCTGGAGCCCGATGGCGAAGGCCGGCAGCAGCGCCTCCATCGCGCGGCGCGTCTGCTCCGGGCTGAGGCCGAATTGCTGGGCCATGGTCTGCATGCCGGCGCCGCCCTGCGCCTGCAGCATGTCGATCGGATTGAACATGGCCGGGGCCTCACGCGCAACGACGGGATCCGGAGATCCGCTTCGGCGGTCCGAAGGCATCGCCGAAGGTGCAAGTCTGCCCTCTTGCACCGGAAATGACCAGTTCCGGCCAATGCCTTGCGGAGGCTTTACCGGTGCTTTGCCGGTGGGGGCGGCCGATTCCCGCCGCGGGGCCCCCCGCGCCTCACACGAGGGCGCCGGAGCGAGCCGGCGCCGTCTCCCGGCCCGCGCCTGCCTCGGCTGCGGCGCGCACCCGCTCGGCCGCCGGCTGCCCTGCCGCCTCGCGTTCCAGCCGGCCCACCGCCCGGAAGGCCAGGGCGAGGCCGAGGCTGCCGAACAGGAGCGAGCCGAGCCCGGCCCCCGCGATCACCCCGCGCGGCCCGTACAGGCTTGCTCCGAGCAGTGCCGGCGGCACCGTGCCCAGCGTCGCCCGGCCCCAGTTGAGCAGCGTCGAGCGGAAGGGGAAGCCGAGATTGTTGAAGGCGGCGTTGCCGAGGAACAGGAGGCCGTTGAACAGCCAGATCGCCCCGCTCGCGAGGCAGAAGAAGCCGAACAGCTCGGCCGCGACGCCGTCGAGCTCGAACAGGCGCGTCAGCGGCCCCCGGCAGAGCGCCAGCGCCAGCCAGACGACGAGGACGTAGAGGAGCGCGACGCGGGCGCCGTCGCGCAGCACCAGGCGCATCCGGTCGAAGCGGCCGGCGCCCCAGTTCTGGCCGAGGATCGGGCCGATCGCGCCGGACAGGGCGAACAGGCCGCCGAAGGCCACCGGCGTCAGCCGGTCGATCACCGCATTGCCCGCCACCGCGGTGGCGCCGTAGCGCGCGAGCAGATGGGTGGTGACCGCGCTCGCCACGGAGGGGGCGAGGTTGGTGAGCACGGCCGGCACGGCGATGCGGATCAGCACCGGCGCGTCGGCCAGCACGGCCGGAAGGGTCGGGCGCCCGAGGAGGCGCAGGCGGTGCACTCCGTGCCAGCCGATGGCGAGGAAGCTCGCCCGCGCGACGCAGGTGGCAATCGCCGCCCCGTCCACGCCGAGGCCGGCGCCGAAGATCAGGAGCGGGTCGAGCCCGACCGTGACGAGGGCGCCCCCCAGCGTCACCCACATGGCCCGGCGCGCGTCGCCCGCCGCCCGCAGGATGCCGGAGAACAGCATGCCCGGCCCCATGAACAGGTTCGAGGGCAGCGCGATCCAGACGAAGCGGTCGGCGACGCGCAGCGCCTCGCCGGAGGCGCCGATCAGCCGGAGCAGGGAATCGGAGAGCGGCAGCAGGGCGGCCACGAGCAGCGCCGCCGCGGCGAGCCCGAGCACCGTCGCCGAGGCGGCGAGCCGGCGCGCGCCCGCGCGGTCCCCGGC
>NZ_CABFPH010000151.1 GCF_902141845.1 Methylobacterium symbioticum | reverse complement strand
ATCTCACGATCCGAACCCAGGGCCGAAACCCCAGATCCAGATCCGCAAGGACACACGCCGCCCACGCTTCTCTTTCTCGTCATTCACTTGTCAAAGAGCGGACAGCGGGAACACCCACCGTCAGACACCATCCAGAGACGAAAACAGCGCCTGTCCCGGATCTACCCGATCCGAGCCCAGCCCGCTCGCCATGTTCCAGAAGGCCTGCCGAAGCGACAGTGCAGCGTCCGGTCCACATCCGCGGCCGGCGCCGATGAGCGGGGTATACGGGCGGCCCAGGCCGGCGTCAACACGGAAAATGAAGAGGCTGCGAAAAATCGACGACAGAGCCGTGACGGGGCTCGGTGGCGAACCTGGCGAAGCGAAGAGCCATTTGGGGTCACAGGCATCCCTCGCCGCGCGTCGCCCGCCAGGCGGCCTTCGTCGGAGACCGCTCAGTAGCCCTTCTTCACCTGAGCCAGGGCCGCGCGCAGACCCTGGGCCACACGCGCCCGCTCCTCCGGTGAGGCATCGCGGGCGACCGTCACATGCTCGCGGCGCGAGACCAGGGTCAGACGCTGAAGCCCGTACTCCTCGTCCTCGACCTGGGTCAGCTTGGTCCAGAGCGGGTTGAAGCGCCATTCGCGACGCTCGCCGCGATGGCTGACGCGGGCGATCAGGATCTCGATCTGCGAGATCATCACCTCCTCGAAGGATCGGCCGCGCCGGAAGCTCACCTTCAGAGCGACGTAGACCGCCAGCATATCGAGGCCGAAGAAGCCGGCCACCGGCCAGAAGCCCATGCGCCAGCACCAGACCGAGATGACGAGGGAGACCAGGCAGCAGCCGCCCATGACGATGCGGAAACCCAGGCGACTGAGCGACTGGTGCGGCCGGATCGTCGCGGTGAAGACCGGCCGGTCGATCGTGTCGGGGTCGAGCCCGTCGGGATGGGTCGAGAGGTTGCCGCTCGCCATACGATCCATATAACGCCGCCATGCCTCCCAGAAAGACGCGCGCGTCCGTCAATTCGCCGCGAGCCGCCGCGGACACGGCCGAACCTCTGCCGGGCGCCGCGGCCACCGTGCGAGCCCCCTCGCGCGCCAGTCCTTCGCGCACCAAGCGGTCGGGGAGCGCCAAGGCCGCGCTCGCGACGCCGCTCACCGCCCATGTCGAGACGCAGCCCAGGCCTGTCGACGCGGCGGACCTCGCCGAGATCTTCCGGCGCCTCAGCGCGCTCAACCCCGAGCCCCGGGCGGAGCTCGACTACGTCAACCCCTATACCCTGCTGGTGGCCGTCGTCCTCTCGGCCCAGGCGACCGACCGCAGCGTGAACCTCGCGACTGCCCCTCTCTTCGCCCTCGCCGACACGCCGCAGAAGATGCTCGACCTCGGCGAGGAGCGCGTGCGCGGCTTCATCCGCACCATCGGCCTGTTCAACACCAAGGCGAAGAACGTGATCGCGCTGTCGCGCATCCTGGTCGAGCAGCATGGCGGCGCGGTGCCATGCTCCCAGGACGCGCTCGAGGTGCTGCCCGGGGTCGGCGCCAAGACCGCGAGCGTCGTGCTCAACGTGGCCTTCCAGGTGCCGCGGATCGCCGTCGATACCCACATCTTCCGGGTCTCGAACCGCATCCCGCTGGTGATCGGCTCGACCACCGACAAAGTCCAGGCGGGGCTCGAGGCGATCGTGCCCGAACCCTACCGGCTCAACGCCCACCACTGGCTGATCCTGTTCGGCCGCTACGTGTGCAAGGCGCGCAAGCCCGACTGCCCGAACTGCCCCATCCGCGACCTCTGCCGCTATCCCTCGAAGACCGCCTGACGCCCGTCCGGTCGACCGAACCGCAGAAGGGCCCGCAAGCCGGCGCGGCGCCTGAGCGGGGACGACATCCGCCATCCCGAAGGGATCTCCCGGAGGTCGCAGGAGACGCGACGATCGGCCCGCGCCCGCAGCGGGATGACGGCCGCGGCGCGGCCCTCCGCAGGTCCCAGCGCAATCCCCACCTGCGGGCTAACGCGTTGTGCAGCCACCCCGCTTCGGGTAGTTTGGCGGCCGGCTGCGGGGGGCTTTCGACAGCGATGGGCTCCTGCCGCCCGACCCCTCGTCCGGTCGCCGCGCCGCGGATTCCACACTTGTCGCCCTCAGGAGTCACGGCCCATGGACTTCCTCAAACCACGGTACACGCCTATGAACCGCCGCCGTCGCATCTACGAGGGCAAGGCGAAGGTCCTCTACGAGGGGCCCGAGCCCGGGACGCTCATCCAGCACTTCAAGGACGACGCGACCGCCTTCAACGCGAAGAAGCACGAGATCATCGACGGCAAGGGCGTGCTGAACAACCGGATCTCGGAATTCGTGTTCCAGCACCTCAACGACATCGGTGTGCCGACGCATTTCATCCGCCGGCTGAACATGCGCGAGCAGCTCATCCGCGAGGTGGAGATCATCCCGCTCGAGGTGGTGGTGCGCAACGTGGCGGCGGGCTCGCTGGCGACGCGGCTCGGCCTCGAGGAGGGCACGCAGCTGCCGCGCTCGATCATCGAGTTCTACTACAAGAACGACCAGCTCAACGATCCGATGGTGTCGGAGGAGCACATCACGGCCTTCGGCTGGGCGACGCCGCAGGAGATCGACGACATCATGGCGCTGGCGATCCGCGTCAACGACTTCCTCTCCGGCCTCTTCCTCGGCGTCGGCATCCGCCTCGTCGATTTCAAGATGGAGACCGGCCGCCTCTGGGAAGGCGACATGATGCGCATCGTCGTGGCCGATGAGATCTCGCCCGATTCCTGCCGGCTGTGGGACATCAAGTCCTCGGACAAGCTCGACAAGGACCGGTTCCGCAAGGATCTCGGCGGCCTGATCGAGGCCTATACGGAGGTCGCCAAGCGCCTCGGCATCATGTCGGAGAACGAGAAGGTGCAGATGGGCGGGCCCCGGCTCGTTCAGTAGGCCGCGCGCCGCAGGACGGGCGGCGCCTCATCCGCGAAGGCGCCCGCCGCCAAGCGGACATGGGTCGAGAGATCCGGGTCGAAGCCCGGATGATAATGGGGGTCCTGCGCGAGCAGCGGCCCCCATCGCTCTTTCAGGGCCGCGACTTCGCGGGCGTGGCGGGCCTGCGCCTCGGGCGTCCAGCGCCGGCTCAGGCCCTCGTCGTGCAGGAGCACGGCGCCCGGCACCAGCAGGGTGCGATACCCGGCCGCGTTCAGGCGCAGGCAGAGATCGACGTCGTTGAAGTCGACGGCGAAGCGTTCCGCGTCGAACCCGCCGACAGCGGCGAACTTTCCGGCCTCGACGGCAAGGCAGGCGGCCGTCACCGCCGAGACCGCATGGGTGGCGCGCAATCCGCCGAGATGGCCGGGCGCGTCACCCGGAACGTGGCGATAGGCATGGGTGACGAGGCCCCCGGTGCCGAGCACGATGCCGCCGTGCTGGATCCGGCCGGCGCCGTCGATCAGCTTCGCGCCCACCGCGCCGACATCCGGGCGCAGAGCCTCGCGGGCCATGCGGTCGAGCCAGCCGGGGTCGAGGACGGTCACATCGTTGTTCACGAAGACGAGGAGACGGCCGCGTGCGACCGCCGCCGCCGCATTGTTCATGGCCGCGAAGTTGAATGGTCCCGGACAGGGGACGATGCGGGCGCAGGCCCGCGCCTCGAGGTCGCGCAGATAGGCGAGCGTCTCCGGCTCGCGGCTGTCGTTGTCGCAGATCAGGAGTTCGAGAGCGGGCCAGTCCGTGCCGAGCAGCCCGTCGACGCAGGGCCGCAGGAGGTCGAGCCGGTCCCGCGTCGGCACGATCAGACTGACGAGCGGCGCCGGCTCCGGCAGCGGATGGAGCAGACGCGCGACCCCCTCCCCGTCCGGGGCCACCGCCGTCTCCGCGCGGCCGGTCCGGTCGAGATGCGCGCGCACGGCGGCGGCGTGCGCCCTCCCCTCCCCTCCCCGTTCGGGAGCCTGCCAGGGCCGCCACACGGATAGGATCCGCGGCAGGTGACCGATGGCGGCGGCACCGAAGCGCTCATGGATGCGGAACAGCGCATCCGCCGCGCCGCGCGCCGGATCGATGCCGGCCGGCTCGATCGCCTCGCGGCGCAGGGCGACGACCGGCCCGACATAGTCGAGGGCCGCGAGATAATCCGGATCGAAAGCCGGGCGCAGGAGCGGCTCGGCGACCGAGGACGGCGCCAATTGGACCAGCGCATCGCCATAGAGGGCCTGGACCTGCGCATCGGCGAAGGCGGTGCGGATCGATGTCCCCGCTCCCGGCGCGAGCGCGTGGCCCGGTCCGCCGAGGAGAAGGATCTCGGAGCCGAGCGCGGGTTGTGACGGTCCGAGATAGTGAGCCTCGGCTTCGGGCGGCAGCATGAGGCGGGGCTCGATCCCGATGAGCGCGGCGAGACGCTGGCGCGCGCGCAGGCGCTTGCCGCTGAGCCAGGCCCAGACGAGGCCGAGGACGCGGCCCGGATGGCGGGCGAGCGCCCGGAGCGCGGCGGCCCGGTCGCGCCGCCGCGGCGCGAGGAAACAGAGGACGGCGTCGGCATCGCCGGCGGGCGTGGCGCGATCCGTCACTCCAGATCCTCGCCGAAGGTCGTGAGCGACAGGCAGGGATGGTAGAATGGATCGTGCCGGATCACGTCGCGCCAGCGCGCGGCGAAACGCTCGCCCTCCGTCTCGAACCGGGCCCGGGCGGCACCGACCGCCGGGCCTCGGCTCACCGATTCCAGATGGGCGAGCCGCGCCGCCGGGGTCCAGACCGTCTTGTAGCCCCGTGCCCCGAGACGCAGGCAGAAATCGACGTCGTTGAAATCCACCGGGAAGGCCTCGGCGTCGAAGCCGCCCACGGCCTCGTACTTCTCCCGTGTCACGGCAAGGCAGGCGGCCGTCACCGCCGAGACCTCGTGCGCGACGCGGAGGCGGTCGAGATGGCCGGGGCTGTCACCGGGCCGGCGGCGCAGGATGTGGCCGGCCCGGCCGCCCAGGCCGACGACCACCCCGGCATGCTGGAGCCGCCCGTCGCCGTAGAGCAGCTTGGCGCCCACGGCCCCGACTTCGGGTCGGAGGGCTTGGCGCACCATCGCGTCGAGCCAGCCCGGCTCCAGCACCGCGATGTCGTTGTTGAGGAGGACCACGACGGCGCCGCGCGACGCGGCGACGCCGGCATTGACGAGACGCGAGAAGTTGAAGGGGGCGGGATCGCTCAGGATCGTGACGCGCGGATCGGTGCGCAGGGTCTCGTAATGGGCGAGCACCGCCGGATCGGTCGAGCCGTTATCGACGATGATCAGCTCGATCGCCGGATAGGCGGTCTCGTGCAGGACGCCGCGGCAGGCCCGGGTGATCAGGTCGAGGCGGTCCCGCGACGGGATGACGATGCTGGCGAGCGGCGCCGGCTCGGGCAGGGGCCAGAGCAGATCGGGCACGCCACCCGGCTCGACGATCGCGACGCCCGATCGCCGCAGTGCGACGGCCCGGGCCGCCGCCGTCGGCGGCGCCCCGACCGTCTGCGCGAGGATGCGCGGCACGTGCCGGACCGGACCTGCCCCACGCGCCACAGCGATCTCGAGGCGCAGGCCGAGATCGGCCGGGGAATCGAGGGGTTGGTCGAGGACATCCGAGAGGCGCCCCCGCGCGACGAGCCAGGGCCGGCCGAGATAGCCGCCGGCCAGCGCGAGATCCGGGCTCCAATCCGGCTTGAGCCGCGGCGCGCCGTCCCGGATCTCGTCGCCATAGGTCAGGCTCGCCCCGTCGAGCGCGGCGGCGAGATGCGCCAGGGCATCCGGGGCGAGAACGTCGCCGGGCTCCAGCAGGCAGAGCGCCTCACCGGCACCGACGAGGTCAGCGAGCACGCGGTCGCCGCCAGGGGCCAGCACGCCCACCCGCGGATCCGGGTCCGGGACGGCACGGGCGGACAGGATCGATACCGCCCAGTGCGGGTGAGTCTGCGCCCGGAGGCTGGCGAGCGTCCGCCCCAGCGCCTCCGCGTCGCCGGTCTCGGCCAGGATTACGCGGACGGCGCGATCCGACCGCGAGACCGCGGGCGGAACGGCCCGCTCGGCCGCCCAGCGCGGGTAGCCGGCGAGGGGCGTCACGGCGCAGGCGCCGCGCAGGGTGTCGCGGTAGCGCCGGGCGTCGCCGCGGATCCGCTCGTAGAGGGCGGAGACGGCCCGGATCGGGCGCTTTTCCAGGCATTCGCGCAGGAGACCGGCCTCGCTGCGCCGGGCGACCCGGTCGAGCGCGAAGCCGGGTGGTGCGGCGAGGCGGATCTCGGCCGTGTCCGGCGGCAGCAGGCCGAGCCAGTGGGCCCGCGCGCCGCCCGGCAGCACGAAATCCTGCACTGCGCCGTCGCTGCGCAGCGCGCGGATCATCGGGCGCAGCCGCGAGAGGGCCGGATCGGTGCGGTAGCTCAGGCGGATCCAGCCGGCGCGCACGCCGTCGAGGACGAGACGGTGACCGAAAGGATCGCCCTCCACGGGCTCGAGGCGAAACGGAACGGCGTCGCCCGCACATCGGTCACTGCGTGGCACCGGCCCCGCCAGTCTCCGGAACGGTCGCGACAGCTGGCTTACGGCGGGCCTTCGGCTTGGCCGGCGCCTTGGCACCGCCCACCGCGGCGAAGATCTCATAATCCGCTGTCATCGCTGCGGGGACGATGAGGTTGTCCTCCACCGTCGAGGCGAAGCCCTGGGCCTCGCCCGGCCCCACCGTGACCGACAGGCGCGCGGTCCGGCTCAGGACCGTCTTCTCGTCGCGGCGGATCGAGACGGTGACGGGTACGTCGAAGCGGCCGGGCGAGCCGCCCGGACCGAGCAGGACCTTCACTTCCACGCCGACCTTCACGCGGATCGAGCCGTCTTCCAGGCGCTGGCACTCGCGGGCGAGCTGTCCGAGCGTCGCCTGCGACCGGATGGCGGAGGCGCCCTCGCCGCGGCCGCCATGCGTCGCCATCGCCGCGCCGCCCTCCGGCACGTCGACCGTCGGGCAATAGGGCGGCTCCAGATCCTTCGGCTGCGAGGGCGGAACGGTCGTGCCGCCGTATTTCAGAAGGTTCGAGAAGATGTTGCCCTCCTCGGCCCATGCCTGTCCGCTGGACAGGGCGAGGGCAAGGGCAACAACGCTCAGCCGACCGATCATCCTCCGCCTCACCCGTCCTATTTCAGGCTGTCGAATCCGGCCCCGAAGCCCTTCATCGACAGCGGGATGCCGACGCCCTCCTCGGGCGTCTGAAACACGATGAAGGTGGCCTGGCTGCCGCCCTTGAACTGGCGGACCAGACCGTCATCCATCACCACCTCGGCGACGCAGCCCGTGGTCAGGCAGCGCACGAAGCCGGCGCGGCCGATATCGGTCTGGTCGATCTTGAGACCGAGCCCGGAGGGTAGCAGGACCCCGAGCGGGGCCACCACCCGGAGCAGGTAGCCGCGGTTGTCGGCGGTCTTCAGCACGATGACGACGAGGGTGAGGTTCGGCCGGTCCTCGGCAGCGAGGTATTGCACGAGCGCACATTGCTCGGCCTTGGCCCCGGCGGGCGTCTCGCAGCGCAGCTGCCAGTCCTCGAACGTCTTGCGGACCATGCCCTGGGCCTCGGCCTGCCCGGCCGATCCGGCGAGCCATGCGACACCGAGCGCGGCGGCGAGACGCCTGACAGGACCGAGCCTCACGCGCTGTGGCACCAGCCGACCTCTTCGAGGAGAGCGCCCCCGCCCGGGGCCGCTGACAAAAACCCGGCGCGTTGGGACCATGCGGCACCGCCCCTGTCAAGCGACGGCCGCCGACCTATTGTTGCCGCAAAGTGCTATCGTGCGCGCCGACCGGCGCCTACGATGCCGCTCACGTCAGGCTTTCCTGGAACCGTCCATGCGCGCATGCGTCCTCTCCGCCCTGATCGGGCTCGGTGCCTCCGTCCTCGGCGCGGGCCTCGCCCAGGCTGAGGGCCTGCCGACGGCCGAGACCACCTATGTCGAGCGCTCGCTCAACCGCGACGGTCCGCTCGTGATCGAGCATCCGCCCGTGGCGACGAACCCCTACGGACGCCGCGGCGGCAGCGCGGCCATCGCCGGCTTCTGCCGCGACGGCGGCTACATCCGGCGGCGGGACGAGTACGGCAACGCCGTCATCGTGCGGCAGCGTGAGGTCTGCGACAGCGTCGCGCCCCGCACGCTGATGCCCGGCGAGGTCGATCCCCGGCCGACCTGGCCCGCCGAGCGGGTCATGCGCGAGCGCGTGCTGCGCGCCAAGGGCTGAAGATCGTTTCGACCGGCGGGCGCTCCAGGGAACGCCCGCATCCGCCGCTCGCGCCGCCTCAGAGCCTGTTCGAGCGCGTGTTCATCCGGCGGATCCCACACTCCAACCTCATCCTGAGGTGGAGGGGTGGGACCACGGGCGAAGATCTGCACGATCCCCTCAACAGCCTCAGGATGAGGGGGACGGGACCATCCATCCCCCTCATGACGATCGCTCGATCCCGCTCGAAGCGGGCTCTCAGCGCGGAGGCGGCGCGCCCTCGGCCTGACCCTGCTGGATCAGCGGGGTGATCCGCCGCACGGTGACCCGGCGGTTCTCGCGCGAGGCGCTCTGCGTATTCACCTTGAGGTATTGTTCGCCGTAGCCCTGCGTGGTCAGGTTCTCGGGCGGCACCTGGAAGCGCTGGGTCAGGACGGTGGCCACCGACTGGGCCCGGCGATCGGACAGCGACAGGTTGTCCACGTCCGAGCCGACCGCATCGGTGTAGCCCTCGATCAGGAACACCTCCTGCGGATTGTTGCGGATCGCTTGGTTGATGGCGCTCGCGATGGTCGAGAGCCGCGCCGCCTGGTCCGGCGTCACCGTGAACGAGCCGGTATCGAAGTTGATCGTGTCGATGTCGACGCTGCGCATCCGCGCCCGCAATTGCGGGCTGTAGCGGACCTGATCCAGCGTGTAGCGCCGGTCGATCGGCACCACCGGCGGTGCGGAGAGCGCCTCGTAGACGGTGCGCTCGTCGGCTCCGTCGTAATCGACCACGTAGCGCTCGCGCGGGATCCGGATGTCGGGCGGCGGCAGGTCCACCACGTCCTCGTAGATCGGGCGGCGGGCCCCGTAGGCGTTGTCGATGATCACCACCTCGCGCCCGTCACGGAAGCGGCGGGAGCGGCGCAGCAGACGGCCGTCGTCGTCCACCACGGTGATGATCTGCTCGCCGCCCGGCCGGTCGAGATAGGAATAGGTCTCGCTGCCACGGCGCTCGCGGCGGAAGCCGCCGCGATCGAGGTCGCGGAAGCGCTCCGTCTCGTCGTGACGGATGTAGTAGCTGTCGCGGTCGCGCACGATGATGCGGCCCGGCTCGCGGATATAGGTGCGCCCGTCCTCGTTGAACTCGCGCCGGTCGCGCTGGATGCGGCCGTAGTCGCGGATGTCCTCGTCCTCGTCGCGGAAGCCGCCGGGCACGTAGCCGGGCCGGCCCGGCACGTTGAAGCCGCGGCGATCCTCGGCACGGCCGACGGGCAGATCGCCCCGAGCGCCGGGATCGACGCCCGGCGGCTGGACCGGGCGGCCCGGCACGCCGGGGGCCGCATTCGGCGCCGGCGGCGCGGCCTGAGGGGTGACACCCTGCGGCGCGGGCGG
>NZ_CABFPH010000150.1 GCF_902141845.1 Methylobacterium symbioticum | reverse complement strand
TTTTTAAAGCACACGCCGCCCCCCGACCTCCCCCCTCTCCCCCCCACCGCCCCTCTTCCGCTCCCCCCCTCCCCGCCGGTCCGCGCCCCCGAGCGCGGCCGCTAGCCCCCGTTCGGGATCACAGCGATGCTCACCTCCCTCAGGCCGGCCGTGGCGCTCACGGCCTTGGCGCTCACGGCCTTGCCGCTGGCGGCCTGCGTGCCCACCGCCGCGCCGCACTGGCTCGTCGCCCCGGCCGATCCCGCCGTCGCCGTGCGCGCGCCGCGCTACTCCGCGGTCACCGCGGGCGTGGCGCGCTACGACGTGGTCGATCCCAAGGACTGGCGCGAGCTCAACCGCGCGGTGACGCCGAAGTCCGGCTCGGGCGGCATGGAGGGTATGGAGGGCATGGACCACTCCCGGATGCCCGGCATGAACATGCCCGGCATGGGCGGCAAGCGCGACACGGGAGGGCGGTGATGGGACCCGCCTGTAACCAAACCCCGCCCGCCCCCGGACTAACCCCCAAAGGGAACTCACGGATGACCTCGACCGGCATGCGCTCGATGGCCGAGACGGAGCTGCCGCTTTTCGGGGTCGCGCGCTTCCGGAAGGCGCGATGAGGCAGCCGTCCATGATGAGGGCGGCGTCTCCACCGGGGGGAGCGTCCGCCGGCGCGCGGCAAAGGCCGCCGGGAGCGCTCGTACGTCCTCGACCCCGGCTGCTCCTCGTGCTCTGCGCGGCGCTCCTCCTTTCATCCCCGGCCGTCGCTGCCGGGGGTGGACCCGCGGGCGCGTCCGCCCCTGCCGCGCCGTCGTCCTCCGGCGATGCGGCTCACGCGGCGTCGGGTCAGGCCGGCTACCGGCGGATGCTCGCGCGCGAGGCCGAAACGCGCGGATTGCCCCCGGCCATCGCCGATGCCGTCGCGTACGTGGAGAGCGGGTACGATGCCGGCGCGGTCGGTGGGGTCGGCGAGCTCGGACTGATGCAGGTCCGGCCGACAACCGCGGCCATGCTCGGTCACACGGGTCCCGCCGGGGCCCTCCTCGATCCCGCGACCAACATCCGCTTCGGCGTGGCCTACCTCGCACAAGCTTGGAAGCTCGCGCAGGGCGATCTCTGCCGCACGCTGATGAAGTACAGGGCCGGCCATGGCGAGGAGCGGATGAGCCCGCGCTCCGCCACCTACTGCCAGCGGGTGCGGGTCCGCCTCGCCGCGGCCGACGCTTCGCTCGCCGGGGCCGCCTTATCCTCCTTCCAGGGAGGCGTCCGCGGGATTCCCGCGGCACGCCTCACGGAACGGGATCCCCGTTCGGCAATCGCGCGGCGCTTGTGGGCCGAGCATGCGGCCCGTGTCCGCGGCATAGGGGCGCGCATCGACCGCATCATGGGCGGCGGCTGAGAACCTGTCGGAGCAAGCCACTTGAACGTCCGCCCCAGCCCCGTCCCGCCCGCCGTCAAGCCGCGTGTCCGCCCCGCCGGCGGCGGCCGCATGGAGGTCTGAACCCATGGACCACGGTCACCACGTGCATCATGCCCACGGGCACCGTCGCGGCCACGGCGCGGCCTACGCGGCCGGGGAAGCCGCGACGGACCCCGTCTGCGGAATGCGGGTCGATCCTGCGGCTACGCCCCACCACGCCGAGCACGACCACGCGACCTACCACTTCTGCTCGGCGGGATGCCGCGCGAAGTTCGTGGCCGAGCCGGCACGCTACCTGACGGCTGACAAAGGGCCGCCGGAAACCCCTGCCGGCACGGTCTACACCTGCCCCATGCACCCGGAGATCCGCCGCGACCGACCGGGCAGCTGCCCGATCTGCGGGATGGCGCTGGAGCCGCTCACGCCGACGAGCGGCCCGGTCGAGAACGCCGAGCTCAAGGACATGAGCCGCCGCTTCTGGATCGGCCTCGTCCTGACCCTCCCCGTCTTCGCCCTGGAGATGGGGGGACATCTGACGGGCCTCGTCGACCGCCTCGGCCTGCAAACCTCGAACTGGGTCCAGTTGCTGCTCGCCTCGCCCGTCGTCCTCTGGGCGGGTCGGCCGTTCTTCGAGCGGGGCTGGCAGTCGCTGGTGAACCGCCGCCTCAACATGTTCACCCTCATCGCCCTCGGGACCGGCGCGGCCTACCTCTACAGCGTCGCCGCGACCGTGGCGCCGGGGCTCTTCCCCGAAGGCGTGCGCGGCCACGACGGGGCGGTGCCGGCCTACTTCGAGGCCGCGGCGGTCATCACCGTCCTGGTGCTGCTCGGGCAGGTGCTGGAACTCGGGGCCCGCGAGCGCACCTCGGGCGCGATCCGGGCGCTGCTCGACCTCGCCCCGCAGAAGGCCCTGCGTCTCGGGACGGGAGGGACCGACGAGGAGGTGCTCGTCTCGGCGGTGGCCGTCGGGGACCGCTTGCGCGTCCGGCCCGGCGAGAAGGTGCCGGTCGACGGCGAGGTCGTCGAGGGGCGCTCGGCCGTGGACGAGGCGATGATCAGCGGCGAGCCCATCCCCGTCGCGAAGGAACCCGGCTCCCTCGTGGTTGGCGGGAGCCTGAACACGACCGGGGGCTTCGTGATGCGCGCGACGCGTGTCGGGGCCGAGACCACCCTGGCCCGCATCGTCGCGATGGTCGCCGAGGCCCAGCGCTCGCGCGCGCCGGTCCAGCGACTGGTGGACGATGCGGCGGCCTGGTTCGTCCCCGTGGTCATCTCCGTCGCCGCCCTCGCCTTCGTTGCCTGGATGGCCTTCGGGCCGGAGCCACGCTTCACCTACGCCCTGCTCGCGGCCGTGGCGGTCCTCATCATCGCCTGCCCCTGCGCCCTCGGCCTGGCGACGCCGATGTCGATCATGGTTGGGGTCGGCCGCGGCGCCCAGGACGGGGTCCTGGTCAAGAGCGCCGAGGCCCTGGAGCGGTTGGAGAAGGTCGACACGCTCGTCATCGACAAGACGGGGACCCTGACCGAGGGCAAGCCCAAGGTCACCGCCGTGCTCCCGGCCCCCGGTTTCACGGACGCCGACGTGCTGCGCCTCGCCGCGGCGGTCGAACGCGCGAGCGAGCATCCCCTGGCCCTCGCCATCGTCCGGGCCGCGGAAGCGCGGGTCATCCCGGGCGCCGTGGCGTCCGACTTCGAGGCACCGACCGGCAAGGGGGCGCTCGGCACGGTCGAGGGACGGCGCGTGGCCATCGGCAACGGGCGTTTCCTGGAGGAGCAGGGGACGGACGTGACGCTCCTCCAGGCGCGGGCCGAGGAGGTGCGGAGCCGGGGCGCGACGGCGGTCCTCGTCGCCGTGGGCGGGAAGCCGGCCGGCGTCATCGCCATCCAAGACCCCGTCAAGACGAGCACGTTCGAGGCCCTGCGAAGGCTGCGGGGGGAAGGCTTGCGCATCGTCATGTTGACCGGCGACAGCCGGACGACGGCCGAGTTCGTCGCCAAGTCGCTGGGCATCGACGAGGTCGAGGCCGAGATCCTTCCCGACAGGAAGGTGGAGGTGGTCAGGACGCTCCAGGGCCAGGGCGCGGTCGTGGCGATGGCTGGTGACGGGGTCAACGACGCGCCGGCCCTCGCTGCCGCGGACGTCGGGATCGCGATGGGCGGCGGCACCGACGTGGCCATCGAGAGCGCGGGCGTGACGCTGCTGCGCGGGGACCTGGTCGGCATCGTCAGGGCCCGGCGCCTGTCCCGGGCAACGATGCGCAACATCCGCCAGAACCTGTTCTTCGCCTTCATCTACAACGCGCTGGGCGTGCCGGTCGCTGCCGGACTGCTCTACCCGTTCCTCGGCATCCTCCTCTCGCCGGTCATCGCGGCGGCCGCCATGGCGCTCTCGTCGGTGAGCGTGATCGGGAACGCCCTGCGCCTCCGCACGGCGCGGATCGGCTGAGCCAGGACCATGACATGCGCACCGCCGCCCTCCGCCGAGGGGCCAGTCCGACCCGTGTGCCGGAAGCCCCGCGGACGAATCCGGGGACGTGCTCCCCTCGCTCCTCCGAGCAACTGCATGAGCCCGTGGAGACGATGATCACGCACCCGCTCGCACTCGGCGTCGCGGACGCCCACCTCGCCGCGGTCGATACCGCCGTCCCGGACTTCGTCGAGGCCCTGTACCTCGTCGGCTCCGCCGCCATGGGCGATTTCCGTCCGTCCCTCAGCGACGTGGATTTCGTGGCGGTGACGCAGGCTCGTCCCGGGAACGGCGAGCTGGTCGCCCTCGCCGAGGCCCACGCCCGCCTGGCGCTTGAGCGACCGACCCCGGCGCTCGACGGCATCTACCTGACCTGGGACGACCTGCGGGACGGCCCCGTCGGCATCCCGGACGGCCCCTGCGTCCAGCGGGGACGGTTCTTCGCGTCCGGATGCCACGACCGGCATCCGCTCACCTGGAGCGTCCTGGGGACCAGCGCGGTCACCGTTCGCGGTCCGCTCTGCGCGGGCACCGGGCTCTGGCGCGGAGCGGCCCACCTGGAACGGTGGGCCCTCGCCGGCGTCGATGAATGCCGGGGCCGATGGCTCGGAACCGACACGGCGGACGAGGCGACGCTCCTCGCGGCGGACGGGGTCGAACGGGCCGTCCTCGGCATGTGCCGGCTCCACTACATCCTCGCGACAAGGGTCGTGCCCTCGAAGAGCGACGCCGGCTTGTACGGCTTGATCACCTTCCCGCCGGAGTGGCATCGCGTCATCGACGAGGCCCTGCGCATCCGCAGGGAGCCCGCGGCGGCCTGCCTCTACGAAACGCCCGGCGAGCGCCGCCGCGACGCGTTGGCCTTCGTCCGCGCCGTCGCCGACGACGCGCGCGCGTCGGGAACCGATGGGGGCGGTCCGCCGCCTGGCTGAGGGCGCCCGGCCTGCGGCACCCGGGAGCCGCCACCGCCGGGCTCCCGCGTAAGGCCGCCATCGCCCTTCCGAACCTGGACCTAGCGCCGAGCGCTCGAAGAGGCCGGTAAAGGGCCATTGGTCCCGTGTCGGGCCTTGCCCCGCCGCGCGCGATCAGGCCCCCGTGGCGTGAAGGCCGCCGGGGCCATCGGAGGGGGCCGGTTGCCCGGGGGCGCCCTGTCCCCTGCCCGCATAGAAGCCAGAGTCCGTCGCCAGGAGTACCCGTTGCTCACCCCGCCGATCATCCACGAGCTCATCCACTGGACGTTGGGCCTCGACCACGCCCACGCCCACTGGTGGATCGACCTCGTCACCGTGGTGGTCCTCGTCGTGGCGCCTGCCTGGACCGCTTGGCTCGCGGCCCGGTCGGGCCTGCGCTGGGCCGCCGCCCGACGGGATCGCGTCCGCAAGGGGAGAGCGGTGCCCTCGTCCGCCGCGTCCACGGGCGCCGCGGGGCGGCCAGGTTCCCGTGAGACCGGCGCGGTGCCGCTGGAGGCCTACGTCGTGCGTGCGACGTCGCGGCTGCAGGTCCGTCTCGTGCTCCTCTCCGTCCTGACGCTGCCGGCGGCCTGGCTCCTCCTTGAGATCCCCAAGCACATCATCAACCACGCCCTTGCCGATGACGCGGGCGACGGTCACCCGAAGATGGCCTTCCTCGGCCTCCATCTGGGCCGCGTCGAGCTGCTGTTCGCGCTGTGCGCCAGCTACCTGGCGGTGCTCACGCTCAGCGGCCTCGCCAAGTACGCGGTCAATCGGGTCCGCGGGCGCGTGAACGAGCGCCTCGTGCGCCGCCTCCGCCTCGCCATCGTCCGGCGCGCGCGCGGCGAGCGCTCCGCCGAACGGCGGGCCACGCTGGCCGCCGTCGCCGTCCAGGAGGTCGAGCCCATCGGCTACTTCGGCGGCAGCCTCGTGGTGGTGCCGCTCGTCCAGGGCGGCACGCTCGTGACCAGCATCGTCTTCCTTCTCCTGCAGAACGCCGCCCTGGCCCTCGCGGCCCTGATCATGCTGCCGGTCCAGCTGACGATCCTGCCGCGGTTGCAGCGGCGGTTGAACGCGAAGGTCCGGCAAAGGGTGCATGCCACCCGTGAGCTGGGGGCGCTGCTCACCGCTCCCGTGGTCGCGCGGCCGGCCGGCGGCGAAGCGTGCGAGCCCTCCGGCCTGGGCCGGCAGATGCGCCAAGCCCGGGGCCTTGAGCGGGTGCGCATCGAAATTAACGACCTGAAGGGTCGCCTCAAGGGCCTTTACAACTACACAGCGAACCTCACCCCGTTCTTCTTCTTCTCGATCGGCGGCTACCTCGTCGTGCAGGGGCGGCTCTCGCTCGGCGCGCTCGTCGCCGCCCTGGCCGCCTACAAGGAGATCGCCCCGGCCATGCGCGAGTTGTTCGACTTCGCCCAGGACTGGTCCGACGCGCGCGCACGCTTCGAGGAGGTCACCAAGGCCCTCGGGCCGGCCGGGCAGGAGCAACGCGCGACGGAGAGGCCGGTGCGCGACCGGACCGTTCGAGCGGCCTGAGCGGAGCCGGGAAGCGCCGGAGCCTCGCCGGGAGGAGGCGTCCGGCCCCGCCCGACGACGCGATCCCCCCGGCCGCGGGTCCCCGAAGGCCGGCAACCCCCTCATCCTCCGGGACGCACCCGGCGCGACCGCGCCTACCGCAGCAGCGTCGAGCCGAGCTGTGCCAGGCCGCGCCCCAGGCCCGGCGCGATGCCGAAGCCCAGCGTTCCCGCCGTGCACAAGCCGAGCGCCCATGCGTAGCCGGCGCCGGATGCCGGCCGCTCGATACGTTCCGGTTCCCTGAAGTACGCCTCCGCGATGACGGCTGCGTAGTAGAAGAGCGCCACCGCCATGTTGGCGGCGGCCACCACGGCGAGCCAGGCGAAGCCCCCCTCGATGGCGGCCACGAGCAGGAAGACCTTGCCGGCGAAGCCCGCCAGCGGCGGGACGCCCGCGAGCGACAGGAGGGCGAGCGCCAGCGCCGCCGCCGGCCCCGGCGCCCGCCGTCCGAGGCCGCGGATCGCGGCCAATCCGTCGCTCCCGGTCATGCGCTCGACCTGCGCGACCACCGCGAACGCCGAGAGGTTCATCAGGAGATAGGCCACGAGGTAATAGCCTACGGCCGGCAGGGCCTCCGGTGCCCGCCCGGCCACCGCCACCGCCATCAGCACGTAGCCGGCCTGGGCGATGCTGGAATAGGCCAGCAGGCGCTTCAGGCTTGCCTGGCGGAGGGCAACCAAGTTGCCGAAGGTCATCGTCGCGGCGGCCAGGAGCGCGAGCACGGTGGGCCAGGCGGCGAGGCCGTTCGGCATCGCCGCCAGCAGGAATCGGAGGAGGCCGGCGAACGCGGCCACCTTCGGCACGACCGAGACGAAGCCCGAGGCGGGAGCCGTCCCTCCCTGGAAGACGTCCGGGGCCCAGACGTGGAAGGGCACCAGCGTCATCTCGAAGCCGTAGCCGACGAGGACCAGGCCGAAGGCCAGCGCCACCCAGGCCCGGTCGGCGCCGGCCAGCCCCGCACCGATGGCCCGCAGGTTCAGGCTGCCGGTGAGGCCGAACAGGAAGGTCAGGCCGTAGGCCATCACCGCCAGCGCGGCGGCGCCGTAGAGGAAGTACTTGAGTGTCGCCTCCTGGGCCGGCCCGTCGCTCCGCACGAGCAGGACGAGCAGGTAGGAGGGGAAGCTCACCATCTGCAGGAACAGGACGATGAGGCCGAGGTCGGTGGCCGCCGTGAGCCCCATGCCGCCGACGGTCGCCATGAGCAGCGCGACCGGGTAGTGCGGTTCCTGCTCGCTCGCGCGGAAGTGGGAGCCGAGCGAGAGCAGGCTCACCAGGGCGCCGGCCTCGATCACCAGCTGGTAGAAGCCCCGGAACGGATCGACGGCGTAGGTGCCGCAGAAGGTCTCCCGCGGCGGGGCCGTCAGCATCGGCGCGGTCAGGCCCATCGCGACGAGCAGGGCGAGGAGCGCGACGGCGGCGGGCAGGCGGCGCCACCGGCCCCGGACCCAGCCGGCAACCGGGACCAGCGCGAGGGCGGTCCCGGCCAGCACCATCTCGGGCGCGACGGCGCCGAGATCCATGCAGCCGCCCATCGTCTGCCCACCGGTCATGGCAGGTGCGCCAGGGCTGCGGTCGTGCCGTCGAGCAGCGCGACGAGGACGGACGGCAGGACGCCGAGGCCGAGCGCCAGGACCGCGAGCGCCCCCGCCGAGCCCGCCTCGGCCGCCGTCAGGGGCGGCAGCGCCGGCATGTCGGGCGGCGCCCGACCCATCAGCAGGCCCGTCACGAGCCGGAGGTAGACCGCGGTCGTCACGACGAGCGCGAGGACGGCGAGCGCGGCGACCCAGGCGGAGAGCTGCAGGGCGGCGCCGATGGCCTGGAACTCAGCGATGAAGCCGGACAGGCCCGGGAGCCCGAGCGAGCCGAAGGCGAGCAGGCCGAACAGGCCGCTGAAGGCCGGCATCGAGCCGATCAGGCCGCCGAAGCGGGCGAGTTCCCGTGTGCCGGCGCGATGCTGGAGCATGCCCACCAGGAGGAACATGCCGCCGGTCAGGAAGCCGTGGCTGACCATCTGCACGGCGGCGCCGTTGAGCGCCAGCCGGCGGACGCCCTCGTTCCCGGCCAGTGCCGCCACCGCGACGCCGAGCGTAACGAAGCCCATGTGGTTGACGGATGTGTAGGCGACGAGCCGTTTCATGTCCGTCTGCGCCAGTGCCGCCAGGGCCCCGTAGAGGAGCGACGCCAGGGCCAGGGCGACCAGGAGCCAGCCGAACCGGGCGACCGTGTCCGGCAAGGTCGGCAGCAGCACGGCGAGCATGCCGTAGCCGCCCATCTTCAGTTGGAGGCCCGCCAGAACGACGCTGCCCTCGGTCGGTGCCTCGACATGCGCGTCGGGCAACCAGTTGTGCAGCGGCACGACCGGGAGCTTGACCCCGAACCCGAGGAGGAGCGCCAGGAAGACGAGGCCGCCCGCGAGCGGGGTCCGGTCCAGCGGCCTCGCCTGGACGATGGCCGGCAGCGAGAAGGTGTGGGGCTCCATGGCGAGATAGAGGGTGAGGAAGCCGAGCAGCATCGCGAGGCTGCCGGCGCGGGTGTAGAGGAAGAACTTGAGCGCCGCGTAACGCCGCCGCTCCCCGCCCCAGATGCCGACGATGAAGTACATCGGCACCAGGCCGACCTCGAAGAACAGGTAGAACAGCAGCAGGTCCTGCGCCGCGAACAGCCCGATCAGCCCGGTCGCTAGCAGGAGGAAGAGGAAGGCGTGGGCGTGTGCCCGGTCGTGCTCGCCCAGCACGTAGACCATCACCACCGTGAGCAGGATGGCGGTGAGCAGGATCAGCGCCAGGGAGAGACCCCCAACGCCGACGTCGTAGCTCGCCCCGAGCGACGGGATCCACGGGAGCGTCATCCGCCATTGCAGGCCGCCGGCACCTGGATCGAAGCCGGCCCAGAGGACCACCGCCGCGCCCAGTGTCAGCACGGAACCGGCGAGGGCGACGCGGCGGACGAGGCCGGGACGGTGACGTGGCAGCGCCAGCACGGCGAGGCCCGTGAGGAGCGGCAGGAGGATGGTCGCGGTGAGCATCGGGTCCAGTCCCCTCAAGGCCAGAGCATCAGGGCGCCGGCGGCGAGCGCCGCCGCGGTCCAGGCGAACAGACCGAGCGTGTAGAGGTAGAGGCGACCGGCCTGGAGGGCGCGGAGCCGCTCGCCCCCGGCGGCGAGCCCGGCGGCGAGGCGGTCGCCGCCGCGCCCGAAGCCCCCTGCCTCGATGCGCCCGGCCCACCCGGCGGCCCGCC
>NZ_CABFPH010000149.1 GCF_902141845.1 Methylobacterium symbioticum | reverse complement strand
CGCGACGCGCCGGCGCTCGCCATCGTGGCCGGCCTGCAGGATGCCGGCGCCCGGGTGCGCGCCTACGATCCCGAGGGCATGGACCAGGCCCGCGCGCTGCTGAGCGAGGTCACCTACGCCGCCGACCCCTACGATTGCGCCGAGGGCGCGGATGCGCTGGTGCTGGTGACCGAGTGGGATGCCTTCCGGGCGCTGGACTTCGCCCGTCTGCGCGAGCGGATGGCACAACCGGTGCTTGTCGACCTGCGGAACGTGTACCGCCCGCAGGATATCCAAGCCCGTGGCTTCCGCTATGTCAGCGTCGGTCGGCCTGAGGCCGAATCCACGGAACGGGATGCTTCTCGCGCATAGGTTATCCCCCGGCTCCGCCAGGATTCCGGCTTGGCCCGCCGGTGCGAGCCGTGCGATGGCCGCGGCCCTGGCTCAGCCAAAGGATGCCGGCACGCCCGACGATTCAGTCCATCGTGAGACATGCGGCTGAAATGTGGCGGCGTGACCGCACCTGCATTGCAGAGCTCTGAGCATAGCCGCGCCCGACTGTCACTTCAGAGGTCGGGCCACCTGTCCTAAACTGATGAATACATATCACACGCGGCGGAATTTGTTTTGCTGCGCCTGCGGGTCACCGCCCTGCCGGTTTGCCACCGCATTAGAGCCATACTAAGGGTGCAGCAGGATGCCCACTCTCCGCCCTTCGAATCGACTCCCGTTAACGAGCGTGTGCGAACCGAACGTGACACAACGTACAGACATCGCCATCGTCGGTCGCGCCTGTCGGCTTCCGGGGGCCCCGAGCGTCGACGGCCTCTGGCAGCTGCTCACGGAGCCGCGTTGCGCGGTCAGCCGCGTCCCCGGTGACCGCTGGTCCCTCGACCGGTTCGGCCACCCGCGCGCGCAGGAGCGGGGCAAGAGCTACACCTGGGCGGCAGGTGTCCTCGACGACATCTGGTCGTTCGATCCGGGCGTGTTCGGCATCTCGCCGCGCGAGGCGGAGCAGATGGACCCGCAGCAGCGCCTGCTGCTGGAACTGACCTGGGAGGCGCTCGAGGATGCGGGCCTGCGTCCCTCCGCGGTGGCGGGCAGCCATATCGGCGTCTTCGTCGGCGCCTCCTCGCTCGATTACGGCAACCTGCGCATCCTCGACGTGCCGTCGGGCGACGCCTACGCGGCCACCGGCAACACGCTCTCGATCCTCTCGAACCGCATCTCCTACATCTTCGACCTGAAGGGGCCGAGCTTCACCGTCGATACGGCCTGCTCGTCCTCCCTCGTCGCCCTCGACAACGCCGTCCAGGCGATCCGCTCCGGCCGGATCGACACCGCGGTGGTGGCGGGCGTGAACGTGCTCGCGAGCCCGTTCAACTTCATCTGCTTCTCCAACGCGCAGATGCTCTCGCGCACCGGCCTGTGCCAGGCCTTCTCGGCCAATGCCGACGGCTACGTGCGCTCCGAGGGCGGCGTCGTCCTCGTCCTGCAATCGGCCGAAGCCGCCGCGCGCGCCGAGGCGACCGTGCGCGGCCGCATCGTGGCGAGCGGCGTCAACTCGGACGGGCGCACCACCGGCATCTCGCTGCCCTCCGGCTACGCGCAGGGCGCGCTGCTCGAGAAGGTCTACCGCGAGGCGGAGATCGATTTCGACCGCATCGCCTTCGTGGAGGCGCACGGCACCGGCACCCCGGTCGGCGATCCGATCGAGGCCTCGGCCATCGGCGGCAAGATCGGCCGCATGCGCCGCGAGCCTCTGCCGATCGGCTCGATCAAGACCAATATCGGCCATACCGAGCCGGTCTCCGGCCTCGCCGGGCTGCTCAAGGCGAGCCTCGCGCTCGAGCACGATCTGGTGCCGCCATCCCTGCACGCGGCCGAGCTGAACCCCGAGATCCCCTTCGGCGAGCTGAACCTCGACGTCGTGCGCGAGGCGCGCCCGCTGACCCGCGGGGCCGAGCGTTTCGCCGGCGTGAACTCCTTCGGCTTCGGCGGCACCAACGCCCACGTCGTACTGAGCGATGCCGAGCCCGTCCGGGCGGCGCCCGCCGAGGCGCCGCGGACCCCCGAGATGCTGCTGCTCTCCGCCCAGAGCCGCGCCGCCCTCAACGACCTCGCCCTCGACTATGCCGAGCGCTTCGCGGCGGCGACGCCCGCCGAGGCGGCCCGCATCGCGGCGGCTGCCGCGCATCGCCGCGAGCGCCTGAATGCCCGCCTGGCCGTGCCGCTCGACGGCAAGGCCGACCTCGCGACGACGCTGCGCGCGATCGGCGAAGGTGAGGATACGGCCGGGGCCGTGACCGGCACCGCGATCGACCGGGCGGCCGAGGTCGCCTTCGTCTATTCCGGCAACGGCAGCCAGTGGGCCGGCATGGGCCGGGAGGCCTATGCCGAGAACCCGGTCTTCCGGGACGCCTTCGACCGCATCGACGCCCTGTTCCAGCCCTACGCCAAGTGGTCGCTCAAGGCGGCGCTGGAGGCGGAGGACCTCGAGGAGCGCCTGGAGCTCACCAGCGTCTCGCAGCCGCTGATCTTCGCGATCCAGAGCGCCTCGACCACGGCTCTGCGCGCCCGCGGCCTGAAGCCCGCCTACGTCATCGGCCACAGCGTCGGCGAGATCGCCGCGGCGGAAGCCGCCGGCATCCTCAGCCTGGAGCAGGCGGTGCGGGTGATCTTCTACCGCAGCCACCACCAGGAGACGACGCGCGGCCAGGGCACCATGGCGGTGCTGCTGATGCCCGTCGAGGAGGTCCCGGCCTTCCTCAAGGACTATCCGCGCCTCGACATCGCCGCCTACAACAGCCCGAAGGCGGTGACCGTCGCCGGGCCCGTCGCGGATATCGACGCGGCGATCAAGGCCCTGTCGCGCAAGCGCCGCCGCGGCCGCAAGCTCGACCTCGCCTATCCCTTCCACGGCCGGATCATGGATCCGACCGAGAAGCCGCTGCTGCGCGACCTCGCCGAGCTGAAGCCTTCGCCCGGCACCGTCCACATGGTCTCGACCGTCACCGGCACGGTGCTGGGCGGCGAGCATTTCGGTGCGACCTACTGGTGGCGCAACATCCGCGAGCCGGTCCGCTTCAGCGACGCCGTGCAGGAGGCGACCCGCCAGGGCGCCCGCGTCTTCGTGGAGGTCGGCCCCCGCGCCACGCTGATGTCGCATGTGGGCGACGCCATCGAGCCGCTCGGCATCGACAACGCCGTGGTCGGCGTGATGCACCGCAAGGACGCCGGCGGCGACCCGATCGCCAAGGCGGTCAGCGCCGCCCTCGTCCAGGGCGCGGCCGTGGACGAGGCGCTCCTCTTCGGCGACGCGCCGAAGGGCGCCGTCGCGCTGCCGACCTATCCCTGGCAGCGCCGGGCCTTCCGCCTGCCCGAGACCACCGAGAGCGTCGGCGCCACGAGCGCCCGCCAGTACCACCCGCTCATCGGCTCGCGGAACGCCGCCGACGGGCTCGAATGGCACGGCTACGTCGACATCGCGACGGTGCCGGAACTCGACGACCACCGGATCGAGGGCCAGGCGATCATGCCGGGCGCCGGCTTCGTGGAGATGGCGCTCGCCGCCGCCCGCGAGGCGCTGCGCAGCGACGAGATCGTGCTCGCCGATTTCGAGATCCAGTCGCCGATGGTCTTCAACGAGGACGCCCTGCGCGAGGTCGCGGTGCGTCTCTCGGGCAGCGGCAACGGCATCCAGGTGCTGAGCCGTCCGCGCCTCGCCCAGACGCCCTGGCAGATCCACGCCTCCGCCAAGGTGGTCGAGGGCGACTTCGCCCCGCCCGCCGCGCCGCAAGTGGAGATGCCCGAGGACGGGGCCGTCGCCGGCGAGGAGCTCTACGCCCGCGCCGTGGCCGCCGGGCTCGGCTTCGGCCCGAGCTTCCGGCAGGTGGCGCTCTCCGCCCGGCTCGACGCGGAGACCATCGTCTCCGACCTCGTGCCCGCCGAGGCCGATGCCCGCTACGGCCTCGTTCCGGCGCGCCTCGACGCCTGCTTCCACGGCCTGATCCTGCTCTTCGCGGATCTCCTCGGTGAGAATGCCGGCAAGGCCTACATCCCGGTCCGCTTCGGCGAGATCCGCCTCGTCAGGCCCGGTGCCTCGATCGCCCGCGCGGTGATCCGCACCCGCCGCTGCAACGAGCGCAGCATCCTGGCCGACTTCACGGTGCTCGACGCCGACGGCGCCGTCATCGCCACCATCCGCGAGGGCCGCTTCCAGGCGCTCCGCGCCAAGGGCGGCGGCGACCTCTCGGCGTTCGCGATCTCGCAGGTGACGGAGCTCGCCACCGAGCCGACCGCCGTGCCGATGGACCGGCGGCCGAGCATCGCCGCCCGCCTGAAGCCACTGACCGAGGCCGCGCGCGCCGCCGCCGACGCGCCGCTCTCGCCGGGCCACCTGCTGCTCGAGGGCTGGGCGACGGCGCTCGCCTTCAAGCTCGCCTCCGGCCTCGCCCGCGACGGTGCGGTCACGCTCGATGCGCGCGTACCCGAGGCCCTGCGTCCCTGGATCGTCAACGCGCTCTCGGCCCTGGAGAGCAGCGGCCTCGCGGAGCGCACCGGTACGGCCTGGACGCTCGGTGACGGCTCGGCCCTCCCCGCGCCCGACGAGATCCTGCGCTGGATCGCGGCGGACCATCCGGAGCTCTCGGCCGAGCTCGTCCTCATCGCCGATGTCGGCGCGCTGGCCGACCAGCTGCTGGCCGGCGCCTTGAGCGACGCGCCGGTCCTGCCGCAGAACGCCCTCGACGCCTTCGCCCTGCGCAGCGCCACCGCGCGTCACGCCGCCGACGTCGTCTCCGGCATCGTCACGGCGGCCGGCGACCGGCTGCCGAAGGACCGGGCGCTCCGCCTGCTCCAGGCCGGGTTCGGCCCCCTCTCCGCGCAGGTTGCAGCCTTCGCCGAGGAGGCGCAGGCCCGGCTCACCGTGTTCGAGACCGACCGGCGCCTCGCCGAGCGCGCCCGCCTCGCCCTGCCGCGCGGCGTCACCGTGATCGAGGCCGCCGACGAGCTGCCGGCGGCGAGCTTCGACCTCGCGCTGACCAGCGGCGCCCTGCACCGGGGCGACCGCGACCTGCCGCGCCGCCTCGCCGACGCGCTCGCGACCGGCGGCCTGCTGATCGCCGTCGAGCCCGGCGCGTCGCTGTTCCGCGATCTCGTCTTCGGCCTCACCCCCGGCTGGTTCGAGCCGGGCGAGGGCGACCTGCCGATCGGACGCCTCGACGACATCACCGGCTGGCAGCGCAGCCTGAGCGCCACCGGCTTGGTCAGCGTCTCAGCCGAGCGGGCGGCCTCCGCCAACGGCGACGACCTGCTTCTCGTGGCCGAGGCGCCCGCCCGGCCTGGCCCGGCTCCGGGTCAGACCTTCGCCTTCGTGATCGGCTCCGACGACGAGTTCGCGGCCGAGACCGCCTCCTCCCTCGCGACCCTGCTGGTCGCGGGCGGCGTGCATGTCTCGATCATCCTCGATTCCGAGACCTCGCTGATGGAGCTGGAGCGTGAGACGCCGGACACGGTGGTCTTCCTCGCGGGCGCCTTCACCCGCGGCGGCGAGGCAGCCGAGCGCCTGCGCGACCGCTGCCTCAGCCTGAAGCGCTGCACCGAGCATCTCGGCGGCCGCCAGACCCGGCTCTGGGTGGTGGCGCCGGGCGCGACGCGCGACCGCGGCGGCCAGGGCACCTCGGTCGAGGCCGGCGTCTGGGCCTTCACCCGGACGCTCGCCAACGAGGCGCAGAACCTCGATGTACGCCGCATCGATCTCGCGCCCGAGATGTCCTCGAAGCGCGCCTCCGAACGCCTGCGCGACCTCATCCTCTCGGGCACGCCCGAGACCGAGATCGTGCTCGACGACGACCGCACGCAGGTCGTGCGCTTCCATCCCGGCCGTGTCCGGCGCCGGGCCGAGGGCGGTGCCGTTCCGGCCGAGGCGGCGCGCCTGGAGCGCAGCAACACGGGCGGCCTCAACGAGATGGTCTGGGGCCCGGCCGAGCGGCAGGCGCCCGGCACGGGCGAGGTCGAGATCGCCGTCGAGGCCACGGGCCTCAACTTCCGCGACGTGCTCTGGGCGCTCTCGATGCTGCCGGAGGAGATTCTGGAGGACGGCTTCGCCGGTCCGCGCCTCGGTCTCGAATGCGCCGGCCGGATCACGGCGGTCGGCCCGGGCGTCCAGGGCTTCAAGGTGGGCGACGCCGTCGTCGCCTTCGCCCAGTCCGGCTTCTCGACGCATATCGTCGTCCCGGACATGGTGGTGGCGCCTGCCCCCGCCGGGCTCGAGCCGATGGCGGCGGCGACCGTGCCGGTCGCCTTCCTCACCGCCTATTACGGCCTCGTCACCTGCGCGCGGCTGCGCCGCGGCGAGTGGGTGCTGGTCCATGGCGGCGCGGGCGGCGTCGGCCTCGCCGCGCTCCAGATCGCCAAGCTCAAGGGCGCGCGCGTGATCGCCACCGCGGGCTCGCGCGAGAAGCGGGCACTGGTCAAGGCGCTCGGCGCCGAGCACGTGCTCGATTCCCGCTCGCTGGCCTTCGTGGACGAGATCCGGGCGATCACGGGCACGGGCGTCGACGTGGTGCTGAACAGCCTGTTCGGCGAGGCGATGGAGCGCTCGCTCAACGCCCTCAAGCCGTTCGGCCGCTTCGTGGAGCTGGGCAAGCGCGACTACGTCGCCAACACCCATATCGGCCTGCGTCCGTTCCGGCGGAACCTGAGCTATTTCGGCGTGGACCTCGATCAGGTGCTCCAGCACCAGGGCGAGGACGGGGCGCGGATGTTCCGCGAGGTGATGGCGCTGTTCGGCGAGGGGGGCCTCAAGCCCCTGCCCTACCAGCCCTTCACCGCCGAGGAGACCTCGGACGCCTTCCGGCTGATGCAGCAATCCGGTCATATCGGGAAGATCGTGATCGCCCCGCCGAAGCCCGGCCGGGTGCTGGCCGAGGCGACGTCGCGCTTCGCCGTCTCGGAGACCGGCGTGCACCTCGTCACCGGCGGCCTCGGCGGCTTCGGCCTGGAGGCGGCGCGTTGGCTCGCCGACCGCGGCGCCCGGCACATCGTCCTCGCCGGGCGCAAGGGCGCGGCGACCGACGAGGCCAGGCAGGCGGTGGCGGACCTCGCCGCCCGCGGCGTCACGGTCGAGGCGCCCGCCGTCGACTTCACCAGCCGCGCGGCGGTCGACCGCCTGCTCGGTGCGATCGAGGCCAAGGGCGGCCGGCTCGCGGGCGTGATCCACGCCGCGGCGGTGCTGCAGGATGGCCTGATCGCCAATATCGACGCGGCCTCGCTCGATGCCGTGATCGGACCGAAGGTGATCGGCGCCCAGCATCTCGATGCGGCCACCCGCGACCGCCAGCTCGATTACTTCGTGGTCTTCTCCTCGGCGACCACCTTCATCGGCAATCCGGGCCAGGGCGCCTATGTCGCCGCCAACGGCTTCATGGAGGGCCTGGCCCGCCAGCGCCGCCGCAAGGGGCTGCCGGCGCTCGCCGTCGCCTGGGGCGCCATCGGCGATGTCGGCATGCTCGCCCGCAACAAGGCGGTGATGGAGACGCTGGCCTCCCGCGTCGGCGTCACGCCGATGGAGGCGCGCCGCTGCCTCGACCTGATGGCCGAGGCGCTCGAGGGCCAGGGCCCGGCCCCGGACGACGCCGTGATCGCCATCGCCGCCATGCATTGGGGCAAGGCGCGCGAGCGCCTCGCCACCCTGCGCTCGCCGAGCTATGACGGGCTCGGCGGCGACCAGCAGGCGGAGGCCGGCGCGGTCGCGACGATCAACATCGCCGCGCTGCTCAAGGGTGGCGACCTCGACTCGGCCCGCAAGACCGTGTCGGACGCGATCGTCGAGGACATCGCCCGCATCCTGCGTCTGCCGAAAGACGACATCAGCCGCGTGCGCCAGCTCTCCGAGATCGGCCTCGACTCGCTGATGGGCGTCGAGCTCGGCGCCAGCCTCCAGGAGCGCTTCGCCCTGGATTCGCCCCCGGCCGGCATCTCGTCGGGCCTGACGGTGAACGAGTTGGCGGAGACCTTAATTCAGGCGGTTTCCGCGCCCATGGACGAGGCGGCCGGCGTGGCCTTGAGCCTGGCTCAGAAGCATGTCGGCAGCGAGGTCGACGCGGCGGCGCTCGCGCCGTTCAAGGACCTCGTGGAGCAGAAAAGCCTCGAGATCAAAGAGATCCTTCCATGACGCAATCGCCACGGCCGGACGGGGGGCGCGCCGCTCTGGCAGGCTTCGTGACGAACCGGTTGGGGCGGACGCCGCCCCGGCCGGCCCCGGCCCGGGCAGCGGAGCCCGCGCAGAATCCGTCGGTGCTGAGCTTCGAGACCCTGCCCGGCTACCGTGAGCTGAAGCTGCAGCGCTCGGCGGCCGAGCTGATCGGCCTCAGCAACCCCTTCTTCCATGTCCATGAGGCCAAGGCCGGCGCGACGACGCGCATCGAGGGCCGGCCCTTCGTGAACTTCTCGTCCTACGACTATCTGGGCCTCAACGGGCATCCGAAGGTCAGCGAAGCCGCGCGCGCCGCGATCGAGGCCTTCGGCACCTCGTCCTCCGCGAGCCGGGTGGTCGCGGGTGAGCGGCCGGGCCATCTCAGCCTGGAGCGAGCTCTGGCCGCCCATTACGGCACCGAGGGCTGCGTGGTGATGGTGAGCGGGCACGCCACCAACGTCACGACGATCGGCGCCCTGCTGGAGCCCGGCGACGTGATCTATCACGACGCGCTCAGCCACAACTCCATCGTGACGGGGGCGCAGCTTTCCGGCGCGCAGCGGCGCTCCTTCGCCCATAACGATCTCACGGCGCTGGAGACGCTCCTTCAGGCGACCCGGCACGAGCATCGCCGCGCCCTCATCGTGGTCGAGGGCCTCTACAGCATGGACGGCGACGCGCCGGACATCGCGGGGCTGATCGCACTGAAGCAGCGCTACAACGCCTGGCTGATGGTGGACGAGGCGCACGGCCTCGGCGTCCTCGGCCGCACGGGCGCGGGCCTGTTCGAGCATGCCGGGATCGATCCGACCAGCGTCGACATCTGGATGGGCACGATGTCGAAGACGATGTCGGCCTGCGGCGGCTATATCTGCGGGCCGGCGGCGCTGATCGAGTACCTGAAGTGCACGGCCGGCGGCTTCGTCTACAGCGTCGGCATGTCGCCGCCGCTCGCGGCCGCTGCCGAGGCTGCGCTCGCGGTGATGCAGGCCGAGCCCGAGCGGGTCGAGCGTCTGCGCCAGAACGGCCGCCTCTTCCTGGATTGCGCGAAGAAGCAGGGTCTCGATACCGGCTTCAGCCTCGGGTTGGCGGTCATCCCGGTGATCGTCGGCGACTCGCTGAAGTCGGTGACGCTGTCCGATCGCCTGTACAAGCGCGGCATCAACGTGCAGCCGATCATCCACCCGGCCGTGCCCGAGCGGGCCTCGCGCCTGCGCTTCTTCATGACCTCCGAGCACACGCCCGAGCAGATCCGCGACACGGTCGCCGCCGTCGCCGAGGAACTCGCGGCCATCGAGAAGGGCGGCTCGCTGATCGAGCAGCTGCTCGCCAAGCGCGGCTGACCGTCCGGGAGTCGAGAGGGGTCACCCCTCTCGCGGGTCCGGGCGGAGCCCGGATATCCCGCAGGAAACGAGACGGGGCCCCCACCGATGGTGCGGGGCCCCTTCTTGTTCGAACCGTCCGTGCTTAGCGCGTGACGGAATAGACGGAGGCAGCGCCAGCGATGGGGCTTGCGACGGTTGAGAAGACGCTGAGGACCTTCTGGAGCTCGGTGAAGGGGGCGTTGGAGACGTAGA
>NZ_CABFPH010000148.1 GCF_902141845.1 Methylobacterium symbioticum | reverse complement strand
CAGGCGCCAGCCAGCGGATCGCGGCCGGCCGCCCCCGCCCCGGCGCGGACCGCGGACGCGGCCGGAAACGGCGCGCCTCAGGCGGCGGGCAGCGTCTTCGTGCCCGAGATCAACACGGCCCGGATCGAGCGCGGCAACAGCCTCTGGCAGATCAGCCGGCGCGCCTATGGCCGCGGCAATCGCTACACCGTGATCTACGACGCCAACCAGGAACAGATCCGCGATCCCGACCTGATCTATCCGGGCCAGATCTTCGTGCTGCCGGACGACAAGACGGGCGCCGGCCAGGGCGGGCACAAGCGCGGCTGACCGCCACGCAACCGCGCCCCGCCCGCCGGGCGGGTGCGGCGCGGGGATCGGCGACCTATATCGGGCGCGGGTCCCCGCCGGGATCCGGATGTCCCGCGGGCCCGCCCGCCCCTGCCCGAACGTTTGCCCGCATGACCACCGAACCCGCGAATCCGGCGGCTCCCGCGCCGGAGCGCCCCGGACTCGTCACCACCTATCGCCGGCTCTGGCCCTATCTCTGGCCGCATGGCCGGCTGGACCTGCAGCGCCGGGTCTTCCTGGCCTTCGGCCTGCTGCTGGTGGCCAAGCTCGCCACCCTGGCGATGCCCTTCACCTTCAAATGGGCGACCGACGCGCTGGTGGCCGCGGTCGGCGGCGGGACCGAGACCGTGCCGAGCGGCCTCCTGGCCGCGCCGATGCTGCTGATCGGCCTCTACGGCCTGTCGCGCATCGTGATGGCCGGGCTGACCCAGGTGCGCGACGGCCTGTTCGCCAAGGTGGCGATGCACGCGGTGCGCCGCCTCGCCCTGCAGACCTTCGAGCACATGCACCGCCTGTCCCTGCGCTTCCATCTGGAGCGCAAGACCGGTGGCCTGACCCGTGTCCTCGAACGCGGCCGCAACGGCATCGAGGAGTTGTCGCGCCTGATGGTGCTGACGCTGGTGCCGACCATCGTCGAGTTCGTGCTGGTGCTCGGCGTACTCGCCTACGAGTTCGACTGGCTCTACTCGGCGGTCGTGCTCGTCATGGTCGCGGCCTATCTCGGCTTCACCTACAAGGCGACCGAGTGGCGGATCGCGATCCGGCGGCGGATGAACAACTCGGACACGGACGCCAACACCAAGGCCGTCGATTCGCTGCTCAACTACGAGACGGTGAAGTATTTCGGCGCCGAGGGGCGGGAGACCGCCCGCTACGACGAGTCGATGGCGAAGTACGAGACCGCCTCGACGCAGACCTACGTCTCCCTCGCCGTCCTGAACGCCGGCCAGGCGGTGATCTTCACCCTCGGCATGACGGCAGTGATGTGGCTCGCCGCGCGCGACATCATGGCCGGGCGGACCACGATCGGCGGATTCGTGCTCGCCAACACCATGCTGGTGCAGCTCTCGATGCCGCTCAACTTCATGGGCATGATCTACCGCGAGATCAAACAGGCGCTCATCGACATCGACGACATGTTCCGCATCCTCCACCGCAACCCGGAGATCGCGGACCAGCCGGGCGCGAAGCCGCTCGCGGTCGGCGAGGCCGTGGTGCGCTTCGAGGATGTGCGCTTCGCCTACAACCCGGAGCGGCCGATCCTGCGCGGCGTCTCCTTCGCGGTGCCGTCGGGAAAGACCGTGGCCATCGTCGGCCCGTCGGGGGCCGGCAAGTCGACCCTGTCGCGTCTCCTGTTCCGCTTCTACGAGCCGCAGGGCGGGCGGATCACGATCGATGGCCAGGACATCGCCGCCGTCCGGCAGGATTCCCTGCGCGCCGCCATCGGCATGGTCCCGCAGGACACGGTGCTGTTCAACGACACGATCGGCTACAACATCCGCTACGGACGCTGGGAGGCCTCCGAGGCGGAGATGCGCGAGGCCGCTCGCCTCGCGCGGATCGACCGTTTCATCGAGTCCCTGCCCGAGGGCTACGACACGCCGGTGGGCGAGCGCGGTCTGAAGCTCTCCGGCGGCGAGAAGCAGCGCGTCGCCATCGCCCGAACGATCCTGAAAGGGCCGCCGATCCTCGTCCTCGACGAGGCGACCTCGGCGCTCGATTCCTTCACCGAGCGGGAGATTCAGGACGCCCTCGACCGGGTTGCCCAGGGCCGCACCACCCTGGTCATCGCCCACCGCCTCTCGACGGTGGTCAATGCCGACGAAATCCTGGTGCTCGACCGCGGGGTGATCGTGGAACGGGGCGACCATGCCGGGCTGCTCGCCCATGGCGGGGTCTATGCCGCGATGTGGAACCGCCAGCGCGAGGCGGATGCCGCCCGCGAGGCCCTGAAGCGGGCCGAGGACCGGGAAGAGGCGGTCGAAGCCGGGACACGGCCCGTGCCGGAGCCTGTTCCGGCGGAGTAGCGCGCCCGCCGCACGGCCGCCGGATCGGCACGACGACGCCCCTCGGGCTCATCGCATAGGGACGCTCTGTCGCCGAGCCGAGGGAAAGCCAGCTCTCGGAGAGGGGGCCTGAGCCTCGCCGGGAACCGCGGAGGTGGTTCAGGACGCCGCCGGAACGGCGACGAAAGCCGCCCATCCCCATGCAATCCTATGCAATCGCCCCGCCCCTCCGAGAGCGCGCGCCCACGCACGATCTGAAATCGGTCTCCGCGACGGTCCGCCCGCTCTCAGCGAAAATGGCCAATATTTGAGCACCGTTTGAATTCGTCGTCGGCCTGAGAGCCGGAACTGAGATCTGGTAACTGGGTTAAGGGCTGGAACCGCTTCGCCGCGGCGCGTCAGCTTGGAACCGATCCCGTTCTCACCATGCATATCCGCACCGGCTTCACCCTCGCCTTCGACACGTTCGGCCCGACGCCGATGAACCTGCTGCTCAATGTGCGGCCGGAGCGTCAGTCCGACCTCGTGACGCCCGAGGCGATCCGCTTCGATCCGCCCGTGGAGGCGAGCCAGCGCATCGACGCCTATGGCAATCTCTGCACCCGCATCATCGCCCCCGGCGGACGCATCACGATGTCGGCCGATTTCGTGGTGGCGGATTCCGGCGAGCCCGACCCGGTGGTGCCGGAGGCGCGCCAGATCCCGGTCCAGGACCTGCCCGACGATGTGCTCGTCTACCTGCTCGGCTCGCGCTACTGCGACACCGACAAGCTCTCGCAGACCGCCTGGTCGCTGTTCGGCACGGCGCCGGAAGGCTGGGGCCGGGTCCAGGCCATCGTCGACTACGCGCATCAGCGCCTGCGCTTCGACTATCAGATGGCGGACGCCACCCGCACCGCGAGCGACGGCCACGCCCAGCAGGTCGGCGTCTGCCGCGACTTCGCGCATCTGGCGATCACGCTCTGCCGCTGCATGAACATCCCGGCCCGCTACGCCACCGGCTATCTCGGCGATATCGGTGTGCCGAAGGATCCGGCGCCGATGGACTTCTCGGCCTGGTTCGAGGTGTTCCTCGAAGGTCCGGACGGCCCGCGCTGGTACACGTTCGACGCCCGCCACAACCGGCCTCGCATCGGCCGCATCGTGATGGCGCGCGGGCGCGATGCCACCGATTGCGCGCTGACCACGAGCTTCGGCACGGCCTATCTGGTCCAGTTCGACGTGCACACCGACGAAGTGCCGGCCGAGCCGCAGCCGATGCGCCGCGCGGCCTGATCCACCGTCCCATGTCGATATCGGCCGGCCGCGCGTGACCCGTGCGGCCGGCCGCATGGTTGACGGGAGCCCCTGGGACTGCCATCCGCCCCGCCTGACCCTGCACGGGTCGTGAGCCGCAGGGAGAACGCGCAGCCCCATGACCGATCTCTTCGAGACGATCCGACGGGTGCTGGTGCCCATCCACAAGGAGGGCTACCCCTTCATCCTGATCGGCATCGTGCTGACGGTGCTGGCCGGCTACTTCTCCCAGTTCTTCGGCTGGATCTTCCTGATCCTGACCCTCTGGGTGTGCTACTTCTTCCGCGACCCCGAGCGCGTCACCCCGGTGGCCGACGGGCTGGTGGTCTCGCCGGCCGACGGCCGGGTCAACCTGATCGCCAAGGTGCTGCCGCCGCCGGAGCTCGATCTGCCGCCGGTGCCGATGACGCGGATCTCCGTGTTCATGAACGTGTTCGACTGCCACGTGAACCGCGTGCCGGTGACGGGCCGGATCGGGCAGATCCACTACACGCCGGGCCTGTTCCTCAATGCCGAGCTCGACAAGGCGAGCGAGGACAACGAGCGCAACGGCCTCGTCATCGAGACGACCCACAAGGGCGAGCCCCTGCGCGTCGGCGTCGTCCAGATCGCCGGGCTCGTCGCCCGCCGCATCGTCGGCTTCGTCAGCGCAGGCGATTCGCTGCAGGTGGGCGAGCGTTTCGGCCTGATCCGCTTCGGCTCGCGCGTCGACGTCTACCTGCCCGAGGGCACCCGCGTGCTCGTCGGGCTCGGCCAGAAGGCGGTGGCCGGCGAGACGGTGCTCGCCGATCTCGGCGGCGGCCCCGAGCGCCAGTTCCGGCGGATATAGCGGACCGACAGGGGGAGCCGCCATGGACGACCTCTTCCCGCCCTTCGAGCCGGACGCCAACGAGCCGCGTCCGCGCCGGTTCAAGCCGGTGCCGTTCCGGATGATCGCGCCGAACATGATCACCCTGATGGCGCTCTGCCTCGGGCTGACCGCGATCCGCCTCGCCTTCGAGGGCCGGTTCGAGCCGGCGGTGATCGCCATCGTGGTGGCGGGCCTCCTCGACGGGATCGACGGGCGCGTCGCGCGGCTCCTGAAGGGCACCTCCCGCTTCGGGGCCGAGCTCGATTCGCTGGCCGATTTCGTGAATTTCGGCTGCGCGCCCGCGCTGATCCTCTACGGCTTCACCCTGTTCAATCTCAAATCGGTCGGCTGGATCGTGGCGCTGATCTTCGCCATCGCCATGGGCCTGCGGCTCGCCCGCTTCAACGCAATGCTGGACGACCCCAACCGGCCCGAATGGAAGAAGGACTTCTTCGTCGGCATGCCGGCGCCCGCGGGCGCGCTGACCGCGATGCTGCCGCTCTACCTGCACTTCCTCGGCCTCGATTTCGGGGCCTGGGCCACGCCCATGGTGCTGATCTACGTCCTCTGCATCGCGCTTCTCGTCGTCTCCACGGTGCCGACCTTCTCCGGCAAGACCATGGGCAAGCGCGTGCCGCGCGGCTGGGTGCTGCCGATCTTCCTCGCCGGCGTGGCCGCTTTCGGCCTCCTGATCAGCTTCCCGTTCGAATCGCTGGTGGCGATCAGCCTCGCCTATCTCGCGACGATTCCGGTGGGTGCCGCCCAGTACCGGCGCCGCCAGAAGCTCGAGGCGCAGGGGCGCAGCGAGCCGCCGGAGAGCCCGGCCGCGGCCTGATCGGCGCTTGGGCGGTGGACAGCACGCGTCCGTGACTGGCCTCGTGCCGGCGTGCCGGTCACCCTGGACCGGCCGAATCGGCCAGCGAGGGATCGCGGATGCTGGAAGAATTCAAGAAATTCGCCCTGCGCGGGAACGTCGTCGACCTCGCGGTCGGCGTCATCATCGGTGCTGCCTTCGGCGCGATCGTCACCTCGGCGGTGCAGGACCTGTTCATGCCCGTGATCGGCGCGATCACCGGCGGCCTCGACTTCTCGAACTACTACCTGCCGCTCTCCGCGAAGGTGCAATCCGGCATGGCCTATGCCGAGGCCAAGAAGCAGGGCGCAGTGCTCGGCTACGGTCAGTTCATCACCGTGGCGCTGAACTTCATGATCGTCGCCTTCGTGCTGTTCCTGGTCATCCGGGCCATGAACAAGCTTCAGAAGGCCGAGGAGAAGGCGCCCGAGGCGCCGGCCGACGTGAAGCTTCTCGGCGAGATCCGCGACATCCTCGCGGCCAGGCCGCGGGTCTGACCGGCCTCAGCTCGGCGCCGGGCTCAGCGCCGTGGTCCTGACGCGCTCTCCTTCCCCGGACCGGCTTCCCCTTCGGCGTAGCGCAACCTAGCCGCGCCCGGACGGCCCGTGCGAGGGCGCGCCCTTGCCGCCCTCCGCCGCGATGCCGAAGGCGTCGAGGATGCGGTCGAGGGCCTCCTCGACGGCGCCCGTCCCCTCCTCGTGGGTCTTGAGGCGGGTCTCGAGCTTGGCGATCTGCGGGGCGAACTGCTCGGGGGCCGCCTCGTCGCCGAGGAAGCGCGGGCTGCCGGTCTCCACGGGGAGGACGCCGCGCAATTGCTGGCCGAGATGGTCGCGCACCGGCTCGGGAAGCTTGGCCTTGTCGTCGCCGTCCATGAGAAACCTCCTTCGGATCAGGGCATTAACGATCGTCGGGCGGCGGACGTTGCGCCGGTCGGGGAGGCTTTTCTCACGGCTCGCACCCTGCGCGGACCGCGCATGAGAAAGGCCCCGGAGCCGGGGCTCCGGGGCCTGAAAGGGGCCGGCGCTGCGGCCGCCTTAGTTGATGACCTCGACGATGCGGTGGCTGCGATCGACCAGCACCGGGGTGTCGTTGATCACGGTGTAGCGGTAGCCCGGACGCACGCGATACTCGTCCGGCACGTCGTAATAGGTCACGCCCGAGGCCGGCAGCGTGGTGCCGACCGCGACACGGCCGTCGTAATCGTAGGAGCGGACATTGCGCTCGCGGACATAGCTGCGGAAGCGCGGCTGCATGTCGACGCCGAGGATGCCGCCGACCGTACCCGTGGCCGCGCCGACCGCACCGCCGACGATGCCGCCGATCGGGCCGGCCGCGTCCGCGCCGACTTCCGCACCGCGGGCGGCGCCCGGCAGGGTGCCCTGGGCCTGGGCGGCCAGCGGCAGCGAGAGGGCGAGGGCCGAGGCGGCGAGAAGGGTCTTGACGTTCATTCACAGTCTCCGTTTCGGTCTGTTCGCCGCGCCCGAGCGCAGCGAAGCTCGGGCCGGTAACGCGCGACCCCGCGAAACGGATGCGTCAAAAAAGCGAATTGCCGGCCCAAAAGCGTGCGCCGCACGCGCGAACCGCGCCTACGCAACTGAAACGGATCACCATTTCCAGTTTGAATGGAGCGTCTGACAGCCGGCATCCGCCCGCACGAAGCCGTGCAGGCGGATCGAATCAGCCCTCTCCGGGCATCGCCGACTTGATGAACCGGTCGGAACCCAGATCCTCCTCGTCGTAGCCGAGCAATTCGGCCAGCCGGCCGCGGGCGCGGCTGACGCGGCTCTTCACGGTGCCGACCTTGCAGCCCATGATCGCGGCGGCTTCCTCGTAGGAGACCCCCTCGGCGCCCACCAGCACCAGGGCCTCGCGCTGGTCCGGCGGCAATTTGGCCAGCGCGCTCTGGAGATCCTCCACGTCGAGCCGGTCGCCCTGGTGGGGCGCGGTGGCGAGACGTGCGGCATAGGAGCCGTCCTGGTCCTCGACCTCGCGCACGCGCTTGCGGTGATCCGAGTAGAAGATGTTGCGCAGGATCGTGAACAGCCAGGCGTTGAGATTGGTGCCCGGCTGGAAGCGGTTGCGATGCTGCCAGCCCTTGAGCAGCGTGTCCTGCACGAGGTCGTCCGAGCGGGCCGGGTTCGAGGTCAGCGAGAGGGCGAAGGCGCGTAAAGACGGCACGGCGGCGAGCAGGCCCTCGCGGAACTCGGGCTCGATCGCCTCGCCGCGGGCGCGCAGGGCCGCCTCGAGCTTGTCGAGCAGCTCGGTGAAGCGGCTCGGCATCTCGGCCGCGCCGATGCGCTCGTAGGTATCCCGCAGATAGTCGCCGAGATGGGCGCGGATCGCGTGGCTGAGATTTGGGCGCTCGGAGGGCGCATCATCCCTCGCGTCGGTGAGGACGTGGTCGGTCTCGTCGCGGGTCATGGCTCGTCGCAGGGTTCAAGCGGGCTTCACGCGCCGGGCGGTCCGGACCCGGCGAGGCGGACAGTGACGCAGGCGAACCCGCCCGCTTCTGTCCTGAGTTAAGGTTGTTGTAGCGCATGAAGCCCGCGCATGCACCTTTGGGCGCGCGCGAGAGGCGCGCGCCGGTCACCCGTCAACAGGCGGAGGCGCGCATCCGGATCAGGTGCGTGGCGCCGTCGCGCAGGGTCAGGATGTCGCCGCGCTCCAGATCGATCCAGTTCTCGTCGCGGGTCAGGGCCTTGGTGGCGATGACCGTGACCACGTCCTGCTCGGTCGTCTCCTGCGCGAAATCGACGTGCCAGTCCTCGTCGATCAGGGTCGCGGTCCCGAAGGGCGCCTTTCGGGTCAGGTAGCAGAGCCGCTTGCCGCAATGGGCGTAGAGGGTGCGGCTGTCGCTGAGCAGCATGTTGAAGACGCCGAGGCCGTGCAGCTCGGCGCAGAGGGCGGCGATCGCGCGGTCGAGGGTCGCGGCGGGCGGCAGCCGGCGGAACCGGGCCTGGAGGCGCCCGAGCATCCAGCAGAAGGCGTACTCGCTGTCGGTGGTCCCGACCGGGGCGAAGGCGCCGAGCGGCAGCTTCTTCACGCCGCGCAGCTGTCCGTTATGGGCGAAGGTCCAGTGACGGCCCCAGAGCTCGCGGGTGAAGGGATGGGTGTTCTCCAGGCTCACCCGGCCGCGATTGGCCTTGCGCACATGGGCGATGACGATGCGGCTCTTGATGGCCGCGTTGCGCAGCAGCTTGGCGAGTTCGGAGCGCGCCGAGGGCTCCGGCTCGTGGAAGCTGCGCTGCCCGCGCCCCTCGTAGAAGGTGATGCCCCAGCCATCGGCGTGCGGCCCGGTCTCTCCGCCCCGTCGTGCCAGGCCCGCGAAGGAGAATCGGATGTCCGTGGGCACGTTGGCGCTCATGCCGAGCAGTTCGCACATCGTCCCGGACTTCCACCCCTAGTGAGCGCCCATCGGCCGAGCGGAGCACCGGCTCGGCGGATGAGCGCGCGTCAGACCATCGTTCCGGAACCCGCGTGCCGCCCGCGAAGCGCCGACGGCGGATCCGGCGCCCCGCAACCCAGCGGATCCCGTGTGTCCCAACCAACGCCCGCAGCACCGGGGTGACCAGAGGGAGGCCTCCCGGGGAGCAGGCGCTCCATGACGCTGCACTTAGAGGCGTTCTGCCCTGCGAACAACAGCCGGCTCAAGGGCCTGCGCCGGGCGGCGCGACCCGGACGATGCCCCGCCGGCACGCCGAGGTGCGCTGCCGCGCTTTGCCTCCCGCCTCGCGTCGACTATGCGCTTGACCCGAGCCCGTGCGGCGAGGGAAGCGCGGTGATCGAGCGCGGCGGTGGCGGAGCGGCATGGAGTCTGACCCGATCCTCCTGACCTGGCGGGCCGCCCGCCGCCAGCATATCCTCGCCCTCGGCCTGGCACTCGGCCTCGGCATCCCCCTCTGCGCCCTCGCGCTGCTGTGCCTGCGCGACCTCGTGGCGACCCTGCCGCGCGACGAGGCCACCGCCCTCCCCTTCCTGCGCCTCGTGGTGCCGCTGCAGGATCCGCGGCCGGACCTCGTCCTCGCGCCGGGCTGGGTCCTTCGGCCGGCCGCGCTCGAACTCGCCGCCTTCCTCTGCCTCGCAGCGTCCGCCCTGGCGCTCGCCGGCCTCGGCTGGGTGGTGGCCCGCCTCTGCGTCACGGCGCAGAACCGCGCCATGTCCGCCCTGCGCGAGACGGTGATCGACGCGATCCTCGGCTCGCCTGCGGGCGCCCGCGACGAGGCGCGGAGCCTCGCCGACCTGATGGGCCGCGCCGTCTCGAAGCTCGACGGCCCCCTCGGCGTCGGCATCGTGCTGCCCGCCCTGGCCGCCGCCGGGACGCTTCTCGCGCTCGCCTTCGCGAAATTCGTGAGCCGGAGCAGCGCGCCCAGCGCCAGCACGAGGACGAGGGCAACGGCGAGCGCCACGACCTGCAGGCCCTGGACGCGGACGCCCCAGA
>NZ_CABFPH010000147.1 GCF_902141845.1 Methylobacterium symbioticum | reverse complement strand
CCCGCCGTTGCCGGTGGGCCCCGGGCACGCCGGTCGGGCGCCGGAGACCGCGCGCGGGCCCGGCGGCGGCGGGACGCCCGCGGGGATGCGCCTGTGGATCCTCTCGGACCTGCGGGTCGATCGGGCGCCCTACGAGCTTCCGCACCCTCTGCCGGAGTTCGACGCGCTGCTCGTCGCCGGCGACGTCTGCACCGGCATCGAGGCCGCGTTGGCTTGGCTCGCCCGGGCGCTGGACGGGCGCCAGGGAAGCCGGCCCGTGGTGATGGTGCCGGGCAACGCGGAGTACTGGTCCGACGTCCCCATGGTCGAGGCGCTCGCCCGGGGCCGCGCCCTGGCGCGGGAGCTCGGTCTCCATCTCCTCTCGGACGCCTGCGTACGCCTCGACGACGGCCACGGCCGCGGCGTGCACGTGGTCGGCGCAACCTTGTGGACGGACTGGGCCCTGCATGGGCCGGCCCGCGCCCGCCTCGCGCGAGGGTATGCCCGGCATCACTGGCCGGATGCCCGCCGCATCCGCCTGCGCGCCGGCCGTGACTGGTCGCCACCGGACGCCGCCGGGGCCCACGCCCGCTCGCGCGCCTACCTGGAGGACGCGCTCGGCTCCATCGCCTACCAGGAGGTCGGCTTCCGGGCGACCGCGACGTCCGTCGTCACCGGCGTCGCGCGCGGGGACCGCGCCGTGGTGTTGACCCACCATGCCCCGTCGCGCCGCTCCCTGGCCGCGGATTGGCCCGGCTGGCTCGGCGACGAGTGGGTCGCCGCCGCCCTCGTCTCCGACCTCGAACCGCTGATGAGCGGCTGGGGCGCCCCGAGCCTCTGGGTCCACGGTCACGTCCCGAGCCGCGCCGACTACAGGCTGGGCCGGACCCGCGTCGTGGCGAACCCCACACCGGGGCGGTACCGGGGCCCATCAGCACGGCCTGACGGCCGCGGTTGCCATGCGGGCCCCACCCGAGCTCCCACGTGAGCCCGGCTCCCCTACACCGGTTCCGGCGCCATCGGCCGACAGGATCCGGCGTGGTCACCCGATGACGGGACGGGCGCCCGCCCGGGCCGGAACCGCGGCGCCCGGGTTCCGGGTTGCGGCCCGGGACCCGCCACGTGGGCCCATGCCCGGTCGGTGGCTACGGCTAGCAAGAGCCGCCGCCGCACCCGATCTCCGTGCAGGCCACCACGCCCCGGGCGGTGTCGGCCACGAGCTCCTCGGTGAGGCGTAGCAGGCTCTCGACGCGCGGGTCGCTGAGGCGGTAGCGCACGAAGCGCCCCTCCTGCTCGCGCAGGACCAGCCCGCAATCGTACAGGCAGCCCAGGTGGTTCGAGACGTTCGACTGCGTCAGCCCCGTGGCCTGCACGATCTCCGACACGCTCAGCGCCCCGGGGCGCAGCGCCTCCAGGATGACGAGGCGCGAGGGATCGGACAGGCCGCGGCAGAGCTTGGCCATGTGTTCGGCCTTCCGGCGCAGGGCCGCCGGCGCAGCGCTGCGCTGGGGTCGAGCACGCCGCCCGGGCAGGAGGGTCTGGTCTTCAGCCATGCTTGGACATCGTCATTCGCTGATATGTGGCGCGACGCCTCTCGATCCCCAGCCCGGCCAGCCCGTGCGGCGCGTCGATGCCGGGTCTCCACCATGTGGAGCCGCACAAGCGCGCCTCGTCAGCCGATCCGGCCGAGGGCTGGCCAGGTTTCCAGCAGCCAGGAGCCGATCTCGGTCAGGCGGCCCGTCATCATGGCGAGCCCCATGCCGATCATCACCCCTCCGGCCGCGAGATTGAGGAGCCGCCCGAACCGGCCGAGGCCCCGCCCGAGGCCGAGCAGCCGGTCGGTGAACAGCGTGGCCAGCAGGAACGGCAGCCCGAGCCCGAGCGAGTAGGCGGCGAGCAACACCAGGCCGCCCGCGCCGGCGGTGACGGTGGTCACGGCGAGGATCGACCCGAGCACGGGTCCGATGCAGGGTGTCCAGCCGAAGGCGAAGGCCAGGCCGAGGAGGTAGGCCCCGCCGGGCCCGCCGCCGGCAAGCGCCCCGTGGTAGCGCAGGTCGCGTTGCAGGGCCGGGAGCCGCAGGACGCCCGTCGTCACCAGGCCGAAGAGGAGGATGACGGCGCCGCCGATGATGCCGGCCTCAGACCGGTAGGACAGGACGAGCCGGCCCAGCGCCGTGGCGCCGGCGCCCAGAAGGACGAACACGGTCGAGAAGCCGAGCACGAAACACAGCCCGAGGGGGAGCGCGCGGACGGCCGGACCGGCTCGCGCGCCGCTCCTGGCTTGGCCGGCGAGTGACCGGCCAGCCACGAAGGAAACGTAACCCGGCACCAGCGGCAGCACGCACGGGGACAGGAACGAGACCGCGCCGCCGGCAAAAGCGGTCAGCAGACCCGCCGTCGAGACCTCAGGCACCGGCGCGCTCCACGGCCGCGTCCGACGCGATCCGGCCGTCGCGGACGTTGACGAGCCGCTGCGCCCTCGCGGCCACGGCCGGGCTGTGGGTCACCATGACGAGGGTCCGTCCGTGGCGGTGAAGCGCGGCCAGCCGGTCGAGGACGTCCGCCTCGGCGGTCGAGTCCAGGTTCCCGGTCGGTTCGTCGAGAAGCAGGAGATCCGGGTCGTTGGCGAGCGCCCGGGCCAGGGCGACGCGTTGTTGCTGGCCCCCGGAGAGCTGGCCCGGCAGATGGCCGGCCCGGTCGGCGAGCCCCACTTGGTCCAGGAGGTCGAGCCCCTTGCCGCGTGCCCGGGACGCGGGCCAGCCGCCGAACCAGAGGGCGGTCTGAACGTTTTCGAGCGCGGTCAGGTGCGGCAGCAGATTGAAGAACTGGAACACGAAGCCGATCTTGCGCGCTCTCACCGCGGCGAGGCGGCGTGCGCTCAGGCGGGACAACTCCTCCCCATCGAGATGGACCTTCCCGCTCGTCGAGCGGTCGAGGCCGCCCATCAGGTGCAGCAGCGTGCTCTTGCCATGGCCGGAGGGCCCGACGACCGCGACCCAACTGCGCCGCTTGATCGCGAGCGACGCCTCGTCCAGGGCCACCGCCGCCGCCTCGCCGCGGCCGTAGACCCGGGAGACCTTCTCCAAGCGGACCAGCGCATCTGCCTCAGACATGTCGGATCGCATCCATCGGTGTGAGCCGCGCCGCGCGCCAAGCCGGATAGAACCCGGCGAGCAGCGCCAAGGCGACGGAGAACGCCAGCACGCCCGCCATCGTCCCGGGGTCGAGCGCCGGCGTGGGCGATTGGCGCAGGGCCGCCGTGAAGGGATTGTCGGCAAGGGACGGCCCGATCCGGTAGGCCGCCAGCACGCCGAGGCCGAGGCCGATCAGCCCTCCGAGCCCGCCGTAGAGACCGGATTCCAGGAGGAAGCCGATGAACAGCGTGCGCCGGGTTCCCCCGATGGCCTGCAGGATGCCGATCTCGCGCCGCCGCTCGTAGACGGCCGTCATGAGCGTGTTGGCGATGCCGAAGGCGGCGGCCACCACGCCGACGATGGCGACCGCCTGCATCGCCGCGCCGACGGTGCCGACGATGGAGAGGACCGAGCTCACGAGCTGCTTGTCCGACACCACGGCGACGTTGGCCGCCTCCTGGATGCGCAGGCTGATCTCGTCCGCCCGCTCCAGGTCGTCGACCTGCACGGCGACGAAGGAGACCTTGCCCTCGGTCTCGTAGATGCGCTGGACGACGGCGAGCGGCGCGAAGGCGGCGACGTCGTCCTTGGTTCCGGTCGTGTCCAGGACGCCGACGACCGGGAGCGGGCGGCCGCGGACGGTGAAGGTCTCCCCCGGCCGCAGCCCGAACTGCTGGGCGATGGCCGCGCCGATGACCACGCCTGCCTCGTCGGGTCCCTGGAAGTAGCGTCCCTGGCCCACGCGCCAGCCTTGGAGCGCCCGCATCGCCGTCGGCTGGATGCCGATCAGCGGCACCGGGCGGTTCCGGAAGGCCGTGCGCTGGTTCAGGTAGGGCACGGCCGTCCGCACCCCCGGCACCGCCGCGATCTTGGCGAGTTCCGTCATCGCGATGGCTTCCGGCAACTGCTCGCCGGTGAGAACCGAGATCTGCTCGTAGGCGCACCAGCCCTTCGGGGTGACGACGAGGTTCGCCCCCAGCCCCTGCGCCTGGCGCCGGATCTCCTGGGTCAGGCCCTGGCCGAGCGTGAGAAGGGCCACGAAAGCCGCGATGCCGACGGCCACGCCCGCCAGCGTGAACGCGAAGCGGCCGGGCCGGCGGACGAGATTGCGCCAGACAAGGGTTCCGAGATTCACGCTGCGTCTCCCGCCGAGCCTGCCGTCGTGCCGCCAGGGCGCGTCATTGGAACTGACCGTGGTTCTTCAGGCCGGTCACCCGGAAATACGGGTGCCGGTCGCCCTGGACGAGCTCGCCTTCCAGGTCGACCTCGTCCCAGCGCGCAACCGGCATCGCGGTCTCCGCGCTGACCGGCAGGTAGAACTTCGCGCAGTTCGTCGATTTGCAGATCTTGGCCTCGCGGGCATCCACAACCACGAACTTGCGGGGGCTGGTGCCCTCGGCTCTGGCGACGACCGCGCGCAGCGTGATGCCGCCCTTATAGTTGAAGGGATCCGCGGCGATGTCATCGACCTGGAGCGCGCCGGGCGGGAGCGGCCGGGGCGTGCCGCCCAGCCCAGCGAGGACGTTTCCGGTCGCGCCCCGGGTGTTGGCCCAGAGGGCTCCTCCCAGGACGGCGATGCCGACGGCCGTGAGCGTCGCGAGCGCGAGCCGGGACGTGCGCGAGGGGGGTGTTGCCGCGTTCATGAGGTCCTTCCTCTCTGTTGGGCGATGGCATTTCTCAGGATGGCCTCGATCCGCGGCCCGTCCCATTCCGCCGGCCCGACGAAGCGGCCGATCTCATGGCCGTCCCGGTCGAACAGGAGGGTGGTCGGCAGCCCCGCGGCCCCGACCTGCGGCAGGACGGCTCCCGCGCTGTCGAGGAACACCGACAGGTGCCGCACGCCGGCGGTTTCGTAGAACCGGCGCACGACCGCGGCGCCGCCCCGGTCCACGGACAGGGCGACGACCTGGAAGTCCGGCCCGCCGAGCTTGGCTTGCAGACGGTCCAGCGCCGGCATCTCGTGGCGGCAGGGCAGGCACCAAGTCGCCCAGAGATTGACGAGAACGACCTGGCCGCGGAAATCCGCCAGGCGAGCCGGATGTCCCTCGCCGTCCACGAACGCCAGCAAGGCGGGGGAACCGGGGCCGGCGACCTTCGACCAGAGCGCCCCGCCGGCGAGGAGCAGGACAGCGGGGACCAGCCACGCCAGGCGCCGGGTTGCCGGCCGCTTCAGGCTCTCCATGCGGGTCTGGCTCATGCCCGCGCCTCGGTCGCGCGCGGCACGGCTGGGTCTTGGTCAAGCCGAAGTGGCGGGCATCCGGGCTTGTCGGGACCGCCCCCGCCGGGCCGCGCGCCGGACCTCGGACGTAAGAGGCGGGCCGAGTTCGCGAGAATTCCGAAATCGGGTCCCGCCTGCGCGGCGGCTGCCAGCGTCGGCGGCAGGAGGCCGGACGCCGCGAGGCTGAGGCCGGTCAGGTTGTAGACGACCGTGAAGCCGAGGTTGAACCGCACGGCCCTCATGGTGCGCCGCGCGATGCGGACCACCTCGGGCACGAGGGTCCAATCCTCGCGCATGAGCGCGACATGCGAGGCCTCCAGGGCGACGCCGCTGCCCGCGGCGCCCATCGCGATGCCGACGTCGGCCTGGGCCAGCGCCGGTGCGTCGTTGACGCCGTCGCCGATCATCACGACGACGTGCCCGCGGCTCTGGTACTCCTTGACGACCGCGATCTTCTCCTCCGGCAACAGGTCGGCGCGGTAACCCAGGCCGAGCGGTCCGGCGAGCGCAGCGGCGGTGCGAGCGTTGTCGCCCGTCACCAGCTCGAAATGCCGGATGCCGAGCGCCCGCAGCGCGGCGAGGGCGGCCGGCACCGCGGGCCGCTCGGTGTCCGTCGCCGCCAGAACCCCGACAGGGCTGCCATCGCAGGCCACGACCACGAGCGTCTTGCCCGCCGCTTCCAGATCGGCCATCCGCGGCGGTCTGTGAAATCCGTCCGGCAGCAGGCGTCTGCCGCCCACGGTGACCGTCGCGCCCGCGATACGCGCCCGCACGCCGTGGCCGGGCATGGCCTCGAAGTGCTCGGGCTCAGCCGGACAGAGCTGGCGTTCGGCCGCCGCCGCTCGCACCGCCTCGGCCAGGGGATGTTCGGAGTAGCGTTCCGCGCCCGCCGCCATCCTCAGCAACCGCTCCTCGCCCGGAGCGCCCGATCCATCGAACGGCACGACGTCCGTGATCCGAGGCCGGCCGAACGTCAGCGTGCCGGTCTTGTCGAGCAGCACCACGTCGGCCCTGGCGAGAGCCTCCAGGTAGCGCCCACCCTTGATCAGGAGACCGCGCCGGGCGGCGCTGCCGATCGACGCGATCATGGCGACGGGCGTGGCCAGCGCGAACGAACAGGAGCAGGCCACCATCAGCACCGCCGCGGTCGCGAGCGCGTTTCCACTCACGAAGAAGGTGGCGGTCGCGACGGCGATGACGACGGGCAAGTACCAGGTCGCGAACGTGTCCGCGATGCGCTGCACGTCGGCGCGGTGTCGGTCGGCCTCCTCGACCATCTTGATGACCCGGCCGAAGGTCGTGTCGACGCCGATGGCGGTCGCTCGGACACGCAGGGCGCCGAGTTGAGCGAAGCTCGCCGCGAAGACGCGCGCGCCGGGGCCCGCTTCGACCGGCATCGACTCGCCGGTGATCGAGGCCTGGTTCACGGTGGCCTGTCCGGCGATGACCTCGCCGTCGACGGGAACCTTCTCGCCCGGGCGCACGACCACGGTCTCGCCGATCCGCACCTCGGCGACCGGCACTTCGATCTCGGACCCGTGGCGCTCGACCCGGGCTTTTTCGGGAGCGAGGCTGGTCAACTCCCTGACGGCGCAGCGTGCGCGCTCGGCGGTGAAATGCTCGACGTAATCGGCGAGCCGCATGAAGAACACGACGATGATCGCGGCCGGCCAAGCGCCCGTGAGCACGGCGGCGCCGAGGCCGACCGTCATGAGGGTGTGCGAGGTCACCCGCCGCCTGAACGCGGCGCGCAGGACGGAACGGAAGATCGGGTAGCCGCCGAGGAGGACCGCCGCGAGCCAGAGCGGCCATGCGACAAACCCGGACAGCCGGTCCAGGAGACCGGACCATTCGGCGAAGACCACGAACCCGACGACAGCCCCCAGGGTCGCGCCGAAGGCGGCGAGCAGACCGGCCGAGAAGCTGGCCATCGTGTTCTGCAGCGCAGGGTCGCGCGCGGCCGAAACGGCGCCGCAGCCGACGCCGCACCCGCATGCCGGGGCGTCGGCGGCGTCGTGGCCCGGTCGTTCGCTCAGCATGGCTCGGCCTCCGCGCGCGGGGCCGGTATCGGGGCGACACCCCGTGCGGTGCCGGCCGGCCCTGCTTCCGGCAAGCGCAGCGCGACCGCGCCGCCCGGGTCGCGCAGGTCCCGCGGCCGGGCGCTCGGATCCGGTGTCGCCGTGCGGTGCGTCACACCCGCGTGTTTCTGGGCGCCGATGCGGCGGGCAGGGGTATTCGGGGCCATTCACGAAACCGTGCGGAGGGGTGGGGACGAGCGCCCGGACGGGTTCGCCCCCTCAGGAACCGAGCATGGGGGCGATGATTTTTTCGATGTCCTCCATCGAAAGGTTCCCAGCGTACCTTTGTCCGTTGATGAAAAAAGTCGGCGTTGAACTCACCTTGAAGGTCTCGGTGGCGCGCCGCCTCACGGCGCTGACCGACGCGTATAACTTCTGATCTTTGAGGCAGGACTCGAATTTTTCTTGTTGAAACCCAGCTTGCCGCAGGATCGCCTGCAGATCGTCCAGGGGCTTGGCAGTGAAAGCCCAGTCCTTCTGATGATCGAAGAGTAGATCGGTGACCGGGTAATAGCTTGCATGGCCCTTGCAGCGGGCCAGCATGAATCCGGCGGTCGCCAGGGGGTCCAGCGGAAACTCGCGCAGGATGAAGCGCACCTTCCCCGTGTCGATGTAGCGCCGCTTCAGCTCCGGGTACGTCTCTCGGTGAAATGCCGCACAATGGCCGCATGTCAGGGACGCGTATTCGACAATCGTCACCCTGGCGTCCGGCGACCCGAGCACGACATCCCCGAGCGGCCCCGCCTCGGCGAGTTCCCGGGCCGATACGTTTTGTGCAAGGGCCGGCTTCACGGTTGCCGAGGCCGAGGCTATCAACAGCAGCCGAAGTGCTCCGCGTCGGTTCATCGCAATTCGCTTCCTCGGCAGATGCTTGGATGCGGCTCGCCCGGTCTGCGGAATGGGGCCTGGCGGGCGCTGGGATGCATGACGGTCAGCACGAAGCCCTGTCGCATTCGCGGATGTTCGCGATGGCCCGCTGCAGCGCTTCGACGCCCACCGCGCCCGCGATGATGCCGTCGTTGAGGACGAACGCCGGGGTCCCCGTTATGCCGAGCTGGTCGGCCAGGGCGGCATTCTCCCGGAGCACGGTCGCGACCGCCTCGTCCTGCATGTCCTTCCGCAGCTTCCCGGGATCGAGCCCGAAGTCCTTGGCGACCGCGAGGGCGCGTTCCCCATCGGCGCGGCCTCGCGTTTCCATCAGCTTGTCATGGAACTCTCGGAGCTTGCCTGCGGGCAGTCCCCGCTTCGCGGCGATTGCGACGCGGCTGGCGTCGGTCGAGGCCGCCCCGAGAACCGGGAACTCCTTGAGGACCACCCGCAGCTTCGGATCGCTCTTGACCAGGGCGTCCACATCGCTTCTCGCCTTTCGACAGTACGGGCAATTGTAATCGAAAAACTCCACGAGCGTGACGTCGCCGGCCGGATTGCCGATAACGTAATCGTTTGCGGAGTTGACCAGCTTACCGCGCGCTTCGCGCAGTGCGACAGCTTGTGTCGCCTTCTGCGCCTCCTGCTGGCGGCGCTCAAGCTCGGTCAAGGCCTCCTGAACCACGTCCGGGTTCTTCAGCAGATACTCCCTGATGACCGCTTCGAAGGCCGGCCGCTGCTCCGCGCTCAGGATGCCGGACTGACCCTGAGCGACGGCCGGAGCGGAGGCGAGCAACCCGATGAGGGCGAGGCGAAACGGGATCATGAGTGCCGAATGGCTCCTTCCGACCGGCCCCGACCGAGGGGCTTGCGGTACCGATCATCTCATCATATTGCCATGTGCTGATATGTCTGGCAAGCGCCTGGCTCGGGCGGCGCGCCGGCACACCCCGGCCGCGCGATCCTGGGGTGTCAGGCCGTCCTATGCGGAGATCCCGAAACGCGATGTCACGTTCAACGACGGCGACGGTGATACCGCAGGGGCGGCGCCGTTCACGCGGACGGAAGCACCGGAGCCATGGAGCGGTACCCTCGCGCCCGACCAGCGGCTCGCCTGCGTGACGAGGCTCTGCCGCACCTGAAGTTTGGAGACGGCCTCTCATGACCCCATCGGCCCGCCCGGCGCGGATCGGCATTCTGACGGTCTCGGACCGTGCGAGCTCAGGCGGCTACGCGGACGCGAGCGGGCCGGCCATGCATGCCGTCCTGGCGGAAATCCTCGCCTCTCCCTGGGAGGCGGTCGCGCGCACCGTGCCGGACGGCGTCGAGAGCGTGCGTGACGCCCTGATCCGGCTCGTGGACGACGCGCACTGTGACCTGGTCCTGACCACCGGCGGGACGGGGCCGGCGCCCCGCGACCTCACCCCCGAGGGTACCGAGGCCGCCTGCGACAGGATGATGCCCGGCTTCGGCGAACTGATGCGGCGGCGCGGCCTGGATCAGGTGCCGACCGCCATCCTGTCGCGGCAGACGGCGGGCCTGCGCGGCAAGGCGCTGATCGTGAACTGATGCGGTGGATGCCCCCACCGACCGGCATCTCGTATGCCTGATGGTTGAATCGGAACCGATCATAGGGGTCATCGATGACGACGATCAGCATG
>NZ_CABFPH010000146.1 GCF_902141845.1 Methylobacterium symbioticum | reverse complement strand
CGCCGCCGATCGCGAGCCCCTTCGCCATGCCCTTGCGGCCGCGGCCCGCGCCCGCCTGCCCGGCCGGACGCGGTGCGAGCCGGGTCGCCGGCCCCTGCCAGGCCTCGATCTCGGCCATGCTCGCCGGGCGCATGCGCGGGTCGGGCCGCAGCATGGATTCGAGCAGCGGGACGAGCCGGGCGTCGATGCCGGTGAGGTCGGGAACGGCGGAGCGCTTGGCGATGAAGGCGGTGGGGTGGTCGCCCATGTCGAGGGCGCGCCCGAGGCTCGCCTGCGCCAGGACCAGGCCGAGGCTGTAGATGTCGGAGCGCGGGGTGATTTCGCCGCCCTGCAGGCCGAGCTGCTCCGGCGAGGCATAGGCGTATTTGCCCGCGAAGCCGTCGCCGATCACCGTCTGCGTCGCGGCGAGCCGCGCGATCCCGAAATCGATGATCTTGGCCCGCGCCGGGTCGGCCGCCGGCAGGATGATGTTGTCGGGCGTGACGTCCCGGTGGACGATCCCCGCCTCGTGCGCCGCCGCGAGGCCGCCGGCGAGGCGCCGCCGCAGGATCTCGACGGCCTCGTAGTCGAGCGGCCCGCGCCGGAGCCTGTCGGCGAGGGATTCGCCGACGACGTACTCCATCGCGAGGTAGGGCAGGCCGAGATGGCGGTCGACCGAGAACACGTAGTAGCGCACCACCGCCCCGTGATGGAGGTTGTGGAGCGCCGACGCCTCCTTGCGGAAGAGGGCCAGCGCCTGGGCGTTCTCGGCGAATTCCGCGCGCATGACCTTGATCGCCACCGGGTCGCCGGTCTCGATCGCGTGCCCGCGGAACACCTCGCCCATGCCGCCGACGGCGACCAGCGCGTCGATCTCGTAGAGGTCGTTGAGCCGCGTGCCGGGGCCGACCCGGCCGCCGGCGCGCAGATCCACGACCGTGCGGTCGGCCTCCATCAGGCGTCTCCCCCGTCCGCGGGACGGACGGGCAGCATCACGGTCGCCGGGCTGACGGCGGCCGGGCGTCCCGCCGGCTCGCCCTGGTCGCAGCAGCGGATGACGACGACGGTGACGTTGTCGGAGGCGCCCCGCTCCAGGGTGAGGTCGACGAGCGCCTCGCAGGCCCCTTGCGGCGCCGCGGAGCCCGCGGCCAGCAGGATGTCGCGATCCGCCACATGGCCGGTGAGCCCGTCCGAGCAGAGCACGAAGATGTCCCCGGCCCTCACCTGGCCCTGCTCCAGGTCCATCTCCGGGCGGTCGCGCACCCCGACCGCCCGGGTCAGAACGTGCCGGCGCGGCCAGGCCGCCATCTCCGCCGCCGTGAGGATGCCCCGCTCGAACAGGTCGCGCCCCTCGGTGTGGTCGCGGGTGAGCTGCTCGATCGCCGCGTCGCGGATGCGGTAGACGCGGCTGTCGCCGGACCACAGGCAGGCGAAGTCCCGCCCGAAGACCAGCAGCACCGCCGCGGTCGAGCCGACCACGCAGCCGCGGGACTGGCCCACGCTGCGCAGCGCGGCGTTGGCGCGCAGGATCCGGTCCTCGAACCGCGCCATCAGGTCCGCGGCCGAGACGGCGGCGCCGATCGTGGCGAGCGCCCCGACGACGGTGCTGCTGGCCAGCGCCCCGTCCTCGTGCCCGCCCATGCCGTCGGCCACGGCGAAGACCCCGATCTCGGGCGCGACGAGGCAGGAATCCTCGTTCTCCGTGCGCACCTTGCCGGGATGCGTGACGCTGCCGCACTCGATCCGCAGCAGGTCGACCGGCAGGGTCCCGGCGGAGGGGACGTGATCAGATGGCGACCGCATCGAACTGCCCCGTCAGGAAACCCGCGAAGAGGTAGGGGTCGGGCAGACCCCGGACGGTGAGCGCGAGGGCCGGAAATCCGGCGCCGCCGACGGTCCACCAGTAGCTCATGCCCGCATGCAGGCCCGCATGGGCCAGCGGGCGCAGCCGGTTCAGGGCACCGGCGAAATCGCTGCCCTCGGCCGGCGCGATCAGTGCGCCCCCGCGCAGGCGGCGCGTCCCGGCTGTCGGCGCGGGCAGGCCCGAGGGCATCGCGTCGGGCAGGGCCGCGAGGCCGGCCGTGACCGCCTCGAAGGCGGCGCCGTCCGAGAGGGTGGAGAGGAGGAAGGCCTCCGCCTGGCCGAACCAGCCCTCGAAGGGTTCGAGCTCGGGCGGCGGCAGGCTCTCGGCGCCCTCCCCGCGGCAGAGAAGCGTCAGCGGGAAGTAGCGGCCGATCCCGTCCGCCGAGGGCATGAAGGCGCCGAGCACCGGCTCGCCCGCGAGGCCGGCCCCGAGCCAGAAGCGCCAGATCGGCGCGCGCAGATAGGCCTCGGTCCAGCCCTCGCCGAGTTGCTGGCGGCTCGCCGAGAGGCCGCCCTGGATCCAGGGCTCCCAGGCATTGAGGACGGCGCGCGGCACGGCGAGGGCGATGAAGTCGCGCCTGGCCGGGAGCTTGCCGTAGAGGCCGCAGGGCATGTCAGATCCCCGTGGGACAGCGGAACTCGCGGAGGGCGGGCAGCGCGAGGGGGTTCTGCAGGGTGTTCACGCCGAACCGGTAGGAGATCTGGCGCGAGCCCGCATTCAGCGTCGCGATGACGGCGTCGCCCTGCTTCAGCACCGAGCCCGTATCCAGCAGGCGGAACAGCGACCACGCCCCGGTCTTCTCAAGGATTGTGGCGGGCCCGCTCGACGTGCCGAAGAAGCTCGGCGCGCCCTCGATCTGCAGCACGGTCCGGCCCGGCACGGCGGGGCCCGGCCATTGCACGGCGGTGGGCGTGGCGACGCCCCCCTGCATGGCGACGACGCTGCCGTTCACGTCGAGCTTGGCCTGGCCCGCATCGCCCGTCTGGGTGAGCGGCGTGACGGAGAAGGTGACCGCGGGCATGGTGCCGCCCGTCGAGAAGAAGGCCTCGCGGATCTCGGCGGCGCGCTGGAACTCGCGGAGCGTCGCCACCGAGAAGCCGCGTGCGACCTGATCGTCCACCCGCCACACCCATTGCGGGCGCGAGCGGTCGGCCCGGGCCGCGAGGTTCTGGGTGAAGAAGCGGTCGAAGCTGCCGTTCGGGCCGAACAGCTTGGCGAAGTCGGCGAGCGGCACCTCGCGGTCGCTGCTGCGGGTGAAGGGGTAGCGGTTCATCGCGATCTGCTGGCAATCGCGGATCACCTCGTCGGCCAGCGCCTTGCCGATCTGCGAGAGGGCGGCGCCGGTGGCGCTGCCCTCGAACTCGGCGGCGATCTGGCGGATCATCGGCTCGAACGGGGCGGGGAAGCGGGCGGCGAGCGCCCGCAGGGCCGCGGTCTGGGTCACCAGGGTGTTGTTGGCCGCGGCCGCCTGGTTCGGGTTCGTCGCCTCCAGCGCCGCGTTCTTGATCTCGTTGAGGATCGCGATCAGCGCGTCGGTGGTGCGCCGCCCGGCATCGCCCTCGGTGAGCACGTGGAACGGGCGGAAGGCCGCCTCGATATTGGCGCCCGGCGCCTGCGCCGCCCCGGAGAAGCGGTCGACCGGGGCCATGCCGGTGGCGGAGATCGCGTTGCCGGCCGTGGCGCGGCCGAGCGCCACGGCCGCGTCCCCGGTGCCGGCGGGCATCGCCGCGCCGATGCGCTGCTCCGCGGATTTCACCGCCGCGCCGAGCGCCGCCTTCTTGGCCTGGTCCGTGGCGCTCGCCGGCCGCTCGCGGGTGAGCCGCGTCTCGTCGCGGATCGATTCGATGATCTGCCGGAGCGGCGAGGTCGGCGCCGCGATCGCCTGGAGGGCGAGGTAGCGCGGCTTGTCGGCGGCGAGCGGGCGCAGCTTCAGCTTGCGGAGCGCGCCGGTCCAGCTCTGCTGGAACTCGCGGGCGTAGAGCTTGAGCAGGTCGGCGAACAGGGAGCCGTACTGCGCGCGGTAGGCCTGCTGCTCGCCCGCGGCGCCGAGCACCCAGCGGTCGCGCTCGGCGATGTCGGCGGCGTCGCCGAAGCGGTCGATGAAGGCGTCGAGGAACCCGTCATAGGTGAAGAAGAACGGCACCCGCACGCTGTCGAGGTCGGCCCCGCCCGCCGCCTCGAAGACGAGGCCGGCATCGGGCCCGGCGGCCTTCGGCACCGTCCAGTCGCGGGCGGTGGCGGGCCGGGCCTCGGATTTCAGCAGCTCGTAGGTGCGCTCGGCGATGCTGAGCCGGGCCAGCGTGCGCTGGCAATCCTCGACGAGGGCCTGGTTCACCGAGACCAGGGGTGGGCTGCCGTCGTCGAGTTCCAGCATCGCCTGGAGGTGGTCCTCGAGGAGCTGGCGCCCGCGGGCGAAGCCGGCACCCGGATAGAGGTTCTCGGCCCAGTCCCGGCGGAACCACCCGACGACGAGGTTGCGGTCGAGGGGCGCCTCGGTCCGGCCGCCGAGCATCAGGTAGACCTTCAGGGCCTCGTAGACGAAGCCGGGATTGGCGCGGTTGGCCTCGAGTTGCTCCTCCAGGCGAAAGATCAGGCGCGGCCGGAACAGGCGTTCCAAGCCCGCCCGGTAGCTCGTCTCGGCGGCCGAGCGCAGGCGCGGCCGCTGGCTCAGGCCGAAGGTCGCGAGGATCGGCTCGCCCTCGTCGCGGGTCGCGTAGCCGGTCGGCAGGTAGCGCAGCGCGTTGAGGAGCGGCAGCACCTTCGAGAAGTTGCGGTCGGCGACCACCGGCTCACGCAGGATCTCGGCGGCGTCCGCGCGGTACTTGCCGGTGAGGCCGTTGGTGAGCGCGACGAGCTGGCCGTTGCGCAGGAAGCTCGTCCACCACAGCCCGACGAGGATCGCCGCGGCGAGCGCCAGCCCGGAATAGGCGGCGAGCCGCAGGAGGTTCGAGCGCCGCATGGCCGCGCGGTTCGTCGAGACCCAGCCCGCCTCGCCGATCACCACCGTCCGCAGGAGGTCGGTGAGGAAGTAGCTCTTGCCCCGGCCAGAATAGGCCGAGGCCGCGACATCCTGCGCGCCGAAGCTGCGCGAGAGCGCGCCGATGAGCTGGTCGATCGGCGTGCCTTCCTGGGTGCCGGAGGTGAAGTAGAAGCCGCGCAGCGTCGCGTTCACGTGGAAGCGGCTCGGCTCGAACACCCGGCCGAGGAAGTCGACCACCCGCCCGCGGATCGCCGCCACCTGGCTCGGGAAACCGAACAGCACGACGCGGGCGGTCGGCGCCACCTCGTCCTGCAGCCGGTCCGGCATCCATTCGTTGAGCCGCTCGACCAGTGCGTCGAACTCGGCCGGTACCTCGCCGACCATGTTGCGGGTCTTCTCCGTGGTCTGGAAGGTATGGCCCCAGACCATCTGCCGCTCGGCCTCGGAGAGCTGCCCGAAGAACTCGGTGAAGCCGGCGATGAGGTCGGCCTTGGTGAAGACCACGTAGACGGGGAAGTCGACCTTCAGGTGCTCGTGCAGCTCCACGAGGCGGCTGCGCACCGCGGAGGCATGGGCCTCGATGCCCTCCTCGCCGCCGGTGAGCAGGTCCTCCAGGCTGATCGCCACGAGCACGCCGTTGATCGGCTGGCGCGGCCGGGTCCGGTGCAGCAGGTCGAGGAAGGCGAGCCAGCTCGCCCGGTCGCCCTTGGGCGAGGAATCCTGCGTGGTGTAGCGGCCGGCCGTGTCGATCAGCACGGCGTCCTCGGTGAACCACCAGTCGCAGTAGCGGGTGCCGCCGAGGCCGGCCACGGCCTCCGGGGTCCGGCCCTTGGCCAGCGGGAACTTCAGGCCGGAGCGCACGAGGGCGGTGGTCTTGCCCGCGCCCGGCGGGCCGATGATGATGTACCAGGGCAGGTCGTAGAGGGTGCTGCCCTTGCCGCCGCGCGCCTTCTTCAGGGTCGCGAGCGCGTCGGCCATCCGCTCCTTGAGCGTCTCCCCGTCGCCCGCCTCGGCCTCGCTGCCGGCGATCTCGGTCTGGAGCTCCCGCGTCGCCTTCCGGCGCTTGTACAGGTCCCAGGCCACCGCGCCGAGGACGGCGAGGAGCACGAGGGCGCAGAGCGTCGCGCGCAGCCACGCCGCCTCCAGCGGCCGGACATCGGCCACCGCCAGGAGCGGGCCCGCCCACCAGATCAGGACCGACAGGCAGATCCCGCCGAGAACGAGCGCCGTGCGGCGCAGCCAGGCCTGGAGCGTCATGACCCCGAAACCCCGAAGCGTCCGGGCCCGGCGGCGGCGCCCCGGGCGCGACCCCTGCGCGTCCCTCTGCGCATCCTCCGGCGCCTCTCCCCCGCCACGCCCCGCATCACGGCCTCCTCCTTCCAGATCCGGCCGACCCCTTCGGAATGGCGGATCCGGGCTTTGCTCAAACGCCGCACGGGCTTGGCCTGAGACCGGATCCGCTTCGGCCGAGCGGATCCGGTCTCAGCGTTCCCGCGGAACGACGATGTCGACGCGCCGGTTGCGGGCACGGCCCTCCGGCGTCTTGTTGCTGGCGATCGGCACGTCGGCGCCCTTGCCTTCGATGGCGACGCGGTCGGGCTTCGACAGGCCGGCCTTGAGAATGTCGGCGACCGCCTTCGCCCGTGCCTCGGACAGCACGAAGTTCGAGGGAAAGCGCACCGTCTTGATCGGAATCGCGTCGGTGTGGCCGACCACCTTGATCGGCCCCGCCTGCTTCTCCACCTGGGCGGCGAGGCGCTGCAGCAGGCCGGTGAAGGCGGGCTTCACGCGGGCATCGGCCGGCGGGAACAGGGCTGCGGCGAGGCGCAGCACGACCTGGTTGCCGGCCTCGATCACCACCACCGAGCCGTCGCTGATCTCCGCCTTCAGCGCGTCCTGGAAGCGGCCGGCCTGGCTCTCGGGCGGCGGCGGCGGGGGCGGCGGCGGCGGGGCATAGACCCGGCGCTGGATGCCGATCTCGCTGGTCGGGTGGAGCTGGGCCAGCTCCGTCGCCGTCGCCTCGGCATTGCCGGTGAGGAGCGTGCGCAGGAGCAGGAACAGGCCGAGCAGCACCGCGCCGACCACCGCGGCCGAGGCCCAGAGGGGGACCTGGAAGCGCATCGCCTCCGGGGCGATCGCCTGGCCCTGCCAGCGCGGCGAGAGCTCGCGGCTCTGGGCCCGGGTACGGCGCAGGAGCTCGTAGAGGCTGCGCTGGATCTGCTGGAGGGCCGCCGCCCCGCCGCCGCTCGCGCGGTGCATGCCCTGGAAGCCGACGCCGAGGCAGGCATGGATCAGCTCCAGGAGGTGGTAGTTGCCGCTCGGGTCGAGCTTGGCCTTCTCCAGCTCCTCGAAGAAGCGCACGCCGCCGACCCGCTCGCCGAAGAAGCGGCTCAGCATGCTGTACTGGGCCCAGACGTGGCGCTCGTCGGTGGGGATGTTCTGCACGATGTCGTCGGCGGTGGCGCAGACGATGTACTTGGCCGCCCGCACCTGCTCGGCCGAGGCGCCGCCCCCGCGCGTCTCCTTCTCGAAATCCTCGATGCTGGCGGCGACCTGCTCCATCAGGTTCGAGAACGAGGCGGTGGCAAGCTGCACGCGCAGCCGCCCGAGCAGGAGCAGAAGCGGCGCGGCGGCGCGCAGGAACGGGTTGGTGTTGGGCGCCACCACCACGTCGCGCTTCATCACCAGGGCGCGCTGGCGCTCGGCCGGCTCCGGCGGGGGGCGGCGCGCCGAGAGGTCGGACGTCGCCCAGTCGTCCTGCCCGTCGGCGGGAGGCTGGGCGAAGGGCGGGGCCGGGCGCTGTGGATAGGGAACGGGCTGGAACGGCTGCGGGGCCGGCGGCTGGAACGGCGCCTGCGGCGGCGCCGGGGGCGTCTCGGCCGGCCGGCGGCGCCCGCCGGGATCGGGCAGGATGATCGTCCGGTCGCTGCGGCCGAAGGGGTCGTTCACGGCGGCCCTCCCCCGACGCGCGCGTCGTCGGAGCCGGAGCCGGGCAGGCCGCGGCGCGGCGCGTTCACCGCCGGCCCTCCATCACCGCCCACAGCTCCAGCTCGAGCTGCGGCCAGTCCCCCGAGAAGTGCATCCCGACCGAACTGGCCACCGAGAATTCGGGCCAGAGCGGCGATTGCCGGTCGAGCAGGAAGTAGACGTGGTCGGTGATGGCCCGGATCTGCGGCGGCGGGGTCGGCAGGTGGACGAGGGGCACGCCCGGCAGGTGGGCGTGCACGATCTCGTTCATCTTCGTGTTGGGGCCGACCTTGAACAGGTGCGGGAACTGCGCCTGGATCTCGGTCAGAGGCCGGCGCGCCGCGACCTCGAGCACCAGGCTCGCGTTGCGGAACAGGTTGCGGTCGCGGATCATCGAGACGAAGGCGTTGGGCGCGCGCTCGATGATCTCCAGGCGGATGGCGCGGCGCCCGAGCTGCGCCGAGAGGAAGTCCTGGATGTCGCGCAGGAGCGGGGCGAACACCCTCTCCAGGTCATCGTGATCGTAGGGCGGATAGGTGCGGGCGCGCCGCTCGGCGGTGGTGAAGGTGGCGAGCTCGCCGGCCAGCCGCAGGAGCTCCTCGAAGACGCGCTCGGGATGGACGTAGCGCGACTGCTCGAAATGCTGGAGCACCGGGATGTGCCGGTTGAGCACCTGCAGGATGAAGTAGTCCGCGCTCTGCAGGCCGCCGCCCGCGGTCGGGTCGGCGGCGTAGCGGGCCAGCTCCTCCAGCTTGTTCTCGACCCAGCCGATGACCCGCTCGACCCAGCCATGCACCACCGGGTGGCTCGCGCTGGTGAGGACCGGCGGCGCGAAGGTCTCGTCGAAGACGATGGCGCGGTCGCGCACCTCGACGATGCGGGCGACGGCCAAGCCGACATAGCCGGGCTTGGCCGTCTTGCGCAGCTCGTAGGCGAGGCGGGGCTGGGCCACCTCGATCTCCTCCTCGATGCGCAGGGCCGAGGTGGTGTCGATCAGGCGCACGTTGGCCGGCACGAAGCGGCTCGCGCTCTCGGCCTCGGCCCCCTCGACCTCGCGGGTGTTGGGCGCCCCGATCGGCAGGGTGAGCCAGACCACGTACTTGCCGGCGCTCTCCGGCACCTCGATCGGCGGCGGCGGCGGCGATTCCGCCGGGATGTCGAAGGGCGTGCCGTCCGGCATGATGCCGGTGGCGCGGCGCAGGGCGAACTTGCTCTGCTGGGCGAGGTCGCGGTCGATCTCGAGGGTCGAGAAGCCCCACGGATAGGGGGTGACGTGGCGCGTCCGGCTCTCGACCAGCCCCTCGACGTAGCGGTCGCTCTGCTGAAGATGATGCGGCCGAAGGAACAGCCCCTCGGTCCAGACCACCTTGCTACGCCATGACATCGCTGCCCGCTCTCCCGATGCGAAGAGGCGCCGACGCGCGACGCTCAAGGTCTCGCGCGAGAGGGCTCCGGGCCCACCCGTCGCATCCCGTCCCGCAGATGAAGGCATACCGGCTTTTTCGGACAGGGCCAATGCTCGCCAGCCAGGGCACAGGCTAAATCCCGGAAACGTCACCGACTATAGATAACCCGGCCGGTGGCCGGCCATCCCGGAACTGTGCAGGCCACGCAGCTCTTCAATCGAATCACAGGCGGCACACAGGTGATCGTCTGAAAACGGGCATCTTTCGATCGCGATCGACCGAAAATGTGCGGACTCTTTCGGACTTGATCGCCCTATGCGGCAGATATCTGCTCTCCCGGCGCCGCGATCGACTGCAGAGCCCTTGGGTGAAGACACTATAGGGCACCGCAGGGGATCGCGGCCCGGCGGATGCGCGGGCGGCGCGCGTCACCGGCTTTTGTCGTAGCAATCGGAGAAGAACATCATGAACGCGTCGACCATGCCGTCGTCGTGCGGCGAGGCCAGGGTGTCCCAGCGCGCCGTGTAGATGTCCCACAGCCGCGCCTTGCGCGAGCCGAGCAGGCCGCCGAGGCCGCGGTCCTTCTCGTCGGAGGCCTCGATCCCCTCCGGGCTGAGATCCTCCATCAGCAGGCGCAGGGCGTTCTGCATGGCGCCGTAGGTCTTGACCTGATGCGTCTTCAGGTCCCGGAAGCTCGATTCCAACGCCCGCCGCGCCTCCAGGAACCCGCTCGACGGGCGCCCCAGCATGATGCGCAGGGCATCGTCGACGGTCGGCGAGAACTTCAGCGGGTTGTTGTCGAGCGCCTGGATGGTGGTCTGGCTCGCGGCCTTGGCGACGCGCTTCGACTCGGTGCGGGCAGCGAGCAACTGCTTCACGTTGTCCGCGCTCAGGCGCAGCAGCCTGCCCGCCTCCTCGGCGAGGTCCCCCGGATCCTGCCAGCCGAGGATCTCCGGCGGGATCCCGAGGCCCGCCGCGAAGCGCCGGACGAATTCGTCGCCGTCCAGGGGCGCGCGCGCCGGCGCCTCCGCCCCCCGCGGCGCGGAGTCCCGCGGCGCGCGCTCCCCTGGCGTGCTCTCGGGCGGCCGCGCGGGC
>NZ_CABFPH010000145.1 GCF_902141845.1 Methylobacterium symbioticum | reverse complement strand
CCCCGGCCCGGGCGGGCCACAGCGCGCGGGGTGGGGGGACAGCGCCGCCGCCCCGGGCCCCCCGCCGGCCCCCGCGCCGGGGGCGGCCGCGCGGCGGCCCGCCCCGCCGCCCCCCGGGGGGGGGGCGGCGCCCGCGGGGGGGGGGCGCCCCCCCCCCCCGCCGCCGCCGGGGAGACCCGCCAGTGACCCGCCTCGCCCTGCCGATCCTGCTCGTCCTCGCGGCCGGCGCGGCCCAGGCTGCCGAGAGGGCGGCCGAGGGGCCGGCCCGCTCGCACCTCTGCCCGGAGGACGCGCCCGAGGGCGTGCGCCTGCCGCCGCGGCCCGGCTGCGGCACGGGGGCCGCGCGGGCCCGACGCGAGGGCTTCCGCGCACAGGGCGACGGGCTCGACATCCGGATCGGCGGCCGCGTCAGCGGTGATTTCGGCGTGCGGCGCTGAATGCTCCTCGTTCTCGGCATCCTGGCCGCCTTCGGCCTCTGGTGGCTCTCGAAGAAAGGGCGGACGCTCGATCCGCGCCTGACCGCCGGCCTCGTGCGCCGGGCCGCCTCCTGGGGCGCCCTCGCCCTCGCCACCCTGTTCATGCTGCGCGGCCAATTGCTGCCGGCCCTGGTTCTCGGGCTCGGCGGCGTCTGGCTGATGGAGGGGGCCGAAGGGCTCGGCCGACGCGCGCGGGACTTCGTGAAGGGGTTTTCCGGAGCGCCGCGCCCGCGGCTCTTCCGCTCCGCCCTCGTCGAGCTGGAGGTCGGCCCCGCCGACGAGCCGCTGGGCGGACGGGTCGTCGCCGGGCCCCGGGCGGGCACCCGCCTCGACGCCCTCGGCCCGGCGGAGGTCCGCGACCTCGTGCGGCTCTGCCGCGCGCGCGATCCGGACGGCTTGCGCCTGCTAGAGGCTTATCTCGACCGCCGGCGTCCCGGCTGGCGTGTAGACGCTGAGGCTGATCGCGACCCGGGGCCGTTCGGTGCGCCGCAGCCAGGGTCGATGACGCAGGAGGAGGCGTACCAGATCCTGGGGCTTCAGCGCGGGGCGACCGCCGACGAGATCCGGGCGGCGCACCGGCGCCTCATGAAGAGCGCCCATCCCGACCAGGGTGGAAGCGCGGAGCGGGCGGCCCGCCTCAATGCGGCCCGCGACAGATTGACGAACCGACATCGCTGAAACTCCACGCGCGTTGTCAGGACAGGGTAGGAACCGGGGTCGAGGCGGGCAGCCGTCCGCGCTCGCCGCGATCGAACGGATCGCGGCCGTGCCGGCGCAGCGGCGCCGGGTTCGCTCGGGAGAGATCAGCTCCGGGTGGCGAAGCAGCTGAAGCCGCTGCGCTTCAGCGCGGTGCAGGCATCCTGCGCGGCGTCCTGCTCGGAGAAGCCGGAGAAGCGGGCGCGGTAGAGCGTGGCGCCGCCATGCTCGACCTTCACCGTGTAGGGGGCGGCCTTGGCGAGGCTGCCGCCGACCTTGGCGCGGGCCTCGGCCAGCATCGCCTTCGCCTTGCCCTCGTCGTCCATGGCACCGAGCTGGATCACCCAGGCGGTCGGCACCACGCGCGGGCCGTTGGCCAGGGGCTTGGGCGCCTCGGTGCGGGCGGCCGGGCTCTCGACGGAGGCGAGGCGCGCCTCGGACTTGGCGCTGCCGGGGAAGGGGGCCTGGGCGGCGCTGCCGGCATAGGCCTGGGCGGCCTTCGGCAGGGTGCGGCCGGCGAACCCTGCGCTGCCGGGGGTCGCCGTCGAGCGGGAGGGGGAGATGTCGAGGGGCTGGGTGCGCTCGGTCGAGCTCGTGGTCTCGACCTCGTCGTCGTCCGCCGAGGCGAGCTGGGTGCGGGTGCGCGAGACCGCATCCGCCACCACGGCGGGCCGGGCACGCTCGGCGACCTCGACCGTGGGCGCCGTCTGGCGCGCCCCGGCATAGGCGCGGGGCAGGCTGCCGCGCACGAGATCGGCCATGATCCGGTCGCGGCTGGCGCCCGACTTGCCGCCCAGCACGATCGCCACGATCTGGCGGTCGCCGAGCTTGGCCGCGGTCATCAGGTTGAAGCCCGAATCGCGGGTGTAGCCGGTCTTGATGCCGTCGACGCCCTCGACCGTGCCGAGCAGGCGGTTGTGGTTGCCGATCACCCGGCCGCGGAAGGCGAAGGAGCGGGTCTGGAAGTAGCGGTAGTAGCGCGGGAACCGGTCCTGGATGGCGCGGGCCAGGATGGTGAGGTCGCGCGCCGTGGTGATCTGGTCGGCGTCGGGAAGGCCGGAGGCGTTGACGTAGGTGGTGCGGCTCATGCCCAGGGCGCGGGCCTTGGCCGTCATCATCTGCGCGAAGCGCTCCTCGGAGCCGCCGATATTCTCGCCGATGGCGCAGGCCACGTCGTTGGCGGATTTCGTGACGATCGCCTTGATCGCCTCCTCGACGGTGATGGTCGAGCCGGGGCGCAGGCCGAGCTTCGAGGGCGACTGCATCGCCGCCTTGGCCGAGATGGAGAGCTCCGAATCGAGCGCGAACTTGCCCCGCTCCATCTGCTCGAAGAGCATGTAGAGGGTCATCACCTTGGTGATCGAGGCCGGATGGCGCAGCGCGTCCTCGTTCACGGCGTGGAGCGTCTTGCCCGACTTCACGTCCACGACCATGGCCGCGTAGGGCGGGTTGTAGCCGCCGCCGGAACGGGCATGATGCGAGCGGCGGCGCGCTTCGGCGGGCGCGGTCATCGCCGTGAGGACCGCGGCGGCGGTCAGCGCGGCGGCGAGCGCCGGAACCGTCCGGGAGCGGCTTTGTACGCTACGCATCACGTTCGATCGCCCTCGACAGACCGGCTCCGGCCGGTTTGCATCGCACCATTCAGGCGGTCCGAACGCCATTCGCGTGGCCTCGCCGCATCGGTCGAAGATTAGGAAGGCGCGGTTACGCGGCGGTTAATGGAAACCGGCAAAATCAGGGCACTGCCAGGCTCCAGCCCAGGCCTTGACCGTATTGCTGCAACGCACAAAACTACGCTTTGTCGACCGACGATGCGGGAGGTCCGATGTCCGGCGCTACGATGTTCCAGCCTTTCCTGTCCCTGCCGTTCGGCGGCGCCTTCGGCGCACCCGGAATGGGCGCGCAGGCCCTGCCCGATCTCGGCCTGAAGAGCCTCGGGGCCGCCAGCCGCACGGCGTGGTCGATCGGCATCGAGTGGTACGACTACGCCAAGCAGGCGCAGGACATCGCCGTGGCCGCCGCCGAGCGGCTCGCTGGCGCACGCAGCGCGGGCGGCATCCTCGCGGTGCAGATGAGCTATCTGCGCGAGGCGGGCGAGCTGAACGCGGCGCGGATGCCAATCTTCTACGACCTGTCGCTCGCGCTCCTGAACGACCTCGCCCGGATCCCCGCGGCGCGGGGCCGCTGAGCGCCCGGCGGCGCCGGTGGAACCGACCGCTCCCCTCGGACAGTTTCGCGCAGGCGACTGGCGAAGTCGCCTATCGATCTGTAGATTGCGGGGCGCACCTGCCGCGGCGCGCCACGCGCGCCGGGACGGACGAGATCGCGGCTCCGGCAGCCGCACAGGGTTCGGTTCGAGAACGATGATTCAGGTCCCGATACTGGGCACCGCACACTCGCCGGCCGGCGCCGCGCTAGGCCGGGCGCACGTCCCCCGGATGGCCGGCGATACCGGCGGCTCGGGAGGGGACGACCGCTCGAACACGGCCATCATCACCCGCACGCGGACGCGGACGAAGCGCCCGAGCCTCTACCGGGTTCTGCTCCTCAACGACGACTACACGCCCATGGAATTCGTGGTGCTCGTGGTCGAGCGGTTCTTCAACAAGAACCACGAGGACGCCTACCGGATCATGATGCACGTTCATCACAACGGGGTGGGCGAGTGCGGCATCTTTACCTACGAGGTCGCGGAGACCAAGGTGACGCAGGTCATGGACTTTGCGCGCAAACACCAACATCCTCTCCAGTGCGTTATGGAAAAGAAATAGGCACCCACACAGAGGCCAGCTTTGCCCAGCTTCTCACGCAGCCTAGAACAAGCCCTCCACCGCGCCCTGGCGCTGGCCGGAGAGCGCCGCCACGAATATGCGACGCTGGAGCACCTGCTGCTCGCCCTGGTCGACGACCAGGACGCCGCCGCGGTCATGCGGGCCTGCAACGTCGAGATCGACACGCTCAAGCGCAGCCTCGTCGAGTACGTCGACACCGAGCTCTCGAACCTCACCGGTGACGGACGGCAGGACGCGAAGCCGACCGCCGGCTTCCAGCGCGTGATCCAGCGCGCGGTGATCCACGTGCAATCCTCCGGCCGCGAGGAGGTGACGGGCGCCAACGTGCTGGTGGCGATCTTCGCCGAGCGCGAGAGCCACGCCGCCTACTTCCTGCAAGAGCAGGACATGACCCGCTACGACGCGGTGAACTACATCAGCCACGGCATCGCCAAGCGCCCCGGCGCCTCCGAGGCCAAGCCGGTGCGCGGCTCCGAGGAAGAGGGCGCCTCGGAGCGTCCGAGCGACGACGGCGAGGCGCGCGGCACCAAGAAGAAGGGCGACGCCCTCGACACCTACTGCGTCAACCTCAACAAGAAGGCCCGCGACGGCAAGATCGATCCGCTGATCGGCCGCGAGGCCGAGGTGCAGCGCACCATCCAGGTGCTCTGCCGCCGGCAGAAGAACAACCCGCTGCTGGTCGGAGACCCCGGCGTCGGCAAGACCGCGATCGCCGAAGGGCTCGCGCGCAAGATCATCCAGCACGAGGTGCCCGAGGTTCTGGCCGAGGCCACCGTCTTCTCCCTCGACATGGGGACGCTGCTCGCCGGAACCCGCTACCGCGGCGACTTCGAGGAGCGCCTCAAGCAGGTGATGAAGGAGATCGAGGCGCACCCGAACGCGATCATGTTCATCGACGAGATCCACACGGTGATCGGCGCCGGTGCGACCTCGGGCGGTGCCATGGACGCCTCGAACCTGCTGAAGCCCGCGCTCGCCTCCGGCACCCTGCGCTGCATCGGCTCGACCACCTATAAGGAATACCGCCAGTACTTCGAGAAGGACCGCGCCCTGGTGCGCCGGTTCCAGAAGATCGACGTCAACGAGCCGTCGATCCCGGACACGATCGAGATCGTGAAGGGGCTGCGCCCGTATTTCGAGGAGTTCCACAAGCTCAAGTTCACCACCGATGCGGTGAAGGCGGCGGTCGAGCTGTCGGCGCGCTACATCAACGACCGGAAGCTGCCGGACAAGGCGATCGACGTGATCGACGAGACCGGCGCCTCGCAGATGCTGCTGCCGGAGGCGCGCCGCAAGCGCACCATCGGCGTCAAGGAGATCGAGGCGACCATCGCCACGATGGCCCGCATCCCGCCCAAGACCGTCTCGAAGGACGACGCGGTCGTCCTGCAGAACCTCACCGAGAACCTCAAGCGGGTCGTCTACGGCCAGACCAACGCCATCGAGGCGCTGACCTCGGCGATCAAGCTCGCCCGCGCGGGCCTGCGCGATCCCGACAAGCCGATCGGCTCCTACCTGTTCGCCGGCCCGACCGGCGTCGGCAAGACCGAGGCGGCCAAGCAGCTCGCGTCCTCGTTGGGCGTCGAGATGCTGCGCTTCGACATGTCGGAATACATGGAGCGGCACACGGTCTCGCGCCTCATCGGCGCGCCGCCCGGCTATGTCGGCTTCGACCAGGGCGGCCTGCTCACCGACGGGATCGATCAGCATCCGCACTGCGTGCTTCTGCTCGACGAGATCGAGAAGGCGCATCCGGATCTGTTCAACATCCTCCTGCAGGTGATGGACCACGGGAAGCTGACCGACCACAACGGCAAGCAGGTCGATTTCCGCAACGTGATCATCATCATGACCTCGAATGCGGGCGCCTCCGACCTGGCCAAGTCGGCCTACGGCTTCACCCAGAGCAAGCGCTCGGGCGACGACGTGGAGGCGATCAACCGGCTGTTCGCGCCGGAATTCCGCAACCGTCTCGACGCGATCATCTCCTTCGGCCACCTGCCGAAGGAGGTCGTGGCCAAGGTGGTGGACAAGTTCGTCCTCCAGCTCGAGGCGCAGCTCGCCGACCGCAACGTCACGATCGAGCTGTCGGACGAGGCCCGCGACTGGCTGGTGGAGAACGGCTACGACGATGCGATGGGTGCCCGGCCCATGGCGCGTCTGATCCAGTCCACCATCAAGACGCCGCTCGCCGACGAGGTGCTGTTCGGGCGCCTGAAGGACGGCGGCGCGGTCCGGGTCGTGCTGAAGAAGCCGGAGGATTCCGAGGCCAAGGCCGGCGTCAAGGACGCGCTCGGCTTCGAGTTCCCGGCGGGTCCGGTCACGCCGCGTCCCGAGAAGGACGTCACCAACGCGGCGAAGAAGAAGCGCTCCAAGCCGCGGGCGGCCAGCCGCAAGAAGCCGCCGAAGGACGACAAGGGCGGCCCCGGCGGCAAGGGCGTGCGCACCGTGCCGAAGGTGCCGCTCGTCCGGGCCTGAGCTTGCGCTCAGGCTTCCGTGATCGTGGCCGGGACGGTATGAGCGCGGCGGCGCCCGTTGAGGGGCCGCCGCGATCCGGAGGGGCTCCATGACCGACGACCTGCAAGAGGGCCCCCTCGCGCAAACCCAGTACGCCCCGGCGCCGACGAAGCTGACGGCCCGCGAGCAGCGCCGCCGCCGTCGGCAGCGGCGCAAGCGCGGCGAGGAGGTCCTGGCCTGGATCCTCGTGCCGGTGATCTGTTTCGGGCTCTACTGGGGCGTCAATGCGGGTTTCAGCGCGCTCGGCACCTCGCCGGGTCAGGTCTGGGACCAGCTCATGCAGGTCAAGGCGCTGATGGAGAAGCGCGCGGGCTGAGTCTGAGGGTGTCCAGAGGGCCTGAAGCCCTCTGGCGGGTGGTCAGGGCGGAGCCCTGACCCCGCTTCGCAGGGCTCCGCCCTGCACCCGCACAAGGTCTCGGACCTTTCGAATCCGGGACAGGGTCCAGCCGGTCAGCCCCGTCGCAGGGCGTGTACCGAGAACAGGGCCTCCGGATCGGTCCAGACCGCGCCGGCCGTCCAGCCCGCCTGCACCGCAAGCGCCCGGAAACTCTCGATCGTGTACTTGTAGCTGTTCTCGGTGTGGATCGACTCGCCCGCCGCGAAGTCGAAACGCCGGTCGGCCACCGCCACGCTCTGGGCGACGCGGCTGACGAGATGCATCTCGATGCGCGAATCCTGCGCGTTGAACACGGCGCGGTGGGCGAAGGCCTCCGTGTCGAAGCCGCCCGCGAGCTCGCGGTTGATCCGCTTGAGGACGTTGCGGTTGAAGGCGCCGGTGACGCCGGCCGCATCGTCGTAGGCGGCTTCCAGCACATCGCGCGCCTTCACGAGGTCGACGCCGACGACGAGCACCGCGCCCTCGCCGAGGATGGCGCCGAACTGGCGAAGCAGGCGTGCGGCCTCGGCCGGCTCGAAATTGCCGATGGTCGAGCCCGGGAAGAAGCCGGCCCTCGGCGCGTCGCCGAGATCCGCCGGCAGCGAGAAGGGGTGGGTGAAGTCGGCGGCGACGGGCTCGATGCGCAGGTGGGGGAAGTCCTGACCGAGGGCTGTCGCCTGCTCGCGCAGGAAGCTCTCGGACACGTCCACCGGCACGTAGGCGGCGAGGTCGGGCAGATGCGGCAGCAGCCGCCGCACCTTCGCAGTCGAGCCGCTGCCGAACTCCACCAGCGCCGCGCCGCGCGGCAGGGCGGTGGCGATCTCGGGCCCGCGGGTCTCCAGGATCCGCATCTCGGTCCGGGTCGGGTAGTATTCCGGCAGGCGGGTGATCGCCTCGAACAGGTCGGAGCCGGCGGCATCGTAGAAGTACTTGGCGGGCAGGGTCTTCTGCGCCTGGGAGAATCCGTGGACGACGTCGTCCAGGAAGGCGCGCGGCTCGGGCGCCTGGGTGACGGGCGTGGCGGCAGTGAACACGGGCTTGACGGTCACGGGCGGGCTCCTCGATGCGACGGGATCAGGCGCGCTGATGGGCGAGGCGCAGGCCCGTGAATTGCCAGCGCTGGTGAGGATAGAAGAAGTTCCGGTAGGGCAGGCGGGCATGGCCCTCGGGCGTCGCGACCGAGGAGCCGCGCAGCACGAACTGGTTGGCCATGAACTTGCCGTTGTACTCGCCGAGGGCGCCGGGCAGCGGCCGGTAGCCGGGATAGGCGGTGTAGGCGCTGCGGGTCCATTGCCAGACCAGGCCGAAGGCGTCGTCGAGCTGCCCGGCCCCGGCAGCGACCTCCCACTCCGCCTCGCTCGGCAGGTCGCGCCCCGCCCAGCGGGCATAGGCGTCGGCCTCGTAGTAGCTGATATGGGTGACCGGCAGGTCGGGCTCGACCGGGCGGCAGCCGGCGAGCGTCATCACGGTCCAGCCCGCGTCGTCGCGGCGCCAGTAGCCCGGCGCCTCCCAGCCCTGCTCCTGGGCCGCGATCCAGCCGTCCGAGAGCCAGAGATCGGCCCGCGCGTAGCCGCCGTCCCGCATGAAGGCCTGCCACTGGCCGTTGGTGACCAGCGCCCGGTCGATGGTGCAGGGCAGGATCAGCGCGTCGTGGCGCGGATGCTCGTTGTCGAAGGAGAAGCCCTCGCCCGCATGGCCGACCTGCACGATGGCGCGGTCCAGCTCAGCCGCTCCGCCGCGGCCGTGAGGTTTCGGGAAGCGCCAGCCCGGATCGTAGACGGCGCCGAGGGGGTTCTGCGCGAAGGCGTGCAGGATGTCGGTGAGGATCAGCTCCTGATGCTGCTGCTCGTGATAGAGCCCGATCTCCAGGATCGGCAGGACCAGCTCCAGAGCGGCCGGGGCGGCTTGGCCGAGCAGGGTCTCCACCGCCCGGTCGACATGCCGCCGATAGGCCGTGACCTCCTCCGCGTCGGGCCGGGTGATCAGGCCGCGCGCGATCCGCGGCTGACGCGGGCCGGCCGCGACGTAGTAGGAATTGAACAGGTAGTGCCAGCGCTCGTCGTGGATCGCGTATCCGGGCAGGTGCTCGCGCAGCAGGAACTGCTCGAAGAACCAGGTCGTGTGCGCCCGGTGCCACTTGGTCGGGCTGGCATCGGCCATGGACTGGATCTGCTGGTCTTCCGGAGAGAGCGGCGCCGCGCGCCGCTCGGTCTCGGCGCGCACGTGCCGGTAGGCGGAGAGCCACGCCGCGCGATCGATGGGCCGCGCGGTCGCCGGAGGGGGCGGAAAAGCCCGGCCCTCTCGCGCCGGGGCTTCACGGGTCGCCGCTGTCGCTGCCATCGCACATCGTCCTCTGCCTCGGGCCCCGGAGAAAACGTTCTGCTCCCCGGAGAGTTCTTTCGGCGGAGATATGGCTCCGGTTGCCCGCGGCGACGCGGGTGCGGCATCCGGACCCGGCAGGCGCGGCGATCGTGATCCGGAGCCTTTTTCCGGCCGCAGTGAGATGGCCTTAACCCTCGCCTCCGACACTGCCGTCTCGAAGCGTACGGGGTATCCTGGACAGATGCGGATCGATCTCATGGCCGGGGCCACCCTGTCCGTCGGAGCGGTGCCCGCTTCGGCCGAGCCGACCATCCTCGTGTTCGATTCCGGCCTCGGCGGCCTCACGGTGCTCGAGCAGGTGCGCCGCGTCCGGCCGGACGGGCGCTACGTCTACGCGGCGGACGACGCCGCCTTCCCCTATGGCCGCCTCGGCGAGGCGACCCTGATCGCCCGGGTGATCGCCGTGATGGAGCGGCTGATCGCCGTGCACCGGCCGGACCTCGTGGTGATCGCCTGCAACACGGCCTCGACCCTGGTGCTGCCGGCCCTGCGCCAGCGCTTCCGCACGCCCTTCGTCGGCGTGGTGCCGCCGATCAAGCCCGCCGCGGAGACGACCCGCAGCGGCCTCGTCTCGCTTCTGGCCACCCCCGGCACGGTCGCGCGCTCCTATACCCGCGACCTCATCGCCACCTATGCCCAGACCTGCCGCGTCGCTCTCGTCGGCTCGCCGAACCTCGCGAACTACGCCGAAGCCGAGCTTGCCGGCGAGCCGGTCTCGGACGCGGCGCTCGCGGCCGAGATCGCGCCCTGCTTCGTCAGCACCGCGGATGGGGCCCGGACCGACGTGGTGTGCCTGGCCTGCACGCATTACCCTCTGCTGCGCGCCCGCTTCGAGCGCATCGCGCCCTGGCCTGTGAGCTGGATCGATCCCGCCCCGGCCATCGCCCGGCGCGTGGTGCAGCTCATCGGCCCGGCGCCGCGCAGGGCCGATGCCGGCATGGCCGCGGTCGTCGGCACCTTCACGGGCGGGGCCCCCGCAAGCGCCGCCCTGCGCGCCTCGCTCGCCGCCCGCGGGGTGGCCGATCTCGGCGTCGAGGCGATGCCGCTGGTCCTCCAGTAGCGCGCTCCAGAACGGGTGGGGCGCTTGAGCGGCGCGCCGGCTTGGGCCAAGGCAGGGACGTCGTCAGGGGCGTCGGTCGCGCGAAGGATCCATGAGGAAGCCGAGAACGCTCACCCGGAAGCCGGAGCCCGAGCCGGAGAAGCCGGCCGCCAACCCGCTCCTGAGCCCCGAGAAGGTCGCGGACGACACCGAGTCGAGCATCCGTCCGCTGAGCCTGTCGGAGTTTGTGGGCCAGCGTGCGGCGCGGGCGAACCTGCAGGTGTTCATCGAGGCCGCCCGCAAGACCGGCCAG
>NZ_CABFPH010000144.1 GCF_902141845.1 Methylobacterium symbioticum | reverse complement strand
CCCGCATCGCGGCCTCGGCGGCGAGGCCGATCCGGCGCAGCCGCGGCATGGCCTGGCCCGCGGCCCCGGCCTGCGCGAGGGCGGCGAACCAGGGCTCCAGCGCCGCCGCGCTCGCCCGGAAGGTCGCGGCATCCATGTCGGCATGGCTGCCGCTGTCGACCAGGCTGACGAGGCCGGGCTTGGGGTAGGTATCGAGTTCGAGGCGCAAAGCCGCGACCGCGGCGGCGGCGATGGTTCGAGGGGAGATATCACTCCGCGCTGCGGGGAAGAAAAATCCGGCTTCCGGACGCGCACCAGATGCGCAACGCGCCCCCTCTCCCATTCGGGAGAGGGCTGGGGTGAGGATCGAGAACGATCCGGAGGGGCCGCGCCGGTGCCACGGGCCTGTCGGAGTTCGATCCTGACCGTTCTCAACCCTCACCCTGTCTCTCTCCCGAACGGGAGAGGGAACCCGCGCCTCATCCGGTCCCCCCATCACACCGGCTCCCGCAAGCGTGGGGCGGGCCGCATCTCGACCCGATCGAGATGCTTGGCGAGCACCGGCCCATCGGCCTCGTGCAGCTCGCGCCAGTGAATCCCAGCCCCGTCCGGCAGGAGGATCTCGCCGTCGATCCGCATCGGCGCCGCGGCGGCGATGCGGGCGAGGCCGGCGAGGAAATCCGGCGGGATCTCCAGGACGGGCCAGAGCAGGTCGAGATCGGAGGCCGACGCGAGATAGGGCAGCCCGGTCAGCGCCTGCCAGAGCAGGGCGCCGAAGGGGCGCGGCACGAGGCCGTGCGCGGCAGCATGGGCGAGGAGCGCGTCGAGGGTCGGCTGCCAGGCGGCGGGGGCGTCACCGCGCGAGGCGGCAAGCGTCGGGCCGGGCAGGGCGGTCAGGGCCTCCGCCGGCAAGGCGAGGCCGATCCGGCGCTTGCCCGCGGCCGGGGGCAGGGGCAGGCCGAGCGGGACGAAGGTCCGGTCCTCGTCCGGATGATAGCGCCGCACGATCAGCGGCCGGCCGCGCGCGGCCCAATCCGGCACATGGGGGGCGCCGTCGAGGTCGGGCCGGCTGCGCAGCAGAGCGGCGAAGGCGTCGGGATCGGCGCGGACGAGGTCGTGGCGCAAAGAGGGTCTTTGGCGCCGGACGCCCTCAGCCACGGCGTGCCTCAAGACGCGCCGCTTCGGCGACGCGCGCGGCGACGGCCTGCGCCACCGGCCGCCCGCCGCGCTCGGCGCCGAGGCGGTCGCGCACATCCTCCGCAGGGCGATCGGCGATCAGGGCGCGGACCTGCTCGGTGAGCGGACGCGCGGGATCGAGCACCACGTGCACGGCGCCGGTCGCCACCATGTTGTCGAGACCCGGCGCGAAGACGGGGGTCGACTTCGCCATCTCCTGAAGCTTGTCGAGCGGGAGCTTGGTGACGCGGGCGACGGAGGGCAGGTCCATCACGCTGGGATTGGCGCCCGGCAGCGCCGCCAGCACCCGCGTCGCCAGCGCGGTCGCGATGAAGGCGCCGGCCGCCGAGTGGCCGTAGATCAGCCCGATCGTCGGGTGGCCGGCCTGGTCGGCGAGCAGCAAAGCCTTGGCGAGATGGGCGAGGCACTCGTTGAGGCCGAGCAGCTCGTCGCGCCGGCTCATGCGCTGGCTGTCGGAATCGACGAGGACTAGGATCGGCGCCCGGTCTCCCGCCCGCACCGCGTCGAGCACGGCGCGGGAGAGCGCGAGCGCGCCCTCGATGCCGAGCGCCGTGTCGCCGTCGATGCCGATCACGGTGACTTGGCGTCCGTCGAGGGGACCGTGGCCGCTGACGAGCCCGTCCGCGACGCGGATCGCATGGCCGGCGGGGAAGAGCGCGGCGAGGATCTCAGCGAGCGTCATGGTGCGCCTCCTCCACCCGGGCGGCCGTCTCGTCGAAGGCCGCCGTGGTCATGGCCGGCACGGCCTCGGGATCGTTGACGCCGAGCCGCGCCCAGATCTCGGTGGCGTCGCGGCAATCGCCGAAGCGCGCGATGCGGGCCTCGAGCCGGGCCTGCTCCGCCTCCAGCGTCGCGAGGTCGAAGGCCGGCGCGCGGGCGATCAGGTCGAGGGCGGCGGCCCGGAAGGCCGCGACCGTGTCGTCGGCGAAGGCGTCGGCGCCGCCGATGAGGCGCCGATGCTTCCCGCCCATCGTGCGCCAGACGAGCGCCCGGTCGCGCGAATCGAACTCCTCGGCGCCCTTGTTGGTCTCGATCACCTCAGGCCCCGAGACCGAGATGCGCCCACCCTCGGAGACGGCGAGCCGCGAGCAGGTGCCGGCGATGAGCCCGCCCCCGCCATAGGCCCCCGCCCGGCCGCCGATCAGCCCGATCACCGGCACGCCGGCCGCGCGCAGATCCGCGATGGCGCGCATGGCCTCGGCGATGGCGGTCTCGCCGGCATTGGCCTCCTGCAGGCGCACGCCGCCGGTATCGAACAGGATCAGCACGGCGGCGGGCCTCACGTCGAGGGCGGCCCGCAAGAGCCCGATCAGCTTGGCGCCGTGCACCTCGCCGAAGGCGCCGCCCATGAAGCGGCCCTCCTGCGCGGCGACGAGCACCGGCTTGCCGTCGAGGGTGGCGCGGCCGACCACGATGCCGTCGTCGAAGGCGCGCGGCAGGTCGAAGAGGGGCAGGTGCGGGCTCGTCACCCGCTCCGTGGGGCCCAAGAACTCCCGGAAACTGCCGGGATCGGCGAGCGCGGCGACGCGCTGGCGGGCGCTGGCCTCGTACCAGCTGAGCGCTTGCGGATCGGTGCTCGCGGGGCTCATCTCACGCCTCCATCAGCCGGGCGCCCTGGAGGAGGCGCAGGGACACGGTGTCGGGGCGCGCGCCCCCGTCGTTGATGCTGATGCGCAGGCCTCCGGGCTGTGCGCGGGCCACGAAATCGGCCACCACCGCCTCCCAGACCGCGGCGTAGCCGGTGACCGGCGTCTCGATCGACACCTCGCAGGCATCGGGCGGCAGCACCCGCTCCAGCAGGACCTCCAGGTTGCCCGAGGCCACAACGCCGGTGATGGCGCTTTGCACCGCGCCGGGCAGGGGCTTCCGGGTCGTGTGGCGGAAGGTCAGGGATTCCATGGCCGTCAGATCCTCGAAGGATATCCGTCCAAACAAATCACCTCATCCTGAGGTGCCGCGAAGCGGCCTCGAAGGAGGCCTCCAGATGCCACGGCGATCTCTGGAGGCCTCCTTCGAGGCCTACGCTTCGCTCCGGCACCTCAGGATGAGGACGTGGGTGGGAGGGACCGGTTCATGCTCACCAGTTCCGGAACTTGGCGGGCGGGTCGTAGAGGCCGCCCGACCAGTGTACGAGGTCCTTGATCGACTTGGCGGCGAGCAGGGCCCGGTCGGCATCGAGCGGCTCGATGCCGAGATCCTCCGGCCGCCGCACGATGCCGCGGGACCGCAATTCCTCGACCTTGGCCCGGTCGCGGCCCCGCCCGATCTCGGTATAGCCCGCCACCCCGCGGATCGCCTGCTCGCGCTCGTCGGCGTCGCGGCAGAGCAGGAGGTTGGCGATGCCCTCCTCGGTGACGATGTGGGTGACGTCATCGCCGTAGACCATGACCGGGGCGAGCTCGAGCCCGGTCTTCTTCGCGAGTTCCATCGCGTCGAGGCGCTCGACGAAGGTCGGCACCAGCTTGTCGCCGAAGGTCTCGACGAGCTGCACCACGAGCTTGCGCCCGCGCATCAGCAGCGGGTCGCCCACGGTCTGCGCCTCGCGCCCCGCCTTCATCCAGGTGTCGGAGGGATGGCGCCGCCCGTGCGGGTCCGAGCCCATGTTCGGCGCACCGCCGAAGCCCGCCACGCGGTCTCGCGTCACGGTGGAGGAATGGCCCATCAGGTCGATCTGCAAGGTCGAGCCGATGAACAGGTCGCAGGCGTAGAGGCCGGCCGTCTGGCAGAAGGCGCGGTTCGAGCGCAAGGAACCGTCGGCTCCGGTGAAGAACACGTCCGGTCGCGCCCGGATGTAGCGGTCCATGCCGACTTCCGAGCCGAAGCAGTGGACCTGCTTCACCCAGCCCGATTCGATCGCCGGGATCAGCGTCGGGTGCGGGTTCAGCGCCCAGTGCGTCGCGATCTTTCCCTTCAGTCCCAGGCGCTCGCCGTAGGTCGGCAGCAGCAGCTCGATCGCCGCGGTGCCGAAGCCGATGCCGTGGTTGAGACGCGCGATGCCGTACTCGGCGTAGATCCCCTTGATCGCCATCATGGCCATCAGGACCTGCGTCTCGGTCATCGCCGCCGGATCGCGGGTGAAGAGCGGCTCCACGTAGAAGGGCCGGTCGGCCTCCACCACGAAGTCGACCCGGTCGCCCGGGATGTCGACGCGCGGCACCGTGTCGACGATCTGGTTGACCTGGGCCACCACGACGCCGTTCTTGAAGGCGGTGGCCTCCACCACGGTCGGCGTGTCCTCGGTGTTCGGGCCCGTATAGAGGTTGCCGTCCCGGTCGGCCGAGACGCCCGCGATCAGCGCCACGTTCGGTGTCAGGTCCACGAAGTAGCGGGCGAACAGTTCCAGATAGGTGTGCACCGCCCCGAGCTGGATCTGCCCGCCATAGAGCATCTTCGCGATCCGCCCGCCCTGGGGGCCGGAATAGGAATAGTCGAGGCGCCGGGCGACACCGGTCTCGAACACGTCGAGATGCTCGGGGAGCACGATGCCCGACTGCACCATGTGCAGGTCGTGGACGCGGGCCGGGTCGCAGGCGGCCAGCGCCCGGGCGAGGCAATCGGCCTGCTTCTGGTTGTCGCCCTCCAGGCAGACGCGGTCGCCGGGGCGCAGGATCGCCTCCAGGAGATCGATGGCGGCGCCCGCCGGCACCACCTTGCCGGCGGCATGTGCGCGCCCGGCCGCGAGCCTTTCGTCGCGGAGTCTCGCCTCGCTGCGCCAGTCGGTCATCGGCTTCCTCACCCGTCGCGCCCGGGAGGCGGAGGATCCTCTCCGCCCCGCGCATTCACACGGCTTTGACCGCGCCCATTCGGTATTCTTATACGCCAATTTGTCAATATCTTGCATTCATAAATGCGCTGCAGCGAGCATGTCGCATACGCGAAAGGGTACACGAGCCCATCCCGGCGCATCGGGCGTCACCGGCCGATGCGCCGGAGCGGCCTTCGGCGCTGGCGGGATCCGGCCGCCCGCTTGACGATGCGCGGGGGCCTCGGCTCAGATTCCCACAGGGAGAGAGGCGCCGGAATCGCATGGACGGGGTGGAGATCGAGGAACGCGAGCTGCTGTCGGACCGGATCCGCAACGCGCTGACCGACGCCATCGCCTCGGGCAGCCTGGCCGCCGGCACAGCGCTCGACGAGCAGGACATCGCCGACCGTTTCGGAGCCTCGCGCACGCCGGTGCGGGAGGCGCTGCGCCAGCTCGCCTATAACGGCCTCGTCGAGGTGCGCCCCCGCAAGGGCGCCGTGGTCACGCGCATGACCCCGGAGCGCATCGCCGAGATGTTCGAGACCACCGCCGAGGTCGAGGCGATGTGCACGCGGCTCGCCACCTACCGGATGACGCCGCTGGAGCGCAGCCAGCTGATGGCGCTGCACGAATCCTCGGCTGCCCTGGTGGAGGCCGGGGATTACGACGCCTACGACGCCTTCAACCTCGCCTTCCACGAGGGCCTCTACCGCGCGACCCATAACGGTTTTCTGGCCGAGCAGGCGCTCGGCATCCGCATGCGGCTCTCCGCCTTCCGCCGCACGCAGCTGCGGCACGGCCCGCGCATCCACCGCTCGCATGCCGAGCACGGCGACATCCTGGCCGCCATGGCCGAGGGCGACGGCGAGGCCGCGGCGCGGCGCATGCGCGCCCACATGCTCAACGCCGCCAATTCCCTGTCGGGCTACATCGCCGACCATCTCGGCATCCACAGCCTCTGATATCCGGTCTGTCCGGGCACACTGCTCCTGGGGTCGGCGCGCTCCGATCGGAGGCCGCGGAACGGACCGGCGCCCCTCCGCTTTCTTCCCGACCACGAGGAGGAGGCCGCGCGATGCGCCACGCGACCATGCTGCAGGGGGGAGGCGGACAGAAGCCGAGCGGCGACCCGCCGGAGCCGGGGCCGCCCGAGGAGGATCCGCCGCCGAACCCGCCCGCTCCACACCCGCCGGAGCCGATTCCCGCCCATGGCCCGGGATGCCGAAGGGACAGGTCCCTTCGGTGGGGTGCGGGGGCGAAGCCCTGACGGAATGCCCCAGGGCTCCCCCCCTGGACCCGCCGAAGGGATGATCCCTTCGGAATCCCGGACTTCGGAACGAGGCTTCCAGGCGGCAGGACACGCCCGCCTGATCCGCCCGGTCCAATCCGTCAGGCCCCCGCAGGCGGCGCGTATTGCACTCGTGCGCGCATTCTTCTACGCGCTCAACCTTTGCTAGAAGCGCGCGGATCCCGGGTGGGCCCGGCCGGGGCGAGAGAGGCCACCGGCGGCCGCGGGGCGTGCCGCGGAGGCCGGCGTACCCGAGGAAGCCAACCGCCGTGCCTGACGCCCTGCCTGCCCCCTCGCACGAGGCCGAAGCCGCCCCGACCCTGCCGAAGGCGCCGACCGGGATCGACGGCTTCGACGCGATCACCCAGGGCGGCCTGCCGGCCGGGCGCCCCTCGCTGATCTGCGGCGCCGCCGGCTGCGGCAAGACCCTGTTTGCCACCACCTTCCTGGTGAACGGCGCGACCCGGTTCGGCGAGCCCGGCGTGTTCGTGAGCTTCGAGGAGCGCGCGGAGGACCTCGTCGCCAACGTCGCCTCCCTCGGCTACGACCTCGACCGGCTGGTGGCCGAGGGCAGGCTCGCCATCGACCATGTCCGCGTCGAGAAGAGCGAGATCGAGGAGACCGGCGAGTACGACCTCGAAGGGCTGTTCATCCGCCTCGGCTACGCGGTGGATTCGATCGGCGCCAAGCGCGTGGTGCTCGACACGATCGAGACCCTGTTCTCCGGCTTCACCGATCCCGCGCTGCTCCGCGCGGAGCTGCGCCGGCTGTTCGGCTGGATCAAGGACCGCGGCCTCACCGCCATCATCACCGGCGAGCGCGGCGAGGGCCAGCTCACCCGCCAGGGGCTGGAGGAATACGTCTCCGACTGCGTGGTGCTGCTCGACAACCGCGTCTCCGACCAGATCACCACCCGGCGCCTGCGCGTGGTGAAGTACCGGGGCTCGGCCCACGGCACCAACGAGTACCCGTTCCTGATCGACCATGCGGGCATCAGCGTGCTGCCCGTCACCTCGGCCGATCTCGACTACGCGGTCTCGGACGGGGTGATCTCCAGCGGGATCGCGGGCCTCGACGCGATGCTCGGGCCCGGCGGCTTCCACCGCGGCTCCAGCATCCTGGTCTCCGGCGAGTCGGGCACCGGCAAGACCATGCTGTCCTCGAGCTTCGCGGACGCCGCCTGCCGCCGGGGCGAGCGCTGCATGGCCTTCGTCTTCGAGGAGAGCGGGGCCCAGATCATCCGCAACGCCCGCTCGATCGGCCTCGACCTGCAGGCCCATGTGGAGGCCGGCCTCCTGCGCTTCGAGGCGGCGCGGCCGAGCCTGTTCGGCCTGGAGATGCACCTCGCGCGCATGCACCGCGACCTCGAGGCCTTCCAGCCGGACGTGGTGGTGGTCGATCCCATCTCGGCCTTGCGCGGGCCGACGAGCGAGCTGCAGGCGACGCTGCTGCGCATGATCGACCTGCTCAAGGCGCGCGGCATCACGGCGGTGTTCACGAGCCTGCGCACGGAGGGCGCGCTCGATCCGGGCGACGACCTCGGCGTGTCCTCGCTGATGGATGCCTGGATCAAGCTCCTCAACGTGGAGGCCAATGGCGAGCGCTCGCGCACCCTCTACGTGATCAAGGCGCGCGGCATGAGCCACTCGCACCAGATCCGCGAATTCGGGATGTCGGGCGCGGGGATCCGCCTCGTCGACGCCTATATCGGCCCGGCGGGCGTGCTGACCGGAACCGCCCGGCTGGCGCAGGAGGCCCAGGAGCGGGCCGCGGCGCTGCGGCGGCGGCAGGATTCCGAGCGCCGGGCCCGTGAGGCGACGCGGCGGCGCCAGGCCATCGAGCGGCAGATCGCGGAGCTGAGCGCGGGACTCGAAGCGATCGCGGACGAGGAACGCATGCTCCACGACGAGGATTCCCTCCGCGAGGCGGTCCTGGACGAGGAACGCCGTCAGATGCTGGCGCGGCGCGCCTCGGCGCAAGGGTCGGCACAGGGGTCGGCACCGGCGGTGCCGGTGACCGGATCGGGGATCACGCCGGGCGTGGCACAGGGGGCGGCACAGCGAGCTGCGGAATGAACGACGAGTTCTCACCGGCCGGCGAGCCGGAAGCCGAGCCCGATTCCGGGCATTACCACCTGCGGCTCTACGTGGCGGGCCAGACGGCGAAGTCGCTGGCCGCCATGAAGAACCTCAAGCGCTTCTGCGAGGAGCACCTGGCGGGCCGCTACGACATCGAGGTCATCGACCTGATGAAGAATCCGCAGCTCGCCGCCGGCGACCAGATCCTGGCGATCCCGACCCTGGTGCGGCGCCTGCCCTCGCCCCTGAAGCGCATCATCGGCGACCTCTCGAACACCGAGAAGGTACTCGTGGGCCTCGACATCCGGCCGAAGGATTCCGAGCCGTGAGCGCACCCGGCCCCGTCGCCCTGCGCCTGTTCATCGCCGGCCCCGGCGCGCGCTCGCAGCGCACCGTCGAGAGCGTGCGCCGGATCTGCGAGGCGCATCTGCCCGGCCGCCACGAATTGGAGATCGTGGACATCTACCAGCAGCCGGCGCTGGCCGAGCGCGACGGCGTGCTCGCCGCGCCGATCCTGCTCCGGGTCGCGCCGCTGCCGGTGCGCCGGATCGCGGGCGACCTCCAGGACGAGGGCCGCGTCCTGCGCGCCCTCGATCTCGCCCCGGCGGAGGAGGCCTGATGGACGTCGAGCGCCTGCTGCCCGAGGGCGAGCCGACGCCGGAGGCCTATCGCGCCCATATCCGCGAGCTCGAGGCCCGGCTGGAGGAGAGCGAGGAAACGCTCGCCGCGATCCGCCGGGGCGATTTCGACGCCGTGGTGGTGGAGGGCCCGAACCGCGAGCGCCTCGTCTACACCCTGGAGAGCGCCGACCGGCCCTACCGCGTCCTGATCGAGCAGATGCAGGAGGGCGCCTTCACCCTCGGGCCCGACGGAGCGGTGCTCTACTGCAACCGGCGCCTCGCCGAGATGCTCGACCTGCCCCAGGAGCGGCTGACGGGCCAGATGCTCAGCCGCTTCATCGCCGACGCGGCCGCCTTCGAGCGCCTGCTCCGGGCGGCCGTGGCCGAGCCCGTGCGCGCCGAGATCGTGCTGCGCACCGGCGCGGAGGGGGAGCGCCCGGCCCATCTCTCCCTCAGCCGGGTGGAGCGGCTCGACGACCGGCCGCTCCTCTGCGGCGTGCTCACCGACCTCACCGAGCACCAGGACCACATCCGGGCGCTCGCCGAGGCCAAGATCCGCCTGGAGGCGGAGAGCCAGGAGCGCGAGCGCGTCGAGGAGGCCCTGCGGCAGTCGCAGAAGCTCGAGGCGGTGGGCCAGCTCACCGGCGGCGTCGCCCACGACTTCAACAACCTGCTCACCGTCATCAAGTCCTCGACCGACCTGCTGAAGCGGCCGGGCCTGGCCGAGGAGCGGCGCCACCGCTACGTCGAGGCGATCTCCGACACGGTCGATCGCGCGGCCAAGCTCACCGGCCAGCTCCTCGCCTTCGCCCGGCGCCAGGCGCTCAAGCCCGAGGTCTTCGAGGTCGGAGCCTCCCTGCGCGCGGTCGCCGAGATGCTCGATTCGGTCACAGGCGCGCGCATCTCGGTCTCGACCCGGGTGCCCGAGGCGCCCTGCTACATCCGGGCCGATCTCAGCCAGTTCGAGACGGCGCTGATCAACATGGCGGTCAATGCCCGCGACGCCATGGCGGGCGAGGGCACGCTGACGCTCCGCCTCACCGCCGGCCGGCCGATGCCGCGCATCCGGGGCCATGCCGGCTCGCGCAGCGCCTTCGCCGCGGTCTCGCTCACCGATACCGGCTCGGGCATCCCGCCCGAGGTGCTGCCGCGCATCTTCGAGCCCTTCTTCACCACCAAGGAGGTGGGCAAGGGCACCGGGCTCGGCCTGTCCCAGGTCTTCGGCTTCGCCAAGCAGTCGGGCGGGGACGTGGACGTGGCGAGCACGGTCGGCCAGGGCACCACGCTCACCCTCTACCTGCCGGAGGTGGAGGGGAACCCGGACCTGCCCGGTGCCGACCCGGCCGAGACGGGCCTCGGCGACGAGAGCGGGCTGTGCATCCTCGTGGTCGAGGACAATGTCGAGGTCGGCCGCTTCGCCACGCAGATCCTGGAGGATCTCGGCCACGCCACCCACTGGGTCGCCAATGCCGAGGAGGCGCTGGCCGAGCTGGAGAAGGTGCCCTTCCGCTTCGACGCGGTGTTCTCGGACGTGGTGATGCCGGGCATCGGCGGCATCGCGCTCGCCGAGGAACTGCGGCGGCGCCGGGCGGACCTGCCCGTGGTGCTCACCTCCGGCTACAGCCACGTGCTGGCGCAGGAGGGCGTGCACGACTTCCTGCTCGTGCAGAAGCCCTACTCCGTCGAGCAGCTCTCCCGCGTGCTGCGCGAGGCGGTGCGCAAGGGCCGCGCCGCGCGCCGGCGGATCCCACACTCCAACCTCATCCTGAGGTGGAGGGGTGGGACCACGGGC
>NZ_CABFPH010000143.1 GCF_902141845.1 Methylobacterium symbioticum | reverse complement strand
CGCCTCGCCCTCGCGCAGGGCGCGGGCCCGCGCCAGGACTCGCGGCGCGGCTTCCGCCGGGAGCCAGCCGGCCTCGGCGCCCTCGGGCAGGCCGAGCCGCTCCGCGAGGCGGGCGGGGAAGGCCGAGGCGTCGAGGGCGTCCTCGCCGCACAGGCGCTCCAGGCGGAAATCCTCCTCCAGCGTCACCTCAGGCGCGGCCACCAGGGCGACCTCGGGGATCTCCTCGCCCGGCTCCTCCCAGGTGCGGAAGCCGATCTCGACCGAGGCCGCCCCCGTGGGCGGGCGCAGCGACAGGGTGAAGCGCCGGGCCTGGGGCGTGGCCGGCAGGTTCACGGAGGCGCCGTGGCCCGGCACCGAGACCGTGCCCGGATAGGGCGGGGGCAGGGGGCTGCCGGCGGCGTCCCGGTAGAGGATCGCCGCGTAGGCGGCGTGCTCGTCGGGCCGGCCGGCCACCACTTGGCCGCGCAGGACGAGGCCGACGCCCGGCAGCAGGGCGTGGCGCACGATCCAGGGCTCCGGCCCGAGCGCGCGGGCGGGCGGGGGTGCCGCGTCGAGGCCGGCGGGGCGCAGCACCACGTCGGCGACCCGGAAGGGCGCCGTGTTGCGCCAGGAGCGGAAGCCGAGGGCGAGGCCTCGTGCCCCGGCCGGCACCCGGAAGGCGATGCGGCAGGGGGCGTGGCGGCCCTGCCCGGCGGATTGGTAGGCCGGGCCGGCGATCCAGGCGCCGTGCGGGTCGGGCAGGGTGCGCACCAGACCCGGCACCTGCTCGGCATCCAGGCTGGAGCCGTCCGCGGCCAGGAAGTCGAAGCCCGCCAGCGCGAAGTCGAGGACGGCCTGCGCCGTCTCCGCCGCGTCCCAGACGAGGCCGAATTCGAGGCAGTAGCGCCCGCCGGGCTCGAGCCCGCGGAAGCCCAGCACGGCGCGCGCCCAGCGGTTCTTCGGCGCGACCACATGCTCGCCCGCGCGCGGGCCGGCGCCCGCGCCGCCCGCGTAGCGCGCGGTGACGGGGGTCAGGTCGCCGATCGGGCCGCCATCCTGCGCGACGGCCTGATCCTCGCCCGGATCGCCCGCGCGCGCGGGCTCCTCCGGCGCGGCCTCCGGTGGCGAATCGAGCAGGGGATCCGGCAGGGACGCGGCAGGGGGCGCGCCCGCGGGCGCGCCCGCGGGCGCGCTGAGATCGTCCGGCACCGCGTCCGGGGGGTCGTCCGGGAGCATCGCCTCGGCAGGAATTCGGGGTTTCGCGACGGGTTTCGCGCGGAGTGGGCCGCGGCGGCGCAGCCTGTCAAGGCAGCCGCCAGCCTCGTGCAAGATTGCCGGCCTACATCGCGGATCCAGAGAGGGAGGTCCGTTCGGGGCCGCCCCGGATTCTCCAGGCACGCAAGGACGGAGGCGGCTTGATGACGGGCGTGTACCTGTTCGACCTCGCCTCGCAGCAGGCTCGCTACCTGGCGGTGCGGCAATCGACGATCGCGGGCAACGTGGCGAACGCCAACACCCCCGACTACAAGGCGCGCGACGTCGCTCCCTTCGCGCAGGTCCTGGCCCGCACCGGGCTGGATCTGGCGACGACCGCCGCCGCCCATGCCGGCGACTCCGGCGGCGTGCCGGTGCGGGCGACGGCCGCCCAGGACGGCTGGGACGTGCTGGAGACCGGAAGCGGCGTCAGCCTGGAGCAGGAGATGCTCAAGGCGAGCGAGGTCTCGCGCGAGCACAGCCTCAACCTCGGCATCACGAAGGCCTTCGACCGGATGCTGCGGCTGGCGGTGCGGAGCGGCTCATGATCGATCCGCTGCTCTCCGCCTCGCGGCTCGCCAGCGCCGGGCTCGAAGCGCAGTCCCTGCGCATGCGGGTGGTCTCGGAGAACCTCGCCAACGCCCAGTCCACGGGCGAGACGCCGGGCTCCGATCCCTACGCGCGCAAGACCGTGACCTTCCGGGCCGAGCTCGACCGGGCCATCGGCGCGGCCTCGGTGCGCGTCTCGGACATCGGCACCGACCGGGCGCCGTTCCGCACCGAGCACGACCCGGGCAACCCGGCCGCCGACCAGAACGGCGTGGTCAAGCTGCCGAACGTGAACATGCTGGTCGAGATGGCCGACATGCGCGAGGCCAACCGCTCCTACGAGGCCAACCTCCAGGTGATCAAGCAGGCCCGCGCGATGGTGGCCGGCGTGATCGACCTCCTCAAGTCCTGAAGGATTCTCGATGATCGAGGCTCTCGCGTCGCTCTCGGCCTTCGACAAGGCCGTCCAGTCCGCCGCCCTGTCGCGGGCCGACACCGCGCCGGTGCAGAAGGCGGCCTTCTCCGGCCTCGGCGGAGTCGCGGGCACCGCGCCCGCCTCGGGCTCGGCCGGCGACTTCGCCGACATCATGGCCCAGTTCGCCACCGGCGTGCGCAACGACCTGCGCGCCGGCGAGGCCGCCTCCATCGCCGGCATCCAGGGCAAGGCGACCGCGCAAGCGGTGGTCGAAGCGGTGATGTCGGCCGAGCAGAGCCTCCAGACCGCGGTGGCGATCCGCGACAAGGTGGTGGCCGCCTATCTCGAACTGAGCCGCATGGCGATCTGACGGAGCCCGAGAACCGATGAGAGCGCTTGCCATCGCCGCCACGGGCATGTCCGCCCAGCAGCTCAACCTCGAAGTCATCGCCAACAACATCGCGAACCTGAACACGACGGGGTTCAAGGGCGCGCGGGCCGAGTTCACGGACCTGCTCTACCAGGCCGAGCGCCAGTCGGGCGTGCCGAACCAGGCGGGCCAGGAGGCGATCCCCGAGGGCGCGATGCTGGGCCTCGGCGTGCGCGCCGCGGCGATCCGCAACCTGCACCGGCAGGGGTCGCTGGCCAACACGGGCAACCAGCTCGACCTCGCGGTGAACGGGCGCGGCTACTTCCAGATCACCAACCCGAACGGCGAGATCAACTACACCCGCGCCGGCGCCTTCAACAAGAACGCCGCCGGCCAGCTCGTGACCCTCGAGGGCTATCTCGTCGATCCGGCGATCCTGATCCCGAACAACACCACCGAGCTCACGGTCAACCAGTCGGGCCAGGTCTTCGCCAAGGTCGACGGCCAGGTTGCCCTGCAGCAGCTCGGCCAGATCACGCTCGCCAACTTCGCCAACGAGGCCGGTCTCGAGCCGCTCGGCAACGGGCTCTACCGCGAGACCCCAGCCTCCGGCCAGCCGGTGGTCGGCAACCCGGGCGACGTCAGCTACGGCAAGCTCCAGCAGGGGTATCTCGAGGGCTCGAACGTCGATCCGGTCAAGGAGATCACCAGCCTGATCACGGCCCAGCGCTCCTTCGAGATGAACTCCAAGGTGATCCAGGCCGCCGACGAGATGGCCGGCACCGTCTCCAAGGGGATCCGCTAGGGGATCCGACACGGGGATCGCCGAGCGGCAAGCCGCCGAGGGCGACCGCCTTCCCGATCGCACGGCCCGGCACGCGCCCCGCGTGCCGGGTGGACAGACCGGGCGCCCCCGCGCGCCCCGCTCGCAGAATTCCGGCCGCGACCGCCATGTCCCGCCTCCGCCTCGCCGCCCTCGCCCTGCTCCTGGCCTGCGCCCCCGCGCGGGCCGCCTCCGCGCAGGCCGGCCCCGTCCAGGCGGGCCCGGACGAGATCCTGCTGCCGGTGCCCACCGTCACGATCTATGCGGGCGACACCATCAAGGAGACGATGCTGCGCCTGCAGCCCTATCCGGCGAGCTATCGCGGGCGTTCGGCCGTGATCGACGCGCCGCTCGCCATGGCCGGGCGCACCGCCCGCCGCATGCTGCTGCCGGGTGAGCCCGTCCCCGTGAACGCGGTGGACGATCCCCGCCTCGTCAGCCGCGGCGCGCCCACGCAGATGATCTTCGAGGAGAACGGCCTCATCATCACCGCGGTCGGCGCGCCGCTCCAGAACGGGGGCCTCGGCGAGACCATCCGGGTGCGCAACACCGACACCAACCGCATCGTGCTCGGCACCGTGATGGCCGACGGGCGCATCCGCATCGGGGCGCAGTGATGCGCCGCCGTCTCCTCGCGCTGCTCGCGCTCCTCGCGGCGGGGCTCGCCCTCGTCCCGGCCGGGCCGGCCTTCGCCGGCACCCGGATCAAGGACATCGCGACGCTGAAGGGCGTGCGCGACAACCAGCTCTTCGGCTACGGCCTCGTCACCGGCCTCCAGGGCACCGGCGACACCCTGCGCAACGCGCAGTTCACCGAGCAATCGCTGCAATCGCTCCTCGACCGGCTCGGCATCAACGTGCGCGACGCGCGCCTGCGCACCCGCAACATCGCCGCGGTGATGGTGACGGCCGACCTGCCGCCCTACACGGGCACGGGCTCGCGCATCGACGTCACCGTGACCTCGCTCGGCGACGCCACCTCGCTGCGCGGCGGCACCCTGCTGATGACGCCGCTCACCGGCGGCGACGGCCTCGTCTACGCCGCGGCGCAGGGGCCGCTCGCGGTCTCCGGCTTCAGCGTGCAGGGCCAGGCCGAGCAGCTCACGCAAGGGGTGCCCACGGCCGGGCGCATCCCGAACGGGGCGCTCATCGAGCGCGAGGTGCCCGGTGCGTTCCGGGAATTGCCGGAACTCGTCTTCGAGCTGAAGAACCCGGACTTCAAGACCGCCACCCTGGTGGCCGACGCGATCAATGCCTGGTCGCTCGGCCGCTTCCGGCGCCGCATCGCCAATGCCCGCGACCAGCGCTCGGTGGTGGTCCTGCGCAGCCGGGGGGAGACGCAGACGCGGCTGGTGGCCGAGATCGGCGACCTGACGATCCAGCCGGACGTCCCGGCCCGCGTCGTGGTGGACCAGCGCACCGGCACGGTCGTGATCGGCCGCAACGTGCAGATCTCCACGGTGGCCGTCACCCACGGCAACCTGACGGTGCGGGTCACCGAGACGCCCGAGGTCTCCCAGCCCGGGCCCTTCTCCCGCGGCGAGACCGCCGTGGTGCCGCGCACCGAGGTGGCGGCGCGCGAGGAGCAGGGCAAGCTCGCCATCATCGGCGGCTCGGACCTGCAGACGCTCGTGCGCGGCCTGAACTCGGTCGGCCTGAAACCCACCGACATCATCGCGATCCTGCAGGCGGTGAAGACCGCAGGCGCCCTCCAGGCGGAGCTTGTGGTGCAATGACGCGCGTCCTCACGCTCCTGCTCTGCCTCTTCGCCGCGCCCGCGCTGGCGGCCGGCGGCGGCCACGGCGAGCAGGCGGACCCCGCCAAGGAGGCCGCCCTGAAGGCGCTGGCGATCCGCGACGGGGCCAAGGAGGTCACGGCCCAGGACTTCGTGAAGGAGCAGCCCAAGGCCGGCTACTGCGCCAGCATCGCGGACGCCGCCGCCGATGCCCGCTTCGCCTGGCAGAAGGAGCAGCTCGCCGCCCTCGAGCGCGAGGTCGAGGCCCGCATCGCCAAGCTGGAGGAGAAGCGGGCGGAGTACGAGATCTGGCTGAAGCGCCGCGAGGCCTTCCTCGCCAAGGCCGACGAGTCGGTGGTGGCGCTCTACGCCAAGATGCGCCCCGACGCCGCCGCGCCCCAGCTCGCCACCATGCAGGAGGACGCGGCCGCCGCGATCCTCTCGAAGCTCAACGCCCGGGCGGCGAGCGCCATCCTCGCCGAGATGGAGGCCGCCCGCGCCGCCGGCCTCGCGCGCCGGATGTCCGATCTCGGCCGCAAGCGCGACGAGGCCAAGAAGACCGAGAAGCAGGACGACAGATCGTGACGGCCCGTCTCATCCCTCCGCTCGCCCTGACCCTGATGCTCGGCGCCTGCCACAGCAACGTCGCCGAGATCGGCCGGCAGCCGGTGCTGACGCCGGTCGGCGCCGGGCTGTCGCCGCCGCGCGAGCCCCTGCCCGTCACCTTCGGGGCGCTCGGCCCGCGCTCGGGCTACCACTCGACCTGGTCGCCGGGCAGCGCCGAGCTGTTCCAGGATCCGCGTGCGCGCAACGTCGGCGACGTGATCACGGTCAACATCGCGATCAACGACAAGGCGCAGTTCGACAATGCCAGCGAGCGCTCGCGCAGCCAGAAGTCGAGCCTCGGCTTCGATTTTGGCTACGGCGTCTCGGGGCTCAAGGATTCGGCCACCGCCGATGCCGGCATCCGCTCCGGCACCAGCACGAAGGGCGAGGGCACGATCGACCGCAAGGAGACCCTGAGCCTCTCGATCGCGGCCGTCGTCACCGAGGTCCTGCCGAACGGCAACGTGCTGATCTCGGGCTCGCAGGAGGTGCGGGTCAACAACGAGGTCCGGGTGCTGGCGGTGGCCGGCATCGTGCGCCCGCGCGACATCTCGCGGAAGAACACGATCGACTACGACAAGATCGCCGAGGCGCGCATCTCCTACGGCGGGCGCGGGCGCATCACCGACGTGCAGGCCCCGACGCTCGGCCAGCAGATCTTCGAGACCGTGGCGCCGTTCTAGAGCGCTCTTTCGCCGAACCGGCTTCCGGTTCGATGCGAGAGCGCGCGTGAAAGAGCGGACCGCCCCCGAGGCCGCGCCTCGCGGGCCACCTGGAAGGAAACACTCCGATGGCCGAGGGCGCGGAGACGAAGAAGGGCGGCAAGGGCTGGATCGGGGCGCTCCTCGTCACCACCCTGGTCGCGGTCGGCACGGGGGGGGCGCTCGGCGCCTACCTGCTGTCGAGCGTCGAGAAGGTCGTCGACCAGAAGGTGCGCGACGAGCAGGCCAAGGCCGCCCCGGTGCTGAACTACGCGGGCGAGCTGAGCCTGCGCAGCGTCGGCTCCGTGGTGACGAACCTCGCCGACCCGGCCGATTCCTGGGTGCGCCTCGAATCCTCCCTGGTCTTCAAGACAGGCGCCCTGCAGAGCGCGGACGTGGCGGTCGCGGAGATCCGCGCCGACATGATCGCCTATCTGCGCACCCTCTCGATGGCCCAGATCGAGGGGGCGAGCGGCCTCCAGCACCTGCGCGAGGACCTGAACGAGCGCGTGGCCCTGCGCAGCAAGGGCGCCGTCCGCGAGCTCATCGTCGAATCGCTGGTGGTGCAATGACCGGCCGCGCCCTGCGTCTCCTCGCCGTCCTCGCCCTGACGCTCGCGGCCAGCGCCGCCCACGCGCAAGGGGCGGGCGGCGCGCCGGGCTCCGCCACCGGCATGCCCTTCCTCGACCAGCTCCTGCCGCCCGGCAACGGGGCGGCCTCGGGCCGCATCCTGCAGCTCGTGGCGCTGTTCACGGTGCTCTCGCTGGCGCCGGGCCTCCTCGTGATGGTGACGAGCTTCACGCGCTTCGCCGTGGCGCTCTCCTTCCTGCGCTCCGGCCTCGGCCTGCAGAGCACGCCGGCGAACCTGTTCCTGGTCTCGCTGTCCCTGTTCATGACCTTCTACGTCATGGCCCCGACCTTCGACCGGGCCTGGAACGAGGGCGTGAAGCCCCTGCAGGAGAACCGGATCAGCGAGGAGGAGGCCTTCCCGAGGATCGTCGACCCGTTCCGCGAGTTCATGGCCTCCCAGGTGCGCCCGAAGGACCTTCAGACCTTCTCGGACCTCGCGAGCCGCACCCTGCCGAAGGCGGAGGCCGGCGAGAAGATCGACCTGCGCATCCTGATCCCGGCCTTCATGATCTCCGAGCTGCGCCGGGGCTTCGAGATCGGCTTCCTGATCGCGCTGCCCTTCCTGGTGATCGACATCATCGTCTCGACCATCGTGATGTCGATGGGCATGATGATGCTGCCTCCCACCGTGATCTCGCTGCCGTTCAAGGTGCTGTTCTTCATCCTGATCGACGGCTGGAACCTGCTCGTCGGCGGGCTGGTGCGGTCGTTCTTCTGAGCTTGCGGCGCATGCTTCTGAGCTTGCGCCGCAGGCGGCCCGGCCGCCGCGGATCCGGCAGCAGCCGATGGGACGCGGCGCCCCGCGATTGGGACGTCGCGCAGAGCCATGCGGTTGAATGTCGCAGCACGGGCCCATACCCTGCCGCGCCGCCCGGACCATCGCGATCGACGACAGACGGCCAGGCGGTTTCGCGTCGAACCGGGGGCCGTTGGAGATGCAACGCAGGGGATTTCTGAAGACGATGGGCGGCCTCGCCGGCTGCCTGCTCTGCGCGGGGACGCGAAGCTTCGCCGCCGAGGAGCACCATTGGAGCTACGCGGGCGCGACCGGCCCGGACCATTGGGGCGACGGGGATCCGCAGGCGCTGGCCTGCCGGGCGGGCACGGAGCAGTCGCCGATCGACATCCGGACGACGACGCGGGCCAGCCTGCCGCGCCTGAACCTCGCCTGGAAGCCGGTGGCGGGCGATGTCGTCAACAACGGCCACACCATCGAGGTGACGACGCCCGGGGCGGGCGGCATGGATGTGGGCGGCATGCACTACGACCTCGTGCAGGTCCACTTCCACGCGCCGAGCGAGCACCGGATCGACGGCCGCGCCTTCCCGATGGAGGCGCATTTCGTGCACCGGCACGGGCCGTCGGGCGCGCTGGGCGTCCTGGGCGTGTTCCTGGCGGAGGGACGGCCCAACCTCGCCTTCGCGCAGGTGATGGCGGCGATGCCGGAGCGCAGCGGCGGCCGCGCCCCGCTCCCGGCGCCCCTGGCGCTGGAGGGCCTGGTGCCGGCCTCCCGGCGCTACTGGTCCTACGAGGGCTCGCTGACGACGCCGCCCTGCAGCGAGATCGTCGACTGGCGGGTCTGCGTCGACCCGGTCGAGGTCGCGGCCGCGGACATCGCCCGCTTCACGGCGCTCTACCCGATGAATGCGCGCCCGATCCAGCAGGCGAACCGCCGGTTCGTCCTCGTCTCGGAATAGGACGGTCATCCGGGGCCCGGCGCGTCCGGGCTCCGCTCCCGCGCGCAATCCCCGCGCAAGGCTAACCCGCCAGACAGACCGTCGACGAAGGTCGTGTCGCCAGCGGGATTGGTCCAGGGATGTTCGGTCGCGAGCAAGCCGAGAGGCTGTGGAGCAACATCGTCGAACTCGGCGCCCGCAGGCTGATCGCCCTCGGGCTGGTCGGCCTCCTGGTGTTCCTGGCCGTCGGGCTCGGCGCCTATTACCTGAGCCGGCCGGCGCAGGAGCCCCTCTATACGGGCCTGTCGCGCGAGGACGTGGCCCGCATCGGCGGGGTGCTCAAGGATTCGGGCATCCCCTTCGACGTCAGCGCCGACGGCACCGCCGTGCTGGTGGCCTACGGCAACACCGCCCAGGCCCGCATGCTGCTCGCCGAGAAGGGCCTGCCGCAGAGCTCGAAATCCGGCTACGAGCTGTTCAACGATCTCGGCTCGCTCGGCATGACCTCCTTCATGCAGGAGGTGACGCGGGTGCGCGCGCTGGAGGGCGAGCTCGCCCGCACCATCCAGGGCATGAAGGGCGTGCGCGCCGCCCGCGTCCACATCGTGCTGCCCGACCGCGCCTCGTTCCGGCGCGACCAGCAGCCGCCCTCCGCCTCCGTGGTGGTGCGCACCGAGCCCGCCGACGACGTCTCCGGCGCGCAGGCGATCCGCCAGCTCGTGGCCGCCGCGATCCCCGGCCTCAAGCCCGACCGCGTCACCGTGATCGGCTCGGACGGCACGATCCTGCTGTCCGGCGACGACAACGGCCTCCAGCCCTCCGGCAAGATGGCGAGCCTGGAGAAGATCGTCGGCCGCGAGGTGCAGGACAACATCCGCCGGACCCTGACCCCCTATCTCGGCACCGGCAATTTCGAGGTCAGCGTCGCGGCCCGGCTCAACACCGACAAGACCTCGACCAACGAGACGATCTACAACCCCGACCAGCGGGTGGAGCGCTCGACCCGCTCGGTGCGCGAGAGCGAGAACGCGCAGAACCGCAAGTCCGACCGCCCGACGAGCGCGCAGCAGAACCTGCCCGACCAGCGCACGCGCTCGGACGGCAACGACACCTCGTCGAACGAGACCTCGAAGAAGGAGGATCTCACCAACTACGAGATCTCCCAGAAGACGATCCAGACGGTGAGCGACGGCTACGCCATCCGTCACCTCTCGGTCGCGGTGCTCGTCAACCGCTCGCGGCTCGCCGCGCTCGCCGGCCCCGAGGGCAAGGGCGAGGGGAGCGCGAAGGGCGCCACCGTCGAGGCGCAGATCGCCGAGATCGAGCAGCTCGTCGCCTCCGCCGCCGGCTCCAGCAAGGAGCGGGGCGACGTGGTGAAGGTCGCCGCCGTCGGCTTCATCAACGACGGCCAGGCGCTGGAGCCGGTGCCGCCGCTCTCCGTCACCGACATCCTGCTGCGCCAGTCGGGCACGCTCATCAATGCCGCGACGATCCTGGTTGTCGCCGCCCTCCTGATCTGGTTCGGCCTGCGCCCGGCGCTCCGCGCCATCCTGGCGGTGCCCGAGACGGCTCAGGCCGAGGTCGCGATGCTCGACGCCGCGGGCAACCCGGTCCTCACGGCGGAGGGCACCGCGGCGCTGCCCGGGGCGGCCCCTGGCGAGGCGGCGCTCGCGGGGCCCGGCGCGGAGAATCCGGCGCTCGCCGCCCCCGCCATGGCGAGCCTCATCGAGGACATGGCCGAGAAGATGGAGCGCTCGCCCCAGAAGCGGCTGGAGCAGATGATCGACCTCGACGAGGAGCAGGTCGCCGCGATCCTCAAGCGCTGGCTGGTGCGTGAGGAGGTGACGGCGTGAGCGCGATCCTGGCGAGCTGAGCTTCCCGAGCTGGGATGGGGCGATCGTCTTCCTGATCGCCGCTGCCGCGGTCTGGCCGATCCTGTTCTCGACCGCGGCCGGGGTGAAGCGGGT
>NZ_CABFPH010000142.1 GCF_902141845.1 Methylobacterium symbioticum | reverse complement strand
CGTCCGCCACCGCCTGAAGACGGCTCTCCGGCAGACGCCGCAACGCCGCAGGCTCCTCAAGACCGTCAAGAATCGACGTCACGCTCTCTCTCTCGGCCAAGACCAGCACCCGTTCTTGAAGCTTGACCGGCCGGCGCCATCTCTCCGAAAACCTCGCACCCGGCGGGGCCGGCACGTGCGGCCCTTGAACAGCCGCAGACCCGGAGGGACAGCCGGCACAGCCGGTGTCATGATAGTGCCAGTTACGGATGATCGGCGTCCCGATCAATGTTGGACGGCGATTTTTTACGGTTTCGTGCCCGCGCGGCAACATGAGGCTGGCTGTTGAACGCCGTTCGTCTGTGCACAATCCTGCTCGCTGCGCCGGTCCTCTTCGGCGGTCCGTTCGCCGGCCAGGCTTATGCCGATCCGCGTCCGGTCGACGGGAACCTCACGTTTCCGTGCGGCTTCCTGGGCGACTGCCCGGCCCGCAAGATTCCGGGCGGCCCGGACCGTGCCGTCCACCCGTTCGAGGGCAGCATCGGCCGCCCCTGCGGCTGGCGCGTGCGGCCGACGCCCCAGGGCCCGCGGAAGGTCCGCACGTGCTACTGAGACCTCTGCAGGCCGTCATCGTCCTGGCGCTGCTCGGGGCGTCCCCGGCCGCCGCCGACGACCCGCCATGCCCCGGCCTGTTCGCCGAGGGCCGGGCTCCCGTCCTGACCAATCCGAAGCTCGCGGCCCATACCCGGCCCCTCTGCTTCGAGGCCTATGCGGTGCTGCATTCGGGCGCCTCGCGCACGCCGCTCTACGCGGCCGAGCACCTCACCCGCGAGAGCGTCGCCGCGGCCCGCATGGTCGCCCGCGACGACAGCTTCCACGAGGAGGAGCGCCTGCCCGCGGCCGAGCGCTCGCAGCTCGAGGACTACGTCCATTCGGGCTTCGACCGCGGCCATCTCGCCCCGGCCGGCGACATGCCGACGCCGGAGGCGCAGGCCCAGTCGTTCAGCCTCGCCAACATCGTCCCCCAGAACCGCGCCTTCAACCGCGGCCTCTGGTCGGGCATCGAGGAGAGCGTGCGCCGCCTCGCGAGCCAGCGCGGCACGCTCTACGTGGTCACGGGTGCCGTCTTCACCGGCGGCGTGGTCGATGCCCTGAAGAGCCGCGTCCTGGTGCCGACCCAGCTCTACAAGGCCCTCTACGACCCGGCCAGCGGCGAGGCCGGCGCCTATCTCGCGCCCAATCGCGGGGGCGGCGAATGGCGGGCCGTGTCGATGGACGAGCTGCGCGCGGTCGCGGGCGTCGACGTCTTCCCGGGCCTGCCCGCGGCAGCGAAGGCGCGCGCCATGGACCTGCCGGAGCCGCGCGAATTCGCCCGCGGCGATGCGGCGGAGCGGCGCCCGCGCTCAGACACCTGGCAGGACTGGTTCTTCCGCGAGCTCGCCCGCGCCGTCTCGAAGGCGCTGCGCGACGTGCTGCGCTCGATCTTCTGACGGAGGGGTGCGATGACGACCCGCAAGACCGCGCCGCGTTTCGAGCCCTTCGCCGACGATGCCTCCGTGCGCAACCTCGGCGGGCTCTCCTTCGAGAACGGCCGCGACCGGATCGGCCTGCACGGCTCCCTCGACCTGACCCGCGACAAGGCCGGCCTCGCCCTGGCGCGCGAGTTGAAGCGGACGGCCGCGGCGATCGTCGCCGCCCTCGAATCGGCCGATCTGCCCGAGGCCGTCGCCGAGCCGGAGGCGGCGCCGCAGCCGGTCAAGAACCCTTTCGCCTGAGCGGTTCGATCCCCATCCTTGCCCGGCCCTGCCGGGCCTGATAGTCGGGTCCGATCATTCCACGCGAGAGCGGCCGGCCCCCGACAGGCGCCTCTCACGAAACTCCCGGCCTCCGGGAGCCCCCCTCCGGCCATGACGGCGCGGCGGGATCTTCGTGAGAGACAAGCGGGCGGACCGGTCCGAGCCTGCGCCGCACCCCGGCGGCGCCGCGCCGCAACATGGCAGCGCTGCGCGAGCGCGCCGGCCCGAACCCAGAGGATACCGCGATGGCCCGCGAATTCATCTACCACATGCGGGGCCTGACGAAGGCCTATACCGGCGGCAAGAAGGTCCTGGATAACGTCAACCTGTCCTTCTACCCCGATGCCAAGATCGGCGTGCTCGGCATCAACGGCGCCGGCAAGTCGACCCTGCTCAAGATCATGGCCGGCATCGACACGGACTTCACCGGCGACGGCTGGGTCGCCCAGGGCGCGCGCGTCGGCTACCTGCCGCAGGAGCCGCAGCTCGATCCGAACAAGACGGTCCGCGAGAACGTGATGGAGGGCGTGGCCGAGAAGCAGGCCATGCTCGACCGCTACAACGAGCTCGCCATGAACTACTCGGAGGAGACCGCCGACGAGATGACCGAGCTCCAGGACCGGATCGAGGCGCTCGGTCTGTGGGAGCTCGATTCGAAGGTCGACCAGGCCATGGAGGCTCTGGGCTGCCCGAGCGACGAGCAGCCGGTGGCCACCCTCTCGGGCGGCGAGCGCCGCCGCATCGCACTGTGCCGCCTCCTGCTCTGGGAGCCGGAGCTGCTGCTCCTCGACGAGCCGACCAACCACCTCGACGCCGAGACGGTGAACTGGCTCGAAGGCCACCTGCGCGCCTATCCCGGCGCGATCCTGATCGTCACCCACGACCGCTACTTCCTCGACAACGTCACGAGCTGGATCCTCGAGCTCGACCGCGGCCGGGGCATCCCCTACGAGGGCAACTACTCCTCCTGGCTGGTGCAGAAGCAGAAGCGCCTCGAGCAGGAGGGCCGCGAGGACATGGCCCGGCAGCGCTCGATCGCCCGCGAGCAGGAGTGGATCGCGGCCTCGCCGAAGGCCCGACAGACCAAGTCGAAGGCGCGTATCACCCGCTACGAGGAGCTGGTCGCCAAGCAGGCGCAGAAGGTCGACGCCACCGCGCAGATCGTCATCCCGATCACCGAGCGGCTCGGCCAGAACGTCATCGAGTTCAAGAACCTCTCGAAGGCCTACGGCGACAAGCTGCTGATCGAGGACCTGTCCTTCAAGCTGCCGCCGGGCGGCATCGTCGGCGTGATCGGCCCGAACGGCGCCGGAAAGACGACCCTGTTCAAGATGATCACCGGCAACGAGAAGCCCGATGCCGGCGCCATCGAGGTCGGCGAGAGCGTGCATCTCGGCTATGTCGACCAGTCGCGCGACGCGCTCGATCCGAATGCCACCGTCTGGCAGGAGATCTCCGGCGGCAACGACATCCTCTATTTCAACAAGCGCGAGATCAATTCGCGCGCCTACTGCGCGGCCTTCGCGTTCAAGGGTCCCGACCAGCAGAAGAAGGTCGGCGTGCTCTCGGGCGGTGAGCGCAACCGGGTTCACCTCGCCGCGACGCTGCGGAAGGGCGGCAACGTGCTGCTCCTCGACGAGCCGACCAACGACCTCGACATGGAGACCCTGCGGGCGCTCGAGGAGGGCCTGGAGGATTACGCGGGCTGCGCCGTCATCATCAGCCACGACCGCTGGTTCCTGAACCGCATCGCGACCCACATCCTCGCCTTCGAGGGCGACAGCCACGTCGAGTGGTTCGAGGGCAACTTCTCGGATTACGAGGCGGACAAGCAGCGCCGCCTCGGCGCCGATTCGATCATGCCGAAGAAGATCAAGTACAAGAAGTTCTCCCGCTGAGCGGCGTACTCCTGCTCTTCCCCTCTGGGGGGAGGGCAGGCGCGCCCGAGGCCGGCATCGGGATCGGCCGCGTCAGCCCCACGCGTTCAGCGCCAGCGCGTCGGCGAGGTCGCGGATATCCGTCAGCTTCTGGCCCCGGGCGCGCATGGCCTTGAGCATGGCCGCATCCGGGAAGCCGCAATAGGGCAGGACCGGCACGCTGCGGCCCTCCGGGACGGCGCCCTCGCGCGCGATCCGGTCGAGCAGGCTCTGCAGCATCAGGAGCCCGTGCTGGTGCAACTGCACGGAGGCCCGCGTCGCGGTGATGCCGGGCGTCAGGCGGAAGCGCTCCTGCGCCAGGATCGCCCCGGCATCGATGCGCGGGGCGAGGCGGTGCAGCGTCATCCCGAACGTGTCCGGGCCTTCGGCCAGCGCATGGATCGTCGGGACCGGACCGCGATGGCGCGGCAGCAGCCCCGGATGGGCGTTGACGCCGCCGAGCCGAGCCGCCGCGATCGTCTCCGCCGTGAGGATCTGGTCGAAATGGTAGGTGACGATCAGGTCGGGCGCGTGGCTGCGCAGGGCGCCGGCCACCTCCGGCCCGTTCACGTCGTCCACCGAGAGGACCGGCACCCCGTGACGGGCGCAGAGCGCGGCGAGCGGCGTCGTCTCGCTGAGGTCGCGGGTGCGGGCGAGCGCCTGGGTCAGCGGGCTCAGCGGACGCATCAGGTCCGGCAGGCCGAAATTGATCGCGAGATAGGGCAGGATCGCCGGACCGGAGCGTGCGAGATGCTGGCGGACCTGGCCGACGAGCCCGCCGGCCGCGGGGCGCTCCGCGTTGGAGAGGCCGACGAAGGCGATCTCGCGGGCATAATCTGCCACGAAGCGGCGCATCGCGCGCGCATTCGGCAGAGCCTCCAGGACGAAGAGCGCGATCCGGGCGCGGGCCATCAGCGCCGTTTCCGGATCTGGAAGCGGAATCCGTGCATGCCGAGCCGGCGCAGGCGCTCGGGCAGCAGGCCGGCGCCGCGGGCGAGGACGGCGAGACGCAGCGGAAAGGCGACCACGTCCTGGTCGCGGGCGAGCCCCCGCGCAATCCGCCGCGCCGCCTCCTCGGCGCTCATCTCCAGCGGGCGCCAGCCCTTGTAGTCGCCGCCCATCGGCGTCTTCACGTAGCCGGGCGTCACCACGTTGATCTTCACGCCCCGCGCGCGAACCTTCTCGCGCAGGGCCAGGCCATGCGCGAACAGGGCCGCCTTGGCGCCGCTATAGGCCGGGGCGTCCGGGAGCGGCGCGAAGGCCGCGAGCGAGGACATCAGGGCGATCTGGCCTTGCCCGCGGGCGAGCATCCGGCTCACCATCGGCAGCATCACGTTGAGTGCGCCGCCGAGATTGATGTCGGCCGTCTCGAAGGCGGTCTCCTCGGTCTCGATATCCCCGGTCGGATGGCCGCCATTGATCGCCGCGTTCACGATCACGAGGTCGAGGGGGTGGCGCGCGTCGGCCGCCTCCAGGAACGCGCGCACGGCCGGGCGGTCGCGCACGTCGAGAGAGACGGTGTCGACCGTGGCGCCGGCCGCGCGGCAGTCGGCGGCCACCGCCTCGAGCCGGTCGCGATCGCGGGCGACCAGGACCAGGGTGGCACCCGGGTCTGCATAATGGCGGGCAAGCGCCGCGCCGATGCCGCTCGACGCGCCGGTGATCAGGATGCAGGGCATGGCCCGGGTGCTACCCCGCGGCGTGGCAGCGGATCAAGGGATCCGCTCAGTAGACCGGCGCGAGGCTGCCCTCGGCCTCGGCGCGGGCGCGGATGGCGCGGGCGGCGGCCACGGTCGCGTCGGGCAGCGTCGCCTCGAGCCGCGGCACGGCACCGGCGACGGCGCGGGCGATCGCCTGCTTCGAGAAGAAGCCGCCATTGACCTGGGTGCGGTGGAGGACGACCCGCCGGAAATCGGCGACGAGATCCATCTCCGGCGGGGTCGGATCGGTCCAGAAGCCGTTGAGGTCGCCCTGATGGGTGAGGCCGGCCATGTTGTAGATCGCGGTGCCGACCGCATGGGTCGGCCGGCCCATCTCCAGGGAGAGCATGCCCACCGTTGAGTTCACGATCACGACGCCGCGGGCGCCCGCGATCAGCGTCGGCAGGTCGCCGCCGTCGATGAAGTCGAGCCGCTCGCTGACCCCGTGGCGCCGGGCCGAGGCACGGGCGAAGCGGCGCCAGTTGATCAGGCCGCTATCGAGGGGATGCAGCTTGACGAGCAAGCGGGTCGGTGCCCGCGAGGTCTCGGCGAAGGACTTGATCACCCGGTCCATGAAGCCCTCGACCCCGAGGAAGGGGGAGTGCACCCGGATCTGGTAGTCGCTGTCGAGTTGGAGCGGCAGCAGGAAGTAGTCGCAGCCCACCGCGTTGTAGATCTCGCTGCAGCGTGCGGCCTCGCGCCGGGTCCGGCCGCGGCGGGAGAACTTCTTGATCCAGCCCGCATATTCCATCGCGATATGCGTCGGCCGGTGGCTGCGGAAATGCGGGTAGAGGTAGGGGAAGAAGATGTTGGCGAGGTTGTAGCTGACGTCCCACAGGCTGCGGCGCGCCATGTCGCCGGTCGAGGGCATCACCCGGCCCGGCTGGGGCAGGCGGCGCGCCAGCGCCCGCACCGCCTCGGCGCTGCGGGGCAGGGAGGAGTAGCCGTTCACGCCGCCGAGCTCGCAGGTGATCCAGTTCGGCCGGATATAGCCCTCCTCGAAGACGTGGACGCGCAGGCCGTAGCGCTTGGCCACCTCGCGGGCGACCGCGTGAAAGGGCCGGCAATCGCCGAACAGCACGATGTCCGTCACGCCCTCGCGCAGCACGTAGGCGTCGAGATAGGCGGGCCAGGCCCGGCGCGAGCCGCGGTAATTGTCCGAGGCGCCGCGCCAGAACAGCCAGTCGCCCGAGCAGAAATTGATGCGCCGGACCTGATGGCCGCGCGTCTTCAGCGCCGCGCCGAGATCGGCGAAGAACGGCGAAGCGATGCCTTGAAGGAACAGGAAGGTGGCGGGCAGGCCCCGGCCGCCATCCCGCGCCAGACCGTCGAGGACATCCGGAGTCGCGTCGCAGGGGCCCTCGGGATCGGCCAGGATCCGGACGGCGGGAACGACGGAGGCGGTGTCTGGGCGAGGCTGCAGCATTCCGAAGCGCTTCTGTCCTTCACCGCGCCGGGGGACCATCGATCCCGCGGGAGCCAACCTAAGGGCTCGCACGGAGCACCGGCGCACAGCAATGCGCTCCGGCCGGTAAGCCCTGTGAATTCCGAGACTTGTGTCTGACCGGCAACGCCGGATGGACATGCTCGGTCGACAGGTCCGGCCGAGCGACCGCAACTCCGGACTAGGCCTGAATCACGGCGACCATATGTCCTGCCCCGCTCGCACGTGCCGCCAGCCCGGTGTCATCCCCACGATGCACAGGCAGCATGGTGAACAGATCTGTGCTGACGGCATGGCGTGGCCTCGCTCATGCCGAAAAGGTGCGCCAGACCGCTCGGGTCCACGGGCGCTCACGAGCCGGGACGAACGTCGCTCCGGCGAGAGGATCCGTCCGAAGGCGCGCAGCCGTTCCCGATTGCAACGCGGTCGAGAAGGGCGCTAGGCCTTTGTCGTCACGCGCTCTCTCACGCCGAACCGGCTTCCACTCCGGCGGAGAGCGCTCTAGTGCACCCCGCGAAGCTCTCGAGGTCGCCGGCCGCCCTTCAGTCGGCCGCGGCGTGAGCTTCGGTGAAGGACCCGCGGGTCCCGCGGACGAGCGAGACATGAATCCGGCCCCGACCGCGCTCTTCTCCACCGGACCGACGATCACCCGCCTGCGGGCGGAGATCGAGGCCGCCACCGGCTGCGCCTTCGGGCCGTTCGGGCGCGGGGCGGCCGTCGCCTGGCAGCCGGCTTCCATGGCCGCCGGCCTCTCGCGCCTGCTCGGACGCCCGCTCTTCACGGTGGAGCCGGGGCCGCTGCGCAGCCCCTACGACCGGCCCGAGACCGGCCTCGCCAGCCTGCGCATCCGCCATCCGGACGCCACCGTCGCGGTCCACTACTTCGATCCCTGGACGCGCCGGCCGATCGACGCCGAGGCCTGCACCGAGCGGGTCGACTGGCTGCGGGCGCGCTTCGCCGAGAACCACCGTCGTGTCGTCTATGTCGGCATGTCGCGCTGGAAGCGCCCGGCGCTCGACGTGTTCGGGATGGGCCCACAGGGGCCGCCGATCCACACCATGACCGCCGAGGATGCGGTGGCGGAGGCCAAGCGCTGCGGCGGCCGGATCCAGGCCTGGGCCACGCGGGCGCCCGCGTCGCTGGAGGCCGCCTGCGCCGCGGCTGGCCTGCCGCTCGCCCGCGTGGAGGACGGCTTCCTGCGCTCGGTCGGGCTCGGCGCGAGCCTGCGCATGGGCGCCTCGATCGTCGTGGACGATGCCGGCATCTATTACGATCCGCGGCGCGAGAGCCGTCTCTCGCTGCTCCTGAAGAGCGCCGATTTCCCGGCCGCCCTCACCGACCGGGCGCGCCGCCTGCGCGAGGAGATCGTGGCGCGGCGCCTCAGCAAGTACAATGTCGGCCTCGATGCCGGCACCCGCGACTGGCCGGCCGGACGCCGGGTCGTGCTCGTGCCGGGGCAGGTGGAGGACGACGCCTCGGTGCAGTTCGGCTCGCCGACGGTGCGCTCCAACCGGGCGCTGCTCGAAGCGGCACGCGCCCGCAACCCGGACGCCTTCCTGCTCTACAAGCCGCATCCCGATGTCGAGGCCGGCTTCCGCCCGGGCGCCATCCCGGAGGCCGAGGCCCTGGCGCTCGCCGACCGGATCGTCTCCGGCATCAGCATCGTCGACCTGCTCGACCGGGTTCAGCACGTGGAGACCATGACCTCGCTCACGGGGTTCGAGGCGCTGATCCGCGGTCTCACGGTGGCGACGCATGGGCGTCCGTTCTACGCGGGCTGGGGCCTGAGCGAGGATCTCGCGCCAGGCGCGGACCGGGGCCGGCGCCTCGCCCTCGACGAGCTCGTCGCCGGCACGCTGATCCTCTATCCGCGCTATCTCGACCCGGTGGCGATGAAGCCCTGCGAGCCCGAACAGCTTCTGGCCCGGCTCAGCGCCGAGCGCGACGCCGCCCCGCGCAGCGCCCTGCATCAGGGCGGCCTGTCGCTCGCCCTGATGCAGGCGCGCTACCGGCTGCTCAATCCGATCGTGCGCCGCCTGCGCGCCCGCCGCGGCGTCAGGCCGGGCGGGGCGGGACAGGACTAAGGCGGATGGCCTTCCTCTCGGGCTTCCTGCCCGCCCTCGGCGCGGCGCTCGCCGTCTCGGCCGCGATCGAGCGCTTCGGCGGCGCCGCGCGGGCCCCGTTCGGCGCACGCCCGACCGATCTCGGCCTGCGGCTCGGCGCCTACACGCTGCTGACCCTGTTCTGGTTCGTCTTCTCCTGGCGTCCCTGGCTGGCCGGCCTGAGCACGGTGCTGACGGTGGCGGCCCTCGTCCTGGTGAGCCGGATGAAGCGCCACGTCATCGGCGAGCCGCTGGTCTTCAGCGATTTCGCGCTGCTGCCGCAGGTGCCGCGCCATCCGCAGCTCTACTACATCCCGCCGGTGACGAGCCCGATCATCGCGGGGCCGGTGCTTGCCGGATTCCTTGCGGTCGCGGCCTGGTACGTGCTGGAGCCGAGCCTGCTGCCGCGCGGGACCGGCGCGGCGGTCGCGGCGATCCTCGCCCTCCCGGCGGCGCTCGTCGCCCTGGTGCTGGCGGCGCAGCGCCCGCCGCTCGCGGGCCTCGTCGCCCGCCGCTTCCCGCGGCCGGACCTCGAGCGGGATATCGGGCGCCTCGGCCTGCCGGCGACGCTGATGGCCTATTGGCTGCGCCGCCGCGGCGAAGGTCCCGCCCGCGCACCGGCGATCGCGCGGGCGACGGCAGCGGCCGATCCGGTGGTCGTCGTCATCCAGCTCGAATCCTTCGTCGATCCCGAGCGGCTCGGCGGCGCGCCGCTCCCGCTGATGACGCTGATCCAGGACCGCGCCACGGAGTACGGACGCCTGCGCGTGCCGGCCCACGGCGCCTACACCATGCGCAGCGAGCACGCGGTGCTGACCGGGCGCGACGTGGATTCCCTCGGCTTCGGCGTGTACGACCCCTATCTCGCCGCGGGCGGCGACGAGCCGACCAGCCTCGCCCGGCTCGCGGCCGAGGCCGGCTACGAGACCGTCTTCGTCCACCCCTTCCACCGCGACTTCTTCCAGCGTGCGCAGGTGATGCAGCGCTTCGGTTTCGAGCGGCTGGTGATGGAGGAGGCGTTCGGCGACGCGCCCCGCATCGGTCCCTACGTCTCGGACGTGGCGCTCGGGCGGCGCATCCTCGACGAGGTCCGCAACCGGCGAGGGCCGCTCTTCCTGTTCAGCGTCACCATGGAGAACCACGGGCCCTGGAAGCCCGGGCGCCTGCCGGGGATCGACGATCCGCTGGCGCAGTATCTCCACCACGTGGCGGGCACCGGCCGCATGGTCGAGGAGCTGGTGGCGGGGCTCGAAGGGGAACGGGCGACGCTCTGCGTCTTCGGTGATCACGCGCCCTCGCTGCCGACCTGCCGCCCGGGCTTCGGCGAGACCGCGACCGACTACGCCCTGTTCCGCTTCGGCGCCGCGGAGCGTGAACCACCCCGCCGGATCGACCTGACGGCGGACGCACTGGGGCGTCGCCTCCGGGCCACGGTCGGCGCCGAAGCGGGGGTGCCGGCAGGGGCGAGCCCCGCACAAGCGTGACCGTGCCACCGTCGTGACGTATTGCGGGCCGAAGGACGGTCCGTGCCCGCTGGCCCGAACGCTTCGTAAAGCGGTCTCGGCCATTGCTGGCGCGTGTTCATGTGTCGACCCGGCGGGCGCGAGCCATGGCCGGGATGGAGTAGGCTGATGCTGCGTCAGGCAGCGCTCATCGCGCTGATTTCGGCCCTTGCGGGCGGCTGCTCAGTTCTTCCGGCGGCGGGCCCGACCGCGCGTCAGGTGGATGCGGGGGCGGAGGTGGCCACGCCCGACGGGCTGTTTGCGCGCTACGAGATC
>NZ_CABFPH010000141.1 GCF_902141845.1 Methylobacterium symbioticum | reverse complement strand
TGACGGGCCGTTCTGCGTTTCCGGGATCCCAAAGGGATCATCCCTTTGGCGGGTCCAGGGCAGAGCCCTGGAAGATCTCAGGGCTCCGCCCCGACACCCTGCCCAAGGGACTGGTCCCTGGGGGATCCCGGCACCGCGGTTCCTCGCGGAGATGGCTACAGGCCTTTCAGCGCCGAGATCGACGGCATGCGGCGGGGCGCGGTCCTGGGTCCCTGTCTCGCGCGCTGCGGCCGAACCGGCTTCCCCTTCGGCCGAGAGCGCTCTAGGAGGCGCGGCAGCGCGGATCCTCGCGCCTGTCCGGAAGCCCCCATGCGAAGCCTGCGCGTCATCGGCATCGGCACCGGCAACCCGGAGCACCTGACGCTCCAGGCGGTGCGGGCGCTCGCGGAGGTCGACGTGGTCTTCGCCCTCGACAAGGGGGCCGAGACGGCGGACCTGCTCGCCCTGCGCCGGTCGATCTGCGCGGCGCATATCGCCAAGCCCCACCGCTTCGTCGCGCTGGAGGATCCGGCCCGCGACCGGCGGCCCGCCGATTACGGCGGCACGGTCGAGGCCTGGCATCAGGCCCGGGCCGACCGGCTCGAAGAGGCGATCCGCGATCAGCTCGGGGCAGGGGAGGTGGGCGCCATCCTGGTCTGGGGCGACCCCTCCCTCTACGACAGCACCCTGCGCGTCCTGGAGCGCATCCGCGCGGCCGGCCGCCTCGACCTCGCCTGGACGGTGATCCCCGGCATCACCAGCGTGCAGGCGCTCACCGCCGCCCATGCCATCCTGCTCAACCGGATCGGCGCGGACGTCCTCGTCACCACCGGGCGCAACCTCGCTGCCCAGGGCCTCACGGCCGACAGCACCGTGGTGATGCTCGACGGCGATCCAAGCTTCGACCAGTTCGACCCGGATCTGACGATCTACTGGGGTGCCTATCTCGGCTCGCCCGACGAGATCCTCATCTCCGGCCGGCTCGGTACGGTCGCGCCCGAGATCCGGCGCCGGCGCACCGAGGCCCGCGCCCGCCACGGCTGGATCATGGACACCTACCTCCTCCGCCGTCCCTGATCCCGGGGTTCGAAGGGGATCATCCCCTTCGCGGGTCCAGGGCGGAGCCCTGGGGCTTCAGGCCAGGGCTCCGCCCCGGCACCCCGCCAAAGGGACCTGTCCCTTTGGAATCCCGGGACATAACGCGTACACGGCGCGCATGCTGCAGCTTCGGGATTATCAGCGCGCGAGCCTCGACGCGCTCCAGGCGGCGTGGGGCGGGGCAGGGGGCTCCCGGCTCCGCGACGGGCTGATCGTGCTGCCCACCGGGGCCGGCAAGTCCCTGGTGATCGCCGCGCTGGCCCGCGAGAGCCTCGAGCGGGCGCCCGAGGCCCGCATCGTCGTCGTCACCCACAGCCGCGAGCTCATCGCGCAGAACCATCGCGAGCTCGTCGCCTCCTGGCCGGAGGCGCCGGCCGGCATCTTCTCGGCCGGGCTCGGACGGCGCGAGGCGGGGGCGCAGATCCTCGTCTGCGGCATCCAGTCGGTCTGGGACAAGCTCGACGCGATCGGCCCGCGCGACCTCGTCGTGGTCGACGAGGCCCATCTGATCCCGCGCGCGGCCGAGACGCGCTACGGCCGCTTCCTCGCGGGCCTGCGGGCGCTGCGTCCGGAGATGCGCGTCGTCGGCTTCACGGCGACGCCCTACCGGCTCGACAGCGGGCGCCTCGACGAGGGGGAGGGGTGCCTGTTCGAGCGCATCGTCTTCGAGGCGAATGTCGGCGACCTGATCCAGCGCGGCTGGCTCAGCCCCCTCGTCTCCAAGGCGACGCTGACGGCGCTGGACGTGAGCGGCGTCGGCCGGCGCGGCGGCGACTACATTCCGAGCCAGCTCGAGGCGGCGGTGAACCAGGACTGGATCACCCGCGCCGCGGTGGAGGAGATGGTGGGCTACGGCCGGAGCCGCCGCGCCTGGCTCGCCTTCTGCGCCGGCCTCGCCCATGCCGAGGCGGTGCGCGACGCGGTGCGCCGGGAGGGATTCTCCTGCGAGACCCTCTCCGGCGAGACCCCGCGGCGCCAGAGGGACCGCCTGGTCGCGGGGTTCCGCGCGGGCCGCATCCGCTGCCTGACCTCGGTCGGCGTGCTCGCCACCGGCTTCAACGTGCCGGAGGTCGATCTCGTCGCCCTGCTCCGCCCGACCCAGAGCACCGGGCTCTACGTGCAGCAGGTCGGCCGCGCGCTCCGGCAGGCGCCGGGCAAGACGGACGCGCTGATCCTCGATTATGCCGGGCTGGTGCGCATGCACGGGCCGGTCGACATCGTCACCGCCCGCACCGCCGCCCAGGTGCGCGGGCGGGAGGGGGCGGTGCGCGCCAAGCCCTGCCCCGGCTGCGGCGCGCTCATCGCCCTCAACGCCTCCACCTGCGAGGCCTGCTGGGTCGAGCCCGACGCCGAGGAGGCGGGCGAGGCCAGGCACGAGGCGGCCGCCGAGGATGCCCTGCCGATCCTGTCCGAGCCGGTGACGCAGGCGCTTCGGGCGCGTGCCTCGGCACCGTGGCAGCCGGTGACCGGCTGGGCGCTCGAGGCCTCTCCGGGCGGCCTCGCCATCGCCCTCGCCTGCCCGGAGGGCGGCCACCGGGTCCGCCTCGATCTGGAGGCCAGCGGCTATGCGCGGGAGAAGGCGGTGCTGTGGTGGCGCGGCCTCGGCGGCGGGCGCGACGCGCCGACGAGCGCCGACGAGGCGCTGGCACGGCTGGACGAGCTGGAGCGGCCGGCGAGCCTGCGGCTGCGCCCGGCCGGGCGCCTCAACACGGAGTTCGGCCTGCGCTTCCCCGACGGGCGCGTCTTCGCCGACACACGGCGGGCGGAGGATCTGGCGGCCTGATCGAAGCCTGACCGGGGAGGGGGCCTTGAGCCGCCCTCGCCCGGTCTGTCCCTCAACGGCAGGCTGGTATATACAGATCCGTGTAGACGGGGTGCCCCATGGCGCGGACACGCATCTTCCGATCCGGGAACAGTCAGGCCGTCCGCATCCCTCGGGAATTTCGCCTGAGCGGGACCGAGGTCGAGATCTTCCGGCGCGGCGGCGAGATCGTGCTGCGGGAGGTGCGGGACCCGGGCCTCGCCGCGGCCTTCGAGCTGCTGGCCGAGCTTCCGCCCGAGATCGACGATCGCGCGGATGCGCCGCCGCAGGAGCGCGAGGGCCTGTGAAGCCCCGCTACATGCTCGATACCAACATCTGCATCCACATCCGCCGGAGCCGGCCCCCGGCGGTCCTGCGCCGCTTCGCCGCCGCGGAGCCCGGCAGCGTCGTGATGTCGGTGATCACCTATGGCGAACTCGCCTACGGGGTCGCCAAAGGCGGGGACGCGGAAGCCGGGCGGCGTCTGGCCGCCCTCGCCCGCCTCATTCCGGTCCTCGCGATGGAGGACCGGGTCGGGCCGCTCTATGGGCGCCTGCGCGCGGACCTCGCCGCCGCGGGCCGGCTGATCGGCGGCAACGACCTCTGGATCGCCGCGCATGCGCGCGCAGCCGATCTGACGCTGGTGACCAACAATGTCCGGGAGTTCGAGCGGGTCGAGGGACTGGCGATCGAGGACTGGACCGCCGAACCGGCCTGATCGAAGCCTGACCGGGGAGGGGACCTTGAGCCGCCCGTGGCCCTCAGGACGGGCCCTGCCCGGCCGGCGCGCCGGGCCGGACGAACAGGCCGGCCTTCAGGCTGTCGCCGATGCGGTGGGCCCGCGCGATCAGAGCGTCGGCGATTGGAGGCGCGAAGCGCGCCTGCGCCGTCTCCGCGAACAGGCCGAGCCAGCGCTCGAAATGCGCGGGCGTGAGGATGCCGAGGGCCTGATGGCGGCCGAACGGATTGCCCTTGTAGCCGCCGGTCTTCAGGAGCACCGAGGACCAGAAGGCCTGGATCGTCGCCATGTGCCGCGGCCAGTCCGCGTCGGGGATCGCCGCCGCGAAGACCGGGCCGATCAGGGGATCGCGCCGCACGCGCGCGTAGAAGGCGTCGAGGAAGCCGGCGAGGCTCGCCGCGTCGAGGACCGTGTCGGGCATCGTCGCGTGGCATGCCAGCGGCGATGGGCGAGGGCAAGAGCTTTCGGGAGGCCAAAGGTTTTCAGGAGGCCGAGGGTTTTCCGGGGGTTGGAAGCCCCCTCACCCGGCCGTAGGGCCGCTTTGGTTCCATAATATATCTTATGCGAATGGGATGGTGCCGGATCCCTGGCCGTCCTATGACCCCTGAGACACCCTGGCACGCGACCCTGGCCGGGTGTCTCGTGGGGGCGCGGATGGCAACGCGGCGCGGCTTCCCGGTCCCGGCCGCGCCGGGCCCCTCCCCTGCATCGGCCGCAGCCGCGATCGGCCGCGATGGGATCACGCTGCGGAGCCGCCATCGCCGGGCGACGGCGTCTCCCGGGTCAGGAACCCGATATCGGCCGCGACCGCCTTCAGGCGCTCGGGCTCGCGCTCCTTGCGCTCGGAATAGCGGTCGACGAGGTCATCGGCCCGTCCGCGGGTCAACAGGGTGAACTTCATCAGCTCCTCGCACACGTCGACCACGCGGTCGTAGAGCGGCCCCGGCTTCATCCGGCCGGCCTCGTCGAACGCTTGGTAGGCCATCGGGACCGAGGACTGGTTCGGAATGGTGATCATCCGCATCCAGCGCCCGAGCAGCCGGAGGCTGTTCACGGCATTGAAGCTCTGCGAGCCGCCCGAGACCTGCATCACGGCCAGGGTCCGTCCCTGGGTCGGGCGGACCGAGCCCTCGCTGAGCGGCAGCCAGTCGATCTGGGCCTTCATCACCCCGGTCAGGTTGCCGTGCCGCTCGGGGCTGACCCAGACCTGGCCCTCCGACCAGAGCGAGAGGGCGCGCAGCTCCTGCACCTTCGGGTGATCCGCCGTCGCGTCGTCGGGCAGCGGCAGGCCGTGGGCGTGAAAGATCCGGACCTCGCCACCCATCGCCTCCAGCAGGCGCGCCGCCTCGTAGGCCAGGAACCGGCTGAACGAGCGCTCCCGCAGAGAGCCGTAGAGGATGAGGAAGCGGGGTGCGTGGGCAAGCGGCGTCGACGCCGCCCCCCACTCCGCGACCGGCACCACGAAATGTGCCTCGGAGAGGCTCGGCATCCCGTCGGAGAACGGCTGCTCGGGCTTGTTCACGGCACCTGATTCCTCTACATTTCAACAGACGTTGATCTGTAGGTCATCCGATGGACGAACGGCAAGCCCTCGCCGCCTTCGCGGCGCTCGGACAGGAGCACCGGCTCCGGGCCGTCCGCGCCCTGGTCACCGCCGGCCCGGACGGCCTCGCGGCCGGCGTGCTCGCCGAGACGGTGGGGGTGGCCGGCAACAACCTGTCCTTCCACCTGAAGGAGCTCTCGCATGCCGGGCTGATCAGCGCCCGGCGCGCGGGCAAGTCGGTCATCTACAGTGCCGCCTATGCCGGCCTGTCCGACCTCGTCCAGTTCCTCATGCGCGACTGCTGCCAGGGCCACCCGGAGGTCTGCGCCCCGGCCGTGGCCGCGCTGGGCGCCTGCGACTGCGCCACCGGCGACATCGCCCCTGCCTGAGGCGTCCGCCGTCGGCATCGACCACCACCCCGCCTGCGGCACGTCCCGGACCACCCTGGCGATGATGCGAGACGGCGGCGGGCTCTTCGTGGACGGCCTCCTGCGCGCGCCCCGTGCCGGCGGATCAGGCGGCGTCCCGGAGCTTCCGCTCGATCAGATCGACGAAGGCGCCGACATTCTCGAGGGATCCGATCTCGGCCGTGCCGAAGCGCAGGTCGAAGGCGGCCTCGACGGCGAGCACCAGGGCGATGTGCGAGACCGAGTCCCATTCCGCGATGTCGGCGGCCGTCGATCCCCGTTCGAGGAGGATCCGCTCGTTCTCGAACACGTCCCGGGCGACGTCCTGCAGGCGGATCAGTACGGTCATGCTCAGCTCGTCGTGCCAGTCATCGTGCCGGGAGGAAGCGGGGACGCCGCCGAGGCGTGAGGCCGGGCGGCCGGCCGGCGCGCGCGGCGGCCTTCGGATCGCGCGCGCAGGTCGGCCAGGGCCGGATGCCCGGCCAGCGCCCGCAGATCGACCTTGCCGTTGGCGTTGAGCGGCAGCGCGTCGAGGACGATCAGGGCCTGCGGGATCATGTAGTCGGGCAGGGATCCCTGCAGGCGTTCCAGGACGGCGGCCGTGTCGAGCGGCGCTCCGGCGACGAAGCCGACGACGCCCTCGGCGGTCCCGCCCTCGGGGGCGGGGAGCGGGAGGACGGCCACGAGATCGCGGCCGGCCGCCGCCCGCAGGGCGCCCTCGATCTCCAGCGTCTCGACCCGGTAGCCCCGGATCTTGATCTGGTGGTCGACGCGGCCGAGGAAGTGCAGGCCGTCGCCCGCCTCCATCCGGCCGAGATCGCCGGTCCGGTACCAGCGCGTCCCCTCGACCGTCAGGAACTTGTCCGCGTCGAGCCCCGGCTGCTGCCAGTATCCGCGCGTGAGCTGCGATCCGGACAGGCAGATCTCGCCGACGGCGCCCGGCGCGGCGGGCCGGCCGCCGTCGTCGAACAGCGCCATCCCCTGCCCCGCGAAGGGCCGGCCGATCGGCAGGACCGTCGCCGGATGATCCGGCCGGTAGGGGCCGTGGCTGATGGCGATCGTGGCCTCGGTCGGGCCGTAGAGATTGTGGATCGCGCTGTTCGGGGCGGCCCGTGCCCAGAGGCGCGCGAGGGAGGCGGGGAAGGCCTCGCCGCAGAACAGCGAGGCGCGCAGGCTCGGCAGGCTGCCCTCCCCCAGGATCCCGGCCTGATGCGCGATGCCGATCGCGGAGGGGACGGACAGCCACTGCGTCACCGCCAGCTCCTGCACGAAGCGGGGGGCGAGCGGGGTCGCGTTCTCGGGGACGCTCACGATCGCAGCGCCGTTCGTCCAGGCCGCGAACATGTCGTGGGCGGACAGGTCGAAGGTGAGGTCGACCAGCTGGATCAGCCGGTCCTCCGGCGTCACCGGGGCGATGGCCGCGACCCCGGCGAGGTAGGCCCCGACATTGGCATGGGTGATCGGGACCCCCTTGGGCGCGCCGGTCGATCCCGAGGTGAACAGGAGATAGGCGCGGTCGGCCGGCGACGGGGCGGGCCAGGCGGTGCGCCGCGCCGCGGCGGCGTCGAGATCGTCGACGGCGAGGAACAGGGTCCGGGCCGCGGACCGGGGCGTGTCGCGCTCCGGGGCCAGCACGACCGCGAGGTCCGGCGGCGGGGCCGCCAGCATGTCCGCGAACTGGACGGCGCATCTGCGGTCCACGATCAGCGCGCGCGCCCCGGAGGCCGCCAGGATGCTGCGGTTCCGGTCCGCCGGGTAGCGCGGATTGAGCGGGACATAGGTCGCGGCCGCGCGCAGGGCCGCCGCGATGGCCGTATAGGCCGTGACGGTGCGGGAACTCAGGATCGCGACCCGGTCGTTCGGCCGGATCCCGCCGGCGATCAGCGCCGCCGCCAGGGTGCCGGCCGCGTCCCAGAACTCGGCGAAGGTGCGCGTCTCGCCCCGCGCCCACAGGGCGAGCCGGTCGGGAAACAGGCGCGCCGACCGGGCGAGGGCGGCGGTGAGCGTCTCCTCGGACGCCGCGGCCGAGTCGCTCGCTGCGTTGGCAGCCGGCCCGCCCCGGCCGGCCTCAGGGCTCCCGGAGCGGGAGAGGGGGGAGAGACTGGTCACCGGTCCTCATCCCCCTGCCCCACCACCTGCACCGCGCAGCATTCCGCAGCGTCGTCCGCCTCGGTCTCGCGCCGGACGAAGCGGGCCAGCTGCTCGGTCAGCTCGCCGCTGACGCGTTGAACCGCCGACCATTGCAGGTGGAAGGCGTCCCAGAAATCCGCGCTCTCGAGCTCGGCGTCGCGGAAATCCACCAGCAGGTTGCCGTCCGTGCGGAAATGCGGCTCCGCCTCGTCGACCACCGTGTCGAGATGCATCGCGGCGTCGGGATACTGGGCGAGGTATTCCGGGCGGGCCGGCATCACGACGACGGCGAGCTGGCGTCCGCGGGCACGGATCTCGTTCGAGAACTGCTTGAGCTCCTCGACGCAGCGCGCATCGAACGGCAGGGGGCCGTAGCGCAGGCCCCGGTCGGAGACCTGCATCGGGCTCGACCCGAACGCGTCCAGCCAGCGGCCGCCGGTGAAGGGCGCGGTCGCCTCGGGCCAGATCCGGGAGGCCGCGTAGTAGCGGGCCAGGGTCAGGTACTTCAGGTAGAAGTACACCTCCGCCTGCTCGCCGCGGATATAGGCCTTGGCGTCGTCGGGCCTGAAGAGCGTGCCGTTCTGGCTGCAATCGCCGAAATCGGTCAGGCTCGTCAGCATGACGAAGGTCGAGGCGCGCGGGAACAGGTCCAGGTAGAGCCGCGTCAGCGCCCGGGTCTGGTGGACCGCGAGCAGGCCCGTCGCGCCGTTCAGGAAGCTCGCGCCGGTCCCGGCCGAGAAGGCGGCGCCGTCGATATGCCGCCAGGTGATCGAGGAGCCGACCGCGACGACCTGCGGGTCGAGATCCGGGCGCTGCCGGAGGAAGCGGAACTTCTCGTTGACCGATTCCACGCTGGAGATCGCGGGGGCGATCAGGTTCTGCGGCCTCAGGCGCATCGCGGTGGCGAAGCCGCCGGCGAGGACCGCGATGGCGAGGAAGCCGCCGACACACAGCCCGAGCAGGTAAGCCCTCATGCGCGGCCCTCTAGAAGGTGAAGTAGAGGAATTCGGCCGGCGCCTCGCCGAGGAGGCGCAGCAGGGCCACGCACAGGATCGCCCCCGCGAGCGCGCCGTGCAGGAACCGGACCCGGCCGTGACGCCCCGGCTCGAAGGTGGCCGCGAGGGTTCGCCACGCGTCGAGGCGCTGGCACGGGGCGAGCCCGAGCCATTGCTGCGTGTTCGGCAGGGCCCAGACGATGAACAGCCCGAGCAGCAGGAGCTTGGAGCCCTCGGGGGAGGCGGTGCCCGCGGAGGCCTCCGCCAGCCCGGCGAGGCCCGCCAGGACCCGCATCGCCTGGCCGAGATCCTGCGCCCGGAAGAACACCAGCGCGACGGTCACGCCGAGGAAGGTCAGCCCGATCCCGAGCGGGCGCGGGATCCGCAGGCCGCGCAGGCCGTTCAGGGTGCCGGTGCCGAGCCGCCAGGCCCGGTTGCCCACCAGCATCAGGCCGTGCAGCAGCCCCCACGCGACGAACTGGAGGCCGGCCCCGTGCCAGAGCCCGGACAGGGCCATGGTCAGGATCGTCGGGGTGGCGATCAGGTGCAGGAACGGCCCCGGCTCGAAGGTCGAGCGGCGCAAGCCCCCCTTCCCTGCCCTCAGGCGCGCCCGGGTGAGATGCAGCGTCACGGGGTTGTAGAGATAGGTCGTCAGGAAGCGGGTCAGGGTGATGTGCCACCGCTCCCAGAATTCGATGACGCTCGCCGCCTTGTAGGGCGAGGCGAAGTTGAACGGCAGCCGGATGTTGAAGATCAAGGCGATGCCGATCGCCATGTCGGAATAGGCCGAGAAGTCGAAATACAGTTGCAGGGCGTAGGAGATCGCGCCGGACCAGGCCAGCCCGGCCGGCGGATAGGCCCCCTGCCCCGCGAGATCGAAGGCCGCGTTGGCGGCCGGGGCGAGGTTGTCGGCGAGGATGACCTTCTTGAACAGGCCGATGGCGAAGGCGGATAGGCCGAGGGCGATGTTGCGCGCCTGCGGCGCGTAGGTCGCCGGATCGCGCCATTGGCCGGCGACCTCGCCGTGGCGGACGATGGGGCCGGCCAGGAGCTGCGGGAAGAACGTCGCGAAGGCGCAGTAGTGCAGCAGGTCGCTCTCGCGGCTGACGCCGTCATGCGCATCGACGAGATAGGCGATCTGCTGGAAGGTGTAGAACGAGATGCCGAGCGGGATCGCCACGGTCGCGACCGTGACCGGCGCGGCGCCCGATAGCGCGTTGACGAGGTCGGCGAAGAAGCCGGCATATTTGAACCAGGCCAGCACGCCGAGATTTCCGGCGATCGCGAGCCCGAGGAGCGGGCGCGACGGCCGGCGGCCCAGGATGCGGCCGGCCGTGAAGTTCCAGGCGAGCGAGGCCAGAAGCACCAGGACGAACCAGGGATTGGCCTGGCTGTAGAAGACCAGCGACGCCGCGACGAGCCAGGCCAGGGCCAGGGCCGGCCTGCCGCTCCGGCCGATCAGGAAGAAGCCCGCCGCGGCGCAGGGCAGAAACAGGAACAGGAAATGCGGGGATGCGAACAGCATGGCGACGGCCCCCCGCCGGCCGTATGACAGGTCAGGGCGACGTGAAGCACGCCCCGGCGATCGCGGCATTCCGTCGTGATGTGGATCTGAATCTGCCGCTCAGGATCGGAAATCTGGGCGGTTTGTGTCCCGCGAGGGCGGCTTGGAAATTGATACCTGTCAAATAAAGGGCGCAAACCGATCCGCGAAATTTCGCTATCGGACGCCTGAAAAGCGGGATTAAAGCCGCCTTTCATTCGTGTCGCGCCGGTCGAATGCAAGGATCCGATGTGTCGGTGCCGGTGGAGAGCTGTTCTCGATCGTGTCGCGATCGGCTCTGAGCCACCGATGGGCCGGCGCGATCCGGGGCCTGACCGGAGTTTTGCTCCGCCGGGGAGCGCGTTCACGGTGGCAGCATTGGCCCGCGATTGACAGTCAACGATCCGTGATCCCGGAAGCGCCCCCGCCGAACCGAGGTCCGGCAGGGGAGATCCTCCGCCGCTCCGCAGGCGCCGCCTCCGGCCCGGGCGGGCCGGCGCCTCAGCGCGGGGCCGGCGCCGGGGTTGGGGCGGGCGCCGGTGCCG
>NZ_CABFPH010000140.1 GCF_902141845.1 Methylobacterium symbioticum | reverse complement strand
CCGGACCGAGCGGCAGCGCGGCCGCGCCGGCAGCCCGTCGCGGATCGGCGTCATGCCCCGGTCGGGCGGCGTCCGAGATCGACGGGGACGGCGCAGACCGCAGCGCGGTCACCGCGCGAACCTCGTCCGCGACCCCACCCATCTCGCCGAGGCTCAGCCGGCGGCGGGCCAGCGCCTGCCGCGCCGCCGCGACCCGGCTGCCCAAGTCCTGGCCGCCGGCCGGCGTCAGTCCGTCCAGGCTGGACAGGGCGGCGGCGATGTCGCCGGCCTGCAGGGCGACGTCCCGGGTCTCCTCCAGATCGGTCAACGCCGCCGTCAGGCGCGCGCGCGCCTCCTCGTAGGCGTGCGCGGCCGTATTGTGCGCGCCCTCGGCGGAGGACATGACCTCGCGCGCCTTGGCGGCGTAATCCGGGCCTTCGATGGCGCCCAGCGCCGCCCGCACGAGCTCGAAGCGCTGCGTTTCCGTCAGGTCGAGGCTGAGCGCCGCGATCCATTCGTCGCGGATGATGGAGGTCCTGCAGACCTGCTGCAGCGCCCGCTCGGGCTTCGCGCCCGGGACGCAGAGCAGTGCCTCGATGCGGGCCGCGTCCCGGTCGGCGCCGGTCTCGCGCGAGCGCGTCACGGCAAAGCCGCTCCCGTCATCGGCACGGAACCCCACCGTGACGAAGTGCGCCTCCGGCTGCCCCTCGCCGCGCCACCAGACATAGTCGTCGAGGCTCTCCCTGGCCGCCTTGTCGACGAGGTACTTGTCGATCTGGCCCGTGAGCGCGAACTCGACCGCGTCGCACAGCGTGCTCTTCCCGACGCCGTTGCGTCCGCAGATGACGGTAAAGCCGGGGCCGAAATCCACGCGTTGGCGCTCCCGGAAGCCCCGGAAGCCGCACAGTTCGAGGTAGTCGAGCCTCATGGCGCATCCACCAGGATGCGCGCCACGTCGGAAGCGCTCGCGGCGCCCAGGAAGGCGGCCACCGCGGCGTCCGGAACGTCGCTCAACCGCGACCGCAGACGGGCGCGGTAGTCGGCGCCGCCGATCACGGGCGCGCTGAGAACCGGCAGGAGGGGCAACAACGTCCTTCGCAGGTCGGCCGCCGTGCGCAGGTCGCCGCGCGCGATCTTGCGGGTCATGGAGAAGTTCTCCTCGATCCGCTCGATCTGCCGCGCGAGGCCGGGTTCGGCACCGCCGGCCAGGAACAAGGCGTAGACGTTCCAGGCCTTGGCGCCCGCGGACCGCAGCGAGGCCGCATGTCGGCCGAGCGTGGCCTGCTGGACCTGCCGCCAGTCGGCGAGCAGGCTCTCGCCGCTCCCGAAGACGTGCAGGAAGCCGGCGACGGACGCATTCTCGAAGCAGACGACCGGCACGCTGCCGCCCGGCCAGGTCCAAGTCTCGTAGCCGGCCGAGCGGAGCAGCACCTCGGATTGGGTCGCGATGTCCATCACACACCGAGCTCCTGGCGTGCCGCGGGAAGGTCGAGCCACGCCGCCGAAGCGCCCGGCCGGATGATGTCGCCCGGGCGCCCCTCCCGCACGAGGTTCACCGGCAGGCCGACGTCGACGGCGCCGGCGCAGACCACGACGTCGGCGACCTCGAACGGTGTCTCCCTGAACCGGTCCTGCGTCGTCTGGAGCAGCGTACCCGAACCGTTCACGACCCTGACCCGGCGGCCGGCGAGATCATAGCCGACGGAGGTCTGGACGGCGCCGGCACGGCGCAGCAACAGGTGCGCGTAGCCCAAGACTTCGGAAGGGCCGGGGTTCCGCAAGGTCGCGGCGGCGGTGGCCGGCACGCCTTCGGCGTCCCGACGAAGGCCGTAGAGGTCCTCGCTGCCCAGATCGGGGGGATCGAGCCAGGCCGATTCGCACGCCGCCCCCGTCTCCCTCTCCACCGCGGCGCGTCCGGCGTGCAGCACCTTGCGGAGGTAAGCCCGGGAGAACGCCCGGCGGAGTTCGTCGAGGACCTCGGCCCCCGAGCGCCTGACATGCGCGAAGCGGACGTTCCCCGAATTGGCCAACGTCCAGAGCTCGGGGGCCTTGGCCTGCAGGACGTCCTCGCCCGCGAGGTCGACCAGGGTCACCGACAGCGGCGCGACGCCCGTCATCGCCTCGGCGAGAACGGCATTGAGGTAGGACCAGTCCGACCAGAAGCCGACGACGAGCAGGTCCTTCTCGCGCAGGTTCGCCGCCATCCAGGTCTTGGTCTTGGCGATGCGCGCGGCGATCACGCCGTCCTCGGTGAGCTGCGACGCCGTCCAGACGGTGGCGCGCCGCTCGCGCACCGAGCAGCCATGGAACTTGAGCAAGGGCGCGTGCATGCGGGCCCGCACGGTGGCCTCGTCGCCGTCGAGCGAGGCGGCGAGGTCGAACCCGTAATCCTGTGCGCGGCGCTCGATCAGGTTGTCGTAGTTCGCCGATACGGCGCCGGCAGCCATGCGCGTGATCAGGAAGTCCGCCACCGCCGCGTGGCCGGCGTTCGGCGGCCTGACGAAACTCTCCCAGGGAACGAGGGCCTCGATGAAGACCGAGCCGAGGGTGTCGTCCCTCGCGAAGATCTCCGCCAAGGCTTCCAGGTCGCCGCGCAACCCCGGCGGGCACGCGGGGTCGATGCTCATGACATACCGGTCGTAGCAACTGGTGGCCACGGACCATGCCGACGGTAGGGAGCTCGGCGGCGCCATCGACAATCCGGCACCGCAGAGTATGACGAGGCGCCCCGCTTCCATGGAGGCGAGCAATCGCGCACGAACCGCCGCGTCCAACCCGTTCCTCCCTTGCCTCGCGAACCTTTACGGTGGCGTAGACCGAGATCACACTCAAGGCAAAGTAAGGCGACCCAGCTTCTCTCGCCCACGCCGCACGCGCATCGAACCGTCGGCCCAGAAAGTCGCGCCGGCGTAGGTTGCGCGCTGTCGTCTCGGCGACAAGGTTTCAGGCCGCCTGTTCCGGGCCGGGGCGGCTGATGGGTCTGGCGAGACAGGTCCGAGGCGCGGGCCCGCATGGCTTCTCTGGGCAAGGCCCGGCGGCTGTCCCGCCCTCAAGGCAGCGTCGGCTGCACCTCGCGCTGGACCTTGGCGGGCAAGCCGTACAACTCTCCCATCAGGGCGATGAACTCGCCCTAGCCACCGTAGCTGGGGTGGCGGACCCGCTCGGCCGTCATGCCCAAATCCGCCAGGGCCGCCTCAGCGTCCCTCGTGATAGCGACCATGGTGCGAGGGCGCGGTTCCGAGACCAGCCATTCGAGGAGGTGGGGGGAAGCCTGCCGTTCGAGACCGGCTGTGGCAGCGATTGGGAAGCGGGCCGCCGGAGGCGTGCGGGTGGAGCGGGAAGACATTCCAGAGGAAGACCGGGCGCCGCAGGTGCCGGAGGACCTGCCAGGTCACCGTCGCGGTGCGCTCGGCCACCGCCGGCCCCCGGGCGGCCCGTGAGAGCGGCAACTGCCCATGGAGGCCGGCATGGGCGGGGAGGTGAGCCTCGTCCGTGAGCGCCAGGCCAGTGCGCCGCCCGCCGCGATACCCGAGGTCGCGCGCTATCCAGATCGGATCGACGCCTCCCGCGAGGGCCGCCTCCGGAACGAGCCGCAGGTTCTCCCTCCGGATCTGCGGGGCGTCGGCCCCGTCGTGATCCGGACAGACCACGGCGTAGGGGTTGAACGCGTCACGGAAGCGAAGCGCCGCCAGGGCATCGATGAAGGCGGCCGGTGTCATGTCGGCAGGCTCGCGACCGCAGGCCGGGCCGGGGCTTCCTGGGACGACCGGCGACCGGCCTGCCTGACAGCTAGCCGCTTCGCCGACCGTTACCGCACCTGCGGCGGCTTCGTGATCCCGGCCGCTCAAGCCTTGTTCGTGAACCGCGCGGTGGCGGCCTTGCCGCCGACCTTGAGCGAAACCGTTGCCACGACCTGGCCACTCGCCGCGACGGGAAGCTTGCCCTGCACGCTGTTGGAGCCGGCCGGGCTGAGGTCGACCTTGTAGCTCTTGCCGCCGACGAGCACCGTTGCGGTGCCCGAGACCTGGGACGCCGGAACGGGCTTGCGCATCTCGTCCAGGACGTAGACGGTCACGTCGGTGTCCTTCACCACGAGTTCCAGCCAGAGCTCCTGGGCCTCCTGCACGAGGCCGCCGTGCGCGGCCTTGGGTGCCTCGCCATGGGCGAGGGCAGAACCGGATGCGAGGCTGAGGGCAAGAACCAACGGAATCGCGAAGAGCTTCATCGTGCTTTCCTCGTAACAAGCCAGAAATCGGTGGTAAACGCGTCTTCGGCGCGGTTTTCTAGGTTCCATGTCGCCCGAACAGGGAGGGGCGAAGACTGCTATCCCGTTCCACAACTGCCTCGAACAAGGCGTCGTAGGCCGTGGCCGCGCGCCGCGGGGAGAAGTCAGCCGCGCGCCGCCGGCGTCTCTCAGCGTCGCCCGGATCTTCCAAGACGGCTTCGATAGCCTCGGCCATCTTCGTGGCGTCGCCGACCGGAACGATAACCCCAAGCGCCGGGTCGAGCAGGATCTCGCGCGGCCCGTCGCAATCCGTCGCGACGACCGGCATGCCGTGGGCTAGGGCCTCAACCACGGCAAGACCGAAGGCCTCGACGCGTGAGGACAGAACGAGACAACTCGCCTCCGCAAAGGCCGGCCAGGGTTCCATGACGTAGCCGCGAAGCTCGACCCGGCCGGACAGGCCGAGGCGGTCGATCTCGGCTTCGAGACGCGCATACTCGACCCCCTCGCCGAGGATCACCAAGCGCGCGCTCGGTTGTCGTACCTTGGCGAAGGCGCGCAGGAGGGTCTGATGATCCTTCGCATGGTCCAGGCGACCCACGGAAAGGATGACCGGCACGGTCCGGTTGGGTGCCTTCTCCGCCACGCGATCAGAGAGGACCGGATTGTAGATCCGGCTCAAGCGGCTCGGATTGGCCGCAAGCCTCTCCTGCAGGTATCGGGCAAGCCCGTCCGAGACGGCGATTGTACGAGCGGCCATCCGGGTGAGAAGCGGCGTGGCGAGGTAGCCGATGCGGCTGAGAAGCCCACGCTCGTTCGCCGTATAGCCATGGTACGTGATGACGCTCCGGCGCAAGCGGCCGGCCAGGACCGCTGCCACCGTGTGCTTGAGGTTTGAGGAGGCCAGCGCGGAGATCGTGACGTCCGGCCGCTCGCGACGTATCAGCCCGGCAAGGCGCGCCGTTGAGCGTAGATGTCCGCCTCCTAACACGACAAGCCGAGCATCGGGGCTCAAATGAGCCATGTTTTCCCGGGCCTCGTAATCAACGGCCACAACTACTTCATGTCCGAACTTGCAGAATTCAGTGGCGAGGATTGCCCACACGCGTTCTGCTCCGCCGCCTGCGAGGGCGTGCACGTACATCAGAATTCTACGCGGAACAGGTCTCGGCCTGTCGGAAGCAGGTGGAGCATTCACAGGAAGTACCCTGCCTCGGCGCCGGCGTCGTACGGCTCCCGCTAATGGTTGTGCTTGTGGCGCGCGCCGCCGTCCGGCTGCGCTGTGCTGGAGGGGTTCTCCGCTGCCTTCGTGCCGTCCGTCCCGGCGGCGCCGTGGTTCATTCCGGCATGAGCGTCGCCTGCCTGTGCCTGCATCCACAGGTCGTTGTACTCGTCGTCGGTCATCTCCGGCAGCTTCCGCAGCAGCGCGACCGTCGCCCAAAGCATCTCGTCCCCGTCGCTCGCCATCGACGGCATGCCGCTCATCTTGATCCCGTTCTTCAGGATCCAGAACAGCTCGCCCGCACTGTAGCGCTTCGCGGCCTCCTTGAGATTCGGCGGCTCAGGATACATGCCCTCCGCGACCTCGTTGCGCTTGGTGCCCGGTCCGCCATGGCACGTGGCGCAATGCTCGGCGAAGTGCCCGACGGCCGGCACCAGCTTGGCTTGTTCGTCGTAGCCCGCCGGCGGCAGCAGGCCGGCCGCGTGGGCTCGGATCGAGCGCACCCGTGCCGTCTCCAACACCCACGAGGTCAGGGCCCAGTGCGGCTCCGTCGCGGCGACGTTGAAGACGCCAGCGTAGATCACGGCCGCGGCGGCGACCGTCGCCAGGATGCCGGCCGAGAGCAACGTGAGGAAGGCGATCTTGGCGGTTTGCATGGATGTGTCCTGAGTGACCGGTTCAGAGACGGGCCGCCCACGCGTCAGGTGCGGGGGGGCCGTCGGACGAACTGGGATGAGCGCTCTCGTCGGATCCGTCTTCTCACCGCGCCTTCTGGATGCGCGTGATGGCAAGCTGCCCGTTCACCCGGTCGGCGGAGAACCGGACCCGGTCCCCGGCCTTCACCCCCTTGAGGATGGCAGGGTCGGCAACCCGGTAGGCCATCGTCATGGCGTCCATGTCGATGTTCGGGATGCGCTCGTGGTCCAGCGTGACCTTGCCGGCGGCCTCGTCGACCTTCTGGACGGTCCCGCTCACCAGGGGCGTGTTGGCAGGGGGCTGGGCCGCGGCAGGCTTGGCGGGGGACGCCGGCGCGGGCGACGGCGACGCGGGCTGGGTCGAGCCGCCCGCCTGCGCCTTGCGGTCCAGCGGACCCTCGCCGGACGGCGTCTGGTTCGGCTGCGGCCGGTAGTCCGACTGCCGGCTCCGGACCTGCCATTCCTTGAGGGCGTCGATCTTCTGCTGCTGCTCGTCCTGGATCTTCTGCGCGGTCTCGCGCAGCTGCCGGTCGCCGCCGTAATCGAGCTGCGCCTTGGCGAGGAAGAGGGACTGCTCGTAGCTCGCGATCAGGAGCTCGGCGAAGTCCCGATCCGGGTCCCCGGTCAGCTTGAGGTTCTTGAACCGGTCCGCCATGACCTCGCGCACGCGCTCCAGAGCGGCCGGGGCACCCTTGGCGGGTTGGGCCCAGGCCCCGCCCGAGAGCGGGTTCGCAAGCGCCACGCTCATGGCGGCCGACAGCAATAGACGTCGCATGTGATTTCCTCCGCGGCATGGGGCCGCCGCGCGTGATCGGGCGTGCCCGCGCGGCGGGCCCGTTCGAGGCGCTACTTGGCTTTTTGGATCTGGGTGACGGTGTACTGGCCGCCGGCCTCGTCGACGTCGAACTCGACCTTGTCCCCGGACTTCAGGTCCTTGAGCATCGCCGGGTCCTTGACCTTGTAGGCCATGGTCATGGCGTCCATGTCGAGCTTCGGAATGCGCTCGTGGTCCAGCGTGACCTTGCCGGCGGCCGGGTCGACCTTCGTGACCGTGGCCTTGACCGATTGAGCCCAGGCCGGGCTCGCCAGAGCCAGCAGCGCGGCGAGGGCGAAGGGAGGTACCTTCCTCATCGTATTCTCCTGATGGTCGTTGTGCCGCTGCACGGGCACTTGTTGAGGGGCGATGGCGCCCGCGCAGCGGCTTTCGGGCGGACTAGGTCCACCCGAACCCGTCCGCCGGTGCCCGCCCGCATCGGGGCGTCGTTCCGGCGGAAGCTTGGAAGACATCCGGCATCGCCGGCTCAGTGGTTTCCGTGACCGCCCGGGTTGGAGGCCGTCCGGCGCTTGCGCGGGTCGACCACGCGCAGGTCGGTCTCGCGGGCTTTCCGGCCCTTGGGCGTGTCCGGCGCCCGCGTCGGCTCGGGCAGGGGCTCGCCGGTCCACTCGTAGGCCAGCGTGCCCTCTGGGTGCTGGTACCAGCCCGGATCCCTGTAATCGCCGGGCGCCACGTCGGGGCGGACCTTCAGCACGGTGAACATGCCGCCCATCTCGACCGATCCGAACGGGCCGGCGCCGGTCATCATCGGCAGCGTGTTCTCGGGCAGCGGCATCTCCATCTCGGCCATGGAGCCCATGCCGGTCGAGCCCATCGGCATGTAGCCGGGCGCGATCTTCTGGATGCGCTTCGCCGTGCTCTTCAGGTTCACGCCGATGTAGGTGCGCACCGAGTGGCCCATGGCATTCATGGTGTGGTGCGACTTGTGGCAGTGGACCGCCCAGTCCCCCAGGTTGTCGGCGTTGAACTCGATAGCCCGCATCTGGCCGACCGCGACGTCCGCAGAGACCTCGAACCACTGGCGCTCGGGCGGGATCCAGCCGCCGTCGGTGCCCGTGACCTTGAAGTCGACGCCGTGCACGTGGATCGGGTGGTTGGTCATGGTCAGGTTGCCGAAGCGCATCCGCACCTTGTCGCCCTGGCGCGCGACCATGGGTTCGATGCCCGGCCAGACCCGGCTGTTGAAGCACCACATGTTCATGTCGAGCATCGTGTTGACCTTGGGCACGTAGGACCCGGCCTCGATGTCGTAGGCGTTCAGGAGCCAGACGAAGTCGCGGTCGACCCGCCGCTCGGCGGGATCGCGCGGATGCACGACGAAGAAGCCCATCATGCCCATCGCCATCTGGACCATCTCGTCCGAGTGCGGGTGGTACATGAAGGTGCCCGAGCGCCTCAGGATGAACTCGTAGACGAAGGTCTTGCCCGGCGGGATGCCGGGCTGGTTCAGGCCCGCCACCCCGTCCATCCCGTTGGGCAGGGTCTGGCCGTGCCAGTGGACGGCGGTCGCCTCCGGCAGCTTGTTGGTGACGAAGATGCGGACCTTGTCGCCCTCGACCGCCTCGATGGTCGGCCCGGGCGACTGCCCGTTATAGCCCCAGAGATGCGCCTTCATCCCGGGGGCCATCTCGCGCACGACCGGCTCGGCCACGAGATGGAACTCCTTCCAGTCCCCGCGCATGCGCCACGGCAGCGTCCAGCCGTTGAGCGTCACCACCGGCTGGTAGTCCACCCCGGTGGTCGGCACGAGCGGCGGCTGCGTCGTCGCCTTGTCCATCGAGGGCGCCTCGGGCAGGCCGGCGGCCTGCGTGCGGCCGCTGATCATGGACGTTCCTGCGAGGACGAGCCCCCCAGCGCCCAGCAGGCCCCTTCGCGAGATGTCAGTCATCGGTTTCTCCATGGGTCTCGTGGGGGAGCGGCATCAGCCGCCGGGCGTGGCGGCCGCGAGGGTGTCGCCACCGCCGCCGGCCACCGCCTCGGCTCCAGCCGACTCGCCACCGAAGCCTTCGCCGGTGAAGCCGCCGCCGATGACGGCCGCCCTGAGGTCGGTCGCCGCGATCCAAAAGTCGCGTTGGGCCTCGATGGCCTGGATATTGCTCAGGATCCGCGAGCGGGCGTCGATGATCAGCGTGGTGACGTCGATCAGCATGCCGCTGTACTGCAGCAACGCCTGGTCCTGGATCGTCTTGCGCAGCGGCAGCACGCTGCCCTGGTAGTGCCGGGTGATGTCGTACTGGCCGCGGTAGCGCTGGTAGGCCTCGCGGACCTCCGAACGGGCGTTGACCGCCTTCTCCGCAAGGCGATGGGCGGCGCCGAGATAAGCCTCCCGCGCTCCGCGCACCACCGTCGTCCCGAAGTCGTAGATCGGGATGACCAAGTCGACGGTGTAGCCGCGGCCGAAGCTCTTGTCGCGCGTGACGTTGAAGCCGCCCTGCTCGTTCGGCTCGAACGCCTTCGAGCGCTCGTAACGGTCGGAGTAGCCGATATCGAGCACGTTGATGAAGCCGCTGACCTGGTTGAGGCCGTACTGGCCCGCGAGCGACTGGAGTTCGAAGCGCGCCGTCTGGATGTCCGCGCGTTTCTTGATCGCCTCGGCCTCGATCTGGGTGCCGCTCACCAGCCGACCGGGCAGCGACGGCAAGCCGTTCGGCAGCTTGAAGTCGATCTCGCGCCCCCACAGGCCGAGCAGGCGGATCAGCTTCTCGCGCTCGACCCGCTGCAGGACGCGCGCCTTGGCGAGTTGCGCCCCGAGCTCGCTGTAGAAGGCGTGCTCGCGCGCCTGCTCCAGCTTGTTCAACGCGCCCGTCTCGCCGAGCTGCTTGGCCAGGGTGGAGGCGGAGCCGGCGCTCGCGAGCGCCTGCTCCAGGTAGGCGACGGACTGGTTCGCCGACACCGTGCGATAGAACTGGCGCCGCGCCTCGCCGGCGAGGCGCAGGACCTGCCCGACCGCGCGGTACTGCTCCGCCCTGAAACGGTTCCGCGCGATCGGGATGCGGACCGGCAGCGTCAGGAGCTCGATGAGGCTCGCGGTGAGCGAGCGCTCGACCTCCAGGGTGAAGTCGCCCCCGGTTCGGCTGAGGGAGAGCCGCGGGACCGGCGGCAACGTCGCCTGGACGAACTCGGCTTCCGACACGCCGAGGTCGTTGAAGGATGCTTGCAGGGCGCGGTTCTTCAGGAGGGCGACCTGAACCGCGCTGTCGGGCGTCAGGGGGCGCCGCAGCAGCTGGTCCGCGCGCGCCGCCGCGCCGGTCGCGGCGATCTCGTCGGACACCTTCACGATGTCCTTCCTCAGCTCCAGGGCGGCGTAGCTGTGCGCCGGTCCGAGACCGCCGTCGGCCGAGAAGCCCACGCAGCCGCCAAGCGGCACCCCGACCGACGCCAGGAGGGCAGCGGTCCGGGCGCGACGGCCGAGCGACGCTGCGGCTCCCCGGCGGACGCCGGACCCGCGAGTCTGAGGCAAGGTCATCCGTGAGTTCCCTTTGGGGGTTAGTCCGTGGGCGGGGTTTGGTTACAGGTGGGTCCCATCACCGCCCTCCCGTGTCGCGCTTGCCGCCCATGCCGGGCATGTTCATGCCGGGCATCCGGGAGTGGTCCATGCCCTCCATGCCGCCCGAGCCGGACTTCGGCGTCACGGCGCGGTTGAGCTCGCGCCAGTCCTTGGGATCGACCACGTCGTAGCGCGCCACGCCCGCGGTGACCGCGGAGTAGCGCGGCGCGCGCACGGCAGCGGCAGGGTTGGCCGGGGCAACCAGCCAGTCCGGCGCGGCGGTGGGCACGCAGGCCGCGAGCGGCAAGGCCGTGAGCGCCAGGGCCGTGAGCGCCACGGCCGGCCTGAGGAAGGTGAGCATCGCTTCGGATCCCGAACGGGGGCTGGCGGCCGCGCTCGGGGGCGCGGACCGGCGGACAGGGAGGGGGGGGCGCGGGCGCGGCTGAGCCGGCCGGGCCGGGCGCGGCCTGCGCAGGCAGGATCCTGGTCAGGGCGCGTCC
>NZ_CABFPH010000139.1 GCF_902141845.1 Methylobacterium symbioticum | reverse complement strand
ACCACGATGGCGAATTCGTGCCAGAGGCTGGTGGCGAGCGCGGCCAGGAACCGGTCGAGGCCGCGCACGGACGGCGCGCAGGCCACGGGCCGCGGGCCGCAGCTCCCGCCCGGCACCCCCTTCGAGGACCTGTTCGAGGAGTTCTTCAACCGCCGCGGCGGCCGCGGCGGCGGCGGCGAGAGCGAGACCCCGCGCACCCAGCGCAAGTCGAACTCGCTGGGCTCCGGCTTCATCATCGACGCCTCCGGCATCGTGGTGACGAACAACCACGTCATCGGCGACGCCAACGACATCCAGGTCATCCTGCACGACGGCACCAAGCTGAAGGCGGAGATCATCGGCAAGGATTCGAAGATCGACCTCGCCGTGCTGCGGGTGAAGCCGACCGCCGAGCGGCCGCTCAAGGCGGTGCCCTTCGGCGATTCCGACAAGATGCGCCCGGGCGACTGGGTGATGGCGATCGGCAACCCGTTCGGGCTCGGCGGCTCGGTCTCCGCCGGCATCGTCTCGGCCCGGGGCCGCAACATCGAGTCCGGCCCCTACGACAACTACATCCAGACGGATGCGGCCATCAACAAGGGCAATTCCGGCGGCCCGCTGTTCAACATGAGCGGCGAGGTGATCGGCATCAACACGGCGATCCTGTCGCCCACCGGCGGCTCGGTCGGCATCGGCTTCGCGGTGCCCTCGGGGAGCGCCAAGCCGGTCATCGACCAGCTCCGCGAGTTCGGCGAGGTCCGCCGCGGCTGGCTCGGCGTGCGCATCCAGAACGTGGACGACACCACCGCCGAGGCGCTCGGCCTGAAGGGCGGCGCCAAGGGCGCGCTGGTGGCCGGCGTCGACGAGAAGGGCCCGGCCAGGACCGCCGGCCTCGAGGTCGGCGACGTCATCGTGCGCTTCAACGGCAACCCGGTGAAGGCGTCGAGCGACCTGCCGCGCATCGTCGCCTCGACGCCGGTCGGCCAGAAGGTCGACGTGGTGATCGTGCGCAAGGGCGAGGAGCAGACCAAGGCCGTCACCCTCGGCCGCCTGGAGGACACCGACAAGCCCCAGCCCGCCAATATCCGCCAGCCCGAGCCCGAGAGCGCGGTGCGTCAGGCGCTCGGCCTCAACCTGTCGGGCATGACCGACGAGCTGCGCCGCCGCTACGGCATCAAGGACAGCGTCAAGGGCGTGGTCGTCACCCGCGTCGACCCGAACTCGACGGCCTCCGACAAGCGCATCCAGGCCGGCGAGGTCGTGGTCGAGGTCGGCCAGGAGGCGGTGAGCACGCCCGCCGACGTGACGAAGCGCGTGGACGCCCTGAAGAAGGAGGGCCGCAAGTCCGTCCTCCTGCTCGTGGCCGCGGCGAGCGGCGACGTGCGCTTCGTGGCCCTGGGGCTCGACTGACGGTTCGACGGCCTGTCGGGCGGACCCGCTGCGGATCCCGCCCGTCCCCTCCTTCACCTCAGGATGAGGTGGAATATCGGAGAAGGGCTCCGGCCCGTCTCGAAAAGCCGACCAGACCTTCGCGGCGCCCGGCGGATGACACCCACCGGGCGCCGTCGTCTTGTCGCACCGCGAATGGTGACGGTTCAGCAAACTTTCAGCGCGACCACAGTTGAATGCATTCCATGCCGGGCGGTCCCGCGCCGGCATGAGGGAAACCAGGCCACAGATTCGCATCTTCAACAACGGCCCGGATCCCCGTCCCCCTCAGCATTTCCCCGAACTGCTGTCACTCCAACCTCGGTTCGCCGCGTGAAGATCGCTGTCATCGCCCATCTGAAGTATCCGATCGGCCAGCCCTACGCGGGGGGCCTCGAGATGCACACCCACCTGATGACGCGGGCTTTGCGCCGACGGGGGCATGAGGTCACGCTGTTCGCCTCCGAGGGCTCGGATCCGGCGCTGGCGACCTGCGTCTGCCCGCCGACCGGCGAGGATCTCGGCGATCCCGTGCGCTGGGCCGCGATCGAGGCGGCCGAGCACGCGGCCTACCGCGCCATCCTCGACACGATCCGCGCGGGCGATTTCGACCTCGTGCACAACAACTCCCTGCACGCCCTGCCGCTCGCCGAGAGCGGCAGCTTCGACATCCCTTGGGTCACGGTGCTCCACACCCCGCCCTTCGCGTCGCTGGTCGAGGGCGTGCGCGCCGCGCGCGCCGACATGCGCTTCCTCTCGGTCTCGCAGACGCTGACCCGCGAATGGACCGAGCTGCTGCCCGGCCTCGAAGTGGTGGCCAACGGCATCGATCTGGCCACCTTCCCCTACAGCGCCGAGCCCGATCCCGAGCCCCATGCCTTCTGGTTCGGCCGCATCGTGCCGGAGAAGGGGCTGCATCTGGCCATCGACGCCGCCCGGCAGGCCGGACTGCCCCTGGTCTTCGCCGGCCCGAAGCTGAACCCGGCCTATTGGGAGGCCGAGATCGCGCCGCGGCTCGGGCCCGACCTGACCCATCTCGGCCATCTCTCGCACCGCGACCTCGCGACCCATCTCGGCCGCGCGCAGGTCGCCGTGGTGACGCCGCGCTGGGAGGAGCCCTTCGGCCTCGTGGTGGCCGAGGCGCTCGCCTGCGGCACGCCGGTGGCCGCCTTCCATCGGGGCGCCATGCCCGAGATCCTCGACGCCTCCTGCGGGCGCCTCGCCGATGCGGACGACGCGGCCGACTTGGCCCGGGCGATCCGCGGGGCGGCCGCCCTGCAGCGCCGCGACGCCCGCCACCGGGTCGAGGCGCATTTCAACGCCGACACCATGACCGCGCGCTATGAGGCGGTCTATGCCGAGATGCTGGGGCAGGCCGCCCTGGGCCGGCAGCTCCTCGACGCCGCGGAGTGAGGCCGGTGCGCGCCGTCGTCTGCATTCCCGCCCGCGATGAGGCGGAGCGCCTGCCCCGGCTGCTCCGCTCGCTCGCCGCGCAGACGGGCCTCTCCGAGGCGCTGCGCGTCGTGGTGCTGGCCAATTCCTGCACCGACGGCACGCCGGACATCGTGAGGCGCCTGGAAGACGAGGGCGCGCTGCGGCCCCTGGCGCTGCGCCTCGTCGAGGTGGAGCTCGTGGGCGCCGAGGCCCATGTCGGCACCGCCCGCCGCATGGCCCTGGAGGCCGGGGCGGACTGGCTCGCTGAGGACGGGGTGGACGGCGCCCTGCTCACCACCGACGCGGATGCCTGGGCGCCGCCGGACTGGGTCGCGACGAACCTCGCGGCCCTGGACCAGGCCGACGTGGTCGGCGGCCGCTTGGTGATCGACGCGGATACGGAGATCGAGCCGGCGCTCGCCGACCTGCACGCCCGGATCGAGCGCTACTGGTCGGCCGTGCGCGCGCTGGAGGACATCCTCGACCCGCCGGCCCACGACCCGGCGCCCCGGCACGGCGACCACACCGCCGCGAGCCTCGCGGTGCGCGCGAGCCTCTACCGCGCGGTCGGCGGCCTGCCGGCGATCCCCTGCGGCGAGGACAACGCGCTGGTGGCCCGCCTCACCCGGGCCGGCGCCCGCCTGCGTCACTGCCCGCGGGTGCGGATCCACGTCTCCGACCGGCGCCAGGGCCGCGTCACCGGCGGCATGGCCACCGAGATGGCGCGCCGGGCCGAGGCGGTGCGCGCGGGCGGAGCCTACGAACTGCCCGAGGCCGGCCTCTGGCACGGCCTCGTCGCCCGGCGCGCGGCGCTCCGTCAGGCCTGGCGCCAGGGCGAGGCGGCCCGCCGCCGCGCCTGTCGTCTGCTCGGCCTGGACGAGGCCGATATCGCCGCGATCGAGGCCGAGCCCTGCCCGAACGACATCGCCTTCGTCGAGCGCACCCATGCCCGGCTGGAGGCGCGCGCCGCGCCCGCCCGCTTCGTCCCCCTCGACGTGGCGATCGCCGATCTGGAAGCCCTCGCCCGCGGCCTGCGCGCGGCGGCCTGAACGTCCGGGTTTCAAAAGGCCTCAGGCCTTTGGCGGGTCGAGGCGCGGAGCCCTGGGGCTCCGCGTCAGGGCTCCGCCCCGACACCCCGCCAAAGGGATGATCCCTTTGGGATCCCGGATGCGAGAACGAGTGCGATCATGACGCGCGGCATCGGCTACTACGTCCACCATCAGGGCGTCGGGCACTGGCAGCGCGCCTGCGCCATCGCCGCCGCCCTCGACCGGCCCTGCACCCTGATCGGTACCCTCGCGGGCGTCGAGACGGCCGAAGCGCCCGGCCCGGTGCTCGACCTGCCCGACGATCGGCTGGACGACGGCTTCGCAGGCCTCGACGGCGAGGCCGAACGGCCACGATCCCTGCACTACGCGCCGCTCGCCCATCCCGGCATCCGCGCCCGCATGGCGCGCATCGCCGCCTGGGCGGCCGACACCGACCCGCTGCTCCTCGTGGTCGACGTCTCGGTGGAGGTGGCGCTCTTCGCCCGCCTGCTCTCCCTGCCGAGTCTGGTCTTCCGCCTCGCCGGCACGCGGACCGACCTGCCGCATCTCGAGGCCTTCCGCTCCGCCGACCGGCTGATCGCGCCCTTTCCCGCGGCTCTCGAGGCCGAAGGCGTGCCGGATTGGGTGCGCGCCAAGACCGATTACGCCGGCTTCCTCGGCCGGCCGATCGCGCAACGCCCGGGCGCGGAAGCTGGCGCCGACGGACCCATCGTCGTGGTGTTCGGCCGCGGCGGCGGCGGCGGCGCGCATGCGGATCTCGCCGCCGCGGCGCGTTCCGTGCCCGAGCGGGACTGGCACGTGCTCGGCCCCGTGACGGGATCGGGGACGCTGCCGGCGAATCTCCACCTGCACGGCTGGGTCGCGGACGCCGATCCGTGGATCGCGCGGGCCGGCCTCGTGGTGGGCGGGGCCGGAGACGGCGTCGTGGCCGCGGTCGCGGCGCGGGGCAAGCGGTTCGTCTGCCTGCCCGAGGAGCGGGCCTATGGCGAGCAGATCGAGAAGGCCCGCGCCCTGGCCCGGCTCGGCGCGGCGGTCGTGCACGCGGGCTGGCCGGAGGCGGCGCTCTGGCCCGGCCTCGTCCGGGCCGGACTGGCCCTCGATCCGGCCCCCATCGCGGGACTCTCGGATCCGCACGCGATCGGGCACGCCGCCGCCCTGATCGAGCGGCAGGCGCGCCGGCGGGAGTCGGCGGCGTCCGGCTCGCGCTGAAGGGGGCAGGGCGCGGGGAGGCGTCGTGGTCCCCGGGCGCCTCCGGGCCGGTCAGGCCGTGCGGCGGGTGGGGGCGAGGTCGGCGATGCGCAGGAGCGCGGTCGGGGCCGGCGGCGCGGTGATCGCGTTGAGAAGATAGGGGCGGCGCAGGCCCAGCGCGTGGTGCAGCGCGAGGTCGATGTCGCGGGCGTAGAAGGGCATCCGCAGGATCGAATCGACGCCGAAGAACCGGGCGGCCTGGGCGATCGGCTCGGGATCGCCCGCCGTCAGCAGGGTGATGCGGGTCGAGAGGCCGAGCGGCTGGGCCTGGCAGGCGAGTTCCAGCCCGTCGAGGCCGCCGAGCTTGGCGTCGATGAAGGCGAGGTCGTACTGGGCGAGGCTGAGCTGCTTGAGGGCGTGGCGCCCGTCATCGGTCTCCTCGACCACGAAATTGAAGCCGCTGCGGGCCAGCACCCGGCCGATGGCGTTGCGCCCGTTCTCGGAGGATGAGGCGAGCAGGATGCGGGTCGGCTGCCGGCGGCGCGCATCGGCATGCATCAGGCTCTCGATATGGGCCGGATCGAGGGGCGTCTTCAGCACCTCGTAGGCGCCGAGGCTGGTCGCGAGGTCCTGCCATTGCGGCATGACCCGGGCGGTGATCAGGACGAGGCTCCCCAGGACGCCGCCGGTCTTGCGCGACACGGCGACCGCCTCGGGCCCGCTCAGCCCGGCGAGCTGGAAGCCGACGAAGGCCGTCGTCGGCTTCTCGGCCCGGATGATCTCGATCAGCTCCGGCCCGGCATCGGTCTCGCGGATCCGGGCGCTCGCATCGAACCGACGCACGATCCCGGACAGCGTCGCGCGCCGGCCCGAATCGCTGTCCGCGATGACGACGCGTGCGCCGGCGGTGCTGTACGGCATGGGGTCCTGTCCACAGTGCTGTCGGACCCGATATGAGCCATAAAGGTGAGCGGTGCCTTAATCCGAAGCCGGATGCCGAAATCAAGTCCGTACAACTTTAACTATCGCGCCTCGACTTGAGGGACGATTGCAGAGTTGACAATTCGAGCCTGTTCGAGCCCGGCGGCGACACGGCCGGCGCGTGGATGCGCGGCGTCGAAGGCGGAGAGCAGCCGGGCGGCGTCGATCTTCGTGTAGAGCTGCGTCGTCGAGAGCGAGGCGTGTCCGAGCAACTCCTGGATGGCGCGCAGCTCGCCCTGGCGGGCCAGGAGATGGGTGGCGAAGGAGTGGCGCAGCGCGTGGGGCGTCGCGCTGTCCGGCAGGCCGAGCGCGCCGCGGGCGCGGGCCACCGCGTACTGGATGATGCGGGGCGAGAGCGGGCCGCCCTTGGCGCCGACGAAGAGGGGCCCCTCCGGCGGCAGGGCATGCGGGCAGGCGGCGAGATAGGCCGCGACCGCCTCGGCGACGACGGGCAGCACCGGCACCATGCGCTGCTTGCCCCCCTTGCCGAGCACGGTGACCGCGTCGGTGCCGGGGACTGGCGCGTCGCGGCGCGTGAGCCCGAGCGCCTCCGAGATGCGCAGGCCCGATCCGTAGAGGAGGGCCAGCACCGCCGCGTCGCGGGCGAGGATCCAGGGCTCGCGCTCGCTATCGGCCTGGAGATCCGCGTCGGTCAGGGCCTTGGCCGCGGCGACGGGGAGCGGGCGCGGCAGGCGCCGCTCCACCTTCGGCGCGCGCACGGCACCGAGCGCCGGCATCGTGCCGTGCCCCTCGCGCTCCAGATAGGTCGCGAAGGAGCGCAGCCCCGCGAGCGCCCGCATCAGCGAGCGCCCGCCGATATCCTCGGCCCGGCGCGCGGCCATGAAGGCGCGGATGTCGCGGGGCTTCAGGGCGATCAGGCGGGCGATGGTCGGCGGTCCGCTCCGGGCCGCGAGATGGGCGAGGAACTGACGCAGGTCGCGCTCGTAGGCGACCACGGTGTTGGCGGCCATGCGCCGCTCCTGCGCCAGGGCGGCGAGCCAGCCGCGCATCGCCGCGTGCAGGGCCTCGTCCCCGGGCGTGAGCGGGCTGGTCTCGACGGGACGTCGCGCGGCTGTCGTCATCGGCACAGCCAAGCGCGGCGGGGCTTGCGGTGGCGTTAACGCGCGCGCCGCCTCACTCCGCCGCCACCGGCGCGCGGTAGGGCCGGCCGTCATTGGCCGGCTGGTCCGGCCCTGCGAAGGGGGCCTCGTCGAGAGGATCGTCGCGCTCGCCGACGAAGCGGCCGAACAGGCGCCCGAACAGGCGCGAGAGATCGTCCATCAGGATGAAGATCGCGGGCACGAAGACGAGCGAGAGCAGGGTCGAGACGATCAGGCCGCCGATCACCGCCACCGCCATCGGCGCCCGGAACTCGCCGCCGATGCCGAGCGCCATGGCCGAGGGCACCATGCCGGCGGCCATGGCGATGGTCGTCATCACGATCGGCCGGGCGCGCTTGCGGCCGGCATCGACGATGGCGGTCACCCGGTCGACCCCGCGATGCATCTCCTCCACCGCGAAGTCGATGAGCATGATGGCGTTCTTCGTCACCACGCCCATCAGCATCAGGATGCCGATGACCACCGGCATCGAGATCGGCATGTGGAAGACGAGGAGCCCGAGGATCGCGCCGCCGATCGAGAGCGGCAGCGAGAACAGGATCGTCATCGGCTGCAGGAACGAGCCGAACAGCAGGATCAGCACGCCGAACACCATCATCAGGCCGGCGCCCATGGCGAGTGCGAAGCCCTCGAAGACCTCGCCCATCACCTCGGCATCGCCCGTCTGGCGGATGGTGACCCCGGGCGGCAGGGTCCTGGCCGCGGGCAGGCTCAGGACCTGCTCGATGAGGGAGCCCAGCGCGTCGGTGCCGCGCATGTCGCCCTCGATCGCCACGCGCACGGCGCGGTCGTAGCGGTCGATCGCGGTCGGGCCCTGGCCGAGGCTGATCTCGGCCACCGTGGCGAGCGGCACCGCGGCGCCTCCCTTCACCGGCACCTTGAGGGCGCCCAGCGCATCGAGGTCGCCGCGCAGGCGCTCGGGGAGCTGCACGCGGATCGGCACCTGCCGGTCGACGGCGTTGAACTTGGCGAGGTTGGCGCCGATGTCGCCGATGGTGCCGACCCGCACCGTCTCGGCGATCAGGTCGGTCGAGACGCCGAGATCGGCCGCGACGCCGGGCTTCGGGCGGATGCGGATCTCGGTGCGGTCGAGGGGCGCCGTCGAGATCACGTTCACGAGATGGGGCACGCCGGCCGCCTCGCGCTGCAGGCGCGCGGCGACCTCGGCCACCGCCGCCTTGTCGGGCCCGGCGATGATCAGGGCGAGGTCGCGCTGGCCGCCCTCGCGCAGCGCCCAGAAGCGGATGTCGGGCTCCTCGCGCAGGATGGCGGCGACGGCGACGTCGACCTGCTTCTGCGTGCGGTGGCGCTCGGTCTTGGGCACGAGGTTGATGGTCAGGCTGGCGAGCCGCACCTCCTTCTTGCCGGGGAGCTGGCGGCCGCCATCGACGAACACGCTCTTCACCTCGGGCAGCGCCCGGATCCGCTCGACCAGCCCGTCGCTCACCCGCACCGTGTCGGCGAGGCGGGCGCCCGGGGGCAATTCCACCACGAACAGGGTGCGGGCCTGGTCCTCGGCCGGCAGGAAGCCCGAGGGCAGCAGGCTCGTCGACCAGATCGAGGCGGCAAAGCAGGCAAGGCCCGCGACCAGGGTGACGAATTTGTGCCGCACGGACCACGCGACGAGGCGGGTATAGGCCCGCATCACCGCGCCCTCGCGGGCATGGTCCGGCCCGTGATCCCGCAGGAAATAGGCGGCGAGCAGCGGCGTGATCAGCCGCGCGACCAGCAGCGACATGAACACCGCCGCGGCGATGGTGAGGCCGAACTGCTTGAAGTACTGGCCGGCGATGCCCGGCATGAAGGAGACGGGCGCGAAGATCGCGATGATGGTCGCGGTGATGGCGATGACGGCGAGCCCGATCTCGTCGGCCGCCTCCAGCGCCGCCCGGTAGGCCGACTTGCCCATGCGCATGTGGCGGACGATGTTCTCGATCTCGACGATGGCGTCGTCCACCAGGATGCCGGTCACCAGCGTGATCGCGAGCAGGCTGACCGCGTTCAGCGAGAAGCCGAGCGCGCTCATCACCCAGAAGGTCGGCAGCACCGAGAGCGGCAGGGCGATGGCCGCGATCAGCGTGGCGCGCCAGTCGCGCAGGAACAGCAGCACCACCACGACGGCGAGCGCGGCGCCCTCGAGCAGGCCGAGCATGGCCGAGTGGTAGTTGCCGATCGTGTTGACGACGCTGGTGTCGATCAGGTCGAAGCGCACGTCGGGATTGGCCGCGTGCAACTCGGCGATCCGCTTGGCGACGCCGTCGGCGACCTGTGCGTCGCTCGCTCCCGTCGCCCGCGAGATGGCGAAGGCGACCACCGGCTCGCCGTTGAAGCGGGCGAAGGTGCGCGGCTCCTCGGCCGTGTCGGCGAGCGTGGCGAGCTCGTCGAGGCGGACCTTGCGGTTGCCGGGCACCACGATCGAGGTCGCCGCCAGCGTGTCGAGGCTGGCCGAGGCCGCGAGCGCGCGGATCGACTGCTCCTGGCCGCCGACCTCGCCGCGCCCGCCGGCCATGTCGGCGGAGGTGAGGCGCAATTGCCGGTTCACGTCCGCCGCCGTGATGCCGAGCGCCAGCAGGCGGTCCGTCTTCAGGGTGACGCGGACCTCGCGGGCGACGCCGCCCAGGCGCTCGACGCCGCCGACGCCCTTCACCCCCTGGATCGAGCGGGCGACCACGTCGTCCACGTACCAGGACAGGTCCTCGGGCGTCATGGCGGGCGCCGACGCCCCGTAGATCATGATCGGCAGGCCGGCGATCTCGACGCGCTGGATCACCGGCTCGTCGATGGTGCGCGGCAGGTTGATGCGGATCTTCGAGATCGCGTCCTTCACGTCGTTGACGGCGCGGTCCTGGTTCACCTCCAGGCGGAACTCGATCGTGGTGGTCGAGATACCCTCGGTGATGGTCGAGAGGATGTGCTTCACTCCCTTCACGCCCGCGACCGAATCCTCGACCCATTTCGTGACCTGGGTCTGCAGCTCGGCCGGCGCCGCGCCGGCCTGGGTGATCGTCACCGAGACGATCGGGATGTCGATGTTGGGAAAGCGGGTGATCGGCAGGGATCGGAAGCTGACGAGGCCGAGCACCATCAGCACGAGGAACAGCACGATCGAGGGCAGCGGCTTGCGGATCGCCCAGGCGGAGATGTTGAGGCGCATGGCTCGTCCTCAGCGCGCGTCCGCGAGCGGCTTCACGGCGTCGGGCGCCACCGGGCGGACCCGGTCACCGTCGCGCAGGAAGCTGCCGGCGCGGGCCACCACGCTCTCGTCCTCGGCGAGGCCGGAGCGGATCTCCGCGAAGCCCCCGGCGGTCAGGCCGGTCTCGACGGTGCGCGCCTCGACATGCCCGTCCTTCACGGCGAGCACGCCGACGCGCCCGTCCGCGGCGAAGAGCAGGCTGGAGACCGGCACCGCCACGCCGCGGCGCCTTGCCATCTCGACCGTGCCGCGGGCGAAGGCGCCGATGCGCAGGCGGGGATCGTCCGTGAGCGCGATGCGGACCTTGCCGAGCCGCGTGGCGCGGTCGACCTCCGGATAGACCCGGCGCACGCGGCCCGCGATGCGGCCGCCCTCCTCCAGCTCGAGGGCGGCGGGATCGTTCACCGTCAGGCGGGGCAGCTGCGTCTCGGGGATCTCGCCCTCCAGCTCGATCTCGCCGCGGGCGATCAGGCGGAACAGGGGCTCGCCGACCGCGGTCGCGGTGGCGCCGACGCGGGCGGTGCGGCGGTTGACGATGCCGGCCTCGGGCGCGCGGATCTCGGTGCGGGCGCGGCGCAGGGCGATCTCGGCCCCGGCGGCCCTGGCCGTGGCGAGGTCGGCCTCGGCCGCCTGCAGGCCGCCCCGGGC
>NZ_CABFPH010000138.1 GCF_902141845.1 Methylobacterium symbioticum | reverse complement strand
AGGCCCTCGCCGCGAAGGGCTACAACGTCGATCTATCCGCGGTACCCGAGGACGGGAGACGCCTGCGATGATCGAGGCCGCCCTTGTTGCAGTCCTGGCAGCGGCCTTGAGCGCGGCGGCAGCCGGCGCGGTTAGCGGATCCGGTACTGAATGACCACCGCGGCCTTCCTCGTCATGCTGGCCGGGACGCTGGGCACTATCGGCATCGCGGTTCTCGCCCTCGAATGGGCGCCACTGCGCCGACGGTAATATCCTTACCCGATGCCCATCACCTCGCCCTTGAACTCGAGGTGGCGGAGCTGCGCCAACAGCTGGCGGCTGCTCAGGACATGCGGGTGGAAACCGCGGCGGATGCTGGGCGGCTTCATGCCGAGAACACCGCGTTGGGGGACGAGCTTGCCCGTATGCGCGCCGAGGCAGCCGTGCGGCAGATCTCTGCCACCGTACGGGGCAGGGCAGTTGCCTGACCGGATCGAGAGAGCATGCCGATCCGGCCCGAGCACTGCTTCTTCTACCCCATCGACTGGCCGCAGCTCTCGATCGCGATCCGGTTCGGGCGAGCGAGAGGCTGCTGTGAGGGCTGCGGACGGCCGCACGGGCGGATGGTCTACCACCTCGGCGATGGCCGCTGGTGGGACGCAGATGTCGGACGCTGGCGTGACGGCTGGGGGAGACGGATCCGGATCGCAGCAGGGATCGACATCCTCGGTCAGGCTCGACGAACGCGGGTCATTCTTGCCGCTGCCCATCGCGATCACGACACCTCGAACAACACTGACGCCAACCTCGCTGCCTTCTGCCAGCGCTGCCATATGATCCACGACCGGCTGGAGCATCAGAGGCGGCGATGGCGCACGCTGTTTCGCCGGAAGGCATTGGGTGATCTGTTCGGCGGCCCCTATGCCTAAGGCCGGCTTGCTTCCTGATGGTTCTCACTGCGGTCCGCCCGCCACGAGATGAACAACACCCTGGCGGACGCTCCTAGCCTGAAGGTCTCGGCGCGCATCGCATGCGGCGCCGGCACCGGAGAGGAGGTCAGCCATGAGACATCACGGCACCAGCCCCCGAACGTCGCGCATCGCTGATGCGGACCAGGACGGTCCACCCAACCACGACCGGCAGGGATAGTGGCTCTTCGAGCGGCAATCGACACTCCGGATCGAAGAGCGTGGGCCCTGCAACAACTCGCCGCCTCAGGTCGGCGGGTTTTTTCATGAGCTGATGCTGGCACTACGCCCGTGGCGCAGGCTCTGCCGTTCGCTTTCTGTACCTAGTGTGCTCCGAGCGCGGCAGCCGTGCTCAAGGGCCTCTGATACACCGGTTGGGCCTCTGGATGCCGCCTATGCCTACCCGCCCGATCCTTGTTCGCATTGCCCTCGCCGTGGCGCTGGTGGCTGTCTTGGTGGCGCTGGCCGACGGCGTGGCTCAACATGAGCTCCGGCAGGCGATCGGCGGCACAACCATAGCCGCTGCTGTGATGGACGCGCAGCCGTCCGGCGCGTCCGATGAGTAATCAAACGATACCTGTCCGAGGCATGGTCCTCCTCGCGATCCTGGCCGGGCCGGTCTCGGCCCTGGCGGCCGAGCCGGCCGAACTGCCAGCCTTGGAGCGGACATGGCATGGCTGCGTACGCGAGGCCTACGACCGGCAGCCGGAACGCGGCAGCCGACCCGGTCGTGAGCGGAACGCCCTGGACGAGTGCAAGCCCCACGAGGACGCCTACGTGGCGGCCTTGATGGCAGCCCGCCCCAACGACGACTTGCCCCTGAATGGGTGGGCGCGGACGTGGGCGGCGTACGTGTCGTTCGTGATGGATCCGGTGCAGGCTTGGATCAAGGCGCTGCGGCCTTGAGGAATTCCGCTAACAGCTGCTGAAGAGAGCCAAGCCAAACTCGGGTGCCGCCATTCGCATAAGGGCTGGCTATGGAACATCGCTGATCGCGGCAGGCCAATCAACTCAGTCCTATGGCTGGTCTCAGAACGGGTAGTATCGGAGTGAGGTCAGGCCGGTGACGAGGTGGTTGGACGGCTGGACACCGGACGCCCCCTGGAACGCGTCGCGCTCGGTGTAGGAGACCTGGGCCCCGGCCACGAGGCGGCCGTAGCTGCCCTTGTACAGGTCGTGCCAGAAGCCGCCGGTGATCTGACGGATGTCGCGGCTCTCCGCCTGGCAGGTTCCGCTCGCCGCGCCCTCGACGTCGCAGCCCGTCACCACCAGAGTGGGCGAGCCGTAGCCCGTGGTGTCGAAGGCGCCCGCCCGCGCCACGTGCTCCCAGCCGGCATAGACGTAGACGTCGGTGCCGGGCTGGACATGGGCGACCGCGCCGGCGAGCAGCTGGAAGGTGGGCAGCGGCGCGATCGACCCATCGGCCTTCAGCGCGAAATCCGGCAGCTGCGCCGAGCCGTAGCGGCCGATGCCCTGGCCGACGAGGCCGCTGACCTGGAGGTCGAGGCGTTTGTCGATCACCGGCACCGTCGCGGCGCCGCCGATGCCGTAGCCGAGTGCGGTGTCGGACCGACCGGGGAGGCGGACCGCGGCGGTGAGGTTGGTCGGGCTCAGCCGGTCGTCGAAGAAGCGCACCAGACCCTTGAGCTCGAAGTGGCCAAAACCCGGCTCGAGGGCGAGCTTGCCGATGATGTCGGGGGCGCTGTTGTTCGAATAGGTGGTGGCATTGTTGAGTAGGCCCGCCGCGTCGCCGGTGTTGTTGACGTTGACGAGGCTCGGGGCCGCGAAGGGGCTCGGCGGCAGCACGCTCTGGGGCGATTCCGCGGACAATCCGGCCCACAGCCCCGGGGCGATGTCCTTGACCACGCGCACCTGCGGGTTGCGGGTCCAGTTGAAGCCCGGCACGTATTGCGCGTCGATGGTGAGCGGGATCTGCTCCTTGAGCGGCGTGATGCCCGACAGGTCCGTGGTGATCAGGCTCCAGGCCTGCCCGGCTAGGACGTGCCAGCCGGTATCGAGGGCGTCGACGCTGGCGAAGATCTGCCGAATGCGCGGCGTGTAGCTGTTGCTCTCGCGCGAGTTCGAGGTGGTGCCGGCCGCCAGGAAGTCGATCTCGTAATAGCCCGATATCTGGAGCGTCGGCTCGACCTTCGCGGTGAACAGCCCGCTCAGGCGACTCTGCCGGGCGGAGAAGCGGAACTCGCTCTCGCGCGAGCGGGGGCCGTTGCGGAACGGGATGCCGTTGAAGTCGGTGGCGACGTCCGAGACGACGTTGGGATTGCGGAAGATGCCCGCGAGCTCGACGAAGCCCCCGGGGGTGAAGCAGATCGCCGGTCCGAGCGCGTAGCTGCCGGCGTTGCAGACGAGGTCGTTGGCGAGGATCACCGGGGCGCGCGCGCTGACGGCGGGCCGCGCCCCGCCGGGGCCGCCCACCTGGGCCACGCGCTGCTGGTGCTCGGTCCGGGCGGCGAGCCGGGTCTGCTCCCGCGACAGGACCCGGCGCTCCCGGGTCTCGCCGGCGAGCGCCGCCCGCTGGGTCCCCGCCTGCCGGCGCAGGGCGGCGAGTTCCTGCTGCATGGCCTGCATCTGCCGCTGCATCGCGTCCATCCGGGCCGCCATCTCGGCGACGCTCTGAGCGCGGGCCGGCAGCGGGGCCGAAAGCGGGGCCGCAATCGTGATCGAGGCGATCAGAGCCCCGAGCCGGGGAGATGGGCGATGGGGCGACGGCATCACGGGTATTCTCCGACGCAGGGTGCCGGGTCCAGCACCGGATGCCAGATATGGTTCGCACCGTTCTGCGTCGCCTCGTGCAACGACGCGCTCGCTTGAATTGTTCTGGGTAGCGTCCATCATGTGAGGATGCCTCCTGCGGGTCAAGGTTCCCGACGCTGTCATGATGTCTCCCTCCTTGATCGCTTGTTGCGTTGTGCGCGAGCGTGGAGCGCCTCGATCATCTCCGGGGTCGGGGTGATCTGCCAGGGCTGCCCCTTCGCTGATTGCCGTCCGCTCAGGTCGCCGCGAGCCAGGTACTTGAACACCGTCTGCTCCCTCACCCCGAGCACAACGGCCGCTCCCCGGATCGAGTAGTCCTCGTCCGGCCAGCGCGGTGGATTGGCGCTCACGCCGTTGATCTCGACCGTGGCAATGCCGAAGCGCTGCCGCAGCAGCCAGACGTTGCCGCCCGCGAACGCACAGCCGCGTGCCGCGACGAAGCCCTCGGCGTTCAGCCGCGCCGCGACCGCCTTGTTCATCAGCCCCGCAGGGTTGAGCGCCGTGATCCGGTCCCGCAGACGGTCGAGATCGATGTAGTCGCGATAGGTGTGGACGCGCCGCTGCACGCAATGCTCGCTCGTCGCTCCAGTCTACCAGACGATCTTGAGCCAGACCTGACCGCGCGTCGGCTTTCGGTCGATTTCGTCCTCTAATGGATCGATGGGCGGCAGCTCGATCCTGAGCGTTCGACGCTTTCGGGTGCCTGCGTTCTCTCCGTTCTCGTGCGGCACTTGATGGGGTCAGCCGGGTGCAGAGCGGCTCGGTTGAAAGCGCAGCCGGCACAAGGCCGCATGCTAAAAAAATCGATGCCATCTTCTGCTCCCTCCCTCGGGCGTCGCTCCCGCTCGGGAGTTCGGTTCGGCCTCCTGGCCGGGGATGTCAGCCGCTACGCAGGCCTGAACTCGGAGCCCTGCCGCAGCATCGCGTGCATGATGATCGCCAGCCGGCACGAGCACGATGCGTGCCTTGCGCATCGTCCAGCGCTTCGCGATGGCCAGAGCCCGAGCCTTCAGCTTCAGGGGCTGCCTGCAGCGCGTCAGCATCACGTCGGCGGCTTCGTACAGCAGCGTTCTGCCCCGCCGGTCGACGCACTTCGAGATGCTGCACGGTGTCGTCGACTTCGCCCGACTGGTAACGCCGTGGGACAAGACCGAGATGCGGCCCGACGTCGCGAGAGCGTTTGAAGCGCTCAGGATCGTCGATGGCTGCCCGTGCTGGCGGCCCTCGCCGACACCGTGCAGGATCTTCGAGGGGAGAGGGGCGGCCCTGCGCTCCCTGACCGGGCAGATCGACACCACGACCCCGAACGGACGGTTGATCTTCCACATCTTCGGAGCACCAGGTCCGTTCGAACGCGATCTCATTTGCGAGCGCACGCGGGTCGGGCTGAGCGCCGCCGCAGCCCGCTAGCGGCAAGGGCGGCCGCAAGCCCGTAGTCACCCCAGGGATTTTGCGCACAGCCCCGGTGCTGATCGGGCAGGGCCTGAAGGTGCGCGAAGCGGCCGCCTGCCGGAAGGTTAGCAAAAGCGCCCTCTATGAGGCATTGGCCGAATATGAAGCCAACATCGATCGTGAGGCTCGATGCAAAACGCAGCAGCGCTCGGGCGGGGCTGGCCGATAACCCGGACCGAGGCGGAGGCGCTTCGGTTGACGTTCAATAAACGCCACCCCAAGGTCATCCGATGAACCGAACGAAAACTCCGATCCTGAGCATTGCGGCGGCAGCCCTTGCCATTCTGTTATCAACTCCTGCTACGGCCGAGACGGTCAAGATCGTTGGCCTCGGCGCCTCGAGCTGCGCCCGCTTCAATCAGGAAATCGGAGAAAATCCCGCGCTTCAGCGTGATTACTTCGCGTGGGCGCAGGGCTTCATGAGCGGCGCATTGATCCGGGCGCCTCAGGGCGTGGACGAGGGACTTGATCTCACACCGCCATCCTTCCCGCTGCAGGAGCAAGTGGGCTTCCTGCGAGCCTTCTGCGCCAAGAACCAGGATCAGGACTACATGGACGCGGTGCGCGCTTTATATCACCGCCTGCGAGGGCCCAAAACTTAAGTTCAGCTTACAAGCAGACTAAATTGAACCCTGCTGCTGAGTAAGTCTTTGTAATCCTCGATCAGTTCCACAGCACGATGTTGTTGAGCGCAAGGCGCGCGCCAAATGGAGGCCTCGCGATCAACAGGTGATGGATAATCAATCAGACGCTTTTAGTGCCGCTCTTCATGGTGTCCGCCGCCGTCGTGGCCTTCACGCCGCTCCTCGTGGAGCCCTTCCCGACGTTCATGGTGACCGCTATCGCGACGTTCCTCCACCACGGCAGGACCGTGGCCCCCGCCCTGAACCTGTATCCCACCCGGGTTGACGTCGACGTGCTGAGCCATGGCTGTCGCTGGTGCGAGCGCGAGTACCGACGTCAGCAGCAAAACCGTAGGCGTTTTCATTGTCACCGTGACCTCCCTTGTCTTTATCGCGAATACTAACGCTCAAGCCGGAATTAGGATCCGTATTCTCTCTGACGCCAAATGGGACGTACCCATACACTCTGGATCGCAGCGGGGAACTTGAGTGGGCCTTCGTAGAGGTGGCGGTCGCGACGATGCTGGGCGGCTCGCGCCACAGTCTCACCGGGCGCTCCCCGCCCTGCCTTGTTCCGGGGCACGCTCATCACCGCCACCTCGGTCGCGTCGACCGCGGGGCTGATGGTTCGCTGGGGCGGAGCAGGGTCAGTAGCCCTGTCCTCCATGACTGCCATGGCCGCCGAAGGAGCGTCTGTGACCTCCCCCATAGCCAAAGCCGCGGCCAAACCCTCCGTGGCGGCCGTAAGACCGTCCATGGCCACCAGAATAGCCGTGCCGGCCGGAGCCGCCGTGGCGACCGTAGGATCCGCCGTAGCCGCGGGAATGACCATAGCCATGACCCTGAGCGGCGGCCGGCTCTGACAGCGACACGAAGCCGATACCGACCGCCAGGGCGAACAGACCGGCGGTCAGGGCCGCTTTGAAGCGAGGCGCGTCCGTCATTTGCATTCTCTCCTGGGTGAAAGGCACGGGTATCGTGCCGTCGTATCGTCAGCCTCGGTGTGCACCTTTGAACTGCACCTGAACGGAAGGTGCGATCGCCTGGTAGCTCGCACTTGTGGCCGCGGCCGGTCACACAGCCGCTCCATGCCCGCCGAATAGATGCCACCTGCCGGCGTTAGCCCCTCGGGACACACGACAGGAGCCAGAGGAGCCAGGCATGACGGCTGACGACCTCGACAAGCGGGCCGAGCTGACGATCTGGCTTGAAGCGGGGACGGGGCAGACCCGACAGGGTCGGGAGTTCGCGACCTTGCGCGAGGCGCTCTGCGCGGCTGTGGACGCGCTGCACGACCCGGAGGCACGGCCCTGGATCGTGACCGAAGAGGGCGACATCCTCTCACCCTACTGGATCCGGGAAAACCGTGATATGGCGCGCCGCCATCGAGGCGGACAGCGCGTGGGCCGTGCTCAACGGTCGGAACGCTGAAGCGGGGGGAGCCCTCTGACCGTCATGGTCGAGATTGTCGGGTTGCCCGACTGGTCCACACGGGACACCGGAGCCCTCCAAGACCCGCCAGCCACCACTCGGCGGCCGCGCAGATGATGCGCGCGCGGGGCTTGCGCCTCGTCGGAGTGCTGACGCTTGCCGGGCTGACCTCGGCCTGCCTCGTCGGACCGGACTACGCGCGCCCTTCGGCCGAGACCCCGCTGGCCTTCAAGGAGGCCGGCAGTTCCCCTGCGCCAGGTTGGCGGGTGGCCAAGCCGGACGACGCTGTCGCGCGCGGCACCTGGTGGTCGGTCTTCCGCGATCCCGTGCTCGACGGCCTGATCCGCGCTGTCGATGTCGACAACCAGACCCTGCGCCAGGCGATCTTCCGATACGAGCAGGCCAGAGCCGTGGTCCAGCAAGCTCGCGCCCAGCTATTCCCGACCGTGATCGGCGCCCCCAGCATCCGGCAATCCGGGAGTGGCAACGAGGCACGCACCACCCTGACCCTGCAAGGCTCGGCCAGCTGGGAGCTCGACCTGTTCGGCCGCATCCGCCGCCAGATCGAGAGCGGGACGGCCTCCGCTCAGGCCAGCGCGGCCAGCCTGGCGCTGATCCGCCTCACGAGCCAAGCGGAGCTCGCCACAAACTATTTTCAGCTGCGTTACCAGGAGTCGCTCCAGCGGCTCCTGAACGACACCGTCGCGGGCTACAAGCGCAGCCTCGCGATCACCCAGAACCAGTACGCGGCCGGTGTCGCCGCGCGCTCGGACGTGATCACCGCGCAGACCCAGCTCCAGACAACCGAAGCCTCGGCCATTGCAGTTGAGCTGCGCCGGGCCACATTCGCGCATGCCATCGCGATCCTGAGCGGCCGGCCGCCGTCGGAGATCACGATCCCCCGCGGACAGCTCGCCGCACGGCCGCCCGGGGTGCCTGTGAGCCTGCCCTCGACGCTGCTGGAGCGGCGCCCGGACATTGCTCAGGCCGAGCGCCTAGTTCAGGCGCAGAGCGAGCAGATCGGCGTCGCTGTGGCGGCCTTCTACCCGAGCGTGCGCCTGTCGGCCTCCGGCGGCCTCTCGGGCGATCCAGCCGCTGCGCTGTTTGCGGCCGAGAACCAGTTCTGGTCGGTGACCGCGGCCGCAACGGAGGTGCTGTTCGATGGCGGCGCCCGCTCGGCTGCCCTGCAGACAGCACGGGCAGCCTATGAGGTTGCCGTCGCGACGTATCGGCAGACGGTGCTGACGGCGTTCCGCGAGGTTGAGGACGGCCTTTCGGGAGCGCGCATTCTGGCACGGCAGCAGGTGGCGCAACAGGCTGCAGTGGCATCCGCCACGCGTGCCGTGGAGATCGCACTCAACGAGTACCGGGCCGGCACGCAGAACTACACCACCGTCGTCACGGCCCAGGCGATCGAGCTCAGCAACCGGGTAGCCGCGCTGCAGATCCAGGCCGCCCGCTTAACCACGGCCGTTGCGCTGATCCGGGCCCTGGGGGGCGGCTGGGATGTGCGCAGCCTGCCGACACGCGACGAACTCGTAGAGGCTCGCCTGCCGGTCGATAAGGGTCCGGCTTTGCACCCCGAGGAATGACGGATGTTGTCTTCTGAAGCGCAGCCGGCGGTGTCGCCCTTCTTCCAGTATCGGTTCGTCCCGACACCTTCTGCGAACTGGGCAACCCGAGGTGAGCCTTGCGGCGCAGGCTGACTTGCGTCGTGGAGAATTGCGATCAGGCACGTTGTCGGCCGCGGGCGTCCTTCTGTTTCTCGGATCAGCCTTCGTACTTGCCCAGAGCCTCCTCGATCTTGGGGCGTGAGGCGGGAGCCATCGACTCCTTACCCATCATCAGCCAACCACAAATCCTCCCGAAACGCCCTCGGTAACGCAGCGCTCATGGTGGCGCAGGCTAGCGAGGAGACGCGAAACGGGTCCAGGCGGCACGCTGCCGGACCGAGTTTGCAACCGCTGGCAGAATGCCCGCCCTCAACCGGAACAGACCGAAGGCGGGCTTGCGTCGGCTAACCCCTACTTGTGGTGCTCGCCGCTCTTGCCGTGTGCCTTCGTCGAATGCTCATGGGCGGTGGTCGAGTGACCGTGGGCCTCAGTCGAGTGCTTGTGACCGGCGGCGTGGTCGCCCTTGCCGTGATGCTCGGCGGCGGTTCGATGCGACTTAGCCGCCTTCTCGTGATGCTCGGCGGCTTCCGTGTGGGCTTTCTGGGGCATGATCGTCTCCATTGACGCGGGGGCACCTACGTGCATCCTTCCAATGGCCTGGCTGCCGTAACGGTTGCCTCGCTCGCGGCATGGTGACCCTTTATGCGGCAGAGAGCTGCCTCAATTCGCGCCAAGTCCGGCGACAAGTGCGGCCATGAACCCTCCCCTGGCAGCACCCTGCAGGGTGCCGCTACCATGGACGCCTCTCCAACCCATCACTCAGCCGCCGCCGTCGCGCCGTGCTGCAGCCGACCCTTGCCATGCCGGTCTGGGGTGCTGGGCATAGACCGAAGCTGCCGATTGCCAGTGAGAGTGGCCTCGATGTCGGCGCGCGGAGCATAGAGCCGTGTGACGGCAGACGTACCCTGACGTTGGCGGGCCTGGGCAAGCGCCTCGTGCCGCGCTTGCGGGCGTAGCGAGTTCAGCCGACGCGACGCCGGTGTTGGGGCCGGCGCACTCGACCCGGTGTTGGTCGACGCCAGAGAAAATCATCTCGCTTCGCCTGCCGGTCGACAGCGGGTTGGCCCTGGCCTGGGCAAGTGAACCCTCTAAAAGTCATGTGGTGCGTCCCTGAGAGGCAGATCCCGACTGCGGGACGAGAGATCAGGGCGCGCCCGAGGCGATGAGCTTCGGGATACCGGTGCGAGACGGCAGACGGCCGACTGGTGTAGCGTCATCGAAGTGGGGGCTACGCATGAGAATGTGCCCTCTGCCGGTGGCGTGTTTTCCGAGAATGATCGTCCCCACGTGCCGCCCTTGCAGCGCTCCCTTGCCCTATGGCTGGCTCTTGCTCTCGCCCTCGCCCAGGCGGCAGGGGCGCAAACGCCTCTAGAGGAAACTGCGCGGATCGCGGCCGAACCGAACTTCCTCGGCCGGCCGGGAGGAGCCGGCAACGATCCCCAGACCTCAGTCGCCCAGCCCGACTTCTCGGCCAGGCCGTCCGCGAACCTGAACACCTCGATCCAGGATCTATTGGAGCCGTATGGCGATCCGTTCGCGGCCCGTAGCTTCCTGAGGACGAGAGGCATCGCGTACAGCTTCACCTATGTCGGCGAGAGCTTCGGAAACGTCACCGGCGGCGCACGGCGCGGCGGCATCGCAGAGGGCCGTCTCGACTTCCAGTTCGACGCCGACCTGGACACCCTGATAGGTTGGCGGGACGCGGCTTTCCACACCAACCTCTACCAGATCCACGGCACCGGCCTGTCGCGCCACTACGTCGACAACTTCATGTCGGTCAGCGCGATCGAGGCGCTGCCGTCCTCCCGGCTCTACGAACTCTGGGTCGAGCAGAGGTTTTTCGACGGCCAACTCGGGATCAGGGTCGGCCAACTCGCGACCGACACCGAATTCGCCGTCAGCCAAACAGGAACCCTGTTCCTCAATTCGACCTTCGGCTGGCCCAACATCATGGCCTCCGTCATTCCGAGTGGCGGACCGATCTATCCGCTCGCCGTTCCGGCCGTGCGTGCGAAGTACGTGCCGAACCGGAGTTTCTCGCTGCAAGCCGGCATCTACGACGGTGACCCGGCGGGACCGCCGCGCCGCGGCAACGACCCCGACCCACAGCGGCGCAACCGCACCGGCACGAACTTCCGCACGAACGATCCTGCTCTGGTGATTGCGGAGGCCGCGTATGCCTACGGTCTCTGGGATTGCCCCGTTTTTGTGGACGGTTCAGGGGGCTTGGCTGAGCAGGGTCTCGATCGGCAGTTCTGACGCAGTCTCCTGCTCGTAGACGACGGGCGA
>NZ_CABFPH010000137.1 GCF_902141845.1 Methylobacterium symbioticum | reverse complement strand
CTCCCGGATCGCCTTGGGAGAACGGCTATTGCGAGAGCTTCAACGGCAAGCTGAAGGACGAGTGCCTACGCCAAGAAATCTTCTACTCGTTGCGGGAGGTGCAGATCGTGATCGGGCTGTGGCAAACAACCTACAACCGCGTCCGGCCGCACTCGTCGCTGGGCTACCGGCCGCCCGCGCCCGTCACCGTCCTCGATCTGGCTTTCCGGCTACCCATGGCCGCCACCATGCACTAGCCTCTCACCCAGCCCGGTCCAAAATACCGGTCAGGTCATGCGGCCGAGCCAACGAGGCAAGATCAAAAGGCGCGATCGACAGCGACTGTGACCAGCCGCTCCTCTGATCGAGATGCGGGCCTGATCCTGGACGAGCAAGAATTTCATGACGACAACGGTCGTTCCCCCACGGGGCACGACCGTTCAGGCTGGCGGCGCCGCTAGGCCGCACCGCTGCTTCTGCTATCATAGCTTTCGTTCTCGGTAGCTTCGCACCTCCGAGGATGACCTGAGCCGGGCCGCTTTCACAAGCGCCCGGCTTTAACATTTTTACACTACGTTTTTGGTCCGGACTTCACACCGGGCGGTGCGCCGCCCCGCCAATCTCCATCCACTTCCTCCAGACGTCGTACAGCAGGCACGCAAATTCGTGATTATGCGGAGTCAGGCCTTGGGGCTTGAACTTCAGGCATCCCATAGATTTCAGCCGATATTGAATTATATCCTACAGAAGCAATGAAAATCTCAAAAACAACCTCTTGTAAACTGAAACGCTTTATGGTCATTTAACTAGAATGCCCCGAGGATTGAAATGAAGACCTCGTCCTTTGCAATTGCCGTCTTGATGATTGTGCTTACCTCTGCCGAGGCCCAGCAAGGTCATCTCAACTCTGCCCAACAGCAATCGTCAGCGATCTCGTTCAATCCTGACAGCCTGCAAACGGACAGCGGATACGTTTACACTGTTAATCCTGGGCGCAGCTTAGACAAATTCCAAACCCCAGAGCGCTTGCGCGATCTACGGCTGGTACTGTCGCTCAAAGCTGAACCGTCGGATGCATATGACCATCCTCATGTTTATTTACCATTGATGAAACCGACGGTCTGGCGTAAGTACGCAAATCCCCAGACAATTTACGGCTTAGAACAGTTTTCTACTCAAGAACCAACGAAATACGCATGGCGCGGTGACGATGAATTCGAAAGCTTAGATTCCCGAAACGATTTTGTCAAAGATCATGCTGAGCAACTCAAAGCTCTAGGCACCCGCGCACCTATGCGATTCGCCTATGTTCAAGATTTTTCGGCCGAACGATACGACCCGGTGTCGCAAAGTTTCGAATTAGGCGGCCTCAGTTGGAACAATGGCGGATTTACATCTTCACTCAATCACCGTCGATTAATCGTCACAGCCCCACTGAACTATCCGAAAATGTGGGCTCTGTCGGAGAAGGATGCTCGCGCGTTCCGACAATTGCAAGTGAAGCAGGGGCAGCGCAACACAATGACTGGGTCGCGCAATTTCGGCCGGGTTCTGCTCGTAACGCGCTTCCAAATCGAAAAACTACGGAAGGAAGGAGATTCACATCATGCCGAAGCGAAGATTATTGATCTTCGAGTTGTCGGTGCTTGGGATGCGAGTACTGTCCTAGCGACTCTTCCTGTTCCCGCCGACGCCGATACGGCGGGACGCGCAGTTCTTCCGGAGCAACAACAAACTGCGAAAAAGCGCAGCACCAGCTTTACTCCACTCTTCGACCCTGAATACCCACGCTTGCTTGCGGCTCGTCTCGATCCGACGCTCGTATCCAATCAAGCTTTTATCGAAGCGAGCCTGGGGGTGAGGCGAACGATTGAACGTATAGTGCTTGATCGCCGCCGAGATAATGGGATGCTCTTCAGCACGAGTTGGCCGCGCATTCTCAGTTCTTCACTCATACAAACTGACACATCACCAAAATCTGCGGATATACAGGAGTACAAGAAGGCCTTTGCCGAGCGTAGTCGCTCACTTCCCGACCGCCTCCGTATCTCACGCATACAATCCTGGCAGCAGAATGGCCGCGACATATCAGTCGACCTGATGAAGGTGTTCAACGGATGGAGCAGCGTTCTACCTGCCGGTGCAAACTCCAATCTTTTAGAAGTAGCCCGTGCGCGACGTCCTGACTCCGTGGGTCAAGTGCTTCTTCCTGCTGGGCAGGATGTACAAGCAATCGCTGTAATGGAGCCAAGTCCTCATTGGTTCGGCTTACGTCTGACTGAAGGGAACATGCCGAAACTTGGTGGAGATAACGGCAGGCTGGCCGCTGATTTTGACATTGTAAAGCCAGAAATCATTGAGGGATCAGCCGGGAAAATAACTCTTATTTTTGGACTAATGCCACGAAAAATATCAATTTATTCTGAGAATCCTTTAGCCCAAACAATTGATGCAGACGAGAGTTCCGTGGAAATTATTACTCATAATCTGAATATTCCCGCACGATCGGCCGAGTACAAGTATAACATTCGGGGTGTTAAACTGGGCATGAACGTGGATGAGGCAACTAAGATCTTAATTTCGAGCTATTCTAATCTTGAATGGGCGAGCGGCGACTTGATTAATCGAGACCCCGTTGCTGGGGTTGATGCTGTCATTCCAAATTTCGTCCAAATCGACTTTGGAAAGGGAGAGGAAGTTTATGAGAGATACATTTTAGCCTACGATCCGCAGGATCGTAAAGTCTTTTTCGTGAAGCGTGCAACGAACGTCAGCATGAACATGGACGGCAGAAACAGCTTAAGTATGGATGATGACGTTCGACGTGCAGCTGTAAGACAGTATGGGGAGCATGACTTCCGAGCGTCTCAGATCATAATGATTTGGGCTCCAGATCCCGTTCACAAAGCGCGGCTTAGTAAAGCTACGGGATGTTACGGCATTATTGGACGGCTCTATGATGCGGACTATCTCAGATCAGAATTTATCACAGACCGATGCGGCGAAATTTTGGCGGTTCAAGCTGCTGGTGGCAGGGCCGGATATATGCTCTACGATAGTACGAAGATTATAAATAGGCGTTCGAATGCTCTATCAGCGCCGAAGACCTCTCTCCCATGAATCATCGAATTGTAAAACAATACTCATAGCCGACATATATTTCGCATAACTTGCCAACTTCATTCGAGGTATGCTGATGAGCCCCAGGGCAGCACTTGCAGGTTTATTGTGCCTTGTTTCGCTTTCCGCGACAGCTCAGGTGCAAAAAGATCTACTTCGACAAAATCGCGAGCGAAATGAGCGGCAAAAGTTGCTGCAGGAAATGGACAGCGCGAAAAACGCACCTGCGGTCGATGTTATTGGCCTCCGCCTCGGTATGAATTTTGCCGAAGCCGAGCAGATCGTGCGGAAGCACATGCAGGTTGATCGCGTTATACGTATTCAAAGACCCAGCATCATATCAAATGATGTCAAAATTCGTCCTTACGGGTCTGGATTAATGTTCATCAGAGAAGATGGTCGAGAAACATTCGCACTCCTCAACGAAGAGCCGAGTACTCCAGACAAACTTGTTGCAGTGATGCGCACCTTGGCACTTGAGCCCGGTCAGATGCCGGGACTGGCCCTACTTCAAAGTTTGCGGGAAAAATATGGCTTAGAGAAGCGCCTCACGTCGGATGGAACTGCATTTGAGGGTATTTGGATCGCCGCGGCTAGTGACAATGTTGCTGCTATAACCATGCGAGAGTGCATCGATGGGGCTGATAGAGTTAGCCCTTATGAGATACCAATGACGGAAAACGGTCTTGATCGGCCTCTCGGTCGCGACCGTACAGGGGCGATGCTGAGCGGAAACGATCGACGACAGCTTCCATTCCAAAGCGGGTTAACTTGGAATTGGCCGAAAACTCCGAGATTTTTCCTCAACAGAGACAGTTCTAGCAGGAATTTCAGATGCCTGCCGTTGATATTTGTTATATATAATAATTATAATCAAATGGACCAAATGAATGTATCATTGGTTGATCACGAGCTTTATCTGCCCCTCTTTCGACGTAGCGAGGAGATGCTGCGTTCTGGCGAGGGCATAGCTAAGCCATTATCACACACAGTGCCAAAACTCTGAGGGACCATCAGATCGCTTGCAGGCCGTCGTTCCGGATGAGAGCAGGTGGGGCAGCTCCATCGTTCGAGATGCGCGCCGTGTTATACGAAGCGGCTGGAGGAACTGCTGGTCGCTGGCCCGCGCCCCTACAGCCAACACAGGGTAACGACGGCGATCATGGTGATCACGAAGGTTGAGCTGATCGCGATGGTGAGGCTGAGACGTGTCCGTCGACGGATCATCGCCTCGTTGTAGGGCCCGTCAGATGTCCCATGATGTTGCATGATGCCGCGGTTGAAGCGCTCAACCTGTCGCTAGAAGCGGGGCGCCCACCGCTCGCGTGCCCGATACAGCCCGAGAAGTGCTTGCGAGACGAGCCACCCAAAAGCGCATCCCGCCGCCTTGATGAGGAAGTCCGGAAGGCGGCCATGTCGGCTTGGCTGCAGGATCTGCGCAGCCTCAAGCGCACCCGCTGCGGCAATGGTCAGCACGAGGACCATCACGCGGTGGCGCGGGAAGCCGATCGAGAACAGGAGGGCGAACAGTGCATAAGGCACCGAGCGCTCGAACCAAAGCGGCTCGTTCGATATCGGACGTAGGCTGATCGGGCATACGGTGACGAATGCGAGGGCAGCCAGGAGCAGCCAGCCGAGAAGGCGTGCGGATTTCTGCATGATCTGTGCTTGGCGCGCCCCTTGTGTCGGAAGCGTGGCTTTTCGCAAGGTCGGCGCCAGAGGGCGAGTGAGCCGGCCGCTAGCGCCCCTCAGCCACACACCTGAGCGGCGATCGGCAGGATGGCTGCGACCACGAAATTGCTCACGATCAGAGGGATGAGGAGGTTCATGGGCATGCTCCTCAGGCAGCGGGAGAGCTGATGGCAGCAGCAGGCGCGGCGCGTGCCGGCGAGAGCGTCGGCGCATAGGCCATCGCAAGCATGCTGCTGCCGACGATGACGAGCCTGGTGATCATCTGGAACATGGTCGTATCCCCCTCGCAGCCATTTACGGCCGTCGTGTAGGGCGCCGTGTAGAAGCTCGGCTTTGCCTGCGTGTTGCGTCGATTGTTACGTCGCCGCCGTGGGCGAGTGTGATCACACCGCAGCGCTCCTCATCCCATCAGGATGGTGGCAATGACCTCCCTAGCCCTTTCTGCATCAAGTCGTGCTTCGACCTCCGCGGCCTCAGCCTGAGCCGGCATGTGAACGGCTCGAAGCAGGTGCGAACCCTTGGTCATGGTGGCCAGAGCGGCAACCGCTTGCCGAATTCATCCTCCGACAGGCTGCGGCAACACACCTCCGGCAGCGTCGCTTACGCTTATGCACCGACTCGCCGAGAAGCAGCGCAGCTGGGAGGGAGTGGCATGAAGCCCGAGGATCTGGATCAGCGGGCTAAGCTGAGGCTGTGGCCGGGGTACGGGCCTGCCCATACAGCTCGGAGCCAGGACTTTGCGACGCTCCGCGAGGCGCTCGCAGCCGCCGCGGTCGCGCTGGAGCGCCATGAGGGACAGCCCTGGATCACCACCGAGGCCGGCGACATCCTTTCCCCGCGCTGGATCCGGGCGCATGTGACAGGCGGGCATTAACTCGCCTGCTGCCGTCGCAGGCAGGCTACAGCGGCAGCCGCTCCCGCATGGCACTCTGCGGCCATGGCGAGCGACTCCAACTTCTTGTGCGAGGCAAAGACCGAGGATGGCTGGCGGCCGGTGACCCTTGCTGGGGCGTTGGGCGCCTACCGCTTGGCGCCGTCAGCGTTCACGGCGGCTATGGCGGACAGGTCCCTGCCACCGTTCACCGCAAGGGGCACACAGGCTGTCGACGGATGCCCCAGCGCTACTCGGGCACACCATCGCGGCACCCGCAGGCACTGGCCTGAAGCGCTCCTCGCCGCCTTCCGCCATCCCTGACCGCCCCGGTCGCCTGCTCAGAGGGGATCAGCGAAACGGCCGGAGCGGCGCCGGGTGATCGGGCACCGGCATCGGGCGGATGCACAAAGCGCACCGGTCCCCTTGCTGGCCGCCGGTCCCAAGATTGCATTCCGGTTATCCGACATGGCCGGACGCTCTATCCTCATTGCCGCCGCCAGTGGCACCGCTGTGATGCTCGGGATCGCGCTGCTGATGGCGTTGCTGGAATGGGTAAGTGCGCGCTGAGCATCAGGTCGCGATAGCAAGCAACGCCATCAGCCCGGTCAGGAACAGAGCGGACGAGGCGAGCACGGCGAGGGCTTCACGATGCTCAAGGATGACGGCACGTGAGGTGGCGATCATGATGTTGGCTGGATGGAGTGCAACCGCGGCAAGCTCGGGCTGAAATCTGGATGTTTCGATGGCGTCAGTGGCCGTCCACATCACCCTGCGAGCCTGTGTGGTCTCAAGGCCGCATCAGTTTTTGAGCCACCCCCATGGTGTGGCGGCATTGGTTAACCGCCTCCGGAACCCTCCCTGCGTCCACCGGCTTCGCCAGGTAAGTCACTGGCGAGGAGGTCTGGATGAACGAAGAGACTCGCAGCGAGAAGGAAGCGCTGGGCATCGTGCCGCCAGGGCACCCGCTTGGGGAGGCGAGGAAGGCACAGCAGCCGCCTGGCGCGGCAGGTCCGACTTCACCCGGCAGCCCCGAGCCAAAGGACGCCCTCGGTCCGGAGAGCGGCGGATATGACAACCGGCCGCCCATTCCTCAATCAGACAATGCCAAGGGTGGATATGGGGCTGGCTGAGCCCAGTCGACCAACATTCGCTTAGGGCGCGGTGAGGCTAGCCGCCTCGTCCTCAGTGATTGTGGCGTCCAGCCACTTCCTGGCAGCCTCGAGAGTTTCGAACCGATGTGCTTCCTTCGTAAACGGCGTCGGCATGGGAGGTGCAGCGCTCAGAAGCTCAGCCTGCCAGCCTCGTACATCCCCGCCTCCAGATAGATCCCGGACCACGCTGCCGACGAACTCCCCATCTAGCAGGAGATCGTAGCTACCGGCCGCGAGGCGTTGGAGGGTGTAGGGCATCAGGGCCTCAGCAAGGGCGGGAAAGGGTGGTGGGCCCGGCAGGACTCGAACCTGCAACCAGACCGTTATGAGCGGTCGGCTCTAACCATTGAGCTACAGGCCCAGATCGCTGAAGGGGCCCGCCAAAGGCGGCAGGCCAGCAGCGTGCCTCGGCGTTCAGAGGCCCTTCGTGCTCGGGATCTTGCGCAAACCGGCCGGCCGGCTGCGCTTCATCTTTACCTGCTCGGATATGCCGGAGCTCGCGGTCAGCAGCTGGGACGGACCGACTGGAGTGGCCGATGCCGGGGCCACGAATGACGCTACGCCGAAGCCCGTGAGCAAAGCCGTGGCCAAGATGAAGGTGCGCATTGGGGTTCCTTCTTCGTCTGCCGTGGATCGGCGGTTTCGCCGGGCCGGGATGGCTGGCTGACAGAAAGTAGGTCCTGAGGCCACCCCGATGAATCAGCCCTCGCTCGCACCCGGTGCAACTGAGCTCTCGCGCTGATCCGCGTCGATGTCTGCGCCAGGCACAGGCCAGGGCGGGAACGGCATCCAGTCTGTGAACGCGTCCGACGTGTAGCCGTGGTCGCAAGAGGCGACCCGCCAGGGCTGCTCACCCCCGAAGCTCCCCGGGTCCCACCGGATAACGGCCCGGCGGTCCGGCTCCTGCCGATTGATGGCGATGATCCAGCGGCCGTCCCGCGGCGCCCGATCCATTGTCCGCCAGCTCCACATCGGCCGTTCCTCGGCGCCCTCCCGACTTGGGCACCCTCAACGCTCGATCCAGTCGGACCGTTCAGTTCGCTCAACTTGGGTCGGAGCCGGAAGCGCAAAAACACCGGCTTTGCGGAGCAGTGGATCCTCACATCTGCGGCGTCTCAGTGCTCGTCCCGCGTCCCATCCACTCGGTTCCGGAAGCGGACGCCTGCGCCTCCTCCGTTCTCGGGGATGAACTCAAGGCCGGCTGCCTCAAGCGGATCGAAGGACTGGCAGGAAGTCAGGTGAGCCGGGCCGAGCATGAGGTGCACTGGCGCATGCAGGAGCGTGAGGTCGACGCGGTGCGCACGCGGGTCGGACGCGTCGAGGATCGGCTGACCAGCCGAATCGAGCGGCTCGAGGCGGCGCGAACGAAGCCCTGATCGCTTCACACTCTGCTTCACATGCCCGCGGGCGCCCCTGGCTCAGGCCGGGGGCGCCTTTCATCTTTTCGGCGGTGCCGGAGGTGTGGCGCGCAGGTGTCGGAGCGATCTCGCCGCATCGTGAGGTGACGGTCAGTGATCCTGGGCGCACCTTGGCGGCTCGATCCTCCTCCCATGCGAGATCGAGACCGACTCCTGCCCGCCTGGCCCCGCCGCGGCGGGTTTCTTTCTGCGGGCATCGTCACCTTGGCCGATGGCCGTCCCCGCCCGTGCAGGTATGCTGGCAGGGCTGATCCGCGTGAGGGCAGATCAGCAGACCGCGCGCATTGGCTCCCCTGCCGGCGCGCGTGGTGCAATGGACCCACTTCGTCCCGCCGGCAGCCGCCGCGCGGGGCTTTTTCGTTTCAGCCAGCCGCGATCACCAACACGCAGTCGCGACCGCCCAGACTCATAGGCCGCACCGGCTTTTCAGATTGATCCCTCAGTTCCTGATGGGCCTGCCAGACCTTATGGCTTACGTCGCCCTTCCCAAGCACGCTCATCTCGGCGGCATAGAAGATCGACGGCACGCCGCACACATAGGCTCGCGCTGTCCACACGCCCGAGTCGGTGTCTGCCCAGATGATGCTGTGCTCATGGATCACCGCCATCGCTGCCTCCCGCCGCGTGACCAGCACGCCACACAACGCGTACCGCCTTGGCCCGGCCGGCAGCCGCCGCGCGGGGTTTATCGTGTGCTCTTTTGCGCTCTGCAAAAAGCGAGCTACGCCCTACGTCGAGGGTGTAGCCCTCGCCGAGCGGCAGCGGGCCGGCGCCAGGGTTCGCGCCATAGGCCGCGAGCAGCGCCTCCACCTGGTCGGTGGCGATCACCATCGCCTTGACGAAATCGCTGGTGGTGGGGATCGACTCGGCCATTGAGACAAGCGTTACTGACGTGTGGATCGGGTGGATACCTGGGACAAAGTCGGAGGAGACCAACCTAGATCGTGGCGGCCGGCAAAGCGTTGGCGATCCGACACTTTTGCAGCGCACTCTCGCAGCTGGAATAGATCCCGCGAGGGCGTCATGCGCTTCGAAGTTCGGCCAGCCGGCAAGATGTGGAAGTGGGTGCTCCTGAACGAGGTGAGCGAGGTGCTCGCCGAGTCCTACCGCACCTTCCCGACCGAGACCCAGGCTCAGGCTGCCGCGCTGGTATGATCGCAGATGGTGAGCAAGGCGGGCCGGTCCGTGGCGCGGGGGTAGCGCTGGCTATCCTTCCGGTCACGACGCGCCGTCCTGCCCATGACCAGGAGCGTCGGCACGTTGGCGCAGAGGTTGGCCACCCGCCAACGTTGAGGTGCCTTTGATGACGACGCCTCCGTGCACTGGGGAGCTTCAGTGCGCCTCTTAGGTCCCAAGTGTAGATTTGTGTAGGGCGAGGGGGGCGCCGACCAAGGCAAAGCCTCTGGCCCAACGTTGTCAGGCATCCGGCGCCCCCTCCCAGTAGCATTTAGCCGCTCCGAGCGGAGGCGCAAGAGGTATAGCGAAGATCTCACTGCAAGCTTCACCCGAAGTGGTAAATCGGATACATGCCGTCCGCTTCGCAACTGCGTTAAGTCCGGTCTTTCCATTGCGCGCAGGAGGTGGCGCAACAACCAATTCAGTTCGAGATGCTTGCACATATTATCGATGCGATCAAAGTAAAAATTTCCTAACTTTCTTTATTCGGCCCTATACGACTAAATGATGGAACGCTTTTTAAGGCGCATTCATTGCAGGCACCGGTGCCATCCTTGCGGCTGGCCTTCGTTGGACGCGCATTTGATGAGCTTGATCGCCTGCCCAGCCAGGATTCTTGTGGCAGATCCTCAACCAATCTTCGCCAAAGGTGTAGAGAGCCTGCTCGAAGCAGAGGGCGGTATAACGTTTGCAGGTTATGTTGCGTCGCAAGAAGAGGCCTTGCGATCTGTAGCAGAGAGCAACCCTGATCTTATCTTGCTCGACCGTGATCTGCCAGGACTGGCTCGCATTGGCCTAGACCGCTGGATCGCCGATCGCGGTGGCGCAACGCCCGTGGTCGTGCTGAGCGCACATGACGGCGGTCCAGACATGGTTCATGCTCTAGAAAGCGGTGCGCGTGGCTTTGTGCAGAAGCGTTCGCAGCCTGAGGTGCTGCTGCAAGCTGTCCGCGCCGCTCTGTCCGGTGGCATATACCTGGATCCGGCGGTGGCTGGACACCTGATTGCACCTCACAGAGGCGGCCCCGGTCACGCACTCTACGGGAGCGAAGCTCCCCGAGGTCTGACCGACCGAGAGCGTGACGTCTTTCGCTTCATTGCCTTTGGGTTCACCAACAAGGAGATAGCGGGCAAGCTTGGGGTCACCGATAAATCGGTCGAGACCTACAAGGCGCGTGCCTGTGAGAAGCTCGAGATCAGGTCGCGAGCCAAGATCGTGCAGTACGCACTTGCTCAAGGCTGGTTTGACGCGCTGAAGCACTGAACGGAGCTCAGCCCTTGAACGCCCAGATCGGCACGCCCCGCGGCATGCCCGGCTTGTCGCGGGAGTAGGTCGTGTTGCCCAAGTTGATGCGAGTCGCGTCCATCCACTCCGCCGGCTTCGTCGCGAGGATCAACGCTCCGCAGTGATCGACGCGGCCGGTTCCGATCACTGGATGCACGCCGAACAGGTTGAGATCGGTCCAGCCGAGGTCCTGACCCTGTTCGCCGAACCGGTCGAGGAAGTCGAGCATCACCGCATGCGTCCTCTGCCACGTCTCGCCATAGAGGCCAGGGCATAGGGACTTGGCGGAGTTCAGGATCTCGACGCCGTCGCGCCACGCGCAGATCGGAGGTCGGGACGACGGCCAGGTGATTGGGTGCGGGCATGCTGGCCATCTGGCGCGGCCGGGTTGCCAGAAGATTGCGACGCCCTTGGTTTGCCCGTTCTGCTTACTATGTGCTTACAAATCGAATGGGCTGGTAAGCAGGGCTCGGGTTAAGCAATTGGATTATATGGTGGGCGGTGAGGGACTCGAACCCCCGACCCTCTCCGTGTAAAGGAATGGTCCTCCCCTGCCCTCCTCTGCATCTCCCTGCGGGATCGACCCTTTCT
>NZ_CABFPH010000136.1 GCF_902141845.1 Methylobacterium symbioticum | reverse complement strand
GGCGGCGAGCGCCGAGAGGTCGGGCGCCGCCTGCCCGGCGAAGGCGAGTTGCAGCAGCGCCACCGCGCCCGGCCCCGGGCGGGGCAGCAGCCGCGCGGCCAGATCCTCCGGCAGGCCGCGAGTCAGCGGCTCGAGGAGGGCCCGGGTCGCGGGCGCGTCCGGGGCCCCGAACACGCGCCAGACCGGCCCGGTCTCGGCGATCCGGCCGGCTTCCAGCACCACCACGTCGCTGCAGATCTCGCGGATCACGCTCATCTCGTGCGTGATCAGGATGATGGTGATGCCGAGGCGCCGGTTGATGTCGCGCAGGAGCCGGAGGATCGAGAGGGTCGTCTCGGGGTCGAGGGCCGAGGTCGCCTCGTCGCAGAGCAGGATCTCCGGATCGCTGACGAGGGCCCGCGCGATGCCGACGCGCTGCTTCTGGCCGCCGGAGAGCCGGGCGGGATAGGCGTCCGCCCGCGCCTCCAGCCCGACGAGGCGGAGCACCTCGTCCACCCGGCGCGCGATCCGCCCCCGCTCGACGCCGGCGACCACGAGGGGCAGCGCCACGTTCTGCCGCACCGTCTTGGCCGAAAGGAGGTTGAAGTGCTGGAAGATCATGCCGATGCGGCGGCGCAGGGCCACGAGCCCGGCCGTGTCGAGGTCCGCGATCGGCGCGCCGTCGATCAGCACCCGGCCGGAGGTCGGCGCTTCGAGCCGGTTCACCGTGCGCAGCAGGCTCGACTTGCCCGCCCCCGAGCGCCCGATGATGCCGAAGATCGACCCGGCCGGGATGTCGAGGTCGACACGGTCGAGCGCCCGGATCTCGCCCGCCGCCGACCGGTAGGTCTTGGAGACGGCCTCGAAGCGCACGGTGCCGCCCCCCTGCGCCCCACGCGGGGCGACGGCCCGGGAGGCCGCCTCGGACGCGTCCCCGGCGATCCAGCGCAGCGGGTCGCGGAGGGTATCGAAGGCCAGGCCCGCCATCGGTTCCGTCATCAGTTCAGCCAAGCCAGCAGGTAGAGCTTGTCGCTGTTGGCGAAGGACTTGCGAATCTGCGCCTTCACCGCATCGGAGGCCTGGAAGATCTCCACGAACCGCCGGATCGTCGGATCGTCCTTGCGCGCGGCCTTGGTGACGAAGCTCACCGCGAACAGCTTGTCCTCGATGCCGGAATAGACGAGCCCGCTCGTCGGGTCGAAGGTGCCGGCCGCCACGATGAAGTGCGGGTAGCCCTGCGCCAGATCGACGTCGCCGGTGATGCGGGCGAGTTGCGGCCCCTCGACCTCGGTGAATTTCAGCTTCTTCCGGTTCTCGGCGATGTCGTCGAGGGTGCCGAGGAAGCCGACGCCGTCCTTCAGCCGGATCAGCCCGGCCTTCTGGAGCAGGAGCAGCCCGCGGCCCTGGTTGACCGGATCATTGGCAATGGCGACGCGACCGCCGACGGGAACGGCGTCCAGGCTCTTGTGCTTCAGCGAGTAGAGGCCGAGGTTCTGCAGGATCCCGAGGCCGACGACCTCGAAATCGTAGCCCTTCTGCTTCTCGGCATTCTCCATGAAGGGCTTGTGCTGGAAGAAGTTCACGTCGATGTCGCCGGCGTCCAGCGCGACGTTCGGCGTCGTCCAGTCGCTGAACTCGATGACCGTCACGTCGATGCCCTTGGCCTTGGCCTCCCCCACCACGGCGTTGACGGCATCCGCATAGGCGCCCGGCACGACGCCGACCCGGAGCGGCTCCGCCCGGGCGGCCAACGCGCCGAGCGTCAGGGCGATCACCGCGATCAATCTCAGAGCATGCATCGTGAGGGACTCTGTCGTCTGGCGGCTCGGCGGAGCCGGGTGAGGAGGACGGATCCGCGGCCGCAACCGCGACGGGCGGGAGCCGCGCCGGGCCGTCACGCCGGGCAGCCGGCCGAGCCTGTCGCGGATGCGCCTCGGGTCCGGCCCGCACCGGAGGCGGTCGCGCTCCCCGTGCGGCCCGAAGCTGAGCGTGCGAGGCAGACGCTACGCGATCGCGCCGCCGCCGGACATTCCAAAGACGTCCGCAGCTTGGAACGGACGATCTCCGCGGGCGCCGGAACAGGGGATCTTTCATCTCGCCCGCCTCGGATGCGCCGGATCGCGCGGCGCGGTCGGGGAGGGGAATCGGCCTGTCCGATAAAGAGAACAACACGCGATCCGGCAGGCCGTGGGCACGCATGTGGCACCGTCGGCATGGGCTCACAGAGAACTCGGACGCCTGCATCGATGGCAATCAGCGGGATGTTCTCTTTGCGACGCTGAAAAGAGAAAGACCCGCCCCGATCAGCCGTTCTTTAAAAAGAACATTCCGTTGACCGTATCGGGAAGTGCGGCCAGATTTCGTGCCGGTTTCAGAGCGCCTGCCGCGCCTGTCCCGATCAGCGACCGGCCCGACCGAGGATCCCATGACCCGCCAGCGACCCAGCCTGTTCCCGCGCCGGCGAGCCGCCCTGCTGGGCGGCCTCCTGGCCCTCGCGGCGGGGCTGGGCCCGGCTCAGGCTGCCGAGGGGCAGTTGCGCATCGCCAAGCAGTTCGGCGTCGTCTACCTGCTCCTCAACGTCGCCGAGGATCAGAAGCTGATCGAGAAGCACGGCAAGGCGGCGGGGCTCGACATCAAGGTCGAGTATCTGCAGCTCTCCGGCGGCTCGGCCGTCAACGACGCGCTGCTCTCCGGCAACATCGAGGTCGCGAGCGCCGGCGTCGGCCCGCTCTTCACCCTCTGGGACCGCACCCGCGGCCGCCAGAACGTCCGGGGCGTCGCCTCGCTCGGCAACTTTCCCTACTACCTCGTCAGCAACCGCCCCGCGGTGAAGACGATCGCCGACTTCACCGACAAGGACCGCATCGCGCTGCCGGCGGTCGGCGTCTCGGTTCAGGCCCGCATCCTGCAATGGGCCTCGGCCAAGCTCTGGGGCGACACGGAATTCGCCCGGCTCGATCGGATCAGCGTCGCCGTCCCGCACCCGGAGGCCACCGCGGCCATCGTCAAGGGCGGCACCGAGATCACCGGCCATTTCGCGAACCCGCCCTTCCAGGAGCAGGAGCTTGCCGAGAACCCGGACGCGCGCATCGTCCTGAAATCCTACGACGTGCAGGGCGGTCCCGCCTCCTCGACCGTGCTCTACGCCGCCGAGCGCTTCTACAAGGACAGCCCGAAGACCTATGCGGCCTTCGTGGACGCCCTCGACGAGGCGGCGAAGTTCATCACCGCCAACCCGGAGAAGGCCGCCGAGATCTACATCAAGGCGAACAACAGCCGCATCGACCGCGACCTGCTGCTGAAGGTGATCAAGAACCCCGAGGTCACCTTCAAGATCGAGCCGCAGAACACCCTCGGCCTCGGCCAGTTCATGCACCGGGTCGGGGCGATCAAGAACGAGCCCAAGGCGCTGGAGGAGTACTTCTTCGTCAATCCGCGCGTCGCGGCCGGCAGCTGAGCGGCGGATGTCGATGAGCCTGGTCGCCACACGCGAGCGCCTGGCCGTGGACCGGCGACCGGACGCGCCGCCCGCGCCCCAGGCGCGAGCCGACCGGACCGACCGGTCCGCCGCGCCGCCGGCCCCGGCCGGCCTGCCGGCGCCCCTGCTGCAGATCTCGGGCGTCAGCCTGGAATACCGCACGCGGGAGCGGGTGGTGCGCGCCACGCACCGGATCGATCTCGACGTCTACGCCGCCGACCGCTTCGTGCTGCTCGGGCCCTCGGGCTGCGGCAAGTCCACCCTGCTCAAGGCGGTCGCCGGCTTCCACCCACCGGTCGAGGGCGAGATCCGGCTCGGCGGCGAGACCGTGCGCGGCCCCGGGCCCGACCGCATCGTCGTCTTCCAGGAATTCGACCAGCTGCCGCCCTGGAAGACGGTGGCGCAGAACGTCGCCTTCCCGCTGCGGGCCGCCGGGCTCGCCGGACGGCGCGAGGCGGAGGCGCGGGCGCGCCACTACATCGACAAGGTCGGGCTCACCGCCTTCGCCGACAGCTACCCGCACCAGCTCTCCGGAGGCATGAAGCAGCGCGTGGCCATCGCCCGCGCCCTCGCCACCCAGCCGAAGGTGCTCCTGATGGACGAGCCCTTCGCGGCGCTCGACGCGCTGACCCGGCGCAAGATGCAGGAGGAGCTCCTCGCCCTCTGGGAGGAGGTGCGCTTCACCCTGCTCTTCGTCACCCACTCCATCGAGGAGGCCCTGGTGGTGGGCAACCGGGTGGCGCTGCTCTCGCCCCATCCCGGCCGCGTCCGCAGCGAGGTCAACAGCCACGCCTTCACCTTGAGCGACATCGGCAGCCGCGACTTCCAGGCCGCCGTCCAGCGCCTGCACGGACGCCTGTTCGAGGCCGGCCCCGAACCCGTCACGGCCGCGCGATGAACCAGCACGTCCTGCCCCCGATCCGCCCGGAATACGACCGGGTGCTCCCGCCCTTCGTGGAGGCGCCGGTCGAGCGGGCGCTGCCGCTCGCCGCGCGCCTCTGGCAGCAGGGATGGCTGCGCAAGGGCCTGATCCTCGCCGCCCTCGCCCTCGCCTGGGAGGCGGCGGCGCGCTGGCAGAACAACGATCTCCTGCTGCCGGGCTTCCTCGCGACCCTGTCGGCGCTCGGCGAGGGGCTCGCCAGCGGCGAGCTTCCGGAGCGGGTGCGGATCTCGCTGCAGGTGCTGGCCCAGGGCTACCTGATCGGCGTCGTGCTGGCCTTCGGCCTGACGACGCTCGCCATCTCGACGCAAGGCGGCCGCGACCTGCTCTCGACGCTGACGGCGATGTTCAACCCGCTGCCCGCGATCGCGCTGCTGCCGCTGGCGCTGCTCTGGTTCGGGCTCGGCTCGGCGAGCCTCGTCTTCGTGCTGGTCCATTCCGTGCTGTGGCCGCTCGCGCTCAACACCTATGCGGGCTTCCAGGGCGTGCCCGAGACCCTGCGCATGACCGGGCGGAACTACGGCCTCAGGGGCCTGCCTTACGTCTGGCAGATCCTGATCCCGGCGGCGCTGCCGGCGATCCTGTCCGGCCTGAAGATCGGCTGGGCCTTCGCCTGGCGCACCCTGATCGCGGCGGAGCTCGTCTTCGGCGCGGCTTCCGGCAGGGGCGGCCTCGGCTGGTACATCTTCCAGAACCGCAACGAGCTCTACACGGACCGCGTCTTCGCCGGCCTGCTCCTCGTGATCGCCATCGGCCTCGCCGTCGAGAACCTCGTCTTCGCGACCCTGGAGCGCCTGACCGTGCGGCGCTGGGGCATGGTCCGCTAGAGCATCGTCCGTGATCCCGGGAGCACGGACGATGCTCTCAAGGCTTACGCCGCCGCCTCGCCCCACGCCCTCAACCCTCAGACCACAGTTCATGACACAGAGCACCCTGCGCCTCGGCGCCTTCTTCTACGCGACGGGCCACCACATCGCGGGCTGGCGCCATCCGTCGAGCGAGGCCGATGGCGGCATCAACCTCGAACGCTATGTCGGCTGGGCGCAGAAGGCCGAGGCCGCGAAGTTCGATCTCGTCTTCCTCGAGGACGGCACCGGCATCCGCGATTCCAACCTGCGCTCCAGCGAGCGCACCGCCCGCTCGACGCATTTCGAGCCGGTGACGCTGCTCTCCGCGCTCGCCGCCGTCACGAGCCGGATCGGGCTGGTGGCCACCACCTCGACGAGCTTCAACGAGCCCTACAACGTCGCGCGCCGCTTCGCCTCGCTCGACCATCTCAGCGGCGGCCGGGCCGGGTGGAACCTCGTCACCTCGACCACCGATGCGGAAGCCGCCAATTTCGGCACCGGCGGGATCGCGCAGCACGCCGACCGCTACGCGCGCGCCGAGGAGTTCGTCGACGTCGTCCTCGGCCTCTGGAACACCTGGGACGACGACGCGGTGGTGATCGACCGGGAGAGCGGTCAGTTCTCGAAGCCGGACGGCTTCCGGCCGCTCAACCATCGCGGCACGCATTTCGAGGTCCGGGGGCCGCTCAACATCTCCCGCACGCCGCAAGGCCAGCCGGTGCTCGTCCAGGCCGGCTCCTCGGGGCCCGGCAAGGACCTCGCCGCCCGCACCGCCGAGATCGTCTTCACCGCCAACCAGACCCTCGACGAGGCCGTGGACTTCTATCGCGACCTGAAGGGGCGCATGGCCGGCTTCGGCCGCGCGCCCGACGACCTCAAGGTGATGCCCGGCCTCTTCCCCGTCGTCGGGCGCAGCGAAGCCGAGGCCCGGGCCAAGTTCGAGGCGCTCCAGGATCTGATCGACCCGGTGGTCGGGCTGGCGCTTCTCGAGCGCATGGTCGGCGGCTTCGATCTGTCGGGCTACGATCCCGACGGGCCGGTCCCGGACCTGCCGGAGGCCAACGGTGCCAAGTCGCGCCAGCGGCTGATGTTCGATCTCGCCCGGCGCGAGGGCCTGAGCCTGCGCCAGCTCTACCTGCGGATCGCGGGCGCGCGCGGCCATTCGCAGATCGTGGGCACCCCGGCCCAGATCGCGGACGAGATGGAGACGCGCTTCCGGGCCGGCGGCGCGGATGGGTTCAACATCATGCCGGCGACGCTGCCGGGCGGTCTCGACGACTTCATCGAACTCGTCCTGCCCGAATTGCGGCGACGGGGCCTGTTCCGGCAGGATTACGAGGGCCGGACGCTGCGCGGCCATCTCGGCTCGCGTCCGCCCGCGGGATTCGGTGCCGCGGCGCCGCGCCCGGCCGGCTAGAGCTTTCTTCGCCGAAGCGGATGCCGGTCCGGCGAAACAGATCGCGTCAGAACAAGGCCTTGGAGCCGATCCCGGTTGCAACGCGATCGGAATCGGCTCTGGAACCCCGTCTCTCGCGGAACCGGTCTGGCGGGAGGCCGGGATCCGGGTCCCGACGACGGACCCTGCATGGGATCGGCCGTCCGACACGACGCTGCGGCCCACGACGCGGAAAGGGCCGCCCGGTTGGACGGCCCCTCGCTGCGACCGGGGTTGGATCAGAGGTTCAGCAGCACATCGGCCGAACCGGCGACCGTCACGATCAGGCCCACGACGAAGGCACCGATCATGCCGTACGAGAACGCTTTCAACATCATGCGGTAGACTTGGACTCCTGTTCAGAGCAAGGCCCGCCATCCTTGGATCGCGGACACCGCTCTCTCCTCATCGCGTGTGGCGCAGTTTATGTCGCGGACGCTGCCTTAGCAGCGGTTGCCGCCCGCGGTCTGGCCGTACTGCTTGACCGGGAAGTTCTGCTGGTTGGCATTGCCCTCGGCCGCCGAGCTCATGGCACAGGTGGCGGGGTTGCGGCTCTCGGAGAAGCCGAGCCCAGGCAGGGCACCGGTGGTCTCGACGGCGTCAGGGCCGTAGCCGGTCCACTGAGAGTTGAAGGCCATGGCCGACGAGATCGGGGCGACGCCAAGGACCAGGGCGGTGACGACGGCAGCGATGCGGGTCTTCATGGTCTTTCGGTTCTCCTTCATCCGGGGGCCCGCCTATTCGGGTCCGCTCTCGTGTGATGATCTGAATATAGGCCCCCCCTTTGATCCGTGACGTGCCGCTGCGCACGCAACCAAACGGATGAAACAGGCGCGAAAATTCCGCGGTTGAGATGATTTGATAATAGTAATCAGGAGTTGTATTTCGCCACGCCCCTCCGGCAGCCTATCGGAGGGGCCGAGCTCAGCCGCCGGCGAGGCGACTCAGCACGTCGGCGAGCGTCAGGGTGAACAGGATCGCGGCCCAGAACAGGCCGCAGGCGGCGGCGAGGCGCACGAGGCCGCTCGCGCGCCGCAACTGCATGAAGACGAGGAGGACGAGCCCGGCCTTGGCCCCCGCGATCGCGAAGCCGGTCACGGTGTTGAGCGTCTTGAACGGCCAGTAGGCGGCCCAGGCGGAGAGCGCGAGCAGCGCCATCAGCGCGGCCCAGACGGGCAGGTTGCGGCGCCAGAGGGCGGCGGGAGTGTCGGGCCCGGCGCTCATCCGGCCCGTCCCGGCAGGTAGAGCATCGGGTACAGGAAGACCCAGACGAGATCGACGAGGTGCCAGTAGAGCGCCGTGACCTCCACCTGCGGATTCTCGGTGAGGACATCCGGATCGCGCCAGCCCTTGACGAGGAGCCGCGTCACCAGGCCGATGCCGATGCCGAGGTGGATCGCGTGCACCACCGTGACGAGCCAGTAGAAGCCGAAGAAGATCTGCGCCGGCGCCTGTCTCAGGGCGAAATGCGCGCCCGGCACGAGGTGCTTCTCGATGTCCTCGCGATACTCGAAGCCCTTCACCACGAGGAAGGCGAGGCCGAGCGCCGCGGTGGCGGCGAGACATCCGAGGGTGAGGCGCCGGAACAGGCCCTTCTCGGCTCCTTGCGCGGCCATCGCCATGGTCAGGCTGCTGGTGAGCAGGATCGCGGTGTTGAGCGTCCCGTAGACGATGTTCGTCGCGCGGCCCGCCGCGGCGAAGGCCTCCGGGTTGGCGATCCGGTAGGCGGTGTAGATCAGGAAGAGCGCCGCGAAGAACAGCACCTCGCTGGCGAGGAAGATCCAGATCCCGAAGGTGGCGCCGTCGCGCTGGCGCGCGAACGCCGCCGCGGGCCCGGTCTCCAGCTCGGACCATGGCTCGCGCAGATGCGCCGCGGCTCCAGCCTCCCCGGGCGCGCCGCTCATGTCAGGGATCCCTGCGCCGGGATGCGCGGCTGGTCGTGGATCGGGGCGACGCCCTCCGGATGGTAGCTGTAGGGGCCGCCCTGCACCCGCGGCGCCCCGAAGAAATTGTCCCGGGGCGGGGGCGAGGAGGTGCGCCATTCGAGCCCGCTCGCGTCCCAGGGGTTGTTCCGGGCGCGTTCGCCGAAGAGGAGCGACCAGGTCAGGTAGCCGAGCGGCATCAGGTAGGCGACCGCGAGCACCGCCGCGCCGGACGAGGAGAGCACGTTCCAGACCTGGAATTCCGGCGGATAGACGTGATAGCGCCGCGGCATGCCGAGATATCCGGCGATGAATTGCGGGAAGAAGGTCAGGTTGAAGCCGAAGAACATCAGGATCGCGGCGAACCGCGCCCAGGTCTCGGGGTACATGCGGCCGGTGATCTTCGGCCACCAGAAGTGCAGGCCGCCGAAATAGGCCGACACGGACGCGCCGACCATGATGTAGTGGAAATGCGCCACGACGAAGTAGGTGTCCTGCACGTGGACGTCGACGGGGATCGAGGCGAGGAACAGGCCGGTGAGGCCGCCCAGGGTGAACAGGCCGACGAAGCCCAGGGCGTAGAGCATCGGCGATTCGAAGCCGACCTGGCCGCGGTAGAGCGTGCCCGTCCAGTTGAACACCTTGATGGCGGACGGCACCGCCACGATGAAGGACAGGAACGAGAACACCAGCGCCGCGTAGGACGACATCCCCGAGGTGAACATGTGGTGGCCCCAGGTGAAGAAGCCGATCACCGCGATCGCCACCAGGGCGTAGACCATGAAGGTGTAGCCGAAGATCCGCCGCCGCGCGAAGCAGGTGATCAGCTCCGAGATGACGCCCATCGCCGGCAGGATCATGATGTAGACGGCCGGGTGCGAGTAGAACCAGAACAGGTGCTGGAACAGCACCGGGTCGCCGCCGCGGGCCGGGTCGAAGATCGGCAGGCCGAAGCTGCGCTCGGCGAAGACGAGCAGCAGCGTCACCGCCAGGACCGGCGTCGCCAGCACGAACATCAGGCTCGTCGTGTACATCGCCCAGACGAAGAGCGGCAGGCGGAACCAGGACAGGCCCGGCGCCCGCAGCATGTGGATCGTGGCGATGAAGTTCACCCCCGTGGCGATCGACGAGAAGCCGGTGGTGAAGACGCCGAGCACGGTGAGCGAGACCCAGCCGTTCGAGAACACGGTCGAGTAGGGCACGTAGAAGGTCCAGCCCGTATCGACCCCGCCCGCCAGCAGCGCCGCCACGGCGAGCAGGCCGCCCCCCACATTGAGGTACCAGCTCACGAGGTTGAGCTTCGGGAAGGCGACGTCGCGCGCCCCGATCATCAGCGGCAGCAGGAAGTTGCCCAAGGTGTTGGGGATCGACGGGATGAGGAAGAACCACACCATCACCACGCCGTGCAGCGTGAACAGCTTGTTGTAGGTGTCGGCCCGGACGATGTCGGCCTCGGGCGTGAACAGCTCGAGCCGCACCAGCGTGGCCGCGGCGCCGCCGAGGAAGAAGAACAGCGTGATCGTGACCGCGTAGAGGATCGCGATCCGCTTGTGGTCGGTGGTCAGGAGCCAGGACCCGACCCCGTGCCCGTCGGCGAGGTAGCTCGGGGGCAGGCCGAGATCGAGCTCGTCGCGGTCGGCGAGGCCGGTGGGGCTGGCAGCGACTGGGGCGCTCATGGGGAGCCTCCGGGAGGGTCGTCCCGCTGCGGGGAAGGGAGAGCGGCGATCGCGGCGCTCACGGCCGTACCGCGGGGCCGGCCGGGGCCGGCCTGTCCTGGACGGGGGCGCCCGGCACCATGGCCGGGCTGCGCTCCGGGGCCGAGCCGGGGACGTTCGAGCGCAGGTCGGGCAGGCCGGGCGTGCGCGCCACCGCGGGCGCGGAGCCGAGCCCGCGGAGATAGGCGGTCAGCGCCTGGATCTCGCCGTCCGAGAGCAGGCCCGCATAGCTCGGCATGATCGGCCGGTAGCCCGCCACCACGTCGCGGCCGGGCTGCAGGATCGAGTCGCGGATATAGGCGGCGTCCGCGGTGGCGATGCGCCCGCCCTCCAGGGGCACCGGCCGGCCCCAGATCCCGGCGAGGTCGGGCGCGTGCACCGTGGAGCCCGGCGCGTGGCAGCCGGCGCAGCCGCGCTCGGAGAACAGCCGCTCGCCCTGGTGGGCGAGGTCGTCGCCCTCGGGCTGGGCCGAGAGCCAGCGTGCATAGTCCTCGGGCTCCATCACGATGACGCGGCCGAGCATGCGCGCGTGGTCGGTGCCGCAATACTCGGTGCAGAGCAGGCCGTAGGTGCCGGTCTTGGTGGCCTGGAACCAGGTCTCGGTCAGCTGGTCGGGCAGCGCGTCGCGCTTCAGGCGGAAGGCCGGCACGTAGAAGGAATGGATCACGTCCTGCGAGGTCAGGATCAGCTTCACCGGCGCGTTCACCGGCACGTGCAGCTCGTTGATCTCGCGGGCGCCGTTGGAGGCCTGCGTCTTCCACATCCACTGCTTGGCGACGACGTGGATCTCGATGGCGTCGCGCGGGACCGAGTAGGCACCGATCTCGGCCGAGGCCGCCCACCAGAACACGAACAGGAACAGGAAGATCGTCGCCGCGGTCCAGCCGATCTCGAACTCGCGCGAGACGATGGCGGGCAGCGGGTGGCGGTCGGCCTTCGAGCCGCGCCGGTAGCGGATCGCGAAGACGAGGATCAGACCGACCACGGCGCTCGCCCAGGGCACGCCTCGGTCGATCAACGATTGCGAGCGCCTGAAGAACGACCTCGCCTACAATCAGTGCCTGTCGATGTTCGGGCCTGCCG
>NZ_CABFPH010000135.1 GCF_902141845.1 Methylobacterium symbioticum | reverse complement strand
CGCCGCCCATCGTCTTCCTCCTCGTTCTCGCGTCTCGCGTCGGTTGAGTTCAGTGGTGGCCGGGCGCAGGCAACAAAAAAGGGCCCCGATCGGGACCCCCCCGTCCCTGCCGCCGGGCACCCTCGACCTCGGCAACGGGCTGAGTTTCCTCCTGAACTATACCGGCCAGGGGGCGATCAACCCTGTCGGCGGCATCCGCCAGGGCTCGGCCTGGGCGGGCCAGCTCTTCTTCGGCATCGACGGCGACCTGCAGCGGCTCGCCGGCATCGAGGGCGGTTCGTTCCACGTGGCGGTGACGAACCGCCACGGCCGCAGCCTCGCCCAGGACTCTATCGGCAACAACACCAGCGTGCAGGAGATCTACGGAGGCGGCCAGACCACCCGGCTGACGCTGCTCTCCTACCAGCAGAAGCTGTTTGACAACCGCCTCGACATCGAGGTCGGCCGGCTGGTGGCGAACATCAACTTCCTGAACTCGCCGATCTACTGCAACTTCCAGACGAACTCGGCCTGTGGCAACCCGACCTTCGTGTTCAAGACCTCCAACTTCACCTTCTGGCCGGTCTCGAGCTGGGGGGCGCATGCCAAGGCCTGGCTCACCGACACCGTCTTCGTCCATGCCGGCGCCTACGAGGTGAATCCGCTGCATCAGCAGCCCGGCGACAACGGCCTCGACTTCTCCCTGAAGGGTGCCACCGGCGCGATCGTGCCGTTCGAGCTCGGCTATTCCACGACCTTCGCCAACGATCCCCTGCCCCGCAACTACGGCATCGGCGGCTGGTACGACGCCTCCGACTACGCCGACCCGGTCCGCGACGTCACCGGCCGCGCGGCCGTGCTGACGGGCCTCAATCCCCTGACCCGCTTCGGGCGCTCCGGCGTCTATGCCCGCTTCGACCAGATGGTCTGGCGCCCCGACCCGACCGGGATTCAGGGCCTGACGATCTTCGGGGTCGCCATGGCCGGCACCTCGGGCCGGCTCGTCGAGGATTACTTCCTGGAGATCGGCGCGCTCCAGACCGGCACCTTCGCCGGGCGCCCCTACGACACGGTCGGCTTCGTCATCAACACGCAGAAGTTCAGCCCGCTGGCGCTGTCCAACATCGCGCTCGCCCAGGCCGCGATCGGGCTCAACCGCAGGGTCCCGACCCAGCAGGTGATGATGGAGCTGAACTACGGCATCCAGGTCACGCCCGCGATCCGGCTGACCCCGAATCTGCAATACATCGTCAACCCGGACCAGACCCGCTTCCCCTTCCGGCCGCGGAACATCCCGGACGCCTTCGTGGTCGGCGCCAAGCTCTCGGTCGATCTGTTCACGCTGGCCGGCCTCGCGAGCGGGCCCGGGAGCCGGTGAAGGCGGATCGGGGCGGCCGGCGAAACGCAGCCCCGCACGTCAAGGGCGACGTGCGCCCCTCTCCAGAGCGGGAGAGGGGCGCGCGCCCGCGTTGCGGCCCCGCGAAGCCCGGTGCTATAGCGCGGCGGATCTCTGAAATGACCGCCCGGCCGGGCGGATGAACGGGGCAGCATGTCGGTCGACGCACAGACAGTCCGGCGCATCGCGCATCTGGCGCGCATCGCCGTCTCCGAGGAGGACGTGGCGCCGCTGCAGGGCGAACTCAACGCCATCCTCGCCTTCGTGGAGCAGCTCGGCGCCGTCGATGTCTCGGGCGTCGAGCCGATGACCTCGGTCACGCCCATGCGCATGAAGAAGCGCGAGGACGTCGTCACCGAAGGCGGGCGCGCGACCGACATCGTGGCCAACGCCCCCGAGACCGAGGATCATTACTTCCTCGTCCCGAAGGTGGTCGAATAGGCCGGACAGACGCGCTGGAATCCTGCTGCACGCCCGGGCTGAACCGCCGGGCAGGGCCCGCCGCCGCGGCGGGCATGAGGACGGACACGTGAGCGAACTCAACGAACTCACCCTCGCCGAGGCGCGCGATGGGCTGAAGGCCAAGCGCTTCTCGGCCCGCGAGCTGACGCAGGTGCATATCGCCGCCGTCGAGAAGGCGCGCGCCCTCAACGCCTTCATCCTGGAGACGCCCGAGCGCGCGCTGGCCCAGGCCGAGGTCTCGGACCGGAAGATCGCCGCCGGCGAGGCGCGCCCCCTCGAGGGGCTGCCGCTCGGCATCAAGGATCTGTTCTGCACCCACGGCGTCACCACCACCGCGGGCTCGAAGATCCTCGAAGGCTTCGAGCCGCACTACGAATCGGCCGTCACCGCCAATCTCTGGCGCGACGGCGCGGTGATGCTGGGCAAGCTGAACCTCGACGAGTTCGCCATGGGCTCCTCGAACGAGACCAGCGCCTACGGCAACGTGGTCTCGCCCTGGCGCCGCACCGGCTCGGACGCGCAGATCGTGCCCGGCGGCTCGTCCGGCGGCTCGGCCGCGGCGGTGGCCGCCCATCTCTGCCTCGGCGCCACCGCGACCGATACCGGCGGCTCGATCCGCCAGCCCGCCGCCTTCACGGGCACGGTCGGCATCAAGCCGACCTACGGGCGCTGCTCGCGCTGGGGCACGGTGGCCTTCGCCTCCTCCCTCGACCAGGCGGGCCCGATCGCCCGCACGGTGCGCGACTGCGCGGTCCTGCTCGCCTCCATGGCCGGGCCGGATGCCCGCGACACCACCTGCGTGGACCTGCCCGTGCCCGATTTCGAGGCGGCGGTTTCCCGCGGCGTGAAGGGGCTCACCATCGGCATCCCGAAGGAGTACCGGGTCGACGGCATGCCGGCCGAGATCCAGAAGCTCTGGGACCAGGGCGCCGCCTGGCTGAAGGATGCGGGCGCGACGATCAAGGAGATCTCGCTGCCGAACACCCAGTACGCGCTGCCGGCCTACTACATCGTGGCTCCGGCCGAGGCCTCCTCCAACCTCGCCCGCTACGACGGCGTGCGCTACGGCCTGCGCGTGCCGGCGAACGACATCGTCGGCCTCTATGAGAACACCCGTGCGGCGGGCTTCGGCCGCGAGGTGAAGCGCCGCATCATGATCGGCACCTACGTGCTCTCGGCGGGCTATTACGACGCCTATTACGTGCGTGCCCAGAAGATCCGCACCCTGATCAAGCGCGACTTCGAGGCGGCCTATGCCGAGGGCGTCGATGCGATCCTCACGCCCGCCACCCCGTCGGCGGCGTTCGGCATCGGCGAGAAGGCCTCCGCGGATCCGGTCGAGATGTATCTCAACGACGTGTTCACGGTGACGGTGAACATGGCGGGCCTGCCCGGCATCGCCGTCCCGGCGGGGCTCGACAGCCAGGGCCTGCCGCTCGGCCTCCAGCTGATCGGACGGCCCTTCGACGAGGAGACCCTGTTCGCCGTCGCCCAGACCATCGAGGACGCGGCCGGGCGCACGGCGCTGCCGAAGCCCTGGTGGGCATGACCGTCCCCTATTACCCCTGGACCGTCTGGATCTGGGCCGGACTCGACCCGGTCCTGATCGGGCTCGCCCTCTATCTCGGCTGGACGGCGAGCCAGTTCGGCAAGGTCTTCATCGCGGCGATCATCGCCCTCGCCGTCTCGGTGCTGGTCTCCTGGGCGATCGGCGCGGTCGGCATGCCCTGGCCGGCCCCGGTGAGCCATGACGGGCCGACCTTCTTCCCGGTCCGCACCGTGGCGGCGCTCGTCTGGGCGATCCTCGGCTTCGGCGCCCGCCGCCTCGTCCGGCGCGGGGCCTGACGCGCGACGGAGCGCCGTGCCATCGCGGGTGCTCGCCCGGTCCGGCTCGGCCCGCCCCGCTTGACCGGCAGCGGTGGCCGCCCCTAACTGCCCGGCATGAGACGGGCCTTCGACAGCCCGCCCCACCTGCCACCTCATCCCGAGGTGCAAGGCCTCCGCGTGGCTCCGGCACCTCGGGATGAGGTGGCAGGTGGGATCGACCTCTGACCTGCGCCCCGGCCCGGACGACCATGAACGCACCCGTGAACCCGAAGAAACTGATCAAGGGCGGCCTGCACGACTGGGAGGTCGTGATCGGCATGGAGATCCACGCCCAGGTCACCAGCCGCTCGAAGCTGTTCTCCGGCGCCTCCACCGCCTTCGGCGCCGAGCCGAACGACAACGTCTCGCTGGTCGACGCGGCGATGCCCGGCATGCTGCCCGTCATCAACACGGAATGCGTGGCCCAGGCGGTCCGCACCGGCCTCGGGCTGAAGGCGAAGATCAACCTGCGCTCGGTCTTCGATCGCAAGAACTATTTCTACCCGGACCTGCCGCAGGGCTACCAGATCTCCCAGTACAAGGATCCGATCGTCGGCGAGGGCGAGGTGCTGGTCGATCTGCCTGACGGCGAGTCGATCACGGTCGGCATCGAGCGCCTGCACTTGGAGCAGGATGCGGGCAAGTCCCTGCACGACCAGGCGCCGAACCAGAGCTTCGTCGATCTCAACCGCTCCGGCGTCGCGCTGATGGAGATCGTCTCGCGGCCGGATCTGCGCTCGTCGGAGGAGGCCAAGGCCTATGTGACGAAGCTGCGCACCATCCTGCGCTATCTCGGCACCTGCGACGGCGACATGGAGAAGGGCAATCTCCGCGCCGACGTGAACGTCTCGGTGCGCAAGCCCGGCGACCCGCTCGGCACCCGCTGCGAGATCAAGAACGTCAACTCGATCCGCTTCATCGGCCAGGCCATCGAGACCGAGGCGCGCCGCCAGATCGCGATCATCGAGGATGGCGGCACGATCAGCCAGGAGACGCGCCTGTTCGATCCGGGCAAGGGCGAGACGCGCTCGATGCGCTCGAAGGAAGAGGCGCACGATTACCGCTACTTCCCCGACCCGGACCTGCTGCCGCTCGAATTCGACCAGGCCTATGTGGACGGGCTCGCGGCCGGTCTGCCGGAACTGCCGGACGCCAAGAAGGCGCGCTTCGTGGCCGATTTCGGCCTCAGCGCCTACGATGCCGGCGTGCTCGTCGCCGAGCGCGCCTCCGCCGATTTCTACGAGGCGGTGGCCAAGGGCCGGGACGGCAAGGTCGCCGCGAACTGGGTGATCAACGAGCTGTTCGGCCGCCTCAACAAGGAGGGCCTCGGCATCGATCAGAGCCCGGTCTCGGCCGATCAGCTCGGGAGCATCATCGACCTGATCGGCGAGGGCACGATCTCGGGTAAGATCGCCAAGGACCTGTTCGAGATCGTCTGGACCGAGGGCGGGGACCCGCGCGCCGTGGTCGAGATCCGCGGCATGAAGCAGGTGACCGACACGGGCGCCATCGAGACGGCGGTCGACGAGATCATCGCCAAGAACCCGGACAAGGTCGCCCAGGCCAAGGAGAAGCCGACCCTGCTCGGCTGGTTCGTGGGCCAGACCATGAAGGCCACCGGCGGCAAGGCGAACCCGGCTGCGGTCAACGCCCTGCTCAAGGCCAAGCTCGGCATCGAGTAGGGTCCGGGAGTCGAGAGGGGTTACCCCTCTCGCGGGTCAGGGCGGAGCCCCGGCGCCCCGCCAAAGGGACTGGGTCCCTTTGGGATCCCATGACCGGGATCAGTGCCGGAAGCTCTGGCCCTTCAGCTCCAGCATGAAGCCGCGCCCGCGCACGGTGGTGAGGACGGGGCCGCCGTGGCGGACGAAATCGGCCATCTTGGAGCGCAGGTAGCCGATATAGACGTCGACCACGTTCAGCGAGAGGCCGCCCTGGCTCGCCCAGAGCTTCTCGAAGATCTCGGCGCGCGAGACCGGGCGGTTGGCGCTCTCCATCAGCATGGCCAGCAGCTCCGCCTCGCGCGGCGTCAGCCGGGCCGAAGCCTCGCCGCAGGAGACCTGCCGCGTGTCGAGGTCGAGGGTCAGCTTGCCCGCGCTGAGGGTGGTGCGCGGCGCCTCGGCGCTCTCGCGGCGCATCAGATGGGTGCGCAGGCGCGCCACCAGTTCGTCGAACTCGAAGGGCTTCACGATGTAGTCGTCGGCCCCGAGTGCCAGCCCCTCGACGCGGTCGCGCACCTCGTCGCGCGCGGAGAGGAACAGGATCGGCCCGGGATAGCCGCCGGCCCGCAGGGAGCGGCAGACGTCGTGGCCGGAGCCGTCCGGCAGGGTGATGTCGAGCACCACCGCGTTGGGGATCTCGGTGCGCGCCGCGGAGAGCGCGTCATCGACATTGCCCGCGGTGCCCACCTCGAACCCCTCCGCTTCCAGGCCGCGGGCGAGCATGCCCCGGATGTCGCTATCGTCCTCGACGATCAGGATCCGCGTCATGCGGCATCGTCCTTCTGCTTGAGGGGGGCGGGGTCGAGATCGTCGGCCTGATCGAGCGCGGGCAGTTCGAGGCGGACCCGGGCGCCGCGCCCCTCCTCGCCCGTGCCCAGGGCGATCGTACCCGCATGCTGCTCCACCACCCAGCGGGCCAGAGCGAGTCCGATGCCGAAGCCGCTCTCGGCCGGGCGCTCGCCGCGGCGGAAGCGCTCGAACAGGGCGTCCTCTGCGGCGCCGAAGCCAGGACCGTCGTCGCTGACGGTGATCACGGCCGAGGCACCCGCCGCGCCGGTCCCGGGCTCCAGGGCGACGGTGACGCGGGTCAGGCCGGTGGCGTGGCGCAGGGCGTTGTCGATCAGGCTCTCCACCACCTGACGCAGCCATTCCGAATCGGCCATCAGCTCGATGTCGCGGGCGCCGGGATCGAAATCGACCGCGACGCGGCGGCGGGCGGCCTCGGACGCGCTGTTGTCGATGGCCTCGGCGAGCACCGAGGCAGCGCTGATGAGCCGGCGGTCGAACTCGATCTCGCCGGATTCCGAGCGGGCGATGCGCAGGAGGTCCTCAACCCGCAGCTTCAGGCGTTGCGCCCGCTTGCGGATGGTGGCGAAGGCCGGCCCCTGATCGATCCCGCGGCCCGCGCCGCGAGCAGCGATGTCGCACTCTCCCAGGATCACGGTGAGCGGCGTGCGCAATTCGTGGCTGACATCGGCGAAGAAGCGACGGCGGGAGCGGTCCACCGCCTCAAGCCGGGCATTGGCGGCGCGCAGATCCGCCGTGCGCCTCTGGATCGTCTGTTCCAGCTCCGCCCGGTCGGCGGCCACGCGCCGCTCGCGCCGGGCCAGCCGCGCGGCCATGCGGTTGAAGTTCGCCACCAGCAGGCCGAGCTCGTCGCGGGTCGCCACCGAGAGGCGGGTGTCGAGCTCGCCGCGGCCGACTGCGCCTGCCGCGCGCCGCACCGCCTCGATCCGCGCGAGGGTCGGGCGGGTCACGCTGCGGTAGAGCACGGTGACGAGGGCCAGCGCCGCGAGAACCGCCAGCGCCGAGGCGACGCGCAGGCGGTTCGAGAGGGCGCGGGCCTGCTCGGAGCCGAGCACCATGCTGCGCCGCTCCGCCTCGATCAGGAAGGAGAGCGGCTGGCCGGTCATGGCGCCGAAGCCGTTGAGCGCGCCCTTGATCGCGTTCTGGCGCTGCTCGGGCTCGGCGTTCCCCCGGGTGATCTGGGCCACCTGCCGGTCGAGGATCACCCGGGCCCCGCGCAGCTGCGCCATCGGGCGGGTGCGGGCGGCGTATTGCATCCGGTCGAGCGGGTCGTCGCTCTCCTGGATGCTCCGGGCCAGCGCCTCATCCACGGCGGACAGGGCCCGGTCGACATTGGTGCGGGCGATCGCCAGCGCCTCGGGCTGGGTGTCGGGACTGCCGACCGTCTCGATCGCGGCGAGGCCGAACTGCGTCATGCGGCCGGACAGTTCGGCGAGCAGCTCCAGCCGCCCCTGCGCCTCCAGGGTGCGGTCGATCGTGCGCTCGGCAGCCGCGATCGAGGCCAGCACGCCCGCCGCGGCCAGCACGACGAGCAGGGCTGCCGCGCCGAGCAGCAGCGCGAATCGAACCTTGAGCGAGCGCATCATCCCCGTCCGGCCCGCCTCGCGGGCGGTTGGGACCAAGCATGGCATCCGCCGCCCGGTGGGCCAAGGGGGCGGATGACGAGGGCGGATGACGAGGGCGGACCGAACGGACGCCCGAGGAGCGCGCCCCGACGGGGCGTTTCAGCCCGCGATCACCCGCCCCTCGAGGCTCAGCAGGCGGGCCAGAGCGCGCACGCGGCCCTGGAGGCGCTCGCTGTTGAGGTCCCGCAGCTCGGGGGGCAAGTGCAGCGTCACCCGGCCATCGATCACGGCGAGCGGTGCGGTGCCGAGCACGCCGCCCATCGCCGCCGAGAGCGGGAAGGCGACGCGCAGCAGGGCGCCGAGCAGACGCGCCCGCTCGAACAGGCGTGGGCCCGCCATCGCCCGCAGCACCGGGTTCGCCCGCTCCGGCGCCACGCCCACATGGCGGAAGGCCACGGCGAGGGCCAGATAAGCCCGGCCGGGATGGTCCACGCCGACGAAGGCCGCGTTCTGGATGAGCGCGATGCTCTGCTCGCCGCGATAATCCGGATGCGCCCGCCAGCCGAGGTCGGAGAGCAGGCAGGCGGCGTGGCGCAGGCGCCGCTCGTCCGCCGTCTCGGGGCCGTCGAGGCTCTCGATGAAGCGGTCGGTCCAGGCGCACAGCTCCTCGCCATGAGCGGGCGCGCGGGCGCGCAGGGCGTTGAGTTCGGCGGCCGAGGTCAGGAGCGGGTCGCCGGCGCGCTGGTCGCGGTCGAGCTGCTCGTAGAGCAGGCCCTCGCGCACGCCCGAGGCCGAGATCGCGATCTCGCGCGGCCGCCCGACCCGGATGATCTCCTCCAGCACCACGGCGCCGTAGGCGAGCAGCGGCCGGCGCGCCTCGGAGATCACATCGACATCCTGGAGCTGTGCCGCGTCCGACTGCTCGACCACCTGGAGGAAGCTCAGCTCGTCCGAGGGCTCCACCGTGTAGCCGTGCATCACGTGGAGCGGGTATTGCCGCGCGGCCATGTGCAGGCGGGCGAGCGCCCGCCAGGTTCCGCCGACCGCGTAGAAGGTGCGGCCCTTCAGGGTCTCGAGCTGGGGCGCGGCCTTGCGCATGTGCTCGCGCACGAGCTTGGCCGCCTTCTTGAGCGAGCCGCCCGACAGGTCCTGCAGGGCCAGGCCGCCCAGCGGCATCGTCACCCCCTGCCCCACCACCTGGCCGCGCACGTCCACGAGTTCCAGGGAGCCGCCGCCGAGATCGCCCACCACGCCGTCGGGCGCGTGGAAGCCGGAGATGACGCCGAGGGCCGACAGCTCCGCCTCGCGCCGGCCCGAGAGCAGCTCGATCCCGGTGCCGCAGGCGGCCTCGGCCGCCTCCAGGAAGGCGGGGCCGTTCTCGGCGTCGCGGGCGGCGGCCGTGGCGAGCACGTGGAGGCGCGTGACACCCATGGTGCGGCAGAGGATACGGAAGCGGGTCAGCGCGCTGAGCGCCCGGCGCACCGCCTCGTCGTTGAGGCGGCCCGTCGTCAGCACGTTGCGGCCGAGGCCGCACAGCATCTTCTCGTTGTAGATCGGGGTGGGCGCGCGGGTGAGGGCGTCGTAGGCGACGAGCCGCACCGAGTTCGAGCCGATATCGATGATCGCGACCGGGTCCAGCCGGTCGCCCGCGGGCCCGGTGGTGGCGGGAAGAAGACCCAACTCTGCCGTTCCTTGGTTAGCGCGCCGTGCCCCGGAGGGCGCGGCCCGGCCCATAGCTAGAGCCAAAACGGACCGCCTGGAACCGGTCGCCCCGAAGGGAGGCCCGTTTTTCCAGGGGTCATGGCAGGTTCTTCGTCCCAGGTTGGGAAGAAGGTTACCCTCTCTGCGCCCGGCGGCTCAGCGCCCGCGGGCTCGACTTCTTCGAGGCCTTGCCGCGGCCCGACAGGCTCGGATTCGTCATGAAGTACTTGTGGGCGTTGAAGGGTTCCTCGCCCTCGGCCGGCTGGATCCGCTCGCTCGCGCCCGAGGCCAGCACCCGCCAGCTCTGGCGGTTGTCGAGGAGGTTGGCCAGCATGATCTGATCGAGCACCTGCTGGTGCACGGTGGCGTTGGTGATCGGCAGGAGCGCCTCGACGCGGCGGTCGAGGTTGCGGCTCATCAGGTCGGCCGAGGAGATGTAGACCGTGGCCTTCGGATGGGGCAGCCCGACGCCGTTGCCGAAGGCGTAGATGCGCCCGTGCTCTAGGAAGCGGCCGACGATCGACTTGACCCGGATGGTCTCCGACAAGCCCGGGATGCCCGGCCGCAGGCAGCAGATGCCGCGCACCACGCAGTCGATCTGCACGCCCGCTTCCGAGGCGTCGTAGAGCGCGTCGATGATCTGTCCGTCCACCAGCGAGTTGCACTTGATCCAGATCGCCGCCGGGCGCCCGGCCCTGGCATGCGCGATCTCCGCCTCGATATGCTCGAGGAGCCGCGGCTTCAGGGTCAGCGGCGAGACCGACATGCATTCGAGCTCAGCGGGTTCCGCGTAGCCGGTGATGAAGTTGAAGATCCGGCTGACGTCGCGGGCGATCGCCGGGTCGGCGGTGAAGAAGGACAGGTCGGTGTAGATCCGCGCCGTGATCGGGTGATAGTTGCCCGTGCCGATATGGCAGTAGGTGACGAGGCGCTCGCCCTCACGGCGCACCACCATCGACAGCTTGGCGTGGGTCTTCAGCTCGACGAAGCCGAAGACCACCTGGGCGCCGGCCTTCTCGAGGTTGCGCGCCCAGCGGATATTGGCCTCCTCGTCGAAGCGGGCCTTCAGCTCAACCAGGGCGGTGACCGACTTGCCGAGCTCGGCCGCCTCGGCCAGCGCGGCCACGATCGGCGAGTTCGAGGAGGTGCGGTAGAGCGTCTGCTTGATCGCGACCACGTTCGGGTCGCGGGCGGCCTGGGCCAGGAACTGCACCACCGAGTCGAAGGACTCGTAGGGGTGGTGGACGCAGAAATCCTTCTGCCGGATCGCCGCGAAGACGTCGCCGCCCGATTCGCGGATGCGCTCGGGGAAGCGCGGGTTGTAGGGCTTGAACTTCAGGTCCGGCCGGTCGATCCCGACGATCTGCGACAGCTCGTTCAGCGCGAGCATGCCCTCGACCAGGAAGATCGCGTCCGGGTTGATCTCCAGCTCGTCGGCGACGAAGGCGCGCAGATCCTCCGGCATGCCGGCCTCGACCTCAAGGCGGATGACGACGCCGCGGCGGCGCTGCTTCAGGGCGGTCTCGAAGTGGAGGACGAGATCCTCGGCCTCCTCCTCGATCTCGAGATCGGAATCGCGCACCACCCGGAAGGCGCCCTGCCCGCGCACGTGGTAGCCGGGGAAGAGGCGCCCCGTGAACATCACGATCACCTGCTCGATCGCGATGAAGCGCGCGGCCGGATCGCCCTCGACGGCGGGCAGCCGCACGAAGCGGTCGAGCACGCCGGGCATGCGGATCAGCGCGCGGAGCGTCCGCCCGTCCTTGGGGCGCACCAGCATCAGGGCGATGGTGGTGCCGAGATTCGGGATGAACGGGAAGGGGTGCGCCGGGTCGATGGCGAGCGGCGTCAGCACCGGCAGGACGTGGTTGAGGAAGTATTCCTCCAGGAAGCCCTTGTGCTCCGGCTTCAGCTCGCCGGGCTCGACGAGGGCGATGTCGGCGGTGAGGAGTTCCGCGCGCAGTTCGCGCCAGCGGGTCTGCTGGTCCTCGGCGAGGCGCGAGACCTCGGCCGAGATGCGGGCGAGCTGCTCGGAGGGAGTCAGCCCGTCCTGAGAGGGCAGCGTCAGCCCGGCCCGGACCTGATCGTGCAGGCCGGCGACGCGGACCATGAAGAACTCGTCGAGGTTGTTCGCCGAGATCGAGAGGAAGCGCAGCTGCTCCAGGAGCGGGTGGTTGGTGTTGGAGGCCTCCTCCAGCACCCGGCGGTTGAACTGCAGCCAGGACAGCTCGCGGTTCACGAAGCGCTCGGGCGAGTGGCGCAGGGAGCGTCCGGCCTCGACCACCGGCTCGCGGGCCGGCCGGTCGGCCGGCGCGGCGGGGGACTCGGGCAGGTCAGAGGCGACCGGCCACTCGTCGCCGCGATCAACGGACGGAGCCGGCTCGCGCGACGGTGCAGGCCGGGGCTCGTCATCGACGTCGCCCTCCACCTGA
>NZ_CABFPH010000134.1 GCF_902141845.1 Methylobacterium symbioticum | reverse complement strand
GAGAGGCCCTGCTGCAAGCCCGCCCATCCGTCTTGTCGTCGCGGTGTCTGTCCCGGCGTCCTCCGACCTCGCGACTGCCGCTGGCCGGGTCCGGTCCCTAGCGGGACGGGAACCCCGTGCACGCTGACATACGCCCGTCCGGCGCGAGGCCCGCCTCCTAGTGGGTCGGGCCGGCGAGTCTCTGGCGATCCCCCAGAGCCGGGTCGGGACGGGCGCATTTCCTCAGCCCGCCTCACCGCCCGGATCCGAGCAGACCTTGCGCCGGCACGCCGCCCGGGGCACCGGCCGGATCCGAGGCCGATGACGCGGGCACCGCCCCGCCGTCCGCGCCCCTCCCGGTCGGTCCCCGGGACGGGCCCCCGAAAGGCAGCGCAGGATCACCCCTGCGATGCCGGCCGGCAGGTGCAAGCAAATGCGCACAAAACAGGAACATTGTCAAGCCGCGCATCGCCAGCCGATCCCATCCACCCACCTCATTCTGAGGCGCCGGAGCGAGAGCGGAGGCCTCGAAGGAGGCCTCCAGATAGCGCCGAGATCCCCTGGAGGCATCCTTCGAGGCCCGCTGACGTGGGCACCTCAGGATGAGGGGGATGGATGGGATATCGGGGCCGCCGGCCCTGAACAGAGCAGGGCAGGGCGAGGCGAGACTAGCCCACGGCGAGAGAGGCGCCGGCCCATGACGGCGCGATCAACATCGATGCCATCGATCCCGACTATCAATCGCATCTGTTTGAATGATTGTGCGACGCAGCGCAAATAACCCCTCGAGACGGGGCAACCGCCCTGCCATTCGAGGATCAGACCATGACCGTCCGGACTTTTCTCATCGCTGCCATCGCCTCCGTCACCGTGATCGGATCGGCTGCCGCCGAGGGCGGGCTCACCGTGACCCCGACCCTCTACCGGGAGCAGGCCCGCGCCACGGCCGCCACGCGGCCGGCCTCGGAGCTGACCACGACCCCGCGCCTCGTCCCCGCCGCGCCGGCCAAGGCGCGCGTGGTTGCCGAGGCCGGCAACCGCTGAGCGGTGCATCGCCGAGGCTGGTGACGGGGTCCGGCCCCGCATGTCGGGCCGGCCCTCCCGATCATCCAGCCGCAGCCATGCAGAGTCGGCATGCTTGGTCGTCATTATCTGGCATACCAAACCGGCGCGTGCGGTGCGATATCAGTCCCATCGCACCGCACCAAACGGAACGCCTTCGATGACCCTTCTCACCGCTCTCGCGCTTCTCCCGGTCGCCGCCATCGCGAACATCGCCGTTGCCGTCGCCCTCGCCGGCCTGTTCGACGGCGATGCGCGCACGACCGATTCCGCCGGCCCGGTGCCGACCCTCGCCTGAGCCGCCGCTCCGCGTCCTTCCGCTCATCATCGGGACGACGACAGGCCCGCCCGGTCCGCCGCGGCGGGCCTTTTTGTGCCGGCCCTGCGGACCGGCGCGCGGAATGCCCCTACACCACCACCGTGACGGCCTCGGCGGCCCGGGTCAGGCCCGTATAGAGCCAGCGCGCACGGTGCTCGCGGAAGGCGTAGGACTCGTCGAAGAGGACCACCTTGTCCCATTGCGAGCCCTGGGCCTTGTGCACGGTCAGAGCGTAGCCGTAGGTGAACTCGTCGGTCTCGCGGCGGAGATAGAGCGGGATCTCCTCCTCGCTGCCGCTGATGATCTGGCGCAGCACCTTGATGTCGGTGGCCCGCCGCCGCAGCGCCGGGTCGTCGTCGGGCACCACGTCGAGGCGGACCATGTCCGGGCGCGGGGGCGCGCGCAAAGCCTTCACCGTCCAGGTCGAGCCGTTGAGCAGGCCCTTGGTGCGGTCGTTCCTCAAACAGACGAGCTTCTCGCCCACCGCCGGCATCGGATCGGTATGGCCGGCGAGCTCGCGCAGGCGGTTGTTGTAGAGGCGCCGCGTCTTGTTGAGGCCCACCAGCACCTGGTCGCAGTCGAGCACCTGCTCGGGGTGGATCTCGCGGCGGGAGACGACCTCGCTCGCCCCGTAGCGGCCGGGCGCGAGGCGTCCGCCCTCGCGCACCGTCATCGCCATCCGCACGATCGGGTCGTCCTCGGCCTGCCGGTGCACGTCGGTCAGCATCACGTCGGGCTCGCCCTCCGTGAAGAAGCCGCCGCCGCGCACGGGCGGCAACTGCGCGGGGTCGCCCAGCACCAGAACCGGCTTGCCGAAGGAGAGGAGGTCATGCCCGAGATCCGAATCGACCATCGAGCATTCGTCGATGACGATGAGATCGGCCTTGGCCGCCGGGCCGGAGCGGTTGAGGGTGAAGGTCGGGCCGCCCTCGTCCGCCTCCTTGGTGCGGTAGATCAGGCTGTGGATGGTGCCCGCATCGTGGCAGCCCTTGGCCCGCATCACCGAGGCCGCCTTGCCGGTGAAGGCGCCGAACAGCACGGTGCCGTCCACGTCCTCGGCGATGCGGCGGGCGAGCGTGGTCTTGCCGGTCCCGGCATAGCCGAACAAACGGAAGACTTGGCTGTCTCCGTTCCTGCGCCAGTCCGCGATGGCCTTGAGCGCCGCCTCCTGCTGCGGCGCGAACCGGGTCGGAACGCCTGCGCTCACGGCCAGCGGACGGTGGGGGGCAGCGAGGACAGGATCGAGGCGACGTTGCCGCCGGTCTTCAGGCCGAAGATCGTGCCGCGGTCGTAGAGCAGGTTGAACTCCACGTAGCGCCCGCGCCGCACCTGCTGCTCGTGCCGGTCGGCCTCGCTCCAGGGCGTGGCGAGGTTGCGCCGGACGATCGCCGGATAGGCCTCGAGGAAGGCGAGGCCGACGTCGCGGGTGAAGGCGAGGTCGTCCTGGGGCGCGCCGGTCCAGTGGTAGTCGTAGAAGATGCCGCCGATGCCGCGCGGCTCGTCGCGGTGCTTCAGCCAGAAATACTCGTCGCACCAGGCCTTGACCTTGGCGTAGTCGACCGCCGGGGCATGCGCCTCGCAGGCCCGGCGCAGGGCCGCGTGGAACAGCTCCGAATCCGGATCGGCTTGGGTCCGGCGCCGGTCGAGCACCGGTGTCAGATCGGCTCCGCCCCCGAACCACGCCTTCGTGGTCACCACGAGGCGGGTATTCATGTGCACGGTCGGCACGTTCGGGTTCCAGGGATGGACGATCAGCGAGATGCCGGTGGCGAAGAAGCGCGGATCCTCCGCGGCGCCCGGGATCTGGGCCCGGAACTCGGGGGCGAATTCCCCGTGCACCGCCGAGACATGCACGCCGGCCTTCTCGAAGACCCGGCCCTTCAGGATCGCCATGGTGCCGCCGCCGCCGGGCCGGCCGTCATGGTCGGTGCGCTCCCAGGGGGTGCGCACGAAACGCTGCGGCCCGGCCGGCGCGTCCCCGTCGAAGGGGCCCTCGGCCTCCGCCTCGATGGCCTCCAGCGCCGCCGTGATGCGGTCGCGCAAGGTGGAGAACCACGCGCCGGCCTCCGCCTTCAGGGCCGCGATGTCGGCCTCGGAGGGGAGGGGGTGGGACAGGTCTGGCCGTGTCGCGGAGGGAGACGTCATGGCGGCAGGCTTTCCCATCTGCCCGGGCGAGCGTCAATGCGATGAATCAATGCAGGTTTCCCGGCGGGCTGCCCAGGACCCGCCTTGAGCGGTCAGCCCCGCGCGCCGATCGCCTCGACCTCGACGAGGTAGCCGTGATTGAGCGCCGCCACCGGCACCACGGTGCGGGCGGGCTTGGCCGCGCCGAACATCTCGGCATAGACCCGGTTGAAGACCGGCCAGTTCTCGACGCCGACGATATAGGCGGTGCAGCGCAGGACCCGCTCCGGCCCGCAGCCCGCCTCCGCGAGGATGGCGAGGAGATTGGTCAGCACCTGCCGGGCCTGGACCTCGAAGGGCTCGCCCGCCGTGTGGCTGCCGTCGCTGCGTGGCCCGAGCTGGCCCGAGACGAAGACGAGGTCGCGCCAGGCGGTGGCTTGCGAATAATGCCCGGCCGGCGTGGGCACGGCCGGCGTGGCGATGCGCTCGATCGGGTCGCTCATGCGGGTGTCGCTCCTGCCGGCCACGGTGCCGGCCCCTTGCCGGTGGCTCCGGGCCTTGGGGGATACGCGCCGGGGCTCGCCCGCGCCAGTCCCGCCGCGAGCTGGAGCGCAAGCGCAAGCCCCGCAGCGCCCTGGCGCGCTGGAGCGCAAGCCCTGGCCGCGACGTGCTCGACCGCACGTCGCGGCCGGGATACGGGCACCATATCCGGCCTCGTACAAGAGCAAAGACTTTCCGCCGCCGAGATCTTAGCAAGATCTCGCGCGCGATGAGAGCCGAAGAACCGTGATGGATACTCTCATGAAGACCCGTTTTGCCACCGCTGCCGTCGCCGTCGCCCTGAGCCTGGCCGCTCCGGCCGCGTTCGCCCAGGCCGGCAACTGGCCCCATCCCGGCCGCGCCCCGGCCAACGTCTTCGATCCCGCCACCACCGGCGCGATCGTTGGCGCCCGCCCGAGCGTGCGCGACTGGAACGCCGTCGATTCCGCCAAGGCCGGCAACGCCAACCAGCAGGAGCGCCTCGTGCCGCAATACGGCCAGACCTCGGGCGGCCCGGCCTACTGACCCGTGTCCCGCCCCGCGATCGCGGGGCCGATCGCGGGGGTCGCGGGCGATGCGCCGGCTCCCGATCGACGACCGCCAGGGAGGCGGGGCGCGAGCCCCGCCTCTGTCTGTTTGCTCCCTGCTATCAGCGCCGCCGCTTTGTCCCCGGCTGAATGCGAAATGCGGTGGACGCCGCTCACGCTTCCGGTACAAGCTCGCCGCCAATCGCATGGGAGGGTTGCGCTTGGCTCAGGACATCATCCTGGCAACGAGCGGATTGACGAAGGAATTCAAGGGATTCCGCGCCGTCAGCGGCGTGACCCTTGAGGTCGCGCGCGGCACGATCCATGCGCTGATCGGCCCGAACGGCGCCGGCAAGACCACCTGCTTCAACCTGCTCACCAAGTTCCTGCAGCCCACCGCCGGCACGATCCGCTACAAGGACCGCGACATCACCGGCCTGAAGCCGGCCGACGTCGCCCGCCTCGGGCTGGTGCGCTCCTTTCAGATCTCGGCCGTGTTCCCGCACCTCACCGTGCTGGAGAACGTCCGCATCGCCCTGCAGCGCAGGCGCCGGGGCGATTCCTTCGACTTCTGGCGCAACGAGCGCGTGCTGCGGGCCCTCGACGGCGAGGCCCTCGACCTCGTCGAGGCGGTCGGCCTCTCCGACTTCGCCGGCCATCAGGCGGTCGAGCTCTCCTACGGCCGCAAGCGGGCGCTGGAGATCGCCACCACCCTCGCGCTCGATCCCGAGATGCTGCTCCTCGACGAGCCCATGGCCGGCATGGGCCACGAGGACGTCGACCGCACCGCGGCGCTGATCCGCCGGGTCTCGAAGGACCGCACCATCCTGATGGTGGAGCACAACCTCTCGGTGGTGGCCTCGCTGTCCGACCGCATCACCGTGCTGGCGCGCGGGCAGGTGCTGGCGGAGGGCGACTACGCCACCGTGTCGAAGGATCCGCGCGTGGTCGAGGCGTATATCGGGGCCGGACATGCCTGAGGCGGCGCGCGCGATCTCACCGGCGGCCGCGACGGCGCCGCTTCTGGCGGTGCGCGGCCTGGAGGGCTGGTACGGCGAGAGCCACGTGCTGCACGGCATCGACCTCGACGTGGGGGCGGGCGAGGTGGTGACGCTGCTCGGGCGCAACGGCGCGGGCAAGACCACGACGCTGCGCGCCATCATCGGCATCCTGGGCAAGCGCACCGGCTCGATCACCTACGAGGGCGCCGAGACGATCCGGATGGCCTCGCGCGCCATCGCGCGGCTCGGCATCGGCTACGTGCCCGAGGAGCGGGGCATCTTCGCGAGCCTGTCGGTGCACGAGAACCTCATGCTGCCGCCGCGCGTGAAGCCCGGCGGCATGTCGGTCGCCGAGATCCACGCGCTGTTCCCCAACCTGAAGGAGCGGGCCAAGAGCCAGGGCACCAAGCTCTCGGGCGGCGAGCAGCAGATGCTGGCCATCGGCCGAATTCTCAGGACGGGCGCCAAGCTGATCCTGCTCGACGAGCCGACCGAAGGGCTCGCGCCGGTGATCGTCCAGCAGATCGGCCGCACGATCCTGAAACTGAAGGCGGAGGGCTACACCATCGTGCTGGTGGAGCAGAACTTCCGCTTCGCCCAGACGCTGGCCGACCGCCACTACGTGGTCGAGCAGGGCCGCGTCGTCGACATGATCGAGAACAGCCGCCTCGACGCCAACATCGACAAGCTCCACGCCTATCTCGGGGTCTGACCGACCCCGGGCGCGCCAACAAGAAGACACGACGCGCACCCGCGGGGCCGGGCCGCGTCATCCGCTTAGAGAGGACACGAACACATGCTGCGATCCGTTCTGCTCGCGACCGCGCTCTCCGCCCTGACCCTGGGCGCGGCGCAGGCCCAGACGGCCGTGAAGATCGGCGTGCTCGGCGATCGCTCCGGCGTCTATTCCGACATCAGCGGCGAGGGCTCGGTGGTGGCCGCCCGGCTGGCGGTGGAGGACTTCGCCAAGCTCGACCCGAGCGTGAAGGTCGAGATCGTCTCCGCCGACCACCAGAACAAGCCCGATGTCGGCGCCGCGCTCGCCCGGCAATGGTACGACCGCGACGGGGTCGACATGGTGATCGACGGCGTCACCTCCTCGGTGGCGCTCGCCATCAACCAAGTCACGCGCGAGAAGAACAAGGCCTTCATCGACACCGGCGCCGGCACCGCCGACCTCACCGGCCCGCAATGCACGCCCAACACCGTGCACTGGGTCTACGACACCGTGGCGCTCGCCAACGGCACCGGCGGCGCCATGGTGAAGCGCGGCGGCGACACCTGGTTCTTCCTCACCGCGGACTACGTGTTCGGCCAGACCCTGCAGCGCGACACCAGCACGGTCGTCACCAAGAACGGCGGCAAGGTGGTCGGCTCGGTCAAGACGCCGTTCCCGACCGCCGACTTCTCCTCCTTCCTGCTGCAGGCTCAAGGCTCCGGCGCCAAGGTGATCGGGCTGGCCAATGCCGGCGGCGACACCATCAACGCCATCAAGCAGGCCGGCGAGTTCGGCATCACCGAGGGCGGCCAAGCGCTCGCCGGCCTCCTCGTCTTCTCCTCCGACGTCTACTCGCTCGGCACCAAGGTGGCGCAGGGGCTGGTGCTCACCGAGCCCTTCTACTGGGACCTCACCGACGGCACCCGCGCCTTCTCGGACCGCTTCGCCAAGCAGATGAACGGCCGCAAGCCCACCGCCAACCATGCGGGCGTCTATGCCGGCATCCTGCACTACCTGAAGGCCGCCGCCGCCCTGAAGGACGTGAAGGACGGCGCCAAGACGGTGGCCAAGATGAAGGAGATGCCCACCGACGACCCGCTCTTCGGCAAGGGCACGATCCGCGTCGACGGCCGCAAGATCCACGACATGTACCTGTTCGAGGTCAAGAAGCCGGCCGAGTCGAAGGGCCCGTGGGACCTCTACAAGACGCTCGCGACCATTCCCGGCAACGAGGTCTTCCGGCCCCTCAACGAGGGCGGCTGCCCGCTGGTGAAGGGCTGAATCGGATCGGCCGCGCCCGTCAAGGCGCGGCCTTCTTGAGACGCGACGGCTCAGGCGGACCATGACCACGATCTTCGGCGTGCCGACGCAGGCCCTGTTCGGCCAGCTCCTGCTGGGCCTGATCAACGGCTCGTTCTACGCGATCCTCTCGCTCGGGCTGGCGATCATCTTCGGGCTGTTGAACATCATCAACTTCGCCCACGGCGCCCTCTACATGATGGGCGCCTTCGTGGCCTGGATGCTGCTCACCTATCTCGGGCTCGGCTACTGGTGGGCGCTCGGGCTGGCGCCCCTGGTGGTCGGCCTGTTCGGCATCCTGCTCGAGCGCTTCCTGATCGCGCGATTGTACAAGCTCGACCACCTCTACGGCCTGCTCCTCACCTTCGGGCTGGCGCTGATCATCCAGGGCCTGTTCCGCAACCAGTACGGCGTCTCGGGGCTCCCCTACGCGATCCCCGCCGAGCTCTCGGGCGGCCAGCGCCTGCCCTTCATGTTCCTGCCGAACTACCGCGCCTGGGTGGTCGTCGCCTCGCTCACCGTCTGCCTCGCCACCTGGCTCGTCATCGAGAAGACCAAGCTCGGCGCCTATCTGCGCGCCGCCACCGAGAACCCGACCCTCGTCCAGGCCTTCGGCGTGAACGTGCCGCTGTTCCTGACGCTGACCTACGGCTTCGGCGTGGCGCTGGCGGGCTTTGCCGGCGTGCTCGCGGCGCCGATCTACTCGGTCAACCCGAACATGGGCGCCGACATCATCATCGTGGTCTTCGCCGTGGTGGTGATCGGCGGCATGGGCTCGATCCTGGGTTCCGTCATCACCGGCTTCGCCCTCGGGCTGGTGGAGGGCCTGACCAAGGTGTTCTACCCCGAGGCCTCCGCGACGGTGATCTTCGTCATCATGGTGCTGGTGCTGCTCGTGAAGCCCGCCGGCCTGTTCGGCCGCACGGCCTGATCTCGGTCGAAGGAGACAAGAGCCATGGCCGACACCGCCGCCCTCGACGCCGCCCCGATCGCGGCCTCCCGGCCTGAGGGCCGGGACGACAAGGCGCTGCACCGCAAGGTCTTCGCGGGCCTCGCGATCGCCCTCGCCCTGGCGCCGCTGGTGCTCTACCCCGTCTTCCTGATGAAGGTGCTGTGCTTCGCGCTGTTCGCGCTCGCCTTCAACCTGCTGCTCGGCTACGGCGGCCTGCTCTCCTTCGGCCACGCCGCCTATTTCGGCATGGCGAGCTACGTCTCGGCCTATGCCGCCAAGCACTGGGGCCTGACGCCGGAACTCGCGATCCTGTCGGGCACCGCGACCGCGGCGCTGCTGGGCCTCGTCTTCGGCGCGCTGGCTATCCGGCGGCAGGGCATCTACTTCTCGATGATCACCCTGGCGCTCGCGCAGATGGTGTTCTTCTTCTCGCTGCAGGCAAAGTTCACCGGCGGCGAGGACGGCATTCAGGCGGTGCCCCGCGGCAACCTGTTCGGCGCCATCAGCATCGCCGACGACCGGGTGCTCTACGGCCTCGTGGCGGTCGTCTTCTTCGGCGGCATGCTGCTGATCTACCGCATCATCCACTCGCCCTTCGGGCAGGTGCTGAAGGCGATCCGCGACAACGAGCCCCGCGCGGTCTCGCTCGGCTACCGGGTCAACCAGTACAAGCTCGCCGTCTTCGTGCTCTCGGCGACGCTGGCGGGATTGGCCGGGGCCACCAAGGCACTCGTCTTCCAGCTCGCCTCGCTCACCGACGTGCACTGGTCGATGTCGGGCGAGGTGGTGCTGATGACGCTGGTGGGCGGCATGGGCACGGTGTTCGGGCCGATCGCGGGCGCCCTCGTCATCGTCACCATGGAGACCTACCTCGCCCCGTTCGGCGCCTGGGTGACGGTGATCCAGGGCGCGGTCTTCGTGCTCTGCGTGCTGCTGTTCCGCGAGGGCATCGTCGGGCTGTTCGCGCGGATCCTGAAGAAGCCGCTTTGAGTGGGGAACCGCGCAACAGGGCGATGGGCTCACCTCCCGGCCCCAGGAGCGAATAGCCCATGAGAATCCCGGATCGCGTGTTCCTCGTCACCGGCGGCGCCTCGGGGCTCGGCCGGGCGGTGGCCGAGCACCTGAGCGCGGCGGGCGCCCGGGTCGTCGTCGCCGACATCGCCGAGGACGGCGGCGCGGTCGCCGCCGCGATCGGCTGCCGCTTCGTGCGCACCGACGTCGCCGACGAGGCCGAGGGCCGGGCGGCCGTCGCCGCCTGCCTCGAAGCCCATGGCCGCCTCGACGGGCTCGTCACCTGCGCGGGCATCGTCACCGGAGCGCGGGTGCTGGGCCGGTCCGGCCCGCACGACCTCGACAGCTTCGCCCGCACCGTCCGGGTCAACCTCGTCGGGACCTTCAACATGGTCCGGCTCGCGGCCGAGGCCATCGCAGGCCAGGCCCCGGACGCGGGCGGCAGCCGCGGCGTGATCGTCACCACCAGCTCAATCGCCGCCTTCGACGGGCAGGTGGGCCAGGCCGCCTACGCCGCCTCGAAGGGGGGCGTGGCGAGCCTGACCCTGCCGCTCGCCCGCGACCTCGCCAGCCACGGCATCCGCGTGGTCTCGGTGGCGCCCGGCATCTTTGAGACGCCGATGATGGCGGGCTTGGCACCCGAGGTGCAGGAGGCGCTCGGGCGCTCGGTGCCCTTCCCGCCGCGGCTCGGCCGGCCGGCTGAATTCGCCGGGCTCGTCGCCCATATCATCGAGAACGACATGCTCAACGGCGAGGTCATCCGCCTCGACGGGGCGCTGCGGATGGCGCCGCGTTAGAGCGCTCTCCGCCGAAGTGGATACCGGTTCGGCGCAAGAGAGCGCGTCAAGACAAGAGCTTAGATCCTGAGCTGCGCCGCGCCGATCGTCAGGGAGGGACGCCCGATGCAGGACCCCGTCGTCATCGTCGGCGCAGCGCGCACGCCGATCGGCGCGCTGCAGGGGGCGCTGGCCGACCTGCCGGCGCCGGACCTCGGCGCCGCCGCGATCCGGGCCGCGATCGAGCGGGCCGGGATCCCGGCCGAGGCGGTCGAGGAGGTGGTGTTCGGCTGCGTGCTGCCGGCCGGGCAAGGGCAGGCGCCGGCCCGGCAGGCCGCGCTGAAGGCCGGGCTGCCGCTCTCGGCCGGGGCCACCACCGTCAACAAGATGTGCGGCTCCGGCATGAAGGCCGCGATGCTCGCCCACGATGCCCTGGCGCTCGGCCACGCCGCCGTGGCGGTGGCCGGCGGCATGGAGAGCATGACGAACGCCCCCTACCTGCTCGACCGGGCGCGGACCGGCTACCGCATGGGTCACGGGCAGGTGCGCGACCACATGTTCCTCGACGGGCTGGAGGACGCCTACGACCGCGGCCGCCTGATGGGCACCTTCGCCGAGGATTGCGCCGAGGCCTACCAGTTCTCCCGCGCGGCGCAGGATTCCTACGCGCTCGCCTCCCTCGATCGGGCGAAGGCGGCGCAAGGAGACGGCCGCTTCGCCCGCGAGATCGTGCCCGTGACGGTGACGGTGGCCCGGGCCGCGCGCGTCGTCGCCGAGGACGAGCAGCCGGGCAACGCCCGCCCCGACAAGATCCCCACCCTGCGCCCGGCCTTCCGCGAGGGCGGCACGGTGACGGCGGCCAACGCCTCCTCGATCTCGGACGGGGCCGCCGCCCTCGTGCTGATGCGGCTGTCCGAGGCCGAGCGGCGCGGTCTGACCCCACTCGCCGCGATCCGCGGCCAGGCGACGCACGCCCAGGCGCCGAACCTCTTCACCACCGCCCCCGTGGGCGCGATCCGCACCCTTCTGGAGCGGGTGGGCTGGGAGGCCGGAGGCGTCGATCTCTACGAGATCAACGAGGCCTTCGCGGTGGTCGCGATGGCGGCGATGCAGGATCTCGGCCTCGACCACGGCCGGGTGAACGTCCATGGCGGCGCCTGCGCGCTCGGCCACCCGATCGGCGCGTCCGGCGCCCGCATCCTGGTGACCCTTCTCGCCGCCCTGGAAACGCACGGGCTGCGTCGGGGCGTGGCGAGCCTGTGCATCGGCGGCGGCGAGGCGACCGCGATGGCGGTGGAGCGCCTGACCTGATCACGGCGGCGTGATGACAGTCTCCGGCCAGTGACTGCGGCTGGCGGGCGGTCATCACGCAAGACCAGATCAGAAGAGAACCCGGCCGTCATCAGTCGTCGCGGCCGATCGAAACCATTTTTCTCCGGGCGTTGACGCTTCGTTAACCATCGGGCCGCAGGTTTGGACCGTCACGTCAGACAGGTGCACAGGCCTCGACAGGTTCCGCGATGAAGGCTCCGCCGCTCAGCGTCGACGACCCGGCGCAGGATTGTCCCGTCCCCGTCGAGGCGCTCGGGCGCCTCGCGCGCGCCGCACCGGAGACGGTCGCTGACCTCGTCGCCGGCATCCCCGAGGCGACCCGGGCCCGGCTCGCGGTCTACCTCTACGGGCGGAGCCACACCTACGAACTCGGCATCCGCATCGCCGCGACCTGCGACGGCCAGAGCCTGCAGCGCGCCGCGGGCCTCGTCGGCACCACCCTCTACGACCTGTCGCGCCGGCCCTACGCGCCCCCGGCCTACGGCGCGCCGCGAACGGGCGCGACGACCCGGATCAGCCTCGGCGGCCCGCGCCTCGCCGCCCGGGGCTGAGCGCCCGCCATCGACCCGGATCGGCCTCGGCGCGCGATCATGCCGGGACAACGGCACCGCGGCCGCGCCCGGGAGCCGCGCCGCCATAGCGGGGGGCCGGCCGCACCGCTATATCTGCGGGTCCGATGACCCTCTCGCCCCGCCCGGTCCGCCGCCTCGACCCCGTCCTCGTCGACCGCATCGCCGCGGGCGAGGTGGTCGAGCGGCCGGCCTCGGCCGTGAAGGAACTCGTCGAGAACGCCATCGACGCGGGCGCCCGCGCCATCGAGGTCACGATCGAGCGCGGCGGGCGGCAGCCCCTCCGGGGGGGGGGGGGGGGGGTGGGGGGGGGGGGGGGGGGGCCGGCGCGGGGGGGCGGGGGGCCCCCCCCCCCCGAGGCGGCCCGCGGCGGCCCCCTTCCCGGCGACAACCCCTGCGTGCGCCGCCTGGGGCGGGCCCCCCGTCGCGCGGGCGCGCGGGCCCCCCTCACCCCCCGCCCCGCCCCG